>CAZPMK010000001.1:0-152363 GCA_964587915.1 uncultured Clostridium sp.
AACTATATCCGCCGTGAAAGCGGCAAACGCTACGGCAAATGGGAAGTATTGGTTTGATATTTGCATTTCCTGATGTTAGGATGAAAACTTTATAAATATTATAGCGAGGTGCTCGATTATGATAAAAACCGTATCACAAACAACAATCGCTGATGTGTTTTCCATAACCAGCGATAAGATATATAAAATTCCGAAATACCAACGTGAATATACTTGGGGAATCAAAGAGTGGGATGCACTCTTTAATGACGTAACCGAAAATGATTTTGGATATTTTCTCGGCTCGTATATTTGTGTTAATAGCGGTTCACTCAATGGAACTGTTTTGGAAGTTATAGATGGACAGCAAAGATTTACAACAATAACTTTACTGCTGGCTGCTCTCTATTCTGAACTTGCTAACCACAAAACCGAAATGGATGAAGATGATCTAAGCGAACTCTCTAATTTGAGAAATGAGCTGGCAAATAAAAAGCAAAAATTTACTGCATCCGGTGGGAAAATTACTGAATATAATCAGCGACTTCTGCTCCAAAAGCAGAACTCAAATGACGAGGATTACACTTATATTCTTTCCGACAACGGTATTATCACAGTTAAGCACACAAAACCTGCGAATTTTGGTAACAGAAGAATTGCTAAAGCTTATCGGCATTTTATAAAACTGATCGCCGATGAAGTGCAGGAGATTAAGACTGATAATCCCAATATTACCGATATAGGTGCGCTATTCCAAATCGTTAGAAAATTTGAAGCGGCAGTATTGGTAGGAATTGAAGTCGATACTAACAAAGATGCCTATATGCTCTTTGAATCTCTTAACCACAGAGGTGTTCCGCTTTCGGCTCTCGATTTAATCAAAAATTCTCTTATTGCTCAAGCCGAAAACTCTGCTGATGCAGATAACGCTTATGAACAATGGAAACAGATATTAAAATCTGTAGGTCAAGATGATTATTCTGTTCAAGAACGTTTCTTTAGACAGCTCTATAACGCTTTTAGAGATGAATTGAACGCTCCTTATAAATCTGCCGACAAGAAGTATTACCTCGGTTATTTAGCTACAAGAACAACGCTGATCGACATATATGAAAAAATGATCAAGAGCGATTATCGTGCACTTTTGGAAAACCTTTCAGAAAAGGCTAACAAATACTCTATCATCGTCAACAATACAGATGATGAATATGTTTACACAACAAGCTTGCAAAACTTGGCAAGGATTTCCGGCGCTCCTTCATATTTGTTGTTGATGTATCTATTGACCAATCAAGAAAATCTTTGTCTTTCGGATGCAGATATCAAATCAATAGTTGATACTCTGATTGTATTCTTTGTAAGAAGAAACTTAACAGATGTTCCTAATACTCGTAAATTGACACAGTTGTTTATCGATATTATTGCAAAAATCAAATCCGAAAGTGGCATCGAGATTGTATCCGATATTAAAGATATACTCAAAGCAGTTTCGGCAACAGATGAAGCCTTTGAAGAAAAACTTCGTGGACCTATTTACGACGAGAATCCCGAAGCAACTCGCTTTGTTCTGTGCAATATCGAAGCACAACATCAGACTAAGGAGATATACTCTGATTTGTGGTCGAGAGATACAAGTAATAAGTATGTTTGGACTATCGAGCATATATTCCCCGAAGGCGAAAACATCCCAAAAGAATGGGTTGATATGATCGCTAACGGCGATAAAGCTAAAGCAATCCAAATCAGAGCTGATTATGTACATACTATTGGTAACCTAACAATAACCGGATATAACCAAAACCTTTCCAATATGTCTTTTGAACACAAGAAAGATAGAAAATCGAAGGACAAAACAAAAGATATCGGTTACAGAAACGGCTTGTTCTTAAACGAGGATGTTGTAACCGAAACAAAGTGGACTGTTGATAACATAACCACAAGAACAGACAAGATTGTAAAAACACTTCTTGAAATGTATAAGTGGTGATTTTATCGAGCGATTATAACAAATATGTTTTCCACAAACTATAGTTTGTTAGAACCATTTATGCGAAATATGTAGATTTTAAGAAAAACAAAAAAACAACAACTATACTTATTAACGAAAAGGTGGTTTATTATGCCCAGAGCAGGAGATTCATATATAGTGACACTAGAAGAATGTCATTTGGCGTGGGGAACTTATCGTCATACTGCAACACGAACACCACGTCGTGGCGAAGCATATTTGCCAATTCATATTGCAGATGCTCGTCGTTTTAACATTTATAATTCCAACTATACTGGTGGTATGGATGTTTTAGGACAAAACATCTTCCATTGTACCTCTTATGACGGATTCCTCAATGTGGATATGAAGGCTCAAGGTGCTGTTAGAGAAGGAGAAATCTATGCCAAACAGTTTTCTGTAAACAATGATCTTACTGCTATAGGAGCATGGTATAAACATGTTGGAGCACAACCCGGCGACCAAGTTGAGGTGCGTTGGACAAGTCCTGTAGATATGACTATTCGTTTAATATAAGTAAACAAACAAAGAGGTATATAACATGAATGTTTTTAAATTGGGTGAGCTGTTTTGTGGTCCTGGCGGAATTGCTTGTGGTGCTATGAATGCAAAAAGTGCAGACGGAACTTATACAGTCGAACACGCTTGGGCAAATGATTATGATGCTGATACTTGCGAAACATACAGAAAAAATATATGTCCCAATAATCCGGAAAGTGTATATTGTGGCAATGTGCGAGAGCTAGACATTAAAGCACTTGGTGAAATAGATGCTTTTTGCTATGGCTTCCCATGCAATAGTTTTTCAAATGTAGGAAAACATCAGGGGTTTGAAAATGAAAAGTTCGGACAACTTTATTGGTACGGTATTGAAGTATTAAAAGAATATCAACCAAAATGGTTTGTTGCTGAAAATGTTTCCGGTATTCGCTCTGCTGGCTCAGGAGACTTTGAAATTATTCTCGAAGATATGAGAGCTGCAGGGTATCGATTAAATGTGAATTTATACAAATCCGAGCAATATGGTATTCCGCAAACTCGGCACAGAGTAATCATTGTTGGTATCAGAAATGACTTGCCAATTGAATATAAAGTCCCCGATCCCGCAATGTATAAAGATGTTGATATTTCTTCAGGCACTGCCTTATCAAACATCCCTTCGAATGCACCAAATCACGAAATTCGAAAATTGACGAAAAATGTGGTTCGTAGACTCTCCTATATTTTACCCGGTGAAAACATTTGGCAAGCTGAAGAAAGACTTGGCAGTGAATTCCCTGAAGAATTAAAAATTCATACAAAAACAAAAATTAGTCAAATATATCGTAAGTTAGATCCTAACAAACCTGCCTATACAGTAACAGCAGCAGGTGGCGGCGGAACCTTTATGTATCACTGGACTGATAGAGAGCTTACAAATAGAGAACGTGCTCGCATACAAACTTTCCCTGATAATTATGAATTTGTAGGTAATTACAGTAGTGTGAGAAAACAAATTGGTATGGCTGTTCCGTGTAAGTTGTCTGAAATAGTTATTTCTGCTATTCTCAACTGTTTTGCAGGTATTGATTATCCATCTGTAAAAGCGAATATGGAGGAATAAATGATGATTAAATTGATTGATGATATAACTGGAAAACCAACATTTATTACATCGGATTTTGATGAACCTGTTTTATACGCTCCCGCAAGAGTGGAGTTTCCTACGCCTTGTTCTTCTCTAAAAATCATAACGGCATTTACAGATTGTGATAGAATTTCTACTCATATGATCGAACTTGCAGAAGGTATTAAAAACAACCGTTTTATCAAAGGTATTTCTGTAGAAATTATACTTGGTATGACAAAATCGAGTCTTTCACAAAAGAAACACGAAGATATCTGCCGAATGATTCGTTTTCTCAATTCCACCAAAGGAATGCCCAAGGTTAGTTGTAGATATATCTGCCAAGGTCCGGAAGTACACTCTAAAATTTATCTGTGGATGGCACCAGATAGTCAAGTGGGACATTTCCCATATATAGCTTTTTGTGGCTCATTAAACTATACGATGAATGCTTTTTACAAGCGTAGAGAATCTGTAAGTATGTGCAATTCTATGGAAGCATTAAAATATTACAAAGAGTTATTGCCTGATACAATCGACTGCTTTGATCCTGATGTTTCTGAGAAACTTAAGAATGTTGTTAATAATACTTCTGATACATTTGTTGAACCCGATAACTCGGAAAAAGATTATCTTGTTTATGATCAAGAATCTCCTATTGATACATTAAATGTTTCGCTTTTGCGCTCTGATGGAAGTGATACAGGCTATGGTTCAGGTATAAACTGGGGTATTCGCAAAAACGGTACAAAAAGAGATCAAAACCAAGCTTACATTCCTTATAACCACAAAGATAAACGATCAGGGTTTTTTCCTGACAGAATCAATCCTGATGATGAAAATTGTCCTATGTTTAAGGTAATCACCAAAGATTTTGGTTCTTTCCATATGAGAATGGCACAGCAGGGCAATAAAGCATTACACAGTGTGGAAAGTAATGCGATTTTAGGTGAGTGGATTCGCAAAAGAATAGGAGCACCTTCCGGCGGATATGTCACAAAACAGATGTTGGAACTCTACGGAAAAACATATGTGACATTTAGAAAATATGCCGATGGAACATATTTGTTGGATTTTTAAGGAGACATGATAAAAAGAAAGTGGTAAAGTAATCCGAGAACTCTGAAAATATGTTATCATAAAGATAACAGAAAGACAGAGTAGATACTAATTCGTCATAATTTATGGTCTGCGAGATCGCTTAAGGAGATTTGATTATGCCAAAGGTATGTAGTTTGTTCGCTGGAATAGGCGGTATATGTCTTGGCTTTAAACAAGCTGGGTTTGATATTGTTTGGGCCAACGAATATGATTCTGCCGCCTGCAAGACATATAGACATAATTTTGGCGATTCATATCTTGTAGAATCTGATATTAGAACTGTAGATGTTAATAGTATTCCTGATTTTAATGTGCTAACAGCAGGTTTCCCTTGCCAGCCTTTTTCAATAGCTGGTAGACAAAAGGGGTTTAAGGATAAACGAGGAAACCTATTCTTTGAAATAACAAGAATAATCGATGCAAAACGACCTGAAATCGTGTTTTTAGAAAATGTCCCAAATCTTATGGAACATGATGATGGTAAAACTTTTCTTGTTATTTTCAATTCTTTAGCACAATTCGGATACACGGTTTACTATCGTGTAATGGCTGGTAATGAATACGGGAACCTACCACAAATACGTAAGCGTATTTACATAGTGGCTATTCGTGAAGATGTGTCTGACACTGTGTATCAACATCCCGATCCAATCGAACTGACTCAAAAATCATCTGACATAATAATCCGCAGTGAGAAGAAAAATGATATATATTACTATACTGATTCGGCTATACTAAATCACCTTTCTTCGCATATGCACGACAAAACAGCGATTTATCGAATTACTGATACAGAAGTGAGATGGACTAAAAACAATATGTGTCCCACGCTGACGGCAAATATGGGTACATATCCTGACAGAGTCCCTGTTGTTTGGGATAACTACGGTATTAGAAAACTAACTTTAAGGGAATGCCTTGATTTTCAAGGTTTCCCCCAAGACTTTTACTTTCCTAATACCATCACAATAGACGATGCATATAAACAGATTGGCAATTCGGTTTGTGTGCCTGTGATTAAGAGAATTGCCGAAAGAATTGAAAAGATATTGAAATAATAAATAAAGGATTTTGTCTAATGAGAATTATTGATTTATTCTCCGGAGCCGGAGGATTAACATTTGGATTTTATTATCGAATAAAAAACAATACTTTTGTAAGAAACCGAAAAAACTCATTTGTATTTGCGAATGAGTTTGATTCTCATGCCGCAAAAGCCTTTTCCTCTAATTATCCCGACATAAATATGCTTGCTCAAGATATAAAAAGTCTGGATGCTGATACTATCAACGCAATGATAGGAGATGAACCTGTCGATCTAATAATCGGCGGACCACCTTGCCAATCGTTCAGTACTGTTGGTCAACGTGTGTATGACGAAAAAGCAACAATGTACGAAGAGTATTTACGTATTTTGAGTATTGTTCGTCCCAAAATGTTCCTTTTTGAAAATGTTAAAGGCATTTTGTCAATGAGAGAAACATTCTACAAAACTGATAAAGACGGGAATATACTATATACAACAACAAAAAATAAAGAAACAGGAAGAGAACGCAAAAAACCGGTAATCGACCATTATGGAAGATATGTAATGGATATCATACAGGAAAAGTTTGCTAATATAACTGAAGACTTTGGATATAATATAGTGAAGGAAACTTTAAATGCTGTTGATTTCGGAGTTCCAGAAAACAGAGAACGTGTTTTTATTGTGGGAATACGTAAAGATCTTAACATAAAGTGGGAATTCCCTTCACCCAAAGGAACTGAAAAATTAACAATTAAGGAAGCTATTTCTGATTTGCCTCCCGTTGATGAAAATGAAAATATCACTAGATATACTGTTTTACCTAAAAACCCTTATCAAGAATTAATGAGATACAACTCTCACGCCATTACCCAGCACTATTGCGGTGAATATGGAGAAAAAATCCGAACAGTCATTAAGAATGTAAAACAAGGGCAAGGAAAAAACGATTTCAACAAATTAATTGAGCAAGGAGTAATTGATAAAAAATACAAGCTTACCTCTGGTTTCGCAAACACCTATGGAAGACTTGTCGAAGATCAGCCTTGCACGACTATTACCAATAATATGAGCACCCCGTCAGGACTTAGATGTATTCATTATGAGCAAGATCGTGCACTTACGCCTCGTGAAGGAGCTCGCATACAATCTTTTCCCGATTGGTTTCAATTCGTTGGTGATAAAGCTAATGTAACAACTCAAATTGGGAATGCTGTCCCCCCATTGTTAGCCATTGCCTTGGCAAAACAAATCGACTCTGCTTTGAAAGGATGATATATATGGAGAATAACTTGATTACCAATACTAATCCTGTAAATGAAGAAGCTATAAAATCTATGAATACAGAAGATGCTATTTATTTTAATTTTTCATATTCAGCTTTAAAACTACTTGGGAAAAACCTCTATAGTAATGCAGCCAACGCAATTTCAGAGCTAGTTGCCAATGCGCTAGATGCAAAAGCCCCTAAAGTATATGTCTATATTGATATGTCTGATAAAAAACATTCTGTTATTGAAATAATTGATAATGGTAGCGGTATGGATTATGCTGATTTGGCTGACAAGTATGTTTGGATTGGTAGAAACAAAAGAACAGATATCGATCTTAGTACAGCAGACAAAAAGACGGTTATGGGCAGAAAAGGTATCGGTAAACTTGCAGCTTTATATCTTTCTAACAAGTACTATATATTAACCAAAAAAGCAAACGACGGTAATGAAAACAAATGGGAAGTAAACCTTTCAAAATACAAAGACTCTGATTTTCCTCGTCTTGATAAAGTGGTCGAATCAGTTTCTTTGGTAAACAAAGATATATGGGAAAACTTTTCGAGTGGAACGGCAATAAAGTTAGAAAATGTCGATTTAAGACGAAACGGCGCACAAAAAATCGAAGGGCTTCGTCGTGTCTTTTCGGATTTCTACTTAATTGATTCTTTGAAGTCTACTATATATGTTTCTGTCAAAACCAATAAAAACGATGCGGTAGATTTTAAACCTGTAGAAAAAAAGATAGCCTATAAAAATTTCTATGCTTTATTTGACAATAGTGGTTTAAATATTGCTTCAAAAATGTCTAAAAGCATTGCTTTTTCTTGGGCATCTCAATATGAACACATTGCCAACACTTCCCGTGAAACTAAATTTATCGACAAAGCGCCTACACCAACAAGTGGCAAATTTATATATAAATTTGAAGATGACACCCAAGTGGAAAAAGATTATCTTTTAACTGGTTGGATAGCAATTCATAGTACTATCGAACAGAAAAATGCTGTTGATAATAACTTTATAAGAAACTCGATTTATCAACCGAACCGGTTAAGATTATATGTTAGAAATAAACTTGCGGTTGCAGATTATTTTGTTATAAGCCCTAGCACTCAAGCTATGGCTAATTATATCGAGGGCGAAATAACATTCGATATTTTAGACGATGATGATTTGCCTGATATCGCAACATCCAGCCGACAAGACTTCTTGGATGACGATCGCATAACTTTATTAACTTCGATTGTAGATCCTATATTAACAAAACTATATGCTTTGAGAAACAGAGTTGGTAAAGAAATTACTGATGAAAATGATAAATATAATGAATATCTTTTATCATTGGAGGAAGAAAAGCGCAAAGCAGAAGCTGAAGCTCGTGCAAAAGCAGAAGCTGAAGCTCAAGCCGCTCAAAAAGCAAAGGAGGAAGCAGAAAAACGCCAATTTGAGGCTGAGCAAGAAGCTAAAAAGTATCATGCTCAAAGCAATACAATTTTTAGCACTGTTACCGAAGATCAAAAGAGTTTTTCGGCAAAGACACATTTAGTTAAGACAAATGCTCTTACAATTAGAAATGGTGTTACTACTCTTGCAAAAAAAATAGGTATTAACAACTATCGAGAGCTAGGTGCCATTTCTGTGGCTACAGACAAGATTCTTAGTGCTTTGAAATATAGTGCACTCGCAAAATTCAATATCGAAGATGAGTTTATTACGGAAGATCTATTCGTTTTCTGCAAGGAATATCTTCTTAATGTCTTGTCTAAACAGTACTTCAATTTAAGCTTTAGTATTAATGTTGAGGGCGAATATATCGTCCGTTTTAACCCTCAATATGTGTCCCTTATGTTAGATAATTTGGTTTCTAATTCTCTCAAAAGTAATTCCACAGAGTTTTATTTAAACATGAGAAACATTGATACTCCGAGCATTGTGATCCTTGATAATGGAACTGGATTTGGTAGTGCCGATATGAATCGCATCTTTGAATTCGGTTTCAGCAATACTGGCGGCACGGGCATTGGACTGTATAATGTTGAAAGCGTTGTCAAAAAAATGCATGGACAAATTTATGCAAAGAATAATGAACCAAACGGTGCGAAATTTGTCATAACATTACCTTAAAGGGAGAAATAAACAAATGAACACGACGTATAAAATGCTATGGATAGATGATAGCGAGGATTTTATAGAAACAGCACAAGAATTAATAGAGGATTCTGTAAAACAAAACAACATGACCCCACGCCTTACCATCTATAGCCAATTTATGGATTATAAAGAAAAGGAATTGGACAATTTTGATGTAGATATTTTCAATTTATACGATCAAATAGTTATTGATTACGCCCTTTCGGGAACAACCGGTGATGTAATCATTCAAGATCTGAGAAATCGTAACATTTATACTGATATTGTTTTTTATTCAAGCAATTACGAAACAATGAAACAAGAAATGAAAAATAGCGATGAACATCTTGATGGGGTTTTCTTTTCTACAAGAGAAGATTTGACTAGTACTGTTGATAAAGTAATCAGGAAGAATCTTAAGCGAGAATATAGTATAGCAAATATCAGAGGATTAATTATGGATAGCACTTCCGAATTTGACTATATTTGTAGGACTACCACTCTCGCTTTGTTTGATAAGCTTCCTGATTTCAAAAAGGAAACAATAGTTAATAAAGCCAAAGAATTCGTAGAAAATGCAGAATCCAATTCAAAAAATAATTTTAGCAAGCTTTTCGAAAAGAATGGATATAAATTTCTTAAAGCAGCAATGGAATCTGTCGAATATGTTATGAGCAACAAGGACAGATATGCAATTATGTCATTGGTCGTAAGAGAATTTGAAGACGATTCTACATGGGATGATACATTTGCTGACAATTATCAAAACAAATTAATAAAACCTCGCAACGATTTGGCACATAATAAACTGTATTATGGTTCTTGTCAAAAGAAAATACATATTGCGAAAAAGAAACAACAATTTATTTGTAATGAAGATTGCGAAAACTGCACGAGTAAATACAGTATTGATTCTTGCGAAGAACTTCGTAAACTTATGTATTATTATCATCAGCTTTTGAATCAGATCAGTATTAAAACAGATACAGAATTGATCTCGAATTAATAGGTGCGTTATGCAACAAAGAAAACGACGTGAAAAAACCGATGGATTAGGATATTATACATATTGGGATAAAAATCTGGATAGTGGATGCATATACTGCGGTAATGTTGCCACAACTAGAGAGCATATTCCTTCCAAGACTTTTCTGATTGAACCTTATCCCGAGAATTTGCCTACAATACCAGCGTGTTTTCCTTGCAACAACGGCTTTTCATTCGATGAACAGTATGTTGCTTATTATCTGGAAATATTAAAAAGCAATATTTTTGTCGGATATAAATGCAATGAAAAAGTACTAACTGCGTTAGAAAATCTTTCTTCTTTAAAACAATTAATAGACTCTCAAATAAAAAAGATTGATGGAAAGATTTACTTTAGTTTCGATAGAGATCGCTTTTTTAGAATCATCAACAAACTTGCGATAGGTCACGCCGGTTATGATTTTGATAATGTAGATTTTGACGGTCCTACTAACACATGGTTTGATTTCGCACCTTTTCTTACGACTGGACAAAAAGAACAATTTCTCCAGCCACACATAATGGAAAAAATTCCTGAGATTTCTTCAAGGTTTGCCTGCAACTACTGCGTACTGGAAAATGTTGAAACTGGAGAATCTTTTCTATTGAATGATTGGATCGTTGTTCAAGATCAGCGGTATAAATATCATATATACATCAATGAAACTGGTGGAATAACTGTTAAAATGGTTATACTTGAGATATTGTATTGTCAAGTGGATTTTAACTAATCCAAAAACTATGATAACAGGCACGAGAGGTTAACTCTCGTGCCTGTTGTTATTTTATGTATTTAATTATGAGCTCATCGATGCCGTCGGTGTATTCACCGTGAGATATTAGTTTGTTTCGGTATTCAAACAAGCATTGAAGGATAAGGCGGTGTTCTGTATCAGTCAGGCGAAGGCAGTATTTCCGTTTTCTCATACGAACACCACTTCAGAATAGACTGTTTCCATTACACGTTCTCGGATATTGTTCATTTCACGCACCCACGCCATTTGGTCGGCGGATTTGAGCTGTTCCGTGACACCTTCCTTTTCGGAGTATTCTTTTACCAGCCGTGAAAAGAGTTCTTGTGCCTGTTCTTCGGTATCGGCAAGGTGGGAATGGAGCTTTCCGGAAGTGAGCAGATTATAATATAAGACTTTACGGTGATGCTTTAGGTAGTTAAGTCGGCACTGTCCCCATACGCCGATAGGGCGTTCGTCTTCGGTGGATGGAAGCAGGTTTGGCAGACGATAATTACCCTGCATCGTAAAAGTGCCACCCTATTGTTCAAATAATGATTTCATATTGTTCCTCCATTTCATTAACCGTCACCGAAAATTTCGCCGAAAAAGCAATCAAAATTAATCGGTAAAGCGTGATCGATGTCCGACAAGCAAGCTTGCTTATTTTTAAAAATTTTCTCTACAACATAAAGATTTAAGCAAATCCAATCATTTTCGATGTAAAGCATATTAGGGTATCCCACAAACGAATTAGGCTTGTAATAATTCTGACTATTGATACCAATTTGCAAGTTTTTCATCTTAGCTTTGACACAGCGCATATACTTTTTGCCGTCATAGAAATACAAGATGGATGCTTCGATTTTATTAGCTTTGATTGTGTGGTCAAAGCCGTAAGTGTTAATGAAGGTATACTCTGTAGCAGAGTACCTATAAGGTGTTTCTGACAGAACAGTACCCTCTTTAGCAATTATTACCTCGTCGTTTTGAAGTGGCTGAAGAGCATTCTTAAAATTAAATTGCCGGAAAGCAGCACAAATCGCATTCGTTATACAATTTGTTTGTTGATGAATGAAGTGTTTAGGACAACCTATCCGGAGACATATCACTATATAGCTGCTCTGACGCCTTATAGTGAAGACTGTTATTCTGACAATCTGGCATATGCTACTTACCGTTTAGATGGTGAGTGCGATGAAAATTGTATCTATATTGTTGAGGACAGCGATATTGACCTTGGATTGATTGTTTCGGTTGAGAGAAATCTTAAGAGATACCTTGAGATTATTGCGGATGTGTTGAATTGGCACAGCAAAAAAATGCTCGAAACGCCTCCTGCACCTGAAGAACCCGAAGAAGAATTTGTTCCTGATTTTGGAGATAAACCTGACCCAAAACGCAAAGGACTGCTCGGCGTTTTTGACGAGGTTAAAGATTTCTTCAAGAAAATCTTTGGCAAAAAGAAAGAAGAAGAACCTAAGGCAGAAGGCACAGAGCCGAACTCAGAAGAAATCACCGACGCAGCAGAATCTACCGGTGAAACAAGTGCCGCAACAGAAGTTGATTCTGAAAATGTGACAGATGATGTTGCAGAGCCTTCCGAAGAACCTGCCGAACAAGAAGAGCCTCAGAAGAAGACATTTGGCAAAAAAATCAAAGATTTCTTCAAAAAATTGTTTGGAAAGAAGAAAAAGGCAGAGGAAGCTGTTTGTACTCTTCTTGACGAAATCGAAATCCCCGATAGTGTTGTAAAAATTGATGATTGATGTTTACGGGAATTAATACTGTGTTTTTAATTGTACAATTATTGATAACATATCTACAAAGATAAATCTTATGGAAGGATAGATTTACATTGAAAAGAAATATAAAAATAATAATAGCAATATTTTTAGTTTGTGTTATGACTTGCGCTTTAGCATCATGCTCTACAAAGCTTAGCGGCAAATATACTTCCGACGGCATAATTGCACAAAGCTTTACTTTCAAAGAAGATAATATTGTAGTAATCTCAGCCTTTGGCATTGAGGCTGAAGGAAAATACAAAATTGAAGATGGCAGGATCACTATTACATACAAACTTTTAAATCTTAGCTATGATTGGGAAAAGAGTTTTGAAAAAGATGGCGATACAATCATTATTGATGGAACAGAGTTCGTAAAAGAAAAATAATTTGGAACCCTTGTCGATAAAACATATGTCAAAAGTCGACGGGCGAACAATAGTTGATTAGGGATGTGTTCGGTATGCGTTGCAAATTTTCAGAGAAAGTTTACTGTATATACTAATGTTTGTGTGTCAATTTTTATGGGCATAGTTTGTTCCAACTTCACATTTCTGATTTTTCCGAAGATAAGAAAAACAGCTGTAGGGTGTGGTTGCACCCTACGGCTGTTTTGGCATTCATGCTATTTAGTATTCGTGCTTTTGTATTTGTGTCTATATAATAATGTATGGTATTATTTTGTACCGACGAGGAGATTTATTGCTCCGACGGGGCACTGCTCGACGCATTTTCCGCAGCCGGTGCATTTTTCGGCATCGACCTCGGCACAGAAATTGTTTACCGTAACCGCACCGTATTCGCAGGCCTTAACGCACTTCATGCAGCCGATACAGCCCGCTTTGCATTCCTTGCGAGTGAGGGCGCCCTTGTCATGATTCTTGCAAAGCACGGCGGCGTTGGTCTGTTCGAGCGGGAGCATTTCAATAAGTCCCTTGGGGCAGGTTTTAACGCACTGACGGCAAGCACGGCAGGCAAGGGGATTTATTTTCGCCACGCCGTCGCAAAGCTGAATTGCGTCATATTCGCATACAGCCATGCAGTCTCCGTAACCGAGACAGCCGTAAACGCATTCTTTCGGGCCGCCGAAAATCTGCATTGCCATACGGCAGCTTTTAACTCCGCTGTATTCGAGCTTGGTTTCGGCATTTCCGTTATGACCGCGGCAAAGGACGACAGCCGCCATGGGCTTTACTTCTCCTGCGGCAAGACCGGTGATTTCTCCGATAGCCTTTGCGGCATCGTTTCCGCCGGGGGCACAAAGAGCGGTGTTGGTGGTTTTTCCCTCGGAAAGAGCGGCGGCATAGCCGTCACAGCCCGAAAATCCGCAGGCACCGCAGTTGGCACCGGGGAGGCATTCTCTGATAGCCTGAGCCTTTTCGTCAACGGGAACGGCAAAAATCTTTGAAGCTATTGCAAGTCCGAGACCGGCGATAAGGGCTATGCCCGAGACTATGGCAACGGCGGTTAAAATTGAAGTCCAATCCATATCCGTTACCTCCTTAAGCGAATATTCCGTCGGCAAGACCTGCAAAGCCGAGGAACGAAAGAGAAGTTATGGAAGCGGCGATAAGAACGATGGGAAGTCCCTGAAGGAATTTGGGAACGTCACAGCTCTCGAGTCTTGAGCGAACGCCGGAGAAAATCACCATTGCAACCATGAAGCCTACACCCGCACCGATGCTGTTTACCATGGATTCGGCGAAATTGTATTCGTTGGTAACGTTGAGAAGAACAACGCCGAGAACGGCACAGTTGGTGGTTATGAGCGGGAGATAAATACCCAATGCGTTGTAGAGCGGGGGCATAAATTTTTTCATTGCCGTTTCAACGAGCTGAACGAGAGCGGCGATAACGAGAATGAAAACGATGGTCTGGAGATAATCAAGCCCGTTGGCAACAAGGAGATACTTGTTGATGGGATAGGTTGCGGCGGTGGAAAGAGCCATGACGAAGATAACCGCGGCGGACATACCCAGAGCGGTATTGAGCTTCTTTGAAACGCCGAGGAACGGGCAGATACCGAGGAATTTACACAGTGTAAAGTTTTCGGTAAGAATTGTTGTTATTATGAGTGTGATGAATATTTTGAAGGTCATGCGTTTTCAGCCTCCTTACTTTCATCGCAGCCGCCGTTTGCGAGCTTAGAGCAGTTTGCCGCCATGGGGCAGGACTGACAGCCGCCGAGCTGTGCCTTGGGCTTGCCCTTTTTCTCGGCAATTCTGTTGGCACAAGCCATGAGAATACCGAACGTAAAGAAGCCGCCGGGAGCGAGAATGAATATTGTCATCGGGCTGATAACTCCGCCGTCGGGGATGAGGGTAAAGCCGTCAAAGCCGCCGAGAACGTTGTCACCGAAAAGAACGAGAAGATTCTGTGCACCCGAAAGGAAGGTGCCGGCACCGAGAATTTCTCTCACGGAAGCCATGCAGCACACAGCCATGGTGAAGCCGACGCCCATGCCGAGACCGTCAACAGCCGAGGCGAGAACGGAATTTTTGCCTGCGAATGCTTCGGCTCTGCCGAGAATTATGCAGTTAACGACTATCAGCGGCAGGAAAACTCCGAGTGCCGAGTCGAGAGCGGGAACAAAAGCCTTGACTATCATCTGAACTATCGTAACGAAAGAAGCGATGATGACGATGTATGCGGGGATTCTGACCTTTGAGGGAATGACCTTTCTGAGTGCCGATATAACGATGTTGGAGCATACGAGAACTATCAGCACGGATATTCCCATGCCCAAAGCATTTACGACGCTTGTTGAGGTTGCAAGGGTAGGACAGGTACCCAAAACGAGACGGAGAACAGGATTCTCCTTCATCAAGCCCTTGGTAAATTCCTTGCCGAGGGATGTCTTTTTATCAGCCATTGTTCTCACCTCCTACTGCTTCTATTGCGGCATTGACCGCCTGAGTGACCGCTCTTGAGGTGATGGTTGCACCCGTAAGAGCGTCAATTGAATTTTCGCCCGGAGCATCCTTTGAAACGGTTATGCCCTTGATAAGTCCGACGAATTGATTACGGAAGCTCTCCTTGGTGGAATTGGCACCGAGACCTGCCGTTTCGGAGTGTGAAAGAATATTTACACCCGTAACCTTGCCGTCGCTGTCAACGCCCGTCATAACGGAAACGTCTCCGCCGTAGCCCTTAACGGAATTAACGACAACACTGCCGATTTTGTTTCCGTTCGCATCAAGTGCGGGAACTATCGTGGTGCCGTCGGAAAGGGTAGTGACCTCTCCGAAATCGGCGGCATCGGAAAATACCGTCTGTCTTGACTTCTTTTCATTTTCAACGGCAAGCTGTGCTATCTTCGGAGCGGTGATATCGTTCGTCATGCCCAGAAGAAATGTTGCGATAAGTCCGATGAGGAAAAGAACAACGGCGGGAGCGGCGTACTCTTTTGCGTTTTTCATTTTGCAGCCGCCTCCTTTTTCTCTTTTTGCGTTCCGAAAGGCTTGGGAGCGGTGAGACGCTCAATGTGAGGAACGAGCAGGTTCATAAGAAGAATTGCAAAGGAAACACCCTCCGACATCGGGGTGAAAAGTCGCATCACCGAGGTGAGAAGTCCGCAGCCGATGCCGAATACGATTTTGCCCTTGAGATTGAGCGGGCTTGTTGAATAATCCGTTGCCATGAATATTGCTCCGAGAAGCAGACCGCCGCCCAGAAGCTCATATGTAAGGAAGCTGAGGTCGCCGTGACCCTTGATAAGCATTATGACGGCAACCGTACCGATGAACGAAAGGGGAATTGCGGGGGAGATTATTTTTCTTACAACGAGATAAATTCCGCCGATAAGAAGTGCAACGGCACAGGTTTCACCGAGACAGCCGCCTCTGAGTCCGAGAAACATATCGAGCTTTGAGGGAAGAGCGGCGTTTTCCGTTCCGAGAAGTGCAAGCGGTGTTGCACCGGAAACGGCATCGGTTTTCCATGAGAGGGGAACGGTCCAATCTCCCATTGCCTTACCGAACGAAAGGAGAAGAATAATTCTTGCGGTAATTGCGGGGTTTGCGAAATTCTGACCGATACCGCCGAAGAACTGCTTTACAACGACTATTGCGACAACTCCGCCGACAGCCGCCATCCAAAGAGGCAGGCTTACGGGCAGGTTAAACGCAAGGATAACGCCCGTGACAACGGCACTCAAATCGCCGATGGTGTTGCTTCTCTTCATTACTTTTCTCGAAATATATTCGGAAAGCACGCAGGAAATAACGGTGGTTGCGGTTACTGCGAGAACACGGGGTCCGAAGATGAATACGGCGGCGATAAGTGCGGGAATGAGTGAAATTATCACGTCAAGCATTATCGCTGTTGTGGTTTTTGACGAATGCAGATGCGGTGAAGCACTGACTGTCAGCTTTTTTCCGTTTACCATTATTTAGTGCCCTCCTCTCTGAGAATTGCTTTTGCAAGACGCATATGCTGAACAAGCGGTTTACCTGCGGGGCAGGCAAAGGCACAGCTTCCGCACTCCATGCAGACGGCAACTCCCGCCTTTTTGAGTGCATCGGCATCCTTCATTTTTGCCGCTTTTACGATATTTGTGGGCATGAGGCTCATCGGGCAGGCGGCAACGCATCTGCCGCAGCGGATACAATCGGTTTCGGGCTTGAGTGCGGCATCCTCGGCGGTGAACGCCAAAATTGCATTGTTCTGCTTGAGGACGGGAAGCTCGGTTCCGACTATGGCAAGACCCATCATCGGTCCGCCGGTGAGTATTTTACTCGGTTCAGCCTTGAAGCCGCCGCAAAATTCGATGATTTCTCCGATATCCGTACCCACGGGAACACGAACGTTCTTGGGTTCGGCTATTGCGGAGCCGTCAACGGTGAGGGAACGGCTGACAAGAGGCTTGCCCGATTTAAGATATCTTGCGATGAATGCGACGGAAGCGACATTCATTACTACACAGCCCACGTCTGCGGGGAGCTTTCCGGGAGGAACGCGTCTGCCCGTTGCGGACTGAACCATCATCTTTTCGGCACCCTGAGGATATTTCGATTCGAGCACCATGAGCTTAACGGAATTATCGTTATCCGCCTTGTTGTCGGCAATCCTGCTCAAGACCTTGAACGCTTCGGGCTTGTTATCCTCGGCGGCAATTATGACCTGCTTGAAGCCGAGAAGCTCTTTAAGGGTGTATACTCCCGAAAGAACGTCCCATGAATTATCCATACATTCGCGATAATCGACCGTTATGTACGGCTCGCATTCTGCGGCGTTGACGATGAGAGTATCTATATTTTTCTCGGGCGGAAAATTCAGCTTGACATGGGTGGGGAAGCCTGCTCCGCCGAGACCGACAAGACCCGAGGCTCTGACCGCCTTAATCAAATCCTCTCTTGTTTCAACCTTGGGCGGCTTTACGCCCTCCCACAAACGCATTTCACCGTCGGATTCAATGGTGACCGCCTTTGAAACGGCACCGTTCGGGAGCTTTACGTCGCCTATTGCGGTGACCGTGCCCGAAACGGAAGCGTGAATGGGTGCACTGACGAACTTATCGCTGTCACCGATGAGCTGACCTACTGCCACCGTATCTCCGACCTTTACCGTCGGTTCGCAGGGGGCTCCGATATGCTGTTGCATCGGGATAACGACCTTTGAGGGAGTCGGGATTCTGATGACTTCGGTTTCGGCGGTGTTCTTGTGATGAGCGACCTTTACGCCGCCTCTGACCTTCTTTACGGCGGTCAGTACACCGCTCTTGCCGAGCTTAGCCATGTTTACTCCTCCTTTTTTCTCACAAAATAATTTTTTTGTTTTTCAAGTGCGGGAATTACCGCTTTGAAGATGATTCCCGTGACTGCACCGGTGAGAACGCCGAAAAGAGCGAGCATCGGTGAGTAATATATTATGTCGGCTGTTCCCGTGAGAACTGCGGCAACCGCAAGCTGTCCCGCATTGTGGCACAGTGCGCTGATTACCGAAATTCCCGTAAGACCGAGCTTTTTGCCGGCATATTTCAAAAGTAAATACATTGCCGCCGCAGAAAGAACGCCTCCCGCAAGGCTCATTGCTCCCGCGGTTGCACCTCTCGTAACAAAAGCGAAGCCCGCTTTCACGACGGTGACGGCAAGCGTTTTCCCGAAGCCGAGACTGCCTGCCGCAAACATTATTATTATGTTGGAAAAACCGGGCTTTGCCCCCGGAGGGAGCCAAGGAAACGCCGGTAAAAGACCCTCGAGCCAACTGAGGGCAATTGCCTGAGCACACAAAATCGCACTCAAGGCTGTTTCGTATACAAGTGAATTTTTCTTTTTCATATCAATAAGTTACGGCGTCAAACTCAGAATTGCCGATACAAATTACCGTTTTTGCAGGCAGACATACCGCCGTGTCTCCCTTTCGGCTGAGTCTGCCGCAGGCAACGCAGAGCTTGTCTGTACACCCTGCTTCCTCTATCCAAACCTCACCGTTTTCCGCTTTTATGAGCAGGGACGGAGCGGTATCGGTACGAAATTCAAGGCTTTCGCGGGAGGAAAGATCGATTGAGCATACCGTTTCTCCGCTCACCGTAACGGTTGCTTCAAGCCTGCCGTCCGAGCGGGAAATAATCGGAAAAGCAATTATTGCGGCAATGATTACACAGGCGATTATGATGATGTCGGCTTTTTTTATCAGCATGAGGCGTGAAAAATCAGCTTTCAAAGGAATATTCCTCCTCGAGAACGGTGATTTTATCCCGAACGCCGTCGGTGCAGAATATTTTTTTGTTTTCGGTGATGAAAATTGCTTCACAGCCGAGCTTTTTCGCAAGAGCACAGCCGTCCTCAATGCCGAGAACGAAGCAGGCGGTGGAAAGAGCATCGCTGAGTAAACCGCTGTCCGAAACGACGGTGACACTCACAAGACCGTTTTCGGCGGGCATTCCCGTGTCGGGGTCAAGAATATGATGATAGCTTTTTCCGTTCGCTTCAAACTGCCTTTCGTAGCTTCCCGAGGTGGAAACACAGCTCTCGGAGAGCTTCAGGGTGATGACGGATCTTCCTGCATCGCCCCAAGGGTCACGCACTCCGACGGTAAAGCTCCCCTTGCCGTAGAGGAGAACGCTGCCGCCGACGGAAACCACTGCCGAGCGGATATTTTTCTTGCCGAGAATTTCTTTTGCCTCGTCAAGAGCGATTCCCTTGCCCGCAGAGCCGAGGTCAATGACTGCTTCGGTGTCGGTTCGGATAAAGGTGTCCCCGTTGATTTCTGTTTTTTCATATCCCGCATGAGAAAGAGCGTTCGCAAGCTCATCTTCGGCGGGGACTCGAGGCGAATCGGTGAAGCTCCATAAATCGCTGACCGAGCCGAGGGTAATATCGTATTTGCCGCCGCTCAAACGGCAGACCTCAAGCAGCTTTTCGAGATATCCGAGCAGCTTTGCATCGGGCTTGCTTTGCGGACGGGAATTTATTTCGGCGAGCTGAGAGGCGGCGGAAAAGCGTGAAAGCAGTTCTCCGTCGAGAGAATTTATCCGCTTTTGCAATTCCTCGGAGCAGCTTTTAGCTTCAAGTCCCTCGACCTTGACGGAAATAAGAGTGTCCATGGCGAAAAAGTCGCACTTTTCCTCATTCGTGACAGCAAAAAAAAGTGCCGTAGCCGCAACGGCGGCAAGCACAAAAAAAGAAATGATGATTTTTTTCACCGTGAACGCCTCCGAGATATATCAAAAACGATATACTGTTATGTAACGGCAGATATATCTTCTCCGTAAATCTACTATACACCTTTTAAAAATATTTTTCAATAATAATTTACAAAAATAAAGCAAAATTTTAATTCATAGATATTGGATTTTCGGGAGAGGTATGCTAAAATAATCACAAAGCAAGAAAAATTCGGAGGAAAAATTCATGATAAATTCGTTTTATATGCCGGTGAATTGCATTACGGGCAGGGGATGCGTTTCCGAAAGCGGAGAGCTTTTCGCACGTTACGGCAAACGCTGTCTCATTGTCACGGGAAAAAGCAGTGCAAAGCTCAGCGGAGCCTTGGATGATGCAACGCAGACACTCTCTCGGGCGGGAGTCGAATATGCCGTTTTTGACGGAATAGGAGCGAACCCCCTCATTTCGGCTTGTCATGCGGCAGGAGAGGCGGCAAGAGAGTGCGGTGCGGAATTTATCCTCGGTATCGGCGGCGGCTCGGTGCTCGATGCTTCAAAGGCGATAGCAATTTATGCGGCGGATTCCTCCCTTTCCGCAGAGGATATTTACAAAAGAGAATATAACGGCACACCGCTTCCGGTTCTTCTTATCGGAACAACGGCGGGAACGGGCAGCGAGGTTACGAGTGTTGCCGTTCTCACAAATGACAAAACGGGCATGAAAAAGAGCATTTCGGGAGCGGATTGCTATGCCGCCGTGTCCTTTTGCGATTACGGATACACTTCCACCGTCCCGAGAGGTGAGAGCGTTTCAACGGCTCTTGATGCTTTTGCTCACGCCGTCGAGGGATTTTTCACCGAGAAATGCAACGAGGTCGTCGGACTTTACGCCGAAAAGTGCATACCCGTCATATACAACGGCTTGAAGGAGCTTGTACGGTGCGAAAATATTTCCGAATCTCTCAGAGAAAAGCTGTATGAAGGGTCGATTTATGCAGGTCTTGTGATAAACACCTGCGGTACGGCTTTTCCGCATCCTCTCGGATATATTCTTACGGAGAATTACGGAGTGCCCCACGGAACTGCCTGTGCCGCCTTTTTCGGGGCGTTCATCGACCGCTGTGTTCGCTTTGCTCCCGAAAAAGCCGAAAAATTCGTCTCTCTGACGGAGGATATCGAATCGGTAAAGAGCACCGTTGCGGCTCTTGTGAATTTGGACGGAGTAAAAATAAGCGGCGAGGAAGCGGAGAAATATGCACTCAGGTGGCAGAACGCCGTTCCCAAAAATTTTACCGCCTCCCCCGGCGGTCTAACGCAGGAGGAAGCGGCGAGGATTTTAGCTTCGGTTAATTGAACTTCAGCAGCCGCAGCCACAGCCGCAGTCATTGCTTCTGGATGAGCCGTTGCAGCCGCAGCCGCAACCGTTGCCGCAGTCGGAGCAGCAAAGGAGCAAGAGGATGATAATAAGGAACCAATTGTTATTGCATCCGCAACCCATGATCTGACCTCCTTAATCCGAGTCAGCCGATTTCTCGACTGCTTACATCCTCATGTTATGCCGCAGAAAGAAAATGGTTACGGCGGTAACGAAAAAAATATTATGGATATCCGACAATTTTTTTGTCCCGTGAAGCGGTATACACTGTGTATTTATGCAAAATTTCTTCAAGACACTTGACAACCACGCCTTTGTGCGTTAAAATGAGGAAAATCAAACAAGCAAATGCAGTGAAGATATTATGCGGAACAGCTTTGACTTTCAGAGAGCCGTTGGAGGGTGAAAAACGGTAAGCGGGCTATTCGGCAGTCTCGTATCGGAGCAGGTCCCCGGAATAAAGTAAGGGGGCACGGGGGATCCCGTTACAGGTCAAGGGCTTGACAGAGCCTGATGAGAGGTCTGCGTAAGCAGGCAATACGGGTGGTACCGTGGTTAATTTTTAGAATTAGTCATCCCGCAGAGAGTGGTTCTCTGCGGGCTTTTTATTTTCCGCAGGAGCTTAAAAATTTGAAAAATATCAATGAAAGGCGAAAAAAGATGAAAAGTATTTATGTTTCGGATATTACCCTTGGCGGTGCAACGGGAGCAAAAAGCCGCCGACTTTCGTTCCGTGAAAAGCTCGCTCTTGCACAGAGTCTGCGTAATGCAGGCGTTGATTGCGTGGAGCTTCCCGCCTGCTCGGGCAGCAGAGAGGATGAGGTGGTGCTCAGAACGATAGCCTCCTCACTCAACGGCTGTACCGTAAGCATTCCGACGGGTGTTGACGATGAATCCCTTGATGCCGCTTGGAGCTGTGTCAAAACGGCAGAGTCACCGTGTCTGAGAGTGGAAATGCCCATATCAACGGTGCAAATGGAATATACATATCATATGAAAGCTCCGAAAATGCTTGAAAAAGTTGCATATTTATGCAAGAAGGCTTCGGAAAAGTGCGATACCGTGGAATTTGTTGCCTCCGATGCAACGAGAGCCGAAGCGGGCTTTGCCGCCGAGTGCTGCCGTGCGGCGTGTGAAAACGGTGCAAGCCGTGTAACTCTTTGCGACGATGCGGGAACGGGCTTCCCCGATGAGATTGCCGCCCTTGTTTCCGAGGTAAAGCAGGCGTGTGACGGAAAGGTGTTCGTTAAGACCTCCGATATGCTGAATATGGCGGCTGCCTGTGCGGTTGAAGCGATAAAAGCGGGTGCGGACGGTATCAAAACAGCCGTCGGAAGCAAGTCGCTTTTGAGTGCCGAGGTATTTGCGGATATCTGCCGTGCAAAGGGCGACGAGCTTGGATTCTCCTGCGGTCTTGACATCACGGGAATCCACCGCACGCTTTCCGAAACGGCACCCGAGGAAGCCGAAAAGCAGGGCGAAAACGCCTCCGCTCAATCCGAGCCGTCTGTACTCAACGCATCGAGCACTCTCACGCAGGTTATTGCTGCCGTCAGAGATTTGGGCTATGAGCTTAGTGCCGAGGATAACGGCAAGGTCTACGAGGAATTCCGCCGTGTTGCGGCAAAGAAAAATTCCATAAGTGCAAGAGAGCTTGAAGCGGTTGTTGCGAGCACGGCGATGCAGGTTCCGTCAACTTATCATATAGTAAGCTATGTTGTAAACAGCGGTAACGTCATGACGGCAACGGCGAATCTTACGCTTGAAAAGAACGGCGAAAAGCTCAGCGGAGTAAGCACGGGCGACGGTCCGATAGATGCGGCGTTCCATGCGATTGAACAGATAATCGGTCATCACTATGAGCTTGATGATTTCCAGATACAGGCAATAACAAAGGGCAGAGAGGCTTTGGGCTCATCACTTATCCGTCTGCGTGACGGCGGTAAGCTGTATGCCGGAAACGGTATTTCAACCGACATTGTCGGAGCCTGCATAAGAGCCTACATCAACGCACTTAATAAGATTGTTTACGAGGAAAAATAATATGAAATTAGCATTTTCTACCGAAAACGTGAGCTGTCCGTCATTTCTGAAGCTGTGCGATACCGCTTCGGATTACGGCTTCTCCGGAATAGAAATATTTGATGCAAGAGCAGAGCTTGCCGCACACCGTGACAGTCTGTTTGACCCGTCCTCGGCGGCGGATTCGGGACGCAAGCTGGTGAACCGTCATCTTGAAGCGGCGGCACTCACCTTCCCCGACCCGATATGTGCCGCCACTGCCGCAGAGCCGATAACCGATTGCGTTACCCTTGCGGCGAATGCGGGAATACAGAATGTAATAATCCGTTTTTCGGGTGAAATTCCCGAGCAGACGCTCAAAGGAATTTTGTCTCCGGCGGTAAAATGTGCCGAGGAATACGGAGTGAGCATACTGCTTGAAACCTGCGGAGTGCTTGCACATACCGAAAAAGCACTTGAAATAATCAATCTTTTCGGCACGGCGGCTCTCGGCACGGCGTGGAACATAAGAGCAACCTTTTTTGATGCGGGAGAGACCGCGGACGAGACGATACGCACACTCGGCGCATACATAAATTATGTGCGAATCGGTGACAGAAAAGGCGGCACGAATGTCATCATAGGCGACGGCGAGCTTCCCGTGCGGGATTTCATGAATGCGTTGCGTTCGCTCAATTATGACGGCTTTATCTGTGCGGACAACAATGATGAGATATCAGATCCCGACGTTGTTCTGACTCATTTTGTCACCTACATGAACAGCGTAAGGACGCAGAAGCCGACAGAGAATATCTATTATAACCGTTCACGCACGGGCACCTTCCCGTGGAAAAAATTTGAAACGGTGGACCTTACGTTTTCTCAGGTGCTTGACGAAACGGCACGGAGATATCCCGACCAGTATGCTTTCAAATATACTACGCTTGACTATACGAGAACCTACTCGGAATTTCGTGACGATGTTGACAGAGTTGCGGCGGCGCTCATTTCTCTGGGCGTAAAGCCGGGATATCACGTTGCGGTTTGGGCAACAAATATCCCGCAGTGGTTTTTGACCTTCTGGGCAACGGTAAAAATCGGAGCGGTGCTTGTTACGGTCAACACGGCATACAAGGTGCATGAGGCGGAATATCTGCTTCGTCAGTCCGACACGCACACTCTTGTAATGATAAGAGACTGCAAGGATTCAAACTACGAGGAGATAATCTCCGAGCTTTGCCCCGAGCTTCACGGGCTTAAAGCGGGTAAGCCGCTGTATTCAAAGAATCTGCCGTTCCTGCGTAACGTCATAACGGTGGGCTTTAAGATGGACGGCTGCCTTGAATGGGAGGAAATGCTTGAAAGAGCGGACAGCGTACCCGTTGACGAGGTACACCGCAGAGCCGCTCAGGTAAAGCCCGATGACGTTTGCAATATGCAGTATACATCCGGAACGACGGGCTTCCCCAAGGGCGTTATGCTCACGCACAGAAACATCATAAACAACGGCAAGCTGATAGGCGACCGCATGGATATTTCCTCTGCGGACAGAATGATGATACAGGTTCCCATGTTCCATTGCTTCGGAATGGTTCTTTCAATGACCAATTTGATGACTCATGCGGGAACGATTTGTCCGCTTCCGTATTTTTCACCGAAATCCTCCCTTGCTTGCATAAACGCAGAGAGAATAACCTGCTTCAACGGTGTTCCCACAATGTTCATAGCAATGTTCAATCATGAGGATTTTGCCAAAACGGATTTTTCCTACATGAGAACGGGCATTATGGCGGGTGCGAACTGTCCGCCCGAGCTTATGCGCCGTGCGGCGGCAGAGATGAACATGACCGAGATACTCAGCGTTTACGGTCAGACGGAATCCTCTCCGGGCTGTACCATGGGCGAGGTCAACGAATCTCTTGATTTGAGAGTGGAGACGGTCGGAAGTGCGTTCCCGAATGTTGAATGCAGAATAATCGACCCCGAAACGGGCGAGGAGCTTCCCGACGGCGAAAACGGCGAATTTGTCGCAAGAGGCTTTAATATAATGAAAGGTTATTATAAAATGCCGAAAGCGACGGAGCAGACCATTGACGCCGAGGGCTGGCTTCATACGGGCGATATCTGTTGCCGTACTCCCGAGGGCTACTATAAAGTCACGGGCAGACTTAAAGATATGATAATCAGAGGCGGCGAAAATCTTTATCCGAGGGAGATAGAAGAATTTTATCTCACACATTCAAAGGTTAAGGATGTTCAGGTAGTCGGTGTACCCGATACCCGCTACGGCGAAGAAGCGTGCGCATGGATAATTCTCAAGGACGGCGAAAGCTCCGATGAGGACGAAATGCGTGAATACGGCAATTCCCATATGGCAAAGCACAAGGTGCCGAGATATTTTGTCTTTACGGACAAATTCCCGATGAATGCGGCAGGTAAAATTCTTAAATATAAAATGAGAGACGATTCAATCGAAAGACTCGGAATAAAAAACACCTGAAAAATTCAAAAAAGGTATTGACATTCGGGCGGCGGTATGCTAAAATGCAGAAAAACTTGAATATAAAAGCTGTGACGAAGACGGATACGGTTGTCTGTTTCCCAGAGAGTCGGGGGCGGTGTGAGCCCGACAAACTAATACCTATATCCCATCACTTCCGAGCCGAAGGTCCGAAAGCCGAAAGGCAGGTAGGCGCCTTCCGTGATTGCTGCGTTAACGCATAAGGCTTGTCGGAGCCTGAGTGGCATGAGATTCATGCAATTTGAGTGGTACCGCGGGTAGATATTTTATCGACTCGTCTCAAAGAAAAACAACTTTGAGACGGGTCTTTTTATTTTCACCGTCTCGCACCGAGGAGGTCAATTTATGAACACAACAAACACAATGATGCAGCTTACCGAGATAGCCGAAAGAATCAAGGAGCTGCGAGAAATCATGGGCTGGTCGGTTTCCGAAATGGCGGAAAAAACCGATGTAACGCCCGAGGCATACGCTCTTTATGAGGGCGGCAGCACTGATATACCGTTTACATTCATTCACAAATGTGCTCTTGCTTTTAATGTTGAGCTTACGGAGCTTTTGGAGGGTCGTTCGGCTCATCTTTCAAGCTACACCGTAACGAGAAAGGGCAAGGGTCAGGAGACTGCCAAGGAGGACGGCATCGAGATAATGAATCTTGCACCGAAATTCCGTGACAAAATAGCTCAGCCCTATTGGGTTCATTACGAATATTCACCCGAACAGCAGAACGCTCCGATACATCTCACGAAGCACAGCGGTCAGGAATTTGACCTTATTCTCAAAGGAAAGCTCAAGGTTCAGGTCGGAGAGCACACCGAGATACTCGGCGAGGGTGACAGCATCTATTACAACAGCTCAACGCCCCACGGAATGATTGCCGTTGACGGTGAGGATTGCTACTTTTGCGCAGTTGTGCTTCCCGGTGACGAGGATGTAAGGGAAGAGACCGTACGCAGTACGATAGTTTCCGCAAAAAGCTCCGAAAAGCTGCTTTGCGAGAAATTTATCAAGACCCGTGAGGATGAAAACGGAGCACTCCAAAGCATAGAATTTATCAATGAGGAGACCTTCAACTTCGGCTTTGACATTGTTGACGAGATAGCGAACAAGTATCCCGACAAGCTGGCAATGCTTCATCTTGACGTCAACCGTACCGAACGCCGCTTTACGTTTAAGGATATCAAAAAGGCATCGAATCAATGTGCAAATTATTTCACCTCCCTGGGCATCAAAAAAGGCGACAGGGTAATGCTTGTTCTCAAAAGACATTATCAGTTCTGGTTTGCAATAACGGCACTTCACAAGATAGGTGCAATTGCAATTCCCGCAACGAATCAGCTTAAAGAGCACGATTTTGAATATCGCTTCAACGCCGCAGGTGTCAACACGATAATCTGTACGGGCGACGGCGATACGGCGGATATCGCAGAGAGGGCGGCACAGAAATGCCCCACGGTCAAAAACAAGCTCATTGTCGGCAGACAGAAGGACGGCTGGCACGATTTCAATGCGGAATACAAGCTGTTTTCGAGCAAGTATGAGCGTACTCCCGATACCTCTTGCGGCAACGATATCGCAATAATGTTCTTCACCTCGGGAACAACGGGTAATCCCAAAATGGCGGCACACAAGCACACCTATGCACTCGGACATTTCGTGACGGCGAAGTATTGGCATTGCTGTGAAAGAGACGGCTTGCACCTGACCATCTCCGATACGGGCTGGGGCAAATCACTCTGGGGCAAGCTCTACGGTCAATGGCTGTGCGAGGGAGCGGTTTTCGTATATGACTTTGACCGCTTCGATGCGTCGGATATCCTGCCGATGTTTGCAAAATACAATATAACCACCTTCTGTGCACCTCCCACGATGCTCAGAATGCTCATAAAAGAAGATCTTTCCAAATACGATTTATCATCCATCCACCACATGACTACGGCGGGTGAGGCACTCAACCCCGAGGTGTTCCGTCAATTCAAGGCGGCAACGGGTCTTGAAATCAGCGAGGGCTTCGGTCAGACGGAAACGACCCTGACTATAGCAAATCTCAGAGGCACGGCTCTCAAGCTCGGCTCTATGGGCAAGCCCACACCGCAGTACGATGTTGATATCGTCGATGCCGACGGCAATCCCGTTGCGGCGGGCGAAACGGGCGAGATAGTTGTACGCACGGGCAGAACGGTTCCCTGCGGTCTTTACAAAGAATATTATCTCGATACGGAAAAAACGCAGGAGGCGTGGCATGACGGGCTTTATCACACGGGCGATACCGCATGGCGTGACGAGGACGGCTACTTCTGGTATGTCGGCAGAGTGGACGATGTTATCAAGTCCTCCGGCTACCGTATAGGACCCTTTGAGATTGAAAGCGTCATCATGGAGCTTCCCTATGTTCTCGAATGCGGAGTTTCGGCGGCTCCCGACGAGGTCAGAGGTCAGGTCGTCAAGGCAAGCATTGTTCTTACAAAGGGAACGGAGCCGACGGACGAGCTGAAAAAGGAAATCCAGAATTATGTCAAGTCACACACAGCACCGTATAAATATCCCCGTGTCGTCGTGTTTAGAGATGAGCTTCCCAAGACGACAAGCGGAAAAATCCAAAGATATAAATTATAATACGAAAGGGAGAAGAACAGCATGAAATACGAAATCAAGGTAACAAAAACGACGGCTCCTAAGCAGCACCCCGCAGACGAAAGCAAGCTCGGCTTCGGAAAAATATTCACGGACCATATGTTCCTTATGGACTATGATAAGGGTCAGGGCTGGCACGATGCGAGAATAGTACCATTCGGACCGCTTGAGATGCACCCCGCTTCAACGGTTTTCCACTACGGCGTTGAAATTTTCGAGGGCTTAAAGGCATATCGCCGCACCGACGGCACGATAGGTCTTTTCAGACCCGAGGCGAACGCACAGCGTTTTATTGACAGTGCGGAGCGTCTTTGCCTGCCTAAAATCGAGGTTGAGGATTTTGTTGATTGCGTAAAGGCTCTTGTTGAGGTCGATAAGGATTGGGTTCCGTCGGCTCAGGGAACTTCACTCTACATAAGACCCTTTATGTTCGGCGATGATTCAAGTCTCGGCGTTCACAGCGTTTCACATTCGGTATTTGCAATAATCTGTTCTCCCGTCGGCGCATATTACGCAGAGGGAATAAATCCCGTCAAGATTGCCATTGAGAGCAAGGATGTCAGAGCCGTCAGAGGCGGCACGGGTTATACGAAGTGCGGCGGCAACTATGCGGCGAGCCTCAGAGCGGGCGAGGTCGCAGAGAAGAACGGCTATACTCAGGTGCTTTGGCTTGACGGTGTTGAGAGAAAGTACATTGAAGAAGTCGGTGCAATGAATGTTATGTTCAAGATAAACGGCAAAATCGTAACTCCCGCACTCACCGGCTCGGTTCTTCCCGGCGTTACGAGAAGATCCTGCGTACAGCTTCTCAAGGATTGGGGCTACGAGGTCGAGGAACGCCTCATCAGCGTTGACGAGCTTTTCAATGCGGCGGCAGACGGCTCTCTTGAAGAGGCGTGGGGCACGGGTACTGCGGCGGTCGTTTCTCCGATAGGTCATCTTTTCTACAACGGCAAGGAATATACCGTTTGCAACAACGAGATAGGCGAGGTTACTCAGAAGCTCTATGACGTACTCACGGGCATTCAGTACGGCAAGGAAGCCGATGCCCACGGCTGGAGCGTGAAGGTCTGCAATGGCTGATAAAAAGAGACTCACTCTTTTTGCCGGTCACTACGGAAGCGGAAAAACCAATCTTGCCGTGAATTACGCCCTGTCTCTTGCGAGGAAGGGGAAAAAAGTAAAGATAGCCGATTTGGATATCGTCAATCCGTATTTCAGAACGAAGGACAGTGCCGCGGAGCTTGAAGAAGCGGGAATTGAGCTGATATCTCCCTCCTATGCGAATACCAATCTTGATATCCCCGCACTCCCGCAGGAGCTTTACGGGCTTTTTGAGAGCAGGGATTTCAATGCGGTGATTGATATCGGCGGCGATGATGCGGGTGCGTATGCACTCGGAAGATTTGCCCCGTTCGTGCTTGAAGAAAACGATTACGAAATGATATTCACGGTGAATTTTTACCGTCCGCTGACCCCGAATGCACAAGAGGCAATCGAGGTTATGCGTGAAATAGAGGCGGCGTGCAAAATTCCGTTTACCGCAATCGCAAACAACTCGAATCTCGGCGAGGAAACAACTCCCGAAACGGTGGAGGCTACGCTTGCCGAGGCTCAAAGGCTCTCTGAAATGAGCGGTCTGCCCGTTATAATGACGGCGGCAAAAGAGGATATATGCGAAAAACTGAACGCCTGCGGGCTTTTCCCGTTGACGCTTCAGAAGAAATATTTTTGATGTAAAGGAGACTGTATATGGCTAAGGTCACATTTGCTTCGGACAGATGCAAGGGCTGCGGTCTTTGCGTTGATGCGTGCCCGAAGAAAATCATCGTTATCGCCAAAAACAAAATAAATGCGAAAGGACATTCCCCTGCGGAGGTTGCCGAGCCGGAGAAGTGCATAGGCTGTGCGTTTTGTGCAACGATGTGCCCCGACTGCGTAATTACCGTGGAGAAATAAGGTGAAGATATGGCTGAAAAAGTTTTGATGAAAGGCAATGAAGCAATTGCCGAAGCTGCCATTCGTGCCGGCTGCCGTCATTATTTCGGATATCCCATAACTCCGCAGACGGAAATCGCGGCTTACATGGCAAAGCGTATGCCCAAAATCGGCGGAACCTTCCTTCAGGCTGAAAGTGAAATCGCCGCAATCAACATGGTTTACGGCGTTGCCGGAGCAGGCTTCAGAGTAATGACCTCCTCCTCAAGCCCCGGAGTTTCCCTTAAACAGGAGGGCATTTCATACATTGCAGGTTCCGATTTGCCCGCATTGATAGTAAACGTACAGAGAGGCGGCCCCGGTCTCGGCGGCATTCAGCCCTCACAGTCCGACTATTTTCAGGCTACCAAGGGCGGCGGACACGGCGATTATCATCTCATCGTGCTTGCACCCGCAAGTGTTCAGGAAATGGCTGATTTAACCGTTAAGGCGTTTGACCTTTCGGATAAATACCGCATCCCCGCAATGCTTCTTGCCGACGGAACAATGGGTCAGATGATGGAGCCGGTATCGCTCGAGGGCATAACCGAAAACAAGGTTGAAAAGCCGTGGGCTGTTACCGGAACGGGCTGCAAGAGAAAGCATAATATCATAAATTCTCTTTACCTCAAGCCCGAGGAGCTTGAAAAAATCAATTTTGAGCGTTACGAGAGATATGCCGAGGTCGAGAAGAACGAGGCTATGTACGAGGAATACATGATGGACGATGCGGAATACTGCGTTGTCGCATACGGAATTGCCGCCAGAGTATCGAAGAATGCGGTTACGGCTGCCCGTGCAAAGGGCGTAAAGGTCGGACTTATCCGCCCGATAACTCTTTGGCCGTTCCCGAAGCAGGCTCTTGCCGAAGCGGCAAAGAAAGTAAAAGCATTCGTATCCGTGGAGCTTTCCATGGGTCAGATGATAGAGGATATACGCCTTGCAACGGGCTGCTCAAAGCCTGTTACCCTGTGCAACCGTGCAGGCGGCATGATTCCCGATCCCGAGCAGGTGCTCGAAGCAATAGCAAAATCAGCGGAGGTGAATGAATAATGACCGTTTTTGAAAGACCGAAATCACTTGCGGATGTTCCGCTGCATTACTGCCCCGGCTGTACCCACGGCATAATTCACCGCCTTGTTGCCGAAGCGATTGATGAGCTCGGCATCGAGGGCAAGACGATAGGCGTTGCACCCGTCGGCTGTGCGGTTATGGCATATGATTATTTTACCTGCGACATGGTGGAGGCGGCTCACGGCAGAGCACCCGCCGTTGCAACGGGTCTTAAAAGAGCCTTGCCCGAAAATGTGATTTTCACCTATCAGGGCGACGGCGACCTTGCTTCTATCGGTATGGCGGAGACGGTGCATTCCGCAACGAGAAACGAAAATATTACCGTTATTTTTGTTAATAACGCAATATACGGCATGACGGGCGGACAGATGGCTCCCACGTCACTCCCCGGTCAGGTCACACAGACCTCTCCCTACGGCAGAGATGTTAAGACGGCGGGCTTCCCGATAAGAGTGTGCGAGCTTCTTTCCACGCTCGACGGCCCCGAATACCTCGAAAGAGTAGCCGTAAACAACGTAAAGAATGTTAAGAATGCCAAGAAAGCAATTCTCAAGGCATTCAAAAATCAGGTTGAGGGCAAGGGCTTTTCGCTCGTTGAGGTTGTTTCCTCCTGCCCGACAAACTGGGGTATGACTCCGTCCGCCGCCCTTGAATGGGTTGAAAACAAAATGCTGCCCTACTATCCGCTCGGCGTATACAAGGACAGAAGTGCCCAAAGCAAGGAGGACTGAAAAATGACTACTCAGATACTTATTGCCGGCTTCGGCGGTCAGGGCGTGCTTTTTGCAGGCAAATTCATTGCATATAAAGGACTTTCCGAAAACAGAGAGGTAAGCTGGCTTCCCTCCTACGGTCCCGAGATGAGAGGCGGCACGGCAAACTGCTCCGTTATCCTCAGCGATGAGCCTGTTGGCTCTCCGATAGTCGCAAAGCCCGATGTTCTCATGGCGATGAACCTGCCCTCCTTCGACAAGTATGAGGACAGCGTTGTTCCCGGCGGAGCTGTTTTTGTTGACAGCACGCTTATCGCACGCAAGGCACAGCGTACCGATATAAAGACGTTCTATATCCCCGCAACGAAAATGGCGGCGGATGCAGGCACTCCCACTCTTGCAAACATGATAATGGTTGGCAAGATGATGAAAGAATCGGGAGCGGTCAGCCTTGACGGACTTGAAGAAACGATGAAAAAGTTTGTTCCCGCAAAGCACGCAAATCTTATTGAGGCGAACATGAACGCCATTATGGCGGGCTATAATTACGCCGACTGAGAATAAAAACAAAAATCCCGCTCTGTCGAGAGGTAAAAGCCTCGACAGGGCGGGTTGCTTATCGGATATTAAAGATTTCTCCAATATACTTTAACTTCGGTTATAAATTCTTAATATATCTGACATCACAGGCAAAATGGGCGGTTTTTACGGGCGGCTCATAAATTCTTTTAAATCCGTATTTCTCATAAAATTTCTGTGCCGCTATCATGTTGTCAAGTGTTTCAAGGTAGCATTTATCATAATATTTTGCCGCATATTCAAGGGCGATATCCATGAGCTTATGAGAAACTCCCGTGCCTCTTGCCTGCGGCAGACAGTACATTTTTTGCAATTCGCAAATGCCGTCGGCTGAGTCGAGAGCACCTATCCCGACGCCGCCGACGATTTTTTTATCGTCGCTTTCGGCAACCCAATATTTGCTTTTGTCGCTGCCGTATATTTCCGAAAACCTGCATAAATCAGGGTCTTCCCATGCTGTACCGGCATGGTTTGCACCGAATTCAATAAGACAGGCTCTGATTACGGCTTCTACCGCAGAGTCATCATCTTTTTGTATTTCTCTTATGGTATATTCCATTTTTACCTCCGCAACGGCTCGGCATTAAGGGGTCAGAGCAGAAATGCTTTTGCAAGTCCGAAATAAATAACAAGGGTGATAATGTCAACAAGGGTTGCTATCAGCGGTCCTGCCATGAGTGCAGGGTCGAGCTTTACGAGCTTTGCGAAAATCGGCAATGAGCAGCCGATGAGCTTTGCAACGACTATTGCACAGAACATTGCAAGCGATACGACAAGAAAAACGTCAAATGTGCCGTCACAGAAAAGGTACATTCGCAGTATATTTGCCGCTCCGAGAACGGCACCGCAGACCATTGCAACGCGAAGCTCTTTGAATACTATTTTGAAGTAATCCTTTATTTCGATTTCTCCGACTGCAAGTCCTCTGATTATCAGCGTTGATACCTGACTTCCGGCATTGCCGCCCGTTCCCATGAGCATGGGCATTGAAGCGGTGAGAGCAACAAAGCCGGCAAGGAGAGTTTCATATCCCTCGATTATCTTTCCGGTAAAGGTTCCGGATATCATCAAAATGAGGAGCCAGAGAATACGGTTTTTTGCGAGCTTGAATACGCCCGTTTTGAGATATTCGTCATCGGAGGGGGCAAGGAGAGCCATCTTTTCAAAGTCCTCGGTGGTCTCTTCTTCAATGACGTCAACGATATCGTCAACCGTGATGATGCCCACAAGCCGATTTTCGTTATCCACGACGGGAACGCTCAAAAGGTCGTACTTTTTAACAACGTCAACAACAACCTCTCGGTCGTCGAGCGTGTTTACGGAGATGAGCTGCTTGTCATCCTCCATTATATCGCCCACAAGGGTGTTTTCATCGCACAAAAGTAAAGAGACCAGGGGGACGCTTCCGAGAAGACGGCGTTCTCTGTCGGTACAGTAGCAGGTGTAGACGGTTTCTTTGTCTACGCCTGTTTTTCTTATTTGCTCGATAGCCTGTGCGGCGGTGAAATTCGTGTGGAGCTGTACCATTTCTATGGTCATAATGCTGCCGGCACAGTCCTCGGGATAATTCAAAAAGCGATTTATCAGCTTGCGTGTTTCGGGGTCGGAGTGAGCGAGAACTCTCGTTACAACATTTGCGGGCATTTCTTCAAGGAAATCTACCGTATCGTCAAGGAACATTTCATTGAGCAAGCGTTCAAGCTCGGCATCGTTTATTCGTTTTATAAGATCCGTTTGCGAATCGGGCTCAAGATAGGCGAATACCTCGGCGGATAAATCCTTGGGAAGAATGCGATATACGAACAGCTTGTCGGCAATGTCGAGCTCCTCCATTATGGTGGCAATGTCAACCTCGTTCATTTCAACAAGAATGTCACGCAAAGCGGAAATTTCGCCCTTTACGATCAGCTTTTTGATGCTTCTTATCATAAGCTCGTTTGTTTCCATAAAAAAACCGTCTCCTTTCTCACCGTTAAGGCTTGCAAAGGCGACGAAAAAACATACAAGCAATGTGAAATTACTTATATTACCGCAGATAAATAACGGCAGAGCCGCCCATGCAATTAAATTTTATAAAGCATCTACTTCGAGGGTTGGGAATATCGGAGCTGCCCATTATTTTCACCACGACTTTCAAAAAATTTTTTACTACTCCATGTTACACCCAAAAACGCTTCAAGTCAAGTGAAATCGCAAAAAAATCCGTAAAAATTAAATATTCGTAAAAATCGGCGAAAAATCGAGCTATAGGGGGAAAATCGAGCGAAAACGAGAGATTTTTCATTATAATATCGGTTATCGGAGAACGGAACGGTAAGCTGTTCGGGTTTGGAAAAGCGGCGGTTTGCACTTAGGTTGAGAGGAAAACCCTCTCGGAAAGGAGACCCAATGAAGAAAATGACCGAAAAAGAGGCTCTGTTCTGTGCTTATGCGGCAGAGGGAGCCGACCCGAGGGGCTGTGCCGCAAGAGCGGGCTTTACGGTGCGTCCCTCACACGCGGCGGCAAAGCTGCTTGCAAGAGACGATATCCGCACTCGCATAAAACAGCTTCAGGAGGAACGGCGTGCCTGCTCTCAGGCTGAAAGCGGACTGCGAAAGCTCGCATTCGGCTCAACGGCAGATGCGTTCAAGCTGTTGTTTGCGTCGGAGGAAATGACTGCCGAGGATATCGAAAAGCTCGACCTTTTCAATGTTTCCGACATCAAGCGACCCAAGGGCGGCGGACTTGAAATCAAATTTTTCGACCGCTTAAAGGCTCTTGAAAGGCTTGCGGAGCTTAACGGCTCGGGAGGAGGAACGCAGAGCGGCTTCGTTGATGCACTTCTCGAGGGGGCAAGGCTTCTCGGCGGGGAGGCAGACGCTTGAAGAAGCAGGAATTTGTGCCCTTTTCCGCAAAGCAGACCGCCGTTTTGTGCTGGTGGGTAAAGGGGAGCCCGTACGCTTCAAGGGATGCCATAATCTGTGACGGTGCGGTTCGTTCGGGAAAAACACTTTGCACCTCCGTTTCGTTCGTTGCGTGGGCATTTTCGGCATTCGACGAGCGTTCCTTTGCGTTGTGCGGAAAAACCATAGCATCCCTGAGAAGGAATGTCATCACCTCTTTGCTTCCCGCACTTCGTGAGCTGGGTTTTGAGTGCGTTGAAAAGTACACGAGAAATCTTGTTGAGATATCCTACGGCGGCAGAATGAACCGTTTTTATCTTTTCGGCGGCAAGGATGAAGGCTCGGCGGCACTCATTCAGGGAATGACCCTTGCGGGCGTGCTTCTTGACGAGGTTACGCTGATGCCCCGTTCCTTTGTTGAACAGGCACTTGCACGTTGCTCCGTGGACGGCTCAAAGCTGTGGTTCAATTGCAATCCCGAGCACCCGATGCATTGGTTCCATGAGGAGTGGATAAAGAAAAGCAAGGAGAAAAACTGCCTCTATCTCCACTTTACCATGCGTGACAACCCCTCTCTCACGCCGTCGATAATCGCAAGATATGAAAAGCTGTACTCGGGAGCGTTTTACGATCGCTTCGTGCTCGGCAAATGGGTGGCGGCACAGGGCAGCGTGTATCCGATGTTCTCACAGACCGACCATGTTGTAAAGCCGCCCGACAGCTTTGAAAAATACTATGTTTCCTGCGATTACGGCACGGTCAATCCGTCCTCATTCGGACTTTGGGGAAAGAGGGGCGAGGTGTGGTACAGAATCAAGGAATACTACTTTGATTCACGCACCGTCGGAGAGCAACGCACGGACAGCGAGCACTATGCGGCACTTCTTGAGCTTGTCGGAGCAAGGCGTGTTGAGGCGGTTATAGTCGATCCGTCGGCGGCGAGCTTTATCGAGTGTATAAGGCGTGACGGGCGGTTCACCGTTATTCCTGCAAAAAATGACGTTCTTGACGGTATTCGGCGGGTCTCCGACTGTCTGAAAAACGGCAGTATACTTTTTTCTCCCGAGTGCCGTGATACGATAAGGGAATTCGGACTTTATCGTTGGGAGGAAAATTCCGCAAAGGATGCGGTACGCAAGGAAAACGATCATGCAATGGACGATATCCGATATTTCGTATCCACGGTGATAAACGAGGATGCGAATGACGGCTTTTTCGCCCTTGCGGCAAGGAGGTGTTGAAATTAGGCATTTTTAAGAACAGGAGGACGCAGAGGATATCCGCTCCCGTGCTCCAAAGCAGAAACAGGCGTGTTTTCGGTATGCTCGACGATTACGTTCCTCTCGGCATACCGCAGATAAAGCTCTACTATGCACTCAGAGAGGCGGTTCCCGTGATAGATGCGGCGGTGTTCAAGATAGTAAGGCTCACGGGCGGTTTTAATGTTGAATGCACCGACCCGTCGGCACAGCGTGAAATACGGCGTTTCATTGAGGATGTTCCCGTCGGCGGAAACCGAATGGGGCTTAATTCCTTTGTTTCAAGCTATCTCGAACAGCTCATAACCTGCGGCACGGCGGTGGGCGAGATAATCACGGATACACAGGGAACGCCGAGAGCGTTGTTTAATTCGCCGCTTGATGATATCACGCTCAAACGGAGCCGAAACGGGGTGGATATCGACATTTTCACAGGCTCCGGCACCGAGCTTCAACGGGTACCCCGTCCGGAAATGTGTCTGCTCAGCGTGCTTGACCCCGACCCCGGAGCGTTGACGGGAAATTCCATGCTCAAAGGGCTTCCGTTCGTCAGCTCGATACTGCTCAAAATATTTGAGAGTATCGGTGCAAATTGGGAGAGAGTGGGTAATCTGCGTTTTGCCGTTACCTACAATCCGAAAAACGATGCCGTTGACCGTGCCTACGCCAAGGACAGAGCCTTGCAGGTTGCCAAGGAATGGGGCGAGGCGATGCAGAGCGGAGGAGAAATCCGAGATTTTGTTGCCGTGGGTGACGTACAGATAAAGGTCATCGGTGCGGACAACCAGATACTTGACAGCGAGGTTCCCGTTCGACAGCTTCTCGAACAGATAGTTGCGAAAACGGGTTTGCCGCCGTTCATGCTCGGTCTTTCATGGTCAAGCACGGAGAGAATGTCATCTCAGCAGGCGGATGCGTTGACGAGCGAGCTTGAAGCGTACAGAAGAATACTCACTCCCGTGATAAGAAAAATATGCACGGTTTTTCTCAGGAGCAAGGGCTATATCTGCGACCCGCAGGTAGTATGGGATGATATCACGCTTCAGGATGAGGTTGAGGAGAGCAAGGCGGCACTTTACAGAGCACAGGCACAAAAAATACTAAACGGAGGCGAATAAATGGAAAGCAACATTCAGGAAAAGCTGCCCGATAAGGAGCTGGAGCTTATAGGCAGCTTTGCAAGAAAAAAGCTCACACGGGAGGAGCTGTATACTTTTTCGCTCATTCTCTGCGACAACGAGATAGACAGAGACAACGAAAAATTCACCATTCCCGCACTTAAAACGCTTGCGGAGCTTTTTGTCGGCAAGAGCGGTATATTTGACCACAATATGAGCGGAAAGGACCAGACGGCAAGGATATATTCTGCCTGCGTTGTGAGCGATCCCGTAAAGAAAACGGCGGACGGTGAGCCTTACACCTACATTCAGGCAAAGGCGTACATGGTTCGTACCGAGAAAAACAAGGACTTGATTGCCGAAATTGATGCGGGAATCAAGAAAGAGACGAGCGTTGGCTGCTGTGTGAGGAGCATAAGCTGTTCAATATGCGGAAAGAACATAAAGACCGAGGGCTGTGAGCATCAAAAGGGCAAGCAATATAACGGCAAGCTCTGCTGTTATCTGCTCTCCGAGCCTGCGGATGCTTACGAATGGTCTTTCGTGGCGGTACCGGCACAGCGTAATGCAGGAGTCATAAAGTCGTTCGATACGGGCAAAAAGAGCATCACTCAGCAAGAGCTTGCACGCTTTGCCGAGGAATATCGTGAGGAGCTTCGTGAGGAGATAGTCAAGAGTGCCGCAAAGGTGCTTCCGACAATGACGGGTGAAACGCTTGACAGTATTTGTTCTGCGGTAAATCTGCATACTCTCAAGGATATGAAAGAGGCTTTTGCTTCAAAGGCGGCTGAAAATCTGCCGCTGATAAGACAGCTTGCTCCCGAAAAGGAGCAAACGACTGCGGAAAATTCCGAATACAAAATTTAAGGAGGATAAAACATGGAATTGTCATACAACGGTTTAGATAGGGTTTGTGCCACATTTCTGACAATAACTACGGTAAAGGTGGGACAGCCCGTAATTATTCAAAACAACTTCATGGTGGGACCGAGCGGAAACGATGCGTATTTTTGCGGTGTTGCCCGTTCCTATGACGGAAAATATGCCTCGGTTCAGTTGAAAGGTGCGGTAACTCTCAGTTACACCGGCAACGCTCCCTCCACCGGCTACACCAAGCTCGCCGCGGACGGAAAGGGCGGCGTTAAAGGCGGTGTCTCAAATGCCAGAGAATTTCTGGTTTTCGGCGTTGACGAAACCGCAAAGACCGTTACCTTTATGCTTTAATCGAAAGGAGAAATATAATGTCAGCATTTGATAACATAAAGCTCGAAAAGGGGCTTTACTCATCGGGAAATTTCACAAAGTCACTTGAAAGCCTTGACCCGAGCGAAAATTACAAAGGTACTCCGCTTGAGGGTCTTGATGCATATCAGCGTCAGCTCAAACGCTTCGGTATCAAGGTAGGCGGTTCGGGAAGCGATATCGTTGATAAATTTTTCTCAACCGCAGACAGTGCGGTGCTTTTCCCCGAATACGTTTCAAGAGCGGTAAGACAGGGCGTTGAGCAGGCGGATATTCTTCCCGAGATAGTCGCAACCACCACGGTTTTCAACGGTCACGACTACCGTTCGATTTCTTCCGTTCCCACCGATGACGAAAAGGAGCTGAAGATTGTCGGCGAGGGCTCGTTTATTCCCGAAACGAATGTCCGCATGAAGGATAATCTTGTGCGACTTCGCAAGAGAGGCAGAACGCTCGTTGCTTCGTATGAGGCAATAAAATATCAGCGTCTTGACCTTTTCACCGTCACTCTCAGACAGATAGGCTCACACATTGCCCGTACTCTGCTTGCTGATGCTCTCGACGTGCTTCAAAACGGCGACGGCAACGGCAATGCGGCTGAAAAGGTTTCGTGTGCGACCTCGGGAACGCTTGATTATTCCGATCTCATCTCATTCTGGAACGGCTTTGACCCCTATGAGCTTAACACCGTGATAGCAAGTCCCGATGTTATGGAGGCAATTCTCAATATGCCCCAATTCAGAGATGCGGCGGCGGGTCTCAGCTTCCACGGTACGGGAAAGGCGATAACTCCTCTCGGAGCAAAGCTGCTTAAATCCACCGCACTTGACAGCGGAATCCTTGTCGGCTTGGACAAGTCTGCCGCCCTTGAAATGGTAAAGAGCGGTGACGTGATGACCGAATACGACAAGCTCATTGACAGACAGCTCGAACGTGCGGTAATAAGCTGTACGGCAGGCTTTGCAAAAATTTTCGACGGAGCATCAAAGGTGCTTTCCGTCTGACGGAGGGATAGCTTTGATTGACACGCAGACCGTGCTCAACACGGTAATTGAGTATTATTCGCCCGATGCTGATGCCGCAGAGCTGCTGCCTCTTTGCGAGGCGGCGTGTCTCGAGCTTTCCGCAATGGTAAAGCCGGAGGCTGATGTCAGGGATTTTCGTATCATAAACACGGCGGCGGCATTTGCCTATCAGCGTTTTTGCGTAAAAAGACTTCTCAATGACGGCGGAATGACCTCTTTCAAGGCGGGCGATGTTTCGGTCAGCGTTTCACGCTCGGAGCTTGCAGAATACGCCAAAAAAGAAAAAAGTGCCGCCCTCGTTGCGGCGGCGCCCCTGCTGAAGGATAATGAATTTCATTTCGGGCAGGTGAGGGTATGAATCTGCAACCCCTTTTTGAAAGCTACGCTTCATCGGCAAGTCTTATCGGAGCGGACGGTGCGACCCTTGCACGGACAAAGGCGTTTGTGAGTCCGCTGAGGTACAAGAACAAAATGTATCTGTACGGCGTAAACACCGAGATAGGCTATAATTCGCAGGGACACTATCTTTATATAGGCCCGCCGACTCTCGATTTGACCCAAGCACCCGACGGCTCATATATATTCGCAATAGGAAAGAAATTCCGTGTTGACCGTGCCGAAAAAGTGTTCAAGGGCGACGAGGCGTTCTATATCTGGGCTGTCGTAAGAGAAATCGTCGAGATAGAATAGGAGGCGGAAAATGAGTGAAATAAGTGCATTGCCCGCAAGCATCGTTGAATGGCTTGAGAGCAGAGAAGAGCTGAAATACATAAAATTTCTGACCGAATTTCCGCCGATAAAAAAAGCCGTACCGCTCAAGAAAACGACCGTTGCGGTAGGCATAAAGGGAATGAACATATCGGATTCTTTCGTGGAAAACGATGAGGGCGTGCTTGTCAAAAACGAGTATTGCCGACAGGCGGAAATAACGCTGAGGCTTTCGATACACGCACCGTTATCCTCGGGCGGTGCGGCGTGTCATGAGGCGTTTACGGATATCATCGACTGCCTGACCTTCGCTTCCTCGCTCGACATCATTACCTCGGGCTGTGAAAATATCGTTTCCGACCGTGACACCGATGCCTTTGTGCTCAGTGCATGGCTTACAGTCAATTCGACCATGTGCCCCGCGGCAACGTCGAGCCTCGATTTTCCGTCATTTATAAGCAAGGAGCTGCTTTGCGGTTCGCATATTAACAATGCGGAAATTCATCTTTCTCCGGAGCAGCAGGAGAAGCTGGATTCACCGTATGTTCTCGGCTCCTATTTCGGAACGGGCTCAAGCTCGCAGAGTATAAATATCGGCTTTAAGCCGAGCCGTATATTCGTTTTCGGAAACGGACTGCCTCCGTTCGCCGCCGATGCCGCTCAGGGCAAGGGCTGGGCAATGTGCGGTATAGCGTTCGGGCAGTTTGCAACCATCGGTGTGTCGCTGACGGCAAACGGCTTTAGAGTCAGCAATTCGGAGTCACAGTCGGTGCGTTCCTGCTCACCGCTTCTCAACGAATTGGGTACCACCTACGCTTACGCCGCATTCAGATAAAAAACAAGGAGTCTCCGTCAAAAGCGGAGGCTCCGATTTTTATTTTTGGCTTTGTTTTAGAAAATACTGCATGACCTTGTTTGATACGCTTGAAGCCACGCCCGAGCCGTAGCCGGCGTTTTCGGCGATGCAGACCACCGCAAGGGGCAAATCCTCCCGCTGAGAATAGCCTGCAAACCACGAATGGCTCTTTGCACCGTCAATCTGAGCGGTACCGGTTTTTCCGCACATTTCAAGATTTTCAAATTTCCAATCGCCGTACTTATCCTTTACGTTGGAACGCAGCAGTTCATTGAGCTTTGCGGCGGTTTCGGGTTTTATTTTAACAATTGTTGACGGCATTCTTCCCACGATTTCGGAAAACGTGCCCGTTGAGCGTATTCTGTCGGGAGCATAGCCTTCTCCGCCGTTGGCAATTGCACCGAGAATCGTAAGCAGGTGAGCGGGATTTACATATGTTGTCGATTGACCGATGCCCGCCCAGCCGAGTTCGGCTTCGCTTGTTTTTGAGGGAGAAAAGCGGCTTTTTGTGAGGCGTACCTCTTTGGCGTACAGGCGTGAATTAAAGCCCATGGCCTCCGCCGTTGCAAGGAGCTTGTCTGCTCCGAGCTCGACGGATATTTCCGCAAAGGCACAATTGCAAGATTCGTTCATTGCCTGCTGAAAATCCACCTTGCCGTGAACGCCGTTACATATAACGGTGCCGTCCGAGGCTTCGTATTCTCCGTCGCAATCAAAGGTACGGGAATAAATATCGGGGATATTTTCTATCGCACAAGCGGCGGTGACGATTTTCATTACCGAGCCGGGGGTGTAGATTCCCGATATAACCTTGTCAAGAAAAACGCCGCTGTATTTTTCGTTTGTGAGCAGGTCGTCGGGTCTGTTGTTTATGTCGTATGTCGGCTTCGAGACACTGCAAAGAAGCTGACCCGTTTTGTAATTGTATACCGCAACCGCACCGTTATAGCTTCCGAGAGCTTCGTAGGCAATGCGGTTTGCTTCGCTGTCGATGTTCAGCGTGATATCCGTTCCCGAGCCGCTTTCCTTGAGCTTGTAAATGCCGCCCGCAAAGCTGTAGCCCGAGAGAATGTCACGGAAAAGATAGTGCGTACCCGTTGCAATGTAGCCCGAGGCATCACCGACAACATGAAGCGTCGCTTTTCTGACGGCGGAGCCTTCGGCGAACACACGCTTGTTGTTTTTGCTCTGTGCAAGCACCTTGCCGTTGATGTCGTATATCGTTCCCGCATTCACTATTTTTCCGTTTGAATAAATATGGCGATTGGCTCTGTTTGATGCCCATTCGGAACCGTTTACGGCAAGTCCTGCAACGAAAATTCCGACACCGGCAACAAAGGCGATTATCAAGGCGTATATGATTGCCGCACGTTTTGCGGTGATTTTCATACAGCACCGCCTCCTTTCGTGCGAGCCGCCGCCCTGCGTTTGCTCTTTGAAACGGCAATGTCGGGCTTCGGAGGGTCAAACGGAGCACCCGCCGCCCTGATGTAGGCAAGAAGTCCCCACGAACAGAGCATACTTGAACCGCCTCGGCTGACAAAGGGCAGAGTAACGCCCGTGAGCGGAAGCAAATCGGTTATTCCGAAAACGTTGAGTGAAAGCTGGAAAAGCATCATTCCCGCCGCCGCAACTGCCGAAATCGCATAAAATGTGGAGCCTGCCGTCTTTGCCGCACGAACCGCAAAAAGAGCGATTCCCGCAAAGCTGAGGAGCACGGAAATTCCGATGATAAGCCCCATTTCCTCGCATATCAGACCGAACACAAGGTCGGTGGAAGCGGCGTAAACGTCACGCAGATATCCCTCGCCTATGCCGAGACCGAAAAGCCCGCCGCTTGCGGAATATATCAGCACCCTTGTCTGCTGATAGCCGGTCGTATCCATGTAATCCCAAACATGGCGGTAGGCGGCAAAGCGGTTGGCAACGTAGGGCTTGAAGTAGATTATCAGCACGGCACCCATGAGAGCGGCGGTGCAGATGAGAGCGATGGTTCTTATGTCACCCGAACGCATAAAGGCAATGAGAATAAATGTAAAAAAGAATATTAAAGCTGTTCCGAAATCCTTCATGAGAAAAAGACAGCCCACGCAGGATACGGAATAAATTATATATTTTGTGAGACTTGCGTTGGAAAGCAGCTTTTCGAGCGTTACCGCCCCGACGAGAACAAAGGCTATTTTGACAAGCTCGGAGGGCTGAACGGAAAAGAATCCGAGATCTATCCAATTGAGAGTACCGTTCGTCACCTCGGCAAGAGCAAGGTTTGCGGCAAGCACAAGCAGAGAGAGTGCGGCGGCGGGATAACGCAGGGCACTTGCAACCCGAACGTCGCTGAGCAGAGCAGTCATCACAAGATAGACGGCAAGTCCCATTCCTATGGCGATTACCTGCTTGAGAGCGTAGGATTCCCCGATGCTCGCACACACGGTAAGTCCGATTCCCGAAAGGAAAAATGCGATTGCCTCAAGCTCAAAATAATCATTGCCGGTAACGAGATTTCCTATGAGCATATAGACCCATTCCGCGGCGATGTAGCCGAAGAAAATATATACGAGAGACAGGCTCGGCTCCTCCTCACGGCAGATGACACAGGCGGCACATATGAGCTGAAACGCCGTCATGAGAAGCATTACGGTTACTTGTTTGAAGTGGCTTTGCGTTGCTTTTTCGCTCATATGCTTTCCTCCCTTGATAATTTATATGAACATAATAACACATACCGTGTGAAAGTTCAAGAAAAGTATAATACGCAATTTTTTTAAAATTGTTAACAAATCCGCTCATTTTTATTAAATGTGAAGATGTATCATGGTATCACGAACGGCTTTTTTTGGCATAGAATGGAGTGGAATCGGATTTTTGCTCCGATTTCTTTGCACCGCCGCACGGTAAAAAGCAATATATATTTAAATATATTATTTAAAAATATTGCAAGCGGCTCAAAAATGGTGTATAATAAATAGACTATATAATGGGTGTAGTGCTGACAGGAGGAGATTACGCATGGAAGCCTATTTTGACAACAGCGCAACAACTGCGCCCTGCATAGAAGCGATAAACGCCGTTACCGAAGCACTGACCGACTGCTGGGGCAACCCGTCCTCGCTCCATCGCACGGGCAACAGAGCAAAGGAATTGCTTGATTTTTCGAGAGAGAGCATTGCAAAACGCCTTTCCTGCGATTCGTCCGAGATTTTCTTTACGTCGGGCGGAACGGAAAGCAACAATCTTGCCGTTATGGGAGCGGCATATCAAATGCGTCGCTACGGTAAAAGGATAGTTTCAACGAGTGTTGAGCATCCGAGTATAGATGAAACCTTGAATAAGCTCGAGGCGGAGGGCTTCGAGGTAATAAAGCTCCGAGTGGATAATTTCGGCAGAATAAACGAAAGGGAGCTTTATTCGGCGGTAAACGCCAACACGATATTGGTAACAATGATGCTTGTCAACAACGAGGTGGGAACGATAATGCCCGTTGAGGCGGCAAGGAGAGCGGTAACAGCCGCACGTTCCCATGCACTCATACACTGCGATGCGGTACAGGCGTTCGGAAAAATGCCCGTCAAGCCTGCGGCTCTCGGAGTTGACCTGATGACAATAAGCTCACACAAAATACACGGTCCCAAGGGTGTGGGAGCACTTTATATCCGCAAGGGCGTAAAGATAAAGCCCCGTACCTACGGCGGCTCACAGGAGCAGAAAATACGCCCCGGCACCGAGGCAATGCCCGCAATAGCAGGCTTCGGAGCGGCGGCAAGAGCCTTGCCCGACCCAAAAAAGGAGCTGGAGCATATCTCCATGCTTCGGGATTATATGGTGTCCCGCCTTACGGAAATCGACGATGTTGTAATAAATTCACCGCCCGATGCGTTGCCGTTTGTGACGAATATTTCCGTACTCGGCATAAAATCCGAGCCGATGCTGAATTTCCTTTCCGAAAGAGGAATATGCGTTTCGAGCGGTTCGGCGTGCTCCAAGGGAAAAAAGAGCCATGTGCTCACGCAGATGAATCTTGACCGCAGAAGACTTGACGGTCCTTTGCGTATCAGTTTTTCAAGATATACCACGGTGTCGGAAATTGATGCACTTGTTCAGGGGATTTCCGATGCGAAAAAAGTAATCAGAGCAGTAAAATAAAGAAAATCGGGGTTATTTTAAGGATGAAGGAAGTAATTTTAATCAAAAACGGCGAGCTTGCACTCAAGGGTCTCAACAGAAGAACCTTTGAGGATATGCTTGTCAAAAATATGAGACGCAGACTTGAATCTGCGGGAAAATTCAATTTTACCGTGGCACAATCCACCGTGGTTGCACAGCCCGAGGACGATTCGGCAGACCTTGACGAGGCGGCGGAGCGGCTTTCCAAGGTATTCGGAATTGCGGGCTTTTCAAGAGCGGCGGCGGTCGAAAAGGATATGCAGGTCATCCTTAAAAGCACCGAGGAATATCTGGCTCCCCAGCTTCTCTCGGCGAGAACCTTTAAGGTTGAGGCAAAGCGTTCGGATAAAAAATTCCCTCTCAAATCACCCGAGATATGTGCTCAGGCGGGCGGATATCTTCTTGATAAATTTCCGCATCTTACCGTTGATGTTCATGAGCCCGACCTTGTTGTAAATATTGAGGTCAGGGATTCTCACGCCTATATTCACGGCAAGCAGATAAAGGGTGCAGGCGGTATGCCGACGGGCAGTGCAGGCAGAGCGGCATTGCTTATTTCGGGCGGTATCGACAGCCCCGTTGCGGGATATATGATGGCAAAAAGAGGTCTGGAGCTTATTGCGGTTCACTTTGCTTCACCGCCTTACACCAGTGAAAGAGCCGAGCAAAAGGTTCATTCGCTCCTTAAACAGGTCAGCAAATATTCGGGCAGAATAACACTCTTTGTAGTTCCGTTCACCGAAACGCAGGAGAGCATAAAGGATAATTGCCCCGAGGAAATATTCACCGTCATCATGAGAAGAATGATGATGAGAACGGCACAGATAATTGCGGCGAAGCAGGGTGCGGGTGCGTTGATAACGGGCGAGAGCGTAGGTCAGGTTGCAAGTCAGACCATGCCGGCAATTGCCTGTACGGACAAGGTGTGCGAGCTTCCCGTATTCCGTCCGCTCATCGGTATGGACAAGGACGAGGTTGTTGCGATATCAAGAAAAATAGACACCTTTGATATTTCAATTCTTCCCTATGAGGATTGCTGTACGGTGTTCACCCCGAAGCATCCGAGAACACGCCCCACGATTGAATATGTTGAGGAATGCGAAAAAGCTCTCGATATCGACCGTCTGGTTTCACAGGCTGTTGAGGGAGTAAGAATGGTTTGTATCAACGCTTATTAAAGGAGCAAGGGCATGGCTGTATGTGAAATTCTTTCCGTCGGAACGGAGATACTTCTCGGCGACATCTTGAATACCAACTGCCGTTTTCTTTCGGCTCAGCTTGCGAAGCTCGGCATATCCGTGCTCAGGCATACGACTGTCGGAGACAATGCGGAAAGACTCGGCGAGGCGTTGCGAGAGGCACTCGGACGCAGTGATATTGTCATTGCCACGGGAGGACTCGGTCCCACTGCCGACGATATAACGAGGGATGTTTGCTGTAAAACGATGGGCTTTGAGCTTGAATTTAGCGAAGCGATTGCCGAGGAAATACGAGGATATTTCACCGCCAAGGGTACCGATGTTCCCGAGACGAATTACAGACAGGCTTTTGTCCCGACGGGCGGCACGGTGTTCAAAAATTCAAACGGCACCGCACCGGGTCTCGGGCTTAAAAAGGACGGCAAATGTGTTGTCATGCTCCCCGGCCCTCCGTACGAAATGGCACCGATGTATCATGAAAGCGTGGTGCCCTACCTTGCCGAATATGCCGACGGTGCAATAGTTTCGCATACCGTTCGTACAATGGGCATAGGCGAAAGTGCTCTTGCGGAAAAATGCTCCGATTTGCTTGACGGAGAAAATCCCACCGTTGCACCCTACGCCAAAATGGGCGAGGCGTTGCTCAGAGTGACGGCAAAGGCGAAAACTTGGGACGAGGCGGAGGCTCTTTGCAAGCCCGTTGTTGAGGAGATATGCCGCAGAGCGGGAAAATACAAATACGGAATTGACAGCGAGAGCATTGAAGAAAAAACGGTCGAGCTGCTCAAAAAGCACGGTCTTACCGTTGCAACGGCGGAGAGCTGTACGGGCGGCGGAATAGCAAAAAGAATTACGGATATCCCCGGTGCAAGCAGCGTTTTCGGCTGTGGTGCGGTGACATATTCAAACGAAATGAAGCAGGCTCTCATCGGCGTGAAAGCACAAACTCTTGAAGCACACGGTGCGGTCAGCGAGGAAACGGCAAGAGAAATGGCGGCGGGCGTTCGCAGGGTGTCGGGAGCGGATATAGGAATTTCCGTAACGGGCATTGCGGGACCCGACAGCGACGGAACGAACAAGCCGGCAGGTCTGTGCTATATTGCGATAGATACGGCGGATATGCAAAAATGCGAAAAAATCGAGACGGGGAAAGCAAACAGAGAATACAACCGTCACGTCAACGCTTCAAGGGCGTTAAATCTTGTAAGACTGTATATTGAAGAAAGGACGGGTGATGACAAATGAAATCGAAAAAACCGTTAGCGATAATCAGCGGCGTTTTGGCTGTTCTTACGGCTGTTTTTGCCGTGCTCACGGTGATGAATCTGCTTGACAGGGACGGCAACGAGCCTTCCGTAAAAAGCAACGGCTATGTGATATCGGGTGCGGTTGAATACGATGCTCCCGCCGCAGGACTTCAGGGAATCGTGTCAAACAACATGAAAAAGACAACCGAATATCCCGAGGGAATTTTGCCCGAGCTGAAGCAGGCGTATTCCATAAATAACGAGCTTGTCGGCTGGCTGAGCATTCCCGGAACGGAGCTTGATACCGCCGTTGTTCAGAGTGACGACAACAGCTATTATCTCAAAAAGGATTTTTACGACAGAACAACGGGGGAGACCTCTCAGACAAATTACGGCAACATTTATCTTGATTACCGCTGCGTGAACGACGGTCTTTCAAAGAATATGGTAATACACGGTCATACCACGGGCAGGTCGGACGGAGTCCCGAAGCAGGCGTTCCGTTCGCTCTACGATTACCGCAATATGCAGCATTTCATTGAAAATCCAATTATAAAATACAGCACTCTTTACGGCGAGTACACCTATAAAATATGTGCCGTTTTCCTTTCGACAACTCAGCGTGCCGATGACAACGGCTACCTTTTCAATTATATCTATCCCGATATGTCGGACAGCAACATGGAGGGCTATATAGATCAAGTCAATCAGCGTAAGCTCTACGATACGGGTGTTTCGCTTGAACCGACCGATAAAGTAATCACTCTTTCCACCTGCATTTATGACTACGGCAAGAGCGTGGACACAAGACTTGTTGTTGTCGGCAGACTTCTGCATGAGGGCGAGAGTGAGGAGATAGACACCTCTCTTGTTAAGGATAATCCCGATTACCGCAGACCGCAGGTTTGGTACAATTCCAAGGGAAAGACCAATCCGTACAAGAATGCGGCGAAGTGGGAACCCAGCCCGAATTAACCGAAAAGGAGGAATAGCACATGGCGAAAGAAAATAACGAGGGAAAAAGACCGTCATCCGTTCCCGAGGGCTTCAGCTCAATTGCGGATGATGAAGCGATAACTGAAATTGATTTTAACAGCTTCCTTGAAGAAAGCTCCGAGGATTCGTCGATGTTTGCAGGCTTCCATGAGGATATAGAAAACACCGAAAAGAGCCTTGCCGACGAGCTGGACAGCCTCTATGACGATATCATGAGCAGTGGCCCTGCAACGATAGTGCCGAAGCCCATTTCCGATATCGTGTCGGGTGAGGATGAGCAGGAGGAGAAAGTCACGGAGCCTGAAAGCAATGCTTTGGACGAGCTGTGGCTGAATCCCGAGGAATACATCGAGCCGGAAATCCCCGTGGTTGCTCTCGATACAGACGGCGAAGCCGAAACGGATGAGGTGCAGACCGAGATTGAGCTTGAGGAGCCGATGCACCTGACGGACGAGAAAAACGACCTTTTCAGCATGATAGATTCGCTCAAGGCGGAGACGGACGGCGACACGGGCTTTGATGATATTCTTTCCGAAATAGAAGCAAACGACCGTATGACCCCCGTCAGCGAGGATACCATCGAGATTGAGCCCGAGGAGGAGCTTCCCGATTTGATACCGGAGGAAGAAGCTATACCCGATGAGCCGATTTCCGAGGATGACGGCGACGATTTTGATTACGAAAAGGAGCTTGCGGCACTTCTGAGCGAGGACGGCGACGAAAGTGACGAGCCGATTCAAGAAGCCGAGGAGGACGAGATACAGTCTCCTGCTCCCAAAGGCGGCTTTGTGATTGATATTCCCGATGACGGAAACGATTACGAGGCGGCGGCTTCCGAATACGATACCAGGGAGCTCCCCGTGTTTGAAAAAACGGTGGGCAACATTCCTACGGAGGAAGAGCCGGAAAATCTCATTCCCGAGGAAAAAGCCGAGTCGAAAGAGGACGGCGGCGAAAAGAAAAAGGCGGGAGCATCGGAAATAATAAGAAGAATTGTGCTTGCCGTTTCTATAATAACGATAATCATAAGCAGCGGCGTGCTTGCAAACACCTATATCATCGAGCCTTATCGGTACAAAAAGAACGAAGATTTGCTTGCAAGCCGTCTCGATTCGGGTGCGAACGAGCATAACGATGCAAGCGTTGACGATGTAGTGATAAGCGGAAACACATCAACGAATTATCCTGCGGGAATGCTTGCAAAATATGCACAGCTCTATGATGTCAACAGCGACCTTGCAGGCTGGATTTCAATTCCGAAGCTCGAAATAAATCTGCCCGTAGTCAAGGGAACGGACAACAGCTATTATCTTCGCCGCAACATTTATAAAAAGCGTACCGATTACGGCGTTCCGTTTTTCGATTACAGAATAAGCGACCTTAAAAATCTGCCCCGAAACACGGTGGTCTACGGTCACAATATGCGTCATGACGATTTGATTTTCGGTATGCTCGAAAATTACCGCGAAATAAGCGGCTTCAAGGATGCTCCCGTGATTGAATGCAACACCATTTACGGCGATCAGCTTTGGTTCGTCTATGCCGTGTTTATAACAGGTTCAAAGGCAAGTGACGATAACGGATATCTTTTCCCGTACAATTTCATTGATGTAAGCGATGCAAAATTCGCCGAATACATCAAGGAGCTTGACAAGAGAAAGTTCTATGAAACGGGTGTTGATATCAACGAAACGGATAAAATTCTCACCCTCTCCACCTGCTGCTACGATTTTGAGGATGCAAGACTTGTTGTTGTTGCAAGAATGAGGCGTGACGGCGAAAGCTCAAGTGTGGACACATCAAAGGCGAGAAGTAATCAGAATCCCAAATATCCTCAGGCATGGTACGATGCCAACAAGAAGACCAATCCCTATGCGGGAGATGCCAGATGGTAATTTCAATCGCAACCCGATTTGACAAGGAACGGTGAAACGAATGATAAAGAAAGCGAGCATATTCACCCTGAACGCCTATACCGCACAGGGTGCTGCCGACACGCTGCAACTGCGAATGCAGGAACGGTGCGGTGAGCTTGAGCAGTCGGATTTTGCGAATCCCGCCGAGCTTATCGGTTTTGCACTTTCCTGCAAAGGCATGGCAGTTGTCTCCGCTCCGATATCACAGTATCTCGATGTCAAGCTGCAACTGATAAAGAAACTCGGACTTCGCCCCGTCAGGAGCAAGTCGATATCCGAGGCTCTCGGTGCAACGGGAATTACGGACAAGCGAACGCTGGATTTGCACAGTGCCGTTCCCGAGGGTGCACATTCTCTTGCATCGGTGGACGGACGGTATTCGGGCTTCCTTTGCAAAACAGAAAGCGGATTTCTTCTTCTGCTTCCGCTTGATGCGGATATAATCGAACGGTTTTTCCGCATACAGGCAAAGCCGATTTTCGGAGAAGCAAAGGAGAAAAAGCAGTCGGGAATCGCACGCTTTAAGCAAAGCGTTGAGCATACGGTGGCGGCGGGACGAAGTGTTGCCGTGGCACAGGTCGGAGCATGGAAGCCGCTCATGGCTTCAATAATGACGGTTGAGGATGCGGATAAAGTTTTCCTCCCTGCCGAGCTTGCCAAGGTGCGTGAAAAGGATACCAAAATCGAGCAGAGCTATCCCGAATATGCGAAAGAAGCACAAACGACAGCCGAAAGTGTTTTCGGTGCGGTTGTTTCCGAGGTTTTGACCGACGGGGACGGAAGCAGATATGTCACCGTTTGCGTTTCGGACGGACACAATGCCCGATGCGTAAGAGTTTTTGAAGAAAATCCCGAGGAGCAGGAGAAGCATTTGCTTTCTGCGGCAATAATCAAGCTGTGCTCCATGCTCGATGAAATTCCCGCCGAGGGACTTGTTCCGCCTCCGGAGACGGAGATAAGAGCGTCGAAAAATTCAACAAAGCCGTTCATCATTGCGATTGCAGGCGTGCTTGCGGCGATATTGCTGTGCGTAATTCTGACCGTTGCATTCGGTGCAAATTCGGGGAAGGCATTATTTGCCGATGCCACGACCGATACAACTTTTTTCCGATTTGAAGAAACGCAGAGTCAAACGCTCTATGATTATCACGGCGAGGTGGGAATCGGCGATTTTGACCTCGAAACAACGCAGGACGAAACAACAACCCTCCTGCCCGAGACCACGCAAACAACTACTCAAAGAGTGACGAAAAAAATTACGACGACCGCAAAGGCGATCAAAACGACCCTTGCGAGCATCGTGACGACAACTAAAGCGGCAATAAAAACAACGGCGAAGCCGACGGAAAAAGCGACGGAGAAAACCACCGAAAAAACCACGGCGGAAAAGACGACAGAAAAAGAAAAGGAAACAACAACCGCAACCAAAAAGGCATCAACGAGCGGAAAATTTGTTTTCAAGGTCTACGGTTACGGCCACGGAGTGGGTATGAGTCAAGAGGGAGCCATACAAATGGCAAAGGACGGCAGTACCTACAAGCAGATTTTGGCACATTATTATCCCGACACGAAGCTGAAAACAGATTCGAGCACACCGAAAAAGGTGGAGTACGGCGGAAAGGAAATCCCGATTGTCAAGTATCTCTGCGGTACGGCAAAACGGGAAATCGGTGCAAGTGCTCCTGCCGAGGCGTTGAAGGCACAGCTTGTTTGTGCATATACATTCGCAAAAACCTATAATTTCAATGTTCCGTCAAGTCAGCACGCCTATGATGACAGCTTTGATTATGAGGGAACGGCTCTCCACAAGGCTTGCCTTGAGGTGCTTAATATGGAAAAGGATTCCGACACTCCGAAAGCCGTTTATGTTGATTACAACGGTTCGGCGGCAAGAACGGTATATTTTGCATCGGCAGGCGGAAAGACCACCTCGGCAAAGGCAACATGGGGTGCAACGCAGTATCCGTATCTCAGCGGCGGTGCTGCCTGTATGGAAAAAGTCGATGCAACCACCGTGACGATTACCTCGGAAGAGATGAAAAAGTACATCACGGAGTACGACAAGAACATAAAGCTCAGCGGCGACCCGTCCGAGTGGCTTGAAATTATTTCTCACGATGCCGCCCGTGACGAGAATTGCGGATATGTCGAAAAAATCCGCGTGGGCGATAAGACAATAAGCGGCAACAAGTTCAGGGCGAACGTGCTCTCATATAAAATCCGCTCCCATTGCTTTACATTTGAATATATCCCCGAATAGAAATCACCCTCCGCTCAGTCAATATAGACCGCGGAGGGATTTTTATACAAAAAATGCGACCCCGTTTGCACGGAGCCGCATGATTTTTTAAGGTAAAATTATTTAATTTCAACCTTTGCGCCGACTTCTTCGAGCTTAGCCTTTGCAGCCTCAGCATCTTCCTTGGAAACGCCTTCCTTGAGAGCCTTGGGAGCGCCGTCAACAACAGCCTTAGCCTCAGCAAGTCCAAGACCGGTGATCTCACGAACAGCCTTGATAACCTTAATCTTCTCAGCGCCGACTTCTGCAAGGATAACGTCAAACTCGGTCTTCTCCTCAGCAGCAGCACCGCCTGCTTCTGCGGGAGCAGCAACAGCGACAGCGGCAGCGGCGGAAACGCTGAATTCTTCCTCAACAGCGTGAACAAGCTCTGAAAGCTCGAGAACGGTAAGAACCTTGAGTTCTTCAATTATAGCAGTAATTTTTTCGGATGCCATAGTTTATTTTCCTCCAAACATGAATTTTAATTTTTAGATTGTTTTTATGCTTCTGCGGGTGCTTCGCCGCTCTTATCAACGATTGCCTGTACGGCACGGGCGAAGGATGCGATGGGTGCATTGAATGCATTGCAAACAGTAGCAAGCAATACATCTCTGCCGGGCAACTTTGCAAGAGAATCGATGGTTGCAGTATCAATTACAGAACCGTCGAGGTAGCCGCTCTTAACGGTGAAATTCTTATGAGTTTCTGCAAACTTTGAAAGAATTCTTGCGGCGGCGGTGTGGTCTTCGGGGCTGATACCGATAGCGGTGGTGCCTTCAAGAACGCTGCAAAGGTCATCAAGACCTGCATTCTTAGCGGCAAGACCGAGAAGGGTATTCTTAACTACCGAATACTTAACGCCTGCTTCACGCAGTTCCTTACGCAGCTTAGTATCATCGGCAACATTGATGCCCTTGTAATCAACAACGACACCTGCTACGGAATTCTGAAGCTGTTCGGTAAGGTCTGCTACGACCTGCTTCTTTTGCTCGAGAACCTTCTCACTGGGCATATTTTCACCTCCAAGGAAATTATACATAATTAAAGCCCTTTCCGCATACCGCAGAAAGGGCGTAAACATACCGATATAAAATCTAAAGTATGCATCCTCTCTCGGCAGGCGGTAAAACCATTATGCGAAAAGCACCTGCTGTCTTAAAAAGAACAGCTCAGTAATATTAACACACTTTTTACCGTGTGTCAAGAGTTTTTTTGAATTTTATGCCTCAACAGCAGAGCCGACCTTGTTGGGGTTGACCTTTACGCCGGGGCCCATGGTGGTGGCGAGTACGCAGGAACGGATGTACTGACCCTTTGATGCGGCGGGCTTTGCCTTGATGATAGCGTCGAGAAGAGTGTTGAAGTTCTCACTGAGCTTCTCTGCGCCGAAGGAAACCTTACCGATGGGGCAGTGGATGATGTTGGTCTTGTCAAGACGATATTCAATCTTACCGGCTTTAGCTTCGGTAACTGCCTTGGCAACATCGGGTGTAACGGTGCCTGCCTTCGGGCTGGGCATAAGTCCGCGAGGACCGAGAACCTTACCGAGACGACCAACGAGACCCATCATGTTGGGTGCTGCGATGGCAACATCAAAATCCATAAAGCCTTCGCCCTGAATTCTTGCAACAAGGTCTTCAGCACCGACTACCTCTGCACCTGCGGCAACAGCGGCATCTGCATCTGAACCCTTAGCGAAAACCGCAACTCTGACGGTACGACCCGTGCCGTTCGGAAGAACGACAGCACCGCGAACCTGCTGGTCAGCATGGCGGGAGTCAACGCCCAAACGAACGTGGACTTCTACGGTCTCATCAAACTTAGCGGTTGCACTCTTAACGGCAAGCTCGAGAGCCTCGGCGGGCTCATAAAGAGCTGCCTTATCAATGAGCTTGGCGCTTTCATTGTATTTCTTTCCGTGTTTCATGTTAATTTTTCCTCCCAATCATGTGGTTAATCGGATTTTTCCTCCCACAATTTGCAATCAGTCAACTACTGTTACGCCCATGCTGCGAGCGGTGCCTGCGATCATGCTCATAGCGGTTTCAACGCTTGCTGCATTGAGATCGGGCATCTTCTGCTCTGCAATCTTGCGAACCTGCTCAGACGTTATCGTTGCGACCTTGTTCTTGTTGGGAACACCTGAACCGCTCTCGATGCCGCAAGCCTTTTTGATAAGAACGGCGGCGGGCGGAGTCTTGGTGATGAATGAGAATGTACGGTCTGCATAAACGGTGATAACGACGGGGATGATAAGACCCATATCGTTCTTGGTACGCTCATTGAATTCCTTAGTGAACGCCATGATGTTAACACCGTGCTGACCGAGGGCAGGACCTACCGGGGGAGCCGGAGTTGCCTTGCCTGCGGGGATCTGTAACTTAATCAAGCCTACAACTTTCTGTGCCATAACAAAATAACCTCCATAAAATGTGGTGAATTGCGGAGCCTTGCGGCCCCTCCCACGAAGCTGCGGTAAATCACGCCGCAACTGCGTCCGAGGACGCTAAATTTGAAAGGGTTATGACCCTCAAATTACCGTGTTTATTCGGCAAGCTCAACCTGATCGAGCTCAAGCTCTGCAACGGTTTCCTTGCCAAAGAATGCTGATACCGTGACCTTGACGATATTGTTATCAACGTCAAGCTCATCAACGACGCCCGAAAAGCCTTCGAGATAACCGTCGATAATCGTAACGGTGTCGCCTACGCCGTAGGAGACCTCGATGCTTCTCTTTTCGACTCCGAGCCTGATAACTTCTTCGTCGGTAAGAGGGATCGCCTTATTTTCAGGGCCTACAAAGCCCGTAACGCCGCGAATGTTTCTGATAAGAAGCCATGTTTCATCGCTCATCTTGGGGCGATTGTCTTTATCGGGCGTTACCGCTACCTTTACGAGAACATAGCCGGGAAAGAGCTTACGCTCAATCTCTTTTTTCTTTTCGGCATCCGTTACCGTCTCGGTAGGGATTTTGACCTCTAAAATGAGATCCTGCATTTTGCGGTTTTCGGTCATCTTTATAATGCCGTCCGCCACCTTGTTTTCATAACCTGAATAGGTATGAACAACGTACCATCTTGTTTCAATAGGCATTGCAGTTCCTCCCGCCCCGTCAGCCGATAAAGAAGCTCTTTATCGCCATCATGGCGGCAGTCGTGGTCGTCTGAGCATCTGCGTCTGCTCCGCTCATGCTCTCAGCGGCCTTTTTGAGCAAGCCGATAAGGAAAGCAAGAAGCTGGTCAACGCCGAATATCGCTGCGCCGCAAATGATTACGGCAACAAGGACGACACCTGTTGATTTCAGGACGGTGTTTCTGTCCGGCCAAACAATCTTTTTGATTTCGCCTTTTAAGTCTTTCCAGAACTTCTTAAAGGCAGTGCCGGCTCTTTTGAAAAAATTGCCGTTCGGATTGGCAGGCTTTTTATCCTTTTTCTTTTCTGCGGCGGCAACCTTTTCTGCTGCTTGGGAAATTTCCTTTTTAGCCATAGGTCGTTCCTCCCGCCTTACTTTGATTCTCTGTGAAGAGTGTGTTTTCTGCAGAAACGGCAGTACTTATTCATTTCAAGCCTGTCGGGTGTATTCTGCTTGTTTTTCATTGTGTTGTAGTTGCGCTGTTTGCATTCGGTGCAAGCAAGTGTAATCTTAACTCTTTTACCGTTAGCAGCCATGTGCGGCACCTCCATTTATCGGAATTTCAGGCTTCCTGCGAATTTATCAGGCAATTCGCCGAAGCTCAGCCTCCCTCTGCGATTTAAATTCAGGGTGCAAAAAAAGAGCCCTTTTGCAGAGGTAGGATTATGATATCACAATCCGCACACGCAGTCAAGCCCTTTTTTGAATTTATTTTCGGATTACAGCAGATATTCTACCAAATCGGCACCGCTTTTGGGTGAAAGGAGAGAGGGAGCAACGTCGAGAACCGTTTTACAGCCGATATCTCCCGCGGAATTGAGCCTGTATGCCGCTCTTGCATAGGCAAGCAGAACGCTCGAGGTAAATTCGGGGTTGGAATCGAGCTTCAAGCTGTATTCAATAATATGCTTGTTCTCCTTGTTTGCACCCGTAATGCCCGAACGGATAACGAAGCCCTGATGAGGCAGACCCGAATGCTCGCGGTCAAGCTCCTCCTGCGTTACAAATGTAACGGTGGTGTCGTAGTCGGCAAAATAGTTCGGCATTTCCTTGATTTCACGCTCTATCCTTGCCTTGTCCGCACCCTCTTTTGCAACAACGTAGCAGTCTCTTGTATGCTTTTGACGCGTGGTAAGCTCGGGGTTTTCGCCGTTTCTCACGGCTTCAAGTGCCTCGGGAACGGGAACGGTATACTGCCGTGCATCGGCAACGCCGTCAATTCGTCTTATTGCATCTGAGTGACCTTGGCTTATGCCCTTGCCCCAGAATGTATAATCCTTGCCCTCGGGCAAAATGCTTGCCGCATAAAGGTGGTTGAGGGAGAACAGTCCCGGATCCCATCCGACAGAAATAATTGCCGTTTTGCCGTTTGCCTTTGCCGAAGCATCGACGTTGGCGTAGTGCTTTGCGATTCCCGCATGAGTATCGAAGCTGTCAACAACGTTGAAATACTTTGCAAGCTGCGGAGTTTGAACGGGCAAATCCGTTGCACTTCCGCCGCAAAGAATCATAACGTCGATATCGTTTGCGTATTTGGGTGCATCCTCGGCACGAAGCACGGGAGCACACGCAAATACCGTTTTGACCGATTCGGGTTCTCTGCGTGTGAAAACGGCGGCAAGAGTCATATCGGGGTTCTGCCTGACGGCACACTCGATGCCTTTGCCGAGGTTTCCGTAACCGTAAATTCCTATTCTTATCATTTTTATCCCTCCGATCAGAGAACTCCTTTATAGTAAAGTCCTCTGGTAAAATCTGTTTGAGGCTCGTCGCCTTTTATATAAGCATCGATTACCCGTGAGCATTCTTCCTTTGATTCGTCGGTGAACCAAAGAAGTCGGTAGTCGATGTTTTTGATGTCATTCGCCTTGTCGGCAAGCCACAGCACCCGTGAATTGAGCACAAAGCTGCAACCGTTTTTGCACATGACGGGGAAGCGTACACCCATTCGGTCGAGCAGGAAGCTGTTTCCGCCGCATTCGGCACAGGTCAGCTTTGTTCTTACAGGGCAATTTCTTGTCATCATGAGCGGAATTTTGCCGTATACCGTAAGTCCTCTCGGAATGCCGCCGCCGAGCCGTGATGCCTGAGCGAGCGTCAATTCGCAGGAGAGCAGACAATCCTTTGCTCCGAGGCGTTCCGCTTCGTTTAATGAGAGCGAATTAAAAATATTCGTTCCGAAACCGAAACAAAAATCAAGTCCCGCTCTGCGTGCAATGCCCACTCCGTCAAGCGTGGACACACAGGCAAGCGTAAGACCGTGCTTTTTCAGCTCAAGGAGCTTTTGAACATAGCCGTTTCCGTTTGAAAAGACAGCCGCAGGGATTTCCGCCGCCGCTTCAACGCCGAGAGAAAGCAGGCGTGAAAGTGTTTCGGTGCTTGCTTCTATGGGAAGAATCACTCTGCTTATGCCGTCGAGCCGTTCGGGAATTTGACTTTCGCTGAAAAATCTTGCGTAAAGCCCCTTATTCTCCGTTCGGTGTGCGGACACGGCGGATTTATAATCATAATCGAAAAATTCGTTGTTTTTGGGCTTGGACAGCTCCGAATCGAGCAGGTCAAGGACTTGTCGTCTGAGTGAATTTACAGCGGATACGGGCAAATTCAAGCCGTCATCAATGCTTGCTGTAATGCTTTCTGCAAAGAATTGAGTTCCTCCGCACTTGGAAAGTCGCGTTACAAGCTCATCTCGAGTTATCGCTCTGTTTATTGCTTCAACCGGAACATCACCTTGGACGGAAACGGAAAATCCGCAGGCATCGGCTCGAAGCGTGACGGGCTGAGAACGCTTTACGCTGATATTAAAACTGACGGGAATCAGCGGCTTTTCGGCATCGTACAGCCTTTTCAGCGTTGAAAGCACCTCGGAGGCACTTTCAACATCCTCTTTACGGCGAATACCGAACATGGATTTTCCCGTTTTGCCCTCAAAATATCCGTCGGTAAAGCCCGAACGGGAAAACACCGCTTGCAGTGAGTCCCTTATATTATAATCATTATTATTGTTGTTGTTAATGCTGTTTTTGCAGGCAGTAACCGCCGCCGCAACATATTCGGGGCGTTTCATTCTGCCCTCAATTTTGAAAGAGCATACGCCCGCCCTTTGAAGCCTGTTGAGCTTATCGACAAGCGACAAATCCTTTAGGCTCAAAGCGTTTCCGCCTTTTCCGTTGACTCCGAACGGGAGACGGCAGGGCTGAGCACAAAGTCCTCGGTTTCCGCTTCTTCCGCCGAGAACGGAGCTCATGAGGCATTGACCGGAAACGCACATACAAAGTGCGCCGTGTACGAAATATTCAAGCTCGATATCCGTACCCTCGGATATGGCACATATCTCTTTTTCGGAAAGCTCTCGAGGAAGAACAACTCTCGAAAACCCCGCCTTTTCAAGCTCACGCACACCGTCGAGACTTTGCACCGACATTTGAGTGGAGGCATGGAGCGGCATATCGGAACAGACCTGCCGCACAAGAGAGGCAAGTCCGATATCCTGTAAAATGAGAGCATCCGCACCGCTCATGCAGGCAAGGCGTACCGCTTCATATGCGGTATCAAGCTCACCGTCCGCAACAAGGGTATTAAGGGTAAGATACGCTTTCACGCCTCGGGCATGGCAATACGCAATGGCATCGGCAAGCTCTTCATCGGAAAAGTTTGAGGCGTTTCTGCGTGCGTTCAGACTTTTTCCTCCGAAGTAAACGGCATTTGCACCGCACCGTACCGCGGCGGTCAAGGCTTCAAAGCTGCCCGCAGGGGCAAGAATTTCGGCGGTCATTTACTTTGCGGTCTTTGCGGCAAGCTCTTTTGCAAGACGCTCGCACTCACGCTTTGAAATTTCGGCATCGGTTCTGGCTCTTGCGGCATCCTCAAGATAGCCTTGAATCTGATTTCTCAAATTCTCCGAAGTACCCTCGCACTTCTTTGCACTGTCAGCGTATTCGAGAGCGGTGACGATTGCCGCCTGAGTGACGGAAATACGGTCGTTGTCACGAAGAAGAGCGCTGATTTTTTTGTCAAGCTCCGCTCCGAGCTGAGCAACATAATCGAGGTCATCGTCCGTTGCGATATTGTATTCCTCGCCGGCGATAATCAGTTTGATTTTTTCCATAGTATACACTCCAAAATATTATTACGCTTAATTATACAACATTTTTTTGACGGAATAAAGATGTTTTTTAAATTTTTTAGATTTTTTGTGCGGCGGTTGATATGAGTCGGCGTTTGTGCTATAATAAAAGCCTGAAAAGGGGGATTATACCGTGAAAAAAATTGCTGCGGCGATATCCGTTTTGCTTATTCTTGTTTCTCTGTGCTCCTGTAATTCGGGAGAAAAAACGGTTCTGACGATAGGCGGAGCGGAGATAGGCGAAGAAATTTTTGTATATTATCTAAGCAAGGTGATTGAACGCCCCATGGATTACGGACTTGCCGATGCGTCGGATTCCGACAGCGTAAAGGCGGCGACAACCCTAAAATGCAAGGAATATGTTGCAGTCAACACCGATTTTGCGGCACGGGGCTTGTCACTCAGCTCTGCGGAAAAGGCGGAGGTTGCCGAACGGGTGAACAATCTTTGGATACGGTTTGAGAATCACTACAGAAGCATCGGCGTTTCAAAGCAGACCTTGACCAAAATAATGACGAGCGAGGCTTGCAAGGAAGCACTTTTCACCGCCCGCTATGACAAGGGGACGCAGGATAAGGCGGCGGAAAAGAAGCTCGAAGATTATTTCTATTCGGAATATATCTGCTTCCGCACGGTGTGTGCATACTTCACAAGCGGCACGGATTCCAAAATGACACAGCAGGAAATCAACGATACCGTAAATTCGTTCAACGTGCTGGCAAAGGGCTTCAGCAAGGATGTTGAAGCGTTTTCAAATGCGGCAACGGCGGCGGGATATTCGCTCTCCGACACGATTCTTATCAAAAAGGATGCGGACGGCTATCCTGCGGGCTTTTTCGAGAGAGTGGCGGCTCAGTCGGAAAACACGGTTGAGGTTTTGGTGTATGACGAATGCGTTTTTGCCGTGCTCAAGGAGGACCTTGCCGAAAAGGGCGAGAGCATCTATGCAAATTACCGTTCGTCCTGCATAAAGGAGCTTTATTCGGAGGAGTCCGAGGAGTTTGCGGCAAAGGCGGTTGAAGCACTTACGGTCGAGGAAAACGGCGGCAGAGCGGACAGGCTTGTGAAGAAATATTCATAAAGAGGTATAAGAATGAAAAAAATTATCCACACGGCAGCGATATTTATGCTCATATGCATTCTTTCAACGGTTCTTTTCGGTTGCAAGCCGAACAACGCCCCGACACGGGACGAAACACATGAAGCGGTTCAGGCAAACGCCTCTCCCTATGAGGCACACACTTGGACGGATTTTGTGCAGAATGATACGACACGGGAGAATTTTTCCGCGGTTGAAACGCAGAAAACCGTAGTCAGAGTAACCGTTCCCGAGGGGTATTCATTCATGCAGATTGCCGAGCTTCTCGAAAGCAAGGGTGTGTGCTCCGCCAAGGATTTTTATGAGGTTTGCCAAAGTTATTCGCCGAAATCCTTTTCGATTCCGTCGAGCAGTGACCGTTGCTTCAAAATGGAGGGTTATCTTTTCCCCGATACATACGAATTTTACACGAACGACAGTCCGAGAAGCGTGCTGATAAAAATGCTTAATAATTTTCATGCAAAGGTCGGCGACATTGACGACGATACGCTGATTCTTGCTTCCATGATAGAAAAGGAAGCCCGAAGCAGTGAGCACATGAAGCTGGTTTCATCGGTATTCCGCAACCGTCTCGAGACGGGCGGGGATTATAAATATCTCAACAGCGACCCGACGAGAGACTATGTAAACAAATATATTACCGATAATCCGCTTGTAGCCGAGCAGTCGAAGTATGCACCGCTCTACAACACCTACAACAAGAGGGCAGGACTTCCCGCAGGTCCGATTTGTTGTCCCGGACTCAAAGCGATAGATGCGGCGAGAAATCCCGCAGAATCGGATTATTACTATTTCTTCTACGGTGCGGACGGCACCAACCACTATTCAAAAACTCTCGAGGAGCATAACAGCCAAATGGCACAGTACGGTGTCGGCTGATTTATATTCACAAAAAGAAAGACGGAGCTGCCGAAAACAGCCCCGTCATTTTTGTTATCCGTTACGGTCTTTGACCCATACCGCCCTCAAGGGTGATGGTTTCACCGCTCATGTATTTGAAATCGGGTGAAGCAAGAGCAACGCAGGCTCTGCCTATCTCCTTTTCAACATCGCCGTAGTGACCCATCGGAGGCATTTTTACGTTAGCCTTGAATGCATCGGGATATGCCTGCTCAAATTTTTCAAGCTGAGCAGTCCATGCAAGCGGACAAACGATGTTAACATTGATTCCGTCCTTGCCCCACTCGGTTGCGGCAACTCTGGTGAGTCCTCTGATTCCCTCTTTGGCGGCGGCGTAGGCACACTGACCGAAGTTTCCGAAAAGTCCCGCACCCGAGGCGAAATTGATAACCGTTCCCTGAGTCTCTTTAAGATAGGGATAGCAAGCCTTCATATAATAGAAAGTGGCGTAAAGACCCGAATATATTGCAAGGTCGAACTGCTCCGTGGAATGGTCGGCAAGGGTAACGCCCGATGCCGATGCCTGAGCGTTGTTGATGAGAACGTCGATTCTGCCGAAAGCCTCCATTGCCTTTGAGACGACCTCATTTACCGAGGCTTCATTGTCTGCGGAGGCGTTGACATCGGCTTGAACGGCGAGAACCTTTATGCCGTAAAGTCTTTCAAGCTCCTCCTTTGCTTCCTCGAGCTTTTGAACATTACGACCGGTGAGCACAAGATTTGCACCCTCCTTGGCATATGCGGTTGCAATGCCGTAGCCGATCGAGCCGCAACTTCCGTCGCTGAGAACGGCTCTTCCTCCGCCCGTGATTATTGCGGTTTTACCGGTTAAAAATCCCATATTTTTACTCCTTTCAATTTCGTCGCATACATACGCGATACTCCTGAGATATTATACCAAAAGCCCGTGTTGCTGTCAACATTTCCGATTTGCAAGATAACTGTTGATTTTACGGTGAAAAAATGCTAATATAAATTCATAACATGGAAAGGGGCGGGCTTATGAGCTGCTTTGACGAAGTTAAAAAGAATTTCGGTTTCGGATATATGCGTTTGCCAATGAAAGACGATGAGGTGGATATTGAACAGGTTTGCCGCATGACGGATGCCTTTCTTGAAGCGGGTTTCAACTATTTTGACACGGCACACGGATATATCGACGGCAAGAGTGAGATTGCCATGCGTGAGTGCCTTGTAAAGAGACATCCGAGGGAGAGCTATTTGCTTGCGAATAAGCTGTCGGATCCGTACTTTTCTTCTCAGGAGGAAATCCGGCCGTTCTTCCAAAGTCAGCTTGAAGTGTGCGGAGTGGATTATTTTGATTTTTATCTCATGCACGCACAGGATAAGCAATCCTTTGAAAAATACAAGCGTTGCCGTGCATATGAAACGGCCATGGAGCTTAAAGCAGAGGGAAAAATCAAGCATCTTTGCATTTCTTTCCACGATACCGCCGATGTTCTCGATGAAATTTTGACCGAATATCCGCAGGTTGAAGCGGTGCAGATACAGTTTAACTATCTCGACTATGATGACCCCGAGGTGCAATCACGCCTTTGCTATGAGGTTTGCCGCAAGCACGGGAAGCCGATAATCGTAATGGAGCCCGTCCGAGGCGGCAGACTTGTGAATCTTCCCGATGAGGCAGCGGATTTGCTGAAAAATCTCGGCGGCGGAAGTCCCGCATCGTATGCGATACGATTCACCGCAGGCTTTGAGGGCGTTTTCATGGTGCTGTCGGGCATGAGCAATATGGAACAGCTCGAGGATAATATTTCTTATATGGCAGATTTCAAGCCTCTTGACGAAAAGGAGAGAGCCGCCGTTGAAAAGGTTGCCGCCGTGCTCCGATCCATGAAGCTCGTTTCCTGCACGGCTTGCCGCTACTGCACTGAGGGCTGTCCGAAAAACATACCGATTCCCGATATTTTTGCATATATGAATGCCAAAAAGTCAGGCGAAAAAGCGGAGCTTAAAAGCGACGGAGCAGGGGCATCGGACTGCATCGGTTGCGGAAAATGCGAAAAAGCGTGTCCGCAGCATTTGCCCATTCGTGCGTTACTGCGTGATTTTGAACGCTGAAAATAAAATATGAACGGAGTGTTGACATGAAAAAGGTTATTTTTTTAGTCCTTGCTTTTGTGCTGATTTTCGGCACACTTGCCGTGTCGGGATACGCCGAAGCAGGCACGGATATTTCCGACCTTTGCATTCGTGACCCGTTTGTTTTGCTTGAGGACGGAACATATTACGTTTACGGAACAATGGGAATCGGCAAGGCGGGCTACGGCTGTTATACGAGCACCGATTTGAAAACCTGGTACGGTCCTTACTGCATTTTTGATGCGGACGCACAAGCAGATTTTGACGGTGCAGGCGACTATTGGGCGGCGGAATGCCACAAATACAACGGCAGCTTTTATTTGCTTGCAAGCTATCGAAGTGCCGAAACGGGTTATCGGGGAACGTCGGTCTTTAAGTCAGAAAATCCGCTCGGGCCGTTCGTCGAAATAAGTGACGGTCATATAACTCCGCACGGAACGGACAGCATTGACGGCACTCTTTACATTGAGGACGGCGTACCGTACATGGTTTACGTGCAGGAGCATACGAGTGCTCCCGACCACATCGGCGGAATTGCCTACGCACGCCTCAGCGAGGATTTGAGTCACTTTGTCAGCGAGCCGGTTACGATGTTCAGAGCGAATGCTCCCATCTGGACGGACAACGACAACAGCGTGACGGACGGTCCGTTCATGTACAAAACCTCGAGCGGCAAGCTGATAATGCTTTGGTCAACCTTTGAAAACGGATATGTTGAAACTACGGCGTTTTCTTCAAACGGTAAGCTGAACGGCAGATGGCATCAAAGCTCCCGACCGATTTACCGCAGAGACGAAAATCACAAAAACGACGGCGGACACGGCATGATTTTTACCGACAAGGACGGCAGAATGCTTATCGCCATGCATTCACCAAATTCGGGCGATACGAGAGTGGTGTTTTACGAAATCGAGGACAGAGGAGACTTTGTTGTATTGAAAGGAAGCAGTGCAAAGGATATTCGCATTAGGAATATTGATAATGCTTTCTTCACCGTTTGCGATGCATTTCTTGCGTTCTTTGAACGCCTCACGGCTTTGATTGGCTGCAACCGATAAATTGGAATTCGATTTGTCAGTTTCGGCTAATGGCTGAAATTAAATATTAAGCGGTGTCGCTGAGTCGGCACCGCTTTTTATATAAAGAAAAAGAGCCGCCGCAAAAGCGACAGCTCTGATTTTCGATTTAATTATTTGCCGATGCTTCCGAAGATATCATCGAAGGGAATCTGCTTAACGAGATCAATGATCTTGTTGATAAGATCCTCAAAGGGAATCTTCTTAACGAGGTCAACAATCTTGTTGCCGAGATCTTTCCAATCAATGTTGTTGATTGCGTTTTCAATCTTCTCCTCGGTGGAAAGCTCTTTCGTTCCCTTGAAGGGGCAAACGTTGAGGTGCTTGTCATACTCAGCCTGAATTACGAACTGAGCGGTGCAGCCGCCATCTTTGTAGCCTTCGCCGCTGTAGGGGCAAGCAAGAATGTGATTCTTAACGGGGATAGTCTCGCTGATGTGCTTGTTGTAATCAGCTTCAACAGCAAATGACTTGCCGCAATAGGGGCAGGTGTTGGTGCAGTTTTCGGTAACGGTAGCCGCAAAAACGGTGACCGAAGCCGTAAGTGCAATGATGAGAGCAAATGTGAGTGCCAGTACCTTTTTCATAATGTACTTCCTTCCGAATTTTTTTCTTAACAGAGTATGTTAAGGATAACTTATGATATCATCTTTTAAGGCATGTGTCAATAATAAAACAGTAATTCTTTCATCAAATTTTAAAAAATCGGACAAAATCTTGCAATTTTATTCATTTTTAATTCCTTGCAGCAAAAAAGCATCGGTATTTTCCTTATTGATGAGTCGGCAGATTATATCACTTATTTCCTCGGCGGATTCTTTCATGCCTTGATTGAACCACAGACGAAACACAGAAAAAATTGCTCCAACGTAAAAATGAACGGCGTATCTGCCGTCGAATACCGAGCTGACAACGGGAAAATAATTATATATACATTCTTCGAGAAAGCCCGAAAGATTGTGTGCAAGTCCGGCTTCATATATCGCTTGAATTACTGCGGAATTGTCTTGAAAAAACAGTGCACCGTAGCGTATAATATCTTCAATTGTGTACGAATCAACCGTGCCGATATCATCTATCAGCCTGTCTTTTTGCTCCAAAAGATATTTGATTAAGATTTCGTCCTTGCTTTTGTAGTTGCGGTAGTACGCCATGCGGGAAACACCTGCAAGTGTGGTGATGTCCGTAATGGATATGTTCTCGTATTTTTTCTCCTGCATGAGCCGTAAAAGGGCGGTAACAAGGCATTCTTTGGTTAAAAGATTTGATTCGTTACGCTTTTCCATAAACAAATTTTCCTTTTTTGTAACAGTTGGGATTTTTTTGATTATTTGTTGATGATTTGTTCATAAACTGATGTTACACTTGTAACCGTTACAAGTGTAACAGATTGACAGAGTTTTGTCAAGCACGCTCCTTTTCGCCGAAAGGGGCTAAAATACGATGACTTTCATTTTTAAGAGGTAGAGAAATATATGTTGAAGCTCAAAAAAATTGTCAAGGAATATCCTACGGGAGACAGCAAGGTTGTAGCACTCAAGGGTGTTGACGTTGAATTTCGCAAAAGTGAATTTGTGTCAATACTCGGTCATTCGGGCTGCGGAAAAACAACCCTGCTGAATATCATCGGAGGTCTTGACCAGTACACAAGCGGCGACCTCATCATTGAGGGCAAGTCCACAAAGGATTTCAAGGACGGCGATTGGGATACCTACCGCAACCACTCCGTCGGCTTTGTTTTTCAGAATTATAATTTGATACCGCACCAGAGCGTGCTTTCCAACGTGGAGCTTGCGTTGACGCTTTCGGGCGTTTCGAGAGAGGAACGCAGGGCAAGAGCCAAGGAAGCACTTGAAAAGGTGGGTCTCAGTGACCAGCTCGGCAAAAAGCCGAATCAGATGTCGGGCGGACAGATGCAGAGAGTTGCCATAGCAAGAGCACTTGTGAATAATCCCGAAATTCTCCTTGCCGATGAACCGACGGGTGCTCTCGACTCCGAAACAAGCGTTCAGATAATGGAGCTTCTCAAAGAAATATCAAAGGATAAGCTCGTCATAATGGTAACGCACAATCCCGAGCTTGCCGAACAGTATTCAACAAGAATAATCCGCCTTGTTGACGGTAAAATCGTTGACGACAGCGACCCCTACGACAGCGGAGAAGAAACGAAGAAGAAAGAAAAGGCGGCAAAAAAGCCCTCAATGTCATTCTTCACGGCACTTTCACTTTCACTCAACAATTTGCTTACAAAGAAAATGCGTACCTTCCTGACCTCCTTTGCGGGAAGCATCGGAATAATCGGAATTGCACTTATCCTCTCTCTTTCGAGCGGCTTCCAAGCGTACATTGATTCCATTCAGCAGGAAACGCTTACCTCCTATCCGATAATGGTGGAGAGTGCCACCATGGATATGACGGCGATGGCGGGCAACTTTGCCGGAATGACTCCGGGAGAGGTTGACCACGGGCTTGACAAGGTGTATTCCAACACCATGGCGGCAAGCATGATGGAATCCTTCACCTCGGAAATTTGGACGAATGATTTGCAGAGCTTCAAAAAATTCCTTGAAAGCAATGAAGAAATCGACCAATATGTAAGCAGCATTCAGTATACCTACGGCGGCAAGATGAATATATATTCCTCCGATACGGAAAACGGAACGAATCAGGTTTATCCCAGCCCCGTAATTTCAATAATGCAGTCCATGATGGGCAGTATGAATGTCGGCGGTATGTCGATTGATTCTTCAAGCATGGCATCCTTTGAGAAATACTATAATTCATGGCAGGAGCTTATAAATAACCGTGAGCTTCTCGACACGCAGTACGAAGTCGTAGAGGGTGCGTTCCCCGAAAAATATAATGAGGTAGTGCTCATTGTCGATAAAAATAACGAGATAAGCGACCTTGCGATACAGGGTCTCGGCGTTATGTCGTCGGAGGATATGCTCAGCTCATTTATGTCGGTTATGAACGGTGAAGAATACAGCGGCGAACGCCATGAAATCGAGTATTCCGATATAATCGGCAAGACCTTTAAGGTTGTTCTTGAACCGAATTTCTACAGCTACAACGAAGAAACGGGCGTGTATGATGATATGCACGGCGATGAGGAATACACCAAAAAGCTGGTTGAAAACGGCGAAGAAATAAAGATAGTCGGTATCATCAGACCCAAGGAAGGCTCCCTGATGGTGAACACCATGGGTGCGATAGGATATACAAGTGCCTTGACCGAGCATATTGTTACGGCGACGAACGAATGCGAGATAGTCAAGAAGCAGAAAGCAGACCCCGAAACGGATGTCTTTACGGGCTTGCCGTTTGAAAAGGAAGAAAAAACGCAGACACCTGCCGAGGCGGTTCCCACGGCGAGCTTTACTCCGGCAGTTGTTGAGCCTCTCGGAATGAGCGGTGCTCCCGAAGCGTCGTTTACTGCGAATGCGTTTGATTTCAGCAATGTCGAAGCTGTCACGGAGGAGGAGCTTTATGCCGCAATAGAAAAGAACTACAGCGGTGAAGAGGCTCAGATGTATAAGAGAACGGTTGAGCTTATTCTCAAATCCTCCCTTAATTCGAGCGAAAGAAAAGAGCTTATCGGCTATCTCGATATCATGCTTGCCGATCAGGAGATAGAGGGCATGGGCAAGGTTTCGGGTCAGCAGGCTTATACGTTCCTGCAAATGATGGATAAAGAGTCAAAGCTCAAAATGCTCAGCGGAATCATGTCGGGCGAGGCGGGAGATATCACACCGCCGTCAACGGATACTCCGAGCACACCGTCGGGCGACTCAAATAATCCGCAGCCCGTAGCTCCCGCAGAACCCGAGCCGGAGCCGGAGCCCGAGCCGCTTGCAAAGAGCTGCGACGAAGCACTTTCACTTCTCGGCGTTGCGGAGCTTGACACTCCGTCCTCGATAAATATTTATCCTCTCGACTTTGAATCAAAGGACAGAATTGCTGAGATTATCGACAAATACAATGCTGATGTCACGGCGAACGGCAATGAAAAGGCGGCGATAAAATATACGGATTATATCGGTCTGCTCCTTTCGTCCGTAACAAAGATTGTCGATATCATTTCTTACGTTCTTATTTCCTTTGTTGCAATTTCGCTTGTCGTATCATCAATCATGATAGGAATTATCACCTATATTTCCGTACTCGAACGCACCAAGGAAATAGGCATACTCAGAGCAATAGGTGCTTCAAAGAGAGATATTTCAAGAGTGTTCAATGCGGAAACGCTGATAGTCGGCTTCGTTTCGGGTGCACTCGGAATAGGCTTCACGCTTCTTCTGAATATCCCGATAAACCTGATAATTCAGCATCTTGCAGGCATAGCAAACGTTTCAAAGCTGCCGCTTGACGGAGCGTTGATACTCGTTGGAATAAGCATGGCTCTTACGCTCATTGCGGGTCTTATTCCCTCAAAGATAGCCTCACGCAAGGACCCCGTTGTTGCACTCAGAACCGAATAATACAGAATATAAAGAAAGCGGGCTGTCACACCCAACGGTGCGGCAACCCGCTTTTTAACGGCTTGTTTTGGTGCTTTGCGGCTGATTTTACTTGTGATAACGCAGTGAGCAGACATCGTCGCCCTTTGCAATGCACTTGGGCAAATCGAGAACACCGCCGTAGCATTCACCTATGGCGTGGTCGCCGCACATTGCGATATCGCAAAGAGTTGCTATTTCTTCATCGGAGCAGCCTGCATTTTGCCATGCCTTTACAAGCGGGCAATAGTGGAAGTCGATGGAGAGCTTGTCATCGGTGGATTCAACGATATCCATTTCAAAAACAAGCTGAGCGGGCTTTGTGAAAAGAGTTTTGCGAAGACCCTTGAGGCTGTCCGTTCCGCCCTTTTTAACAAGGTCGGCACCCTGCGAAAGACCGCATCTTCTGACTGCCTCGCTTGCAAAATCCTTGGGGTCAAGTCCCTTTTTCTTTGCCTCGTCCGTAAGCAGATAGAGCCAGAAAGCACGATGCTCAAGCTGTGCTCTTATCGCCTGCAAAAGGACATTTTTGTACTTGGGTTCATTTTTTACTATGCTCATGAGAATCCTCCTGTCTCAAATTTTCTTAATAAAGTCTTTGTAGAATATAACGCATTCGCCGATATTTTTGGTTCCGATATGCTCGTTTGCGGCGTGAATCGTGGCAAATTGCTTTTTGTTCAAATCAATCGGAGCAAAACGCAGGATATTGTCCGCAACGTCGGTGAACCGTCTTGCATCCGTGCCGGCGGTAAGCAGGAACGGAGCGACAACGACATCGGGGAAGTCCTTGTGAAGAATCTCCTCAACGACCTTGAACGGTCTGTTGTTGAAGTCGGTGGGCTGACAGTAATCACGCTCGATTTCTTCAATTTCAATATCGTATTTTTCGGCAATCTTCTTGATTTTTTCAAGTCCCTCATACAGGTCATCCTCACGGACGCAACGCAGGAACATCGTTGTTTCCGCAGTTTTGGCAAGAATTTGTTTGTCAATTTCGCTGCCCGCTTTAAGCGTTGTGAAGCTGATTCCCGTTGAAAGCATGGTGCTTGCCGCCGGAATCATCATCATTGCTTTTTTAATCAGGGGTGAGAATAAATCAATGTGCTTAAAAAGAAAGCTCAACGGAAACTGCATATAGGGAACGTGCTTTTCAAAGGTTGCTCTGACCTCGGGATAAAATTTGCTTTTGTATATTTTACCCTTTGTGCTCTTTCGGCGAACCTCGGATATAAACATACTGAGCCTTTCAACGGCACTGTTGTTTTTCGACTGACCGAAGCCGCCGTGACCCTTTGAAAGATTTTTTGCGGTACAGCGGAAAAGATGCCTGCTCTTTTCGTGTACGGCTACAACGGCACTTTTGAAGGTGACGGTGGGAATTTGACCCTGCGTTATTGCACCGCCCTCATCAAGAACAGCCTCAAAACGAATACCGTTTTCTTTGAAATACTCGGTGGCAAGCACCATGCCGTCACCGCAGACCTCCTCATTATTTGAAGAACCGATATAAAGATTTATTCCCTCAAAATCATATCCCTCGGCAAGAAGCTCCTCGCAGGCACGAAGCTCTGCAAAAAGCGGGGTTTTCGTGTCGATTGTTCCTCTGCCGTAAAGATATCCGTCCTTTTCAACCGCATTAAAAGGCTCGGTCTCCCATTCGCTGTCGCCGTCAACAACATCGTGATGCGACATAAGCATAATATTTTTCTTTGCGTTTTTGCCCTCGATAACATATACGAAGCATCCGCCGCCGAATGTCAGCTTCTTTGCTTTTGCGGTCAGAAGCGGAAATTCCTCGGCAAGCACGGCATAGAATTTTTCGTATTCGGCATTGTTTTCGCCGTCATGAGTCCATACCGTTTTGCAGTTTATCATTCGGGTGAGGGCTTTGACATATTCGGCATTCAGCTCGGGCGATACCCTGCACCGCTCGTCAATGCTTTTTAATTCAGGCTTCTTCATTTTTTACCGTCACTCTCCTTGTGCTCATCAATAAATTTCATAACGCCCTTTTCGTTGTATACCGTGAAGAAAATAAGTGACAGCAGGCTGAATACGCCCGCAAAAACGCCGGTGAGCTTAACTCCGAGCATACCGACCGATTCACCCTCGGAAGCACCGACGGCAAGCACGCTCGAAACAACGACCATGGCAAGAGAATAGGCGATTTTTTCTATGAACGTTTTTGTTGCGGAGAAGAAGCCCTCGCGGTTTACGCCGTTCTCAATGCTGTCCTTTTGGATAATATCCGACATGACGGACTGCGGAAGAATGTTGATTGCGGCGAACGGGAATGAAACGATAACGCCCATGAACAGACCGAGAATAAGCTCATAACCTGCAAAGTGTGAGGCGATTTTGTCTCCGAAGAAAATAAACGCAAAAACGACGGTGAATATTACGCTTGCGATAACAAGCATGGTCTTTTTGCCGTGCTTTTTGCTCAGCTTTACTATCATCGGGAACAGGCAGAGTGCAACCACTATCGCAGCAAGCATTACGTAGAATGACTGTGATTCGGGAACGTTGAGCAGCATTGTTATGTAGTAAAGCATTGCCGCCTCGAAGAATGCCAGAGAAATGTAGCTGAACAAATCTCCCGCAAAAAATCTGACAAAGGTTTTGTTTTTGAAAATTGTTTTAGCCGAAAGCCAAAGTGACTGCTTGGGAATGGTATTCCCCTGAACGTAATCCGTCTCTTTGAATGCGGTTGCACCGAGAATAACACAGATAAGTCCGATAACCGCAAAAACGGTAAAGACGATACGCCATGACCAAATCGGGCTGATACCCTGCTTTTTGATGATGTCAACAAACAGCGTTGCGGCATACATAAATGAGCTTGAGCCCATGAAAAAGGCGGTGCTTATTCCGTAGTAGCCTACTCTGTCCTTTGCATCGGGAATTATCTCGGGAACAAGGGCGTTCCTGGGAATAAAGAAGAAGGTGTAGGCGGTGTAGTATGCGATAAGGAAGAAGCCTACCCAAATCGCATTGGCAACGGAGCCTGCCTCAAACGGAGCCATGAATATCATCAAAACGGAAACGGCGTAGGGGACTGCCGAATATTTGAGGAAGGGCATTCTTCTGCCGTCCTTGTGGGTGCATTTGTCCGAAAGATTGGCGACCCACGGGTCGGTTATTGCATCAATTACCTTGCCTAAGCCCGTGAGCAGAGCCATGACGGTGATGAAGCCGAGAAATCTATTCTGCGGTAAAAGAATGGGTATGCCGCTCTTGACGGTGGGCTGGAAGAAGTACAGCAGATAGTTACCTATCATGCCGTTGAACAGACCCTTTGCAATGTCGGAGAGGCAGTAGCGAATCATCTTGCTTTTCGGAAGTGTTTCTCTCATGTTGTCAGTCCTTTTATTATTACATTATATTATAGATTAGATGAATTTGTCGAGCTGTTCGGCAACGACGGGATTTTTCTTGATTGACGGATTTACATACGGCTTGCCCCTTGCAATGACCGTTTCAACGTTACGCAGAGCACAGAGGTTTTCAAGCGGATTTTCACGGGTGACTATCATATCGGCACACTTGCCCTTTTCGATTGAGCCGATAACATCGCCGAGGCCCAAAAGTCGGGCACTGTTAAGCGTTGCGGTATAAAGGGCAAAGGAGTTTGAAACGCCGACATATTTATGGAAATAGTAAAGCTCTCTCCAAAAGTCGTATTGAGTTATCCACGGACAGCCCACGTCGTTTCCGAGAACAACGGGGATGTCATTTTCAAGTGCCGCCTTGGAGCATTCGATTATCCCCTCAAAAACAACGTTTCCGTTATACTGCTCGACCTCGGAGGCGTTTGAAACAGCACGGTCAAACAACGCATAGGGGAGGGCGGGGGATATCGTGGTACACAGGAAAGCTCCCGTCTTTTTGAAAAGCTCGATTATTTCGGCATCGGGCTTTGCACCGTGTTCAATGGAATCAACGCCGTTTTGAAGTGCAACACGCACGCCGTCGGGAGATTCAACGTGAGCGGCAACCGTGTAGCCCGACTCATGTGCCTTGTCGCAGACCGCTTTTACCATGTCCGCCTGCATTTTCAGCTCGCCCGGAACGCCCTTTTCTTTGGCATCAAGAACGCCGCCGGTTATCATCAGCTTAACAAGGTCTGCTTTTTCTTTCTTTGAATTTTCAATGCTCTCCAACGCTTCATCTATTGTATGAGCCGTGATTGCCACGGAGCCTGCCATGTGACCGTCGGGGACGGAAATTCCTCTGTTTGCGGCAAGAATGCGGGGGCCGACCTTTTTGCCGGCTGCTATTTCATCTCTGACGCGGGTATCAAAATCCGCAATTCCGCCTACGGTTCTTATTGTCGTAACGCCGCTGAAAAGCTCCAGTTTCGCATATTCCGCAACCATTTTGAGTGCCGCCGCCCGAGTGAGAGCGTTGCTCATGATGAGATTTACGAGCTTTGTATTGTCACGCTGTTTTTTCTGCGGCTTGCCGTTGCCGGCAAGATGAACGTGCATATTGATAAGACCGGGCATTATGTATTTTCCGCCAAGGTCGATTTTAATGCAGTCGTCGGGGAGGCAGTCATTGGGAACGATATCGGATATTATTTCTCCGTCAACGATAACGCTCATTCCCTCAATGGGCTGCATATCCTTTGTTCCGTCGAGGATTATCCCGTTTGTAAATGCAAACTTCATTTTATCACTCTTTTCTTTCCGTATTAAAATCATTATATCAAAGAAGCGGTACGATTTCAAGCGGAAGAAGACCTCATTTATGCCTGTTTTCGACTTGAATGAGATTTTTTCAAAAAATTTTTAAAAAACCTATTGACATTTGCGAAAAAGTTGATATAATAATGATAACGATTATCATTATTGATAAGGAGGCAACACATGACGAAGCACAGTAAGCAGAGAGATGCGATTTACGAGAATCTTCGTTCCCGCAAGGATCACCCCACGGCGGAGGAGATATATTTCTCACTCAAAGCCTCTATGCCTGCCATAAGCCTCGCCACGGTTTACCGCAATCTTGCACAGCTTGAAAACGAGGGCTTGATTCTGCGTTTGGGTTCGGGCGGTTCGGCAAGGTATGACGGAGATGTTGACCCCCACTATCATCTTCTCTGTACTTCTTGCGGCAGAGTTTTCGATATTCCGTATATTGATGACGGCGGACTTTGCTCCAAAGCATCGGAGCTTTTCAGCGGAAAGGTCGAAAGCGTTGTCGTAACCTTCAGAGGACATTGTGCCGAATGTGTCGGCAATTAAAAAGTCAAAAAATTTATTAAATATTATTTTACGGAGGAAAAAATCATGAAAAAGTTTGTTTGCCCCATCTGCGGATATGTTTACGAAGGAGATGCTCTCCCCGAGAATTTCGAGTGCCCCGTTTGCCACGCTCCCGCTTCAAAGTTCAATGAGCAGAGCAATGAAGGTATGTCATGGGCAGCCGAGCACGTTGTCGGCGTTGCGAAGGGCGTAAGCGAAGAAATCCTTTCCGGCCTCAGAGAGAATTTTGCAGGCGAATGCACCGAGGTTGGTATGTACCTTGCAATGGCAAGAGTTGCACACCGTGAGGGCTATCCCGAAATCGGACTTTATTGGGAAAAGGCTGCTTACGAAGAAGCAGAGCACGCCGCAAAGTTTGCAGAGCTTCTCGGTGAGGTCGTTACCGACAGCACAAAGAAGAATCTTGAAATGAGAGTTGAAGCCGAGAACGGTGCAACCGCAGGCAAAACAGCTCTTGCAAAGCTCGCAAAGGAGCAGGGTCTTGACGCTATCCATGATACCGTTCATGAAATGGCACGCGACGAAGCACGCCACGGCAAGGCTTTTGAGGGACTTCTGAACAGATATTTCGGTTAAAAAATAATAACGGGATGTAAATCCCGAGACAAAGGGACTGCAAATTCGCCGAAAAGCGGAAATGCAGTCTTTTTTTGTATGCAAAATCAAAAAAAGCCCCAACGGGTACGATTTTGTCAAAGAGGAAATGAATTGCCCTTGACTTATATATCGTGCGTGTGGTAATATAAATCATCAAATAATAGGAGTGATAATTTTGAATTTTCAAGATTTCAGAACCAGTCCCGCCATTTTTGCGGTTGCGTTGGCTGTTATAGTTTTTGTGCTTGCACAGTCTGTGTTTTTTCTTGTAAAGTCATGGAAAAAAGGCAAGGAACTCGGAATTTCGATTGAGACCCTTAAAAACACGGTAGTTTCAAGTGCGGTTTTCACAGTTGCCCCCGCAATTTCGATTTTGGCAACCGTGCTTGTGCTTGCAAATGCACTGGGACTTGTTCTTCCGTGGATAAGACTTTCTGTTATCGGAAACCTTGCTTATGAGACTACGGCGGCACAGACCACTCTTGATTTTTGGGGTACAACCATCAATAATGCCGTCGGAGACAAAGAGCAATTTGCAACCATCGCATGGGCGATGACTCTCGGCAGTATAGCACCGCTTATTCTCGTTCCGTTCCTTTGCAAAAAGCTTCAAAAGAAGGTGGGCGATGTAGTAAATAAAAACGAAAAAACCAAAAAGCTCGGCGATGCTGTTTCGGCGGCAGCTTTTATCGGTATTGTTTTTGCTTTTGTAGCCCGTGAAATCAACGGATATACGGCAACCACCATTACACAGGCGGCACAGGACGGCGGCGTTGAAAAAATCAAGCAGATTTCAGGTTCGTCCGGTGCGATGTCAATAATCGTTCTTGTTTCGTCAATGATTCTTCTCGTTGTTTTGGAAGCGATTTGCAAAAAATTCAAGCTCGAAAAGCTCGAATCGTTTACAATGCCGCTTGCCATGTTCGGGGCAATGGCACTTGCAATTCTTTTCACGAACATTTTGCCCGACTCAATCGTAAATCACGGCTGGTATGAAATCGGCACCGTGCTTTCAACCAATTGACGAAAGGAGAAAATATCATGCAGAAAAACTACTTTGATAAGATTCACAGATGGGGTATTATTTGGGACATCGGAGCTATTCTTATCCTTTTGTCGGTTCCTGTTGTCATTTGTATTGACAGCGGAACATGGCCTCAGGCGGAAGCACTTAAATCCGTTATGCCGAAGCTCATGGCTCTTTATTGGCTTACCGCAGTTGTAGAGGTTATAACATATGTTCCTCTTCTCGGTGCGGGCGGCACATATCTCAGCTTTGTCACCGGAAATATTTCCAACCTTAAGCTTCCTTGCGGACTAAAAGCAATGGAAAACGCCAAGGTCAGAGCAAACACGGAAGAGGGCGAAGTTATTTCGACTATCGCCATTGCAGTTTCGGCGATAGTGACAACGGTTATCATTGCCGTAGGCGTAATCGCTTTTTCACCTGTGCTTGACGAGCTTACAACCGGCGTTTTTAAGCCTGCTTTTGACTATGTTCTTCCTGCACTTTTCGGTGCTCTTGCAGCAAGCTATTTTGGAAAGCACTTAAAGCTCTGTGCAGCTCCGCTTGTTGTCGGTGTCGTCGTTCTTATCTTTTCACCCGGTATGGCAGCAGGCACCCTTATGTTTGTTACCATTGTTGCCGCAGTTCTCGGAGCCTTCGCATTTTATAAAGCAAATAAGCTGTAAGAGATAACCGGATATTTTTATATGATGTGTATAAAAGAAACGGTATTTTGCGATTTGTTGTGCAAATTCACACTTGATATCGTACAAAAATTAGGTTAATATATTATAGGTATAAATTATCATCTCTTCTGAAAGGAGAAATTCAAAATGATTAACTATTCACGCGAAGTTCAGGAAATGTGCTGCGTAGCCAAGGGACCCAACCACGGCCCCGCTCCCATCCCCGAAGAAGGTAAGTGGGTAAAGGCTTACGAAATCAAGGATATTTCCGGTTTTACGCACGGTGTGGGCTGGTGTGCTCCTCAGCAGGGTGCTTGCAAGCTCTCTCTTAACATCAAGGACGGCATTATCGAAGAGGCTCTCGTTGAAACCATCGGTTGCTCCGGCATGACTCATTCGGCGGCTATGGCGGCTGAAATTCTCCCCGGCAAGACCATTCTTGAGGCTCTCAACACAGACCTCGTTTGCGATGCAATCAACACCGCAATGCGTGAGCTTTTCCTCCAGATAGTATACGGCCGTTCGCAGTCCGCTTTCTCGGATGACGGCTTGTCGGTAGGTGCAGGACTTGAGGATCTCGGCAAGGGACTTCGTTCACAGGTCGGCACAATGTACGGCACAAAGGTTAAGGGCGTTCGTTATCTTGAAATGGCAGAGGGCTATGTTACAAGACTTGCTCTCGATGCAGACGATCAGGTTATCGGATATGAGTTCGTTTCCTTGGGCAAAATGACCGACTTCATCAAGAAGGGCGATACTCCCAACGATGCGTACGCAAAGGCTGTCGGCACTTACGGCAGATTTAAGGATGCCGCAAAGTATATCGACCCCAGAAAAGAATAATTCAGTAAGAGGAGGTAAATTACAATGGCATTATTTGAAAGCTACGAAAGACGCGTTGATAAAATCAACTCCGTTCTTGCCGAATACGGCATTTCATCAATAGAAGAATGTAAGGAAATCACTCTTGCTAAGGGTGTCGATTGCGACAAAATAGTAAGAGAAACTCAGCCCATCTGCTTTGAAAACGCTGTTTGGGCATACACCGTAGGCTGTGCTATCGCAATAAAGAAGGGCTGCACCAAGGCTGCCGATGCTGCCGCCGCTATAGGCGAGGGTCTTCAGTCATTCTGCATTCCCGGTTCCGTTGCCGATAACAGAAAGGTCGGCCTCGGTCACGGTAATCTCGGCAAGATGCTTCTTTCCGAGGAGACCGAGTGCTTCTGCTTCCTTGCAGGTCACGAATCCTTCGCCGCCGCAGAGGGTGCTATCAAAATCGCTCTCAACGCCAACAAGGTTCGCGTTAAGCCCCTCAGAGTTATTCTTAACGGTTTGGGCAAGGATGCCGCAATGATCATTTCAAGAATCAACGGCTTTACCTACTGCAAGACTGAATTTGATCCGTACGCAGAGACCGTTACCATCGTTGAGGAGAAAGCATACTCCGACGGCGACAGAGCAAAGGTCAGATGCTACGGTGCAGACAACGTTCCCGAGGGCGTTGCAATAATGAAGCTCGAAAACGTCGGCGTTTCCATCACCGGTAACTCCACCAACCCCACAAGATTCCAGCATCCCGTTGCAGGTACCTACAAGAAGTGGTGCGTTGAGAACGGCGTTAAGTATTTCTCCGTTGCTTCCGGCGGCGGTACCGGCAGAACGCTTCATCCCGACAACATGGCAGCAGGTCCGTCCTCTTACGGCATGACCGATACCATGGGTCGTATGCACTCAGATGCTCAGTTTGCAGGCTCCTCCTCAGTTCCCGCTCATGTTGAAATGATGGGACTTATCGGCATGGGTAATAACCCCATGGTCGGTGCTACGGTTGCTTGCGCCGTTGCAGTTGAAGAGGCTATGAAATAAGAGCGTTTCAACGCCGATATAATTAAAATTAAAGGCTGTCACCGATCATTGCGATTGGCGACAGCCTTTTTGCTATTTTTTCTTTTTGATGCGTGCCCAGTATTCTGCTGCGGCACGCTCGTTTTTATTGTCGCCGAATTCATAATAGCGGCGATTTTTTATTGCATCGGGCAAATACTGCTGTTCAACCCAATGCCCCTCATATTCGTGAGCGTATTTGTAGAACTGCCCCTTGTTCGGGTTGTCCTCTCCGTCATAATGCATATTTTGGAGCTGCCTCGGAACGGGACCCGTTCTGCCGGCACGGATATCTGCGGCGGCGGCATCGAGAGCCTTGTACGCACTGTTGGATTTCGGGCTTGTCGCTACAAGCACGACGGCATCGGCAAGAGGAATCCGAGCCTCGGGAAGTCCGAGCATCATGGCGGAATCGACGGCGGATTTCACTATGGGAATTATCTGCGGATAGGCAAGTCCCACATCCTCGCAGGCACACACAAGCAGACGGCGGCAGGCGGAGGGGAGATCTCCCGCTTCGAGAAGTCGGGCAAGATAGTGAAGTGCGGCATCGGGGTCTGAACCGCGCATGGATTTTTGATATGCTGAAATTATGTCGTAATGCTCATCACCGTCACGGTCGTAACGCATGGTGCTTTTTTGTGTGAGGGATTCGGCGTTTTCGAGAGTGATGAGGCGTTTTCCGTTTTCGAGATTTGCGGCAAGCACACAAAGCTCCACGCTGTTGAGAGATTTACGGACATCTCCCGCACCGGCACGGGCAATGTGAGAATATACACCGTCCTCCACGGTAAATTCTTCGCCCCGTTCCTCCGCAAGGCGTTCAAAGGCACGGCGAACCGCTTTTTCCGCTTCGGCGGGCGTTACGCTCTTAAATTCAAACACCGTGGAACGGCTGAGAATTGCACTGTATACATAAAAATACGGATTTTCCGTGGTGGAGGCTATGAGAGTTATCGCACCGCTTTCGATATGTTCAAGCAGAGTTTGCTGTTGCTTTTTGTTGAAATACTGTATCTCATCAAGGAAAAGAAGTATTCCGTTGCGGGCAACAAGGGTGTCGAGCTGAGCGATAACATCCTTGATATCGCCGGTTCCTGCCGTTGTGCCGTTGAGCCTGACAAGATGACGGTCGGTCTTTTTTGCAATGATGCTTGCCAAGGTGGTCTTTCCGACTCCGGGAGGGCCGTAAAATACCATGTTGGGAAGCTCCCCCGATTCAATTATGTTACGCAGCGGTTTTCCCGGTGCAAGCAGATGAGTTTGACCTACCATTTCATCGAGTGTTTTCGGTCTGAATCTGTCGGCGAGCGGTGATGACATATTATCGCCCCTTTCAAATATATAAGTATATCACAAAAGTCAAATAAACGCAACCGCTGACGAATATAATAGTTCATATCGAAGAAACGGCACGGAATGTTTTTTGACTTTTCGGTTCATAATAACCTTTGATGAAAAACATAATGAATTGAAAAATCAAGAAAAATTCAGGAAATTGAAGAAAAACGGAGATATCGGCGGATAAACTGAAAAAACAAATTCGATTTGACCTTTTTTGACCTTTGACCTTTTACACGGGTGCGGCTATAATATAGTCAAAGGTCAAAGAAAGTCAAAGTCAAAATCAAGAAAGAGGAAGTGATGATGTGAGTTTAAGCAATCAAATAGCGAGAATGCTCATGGAAATGTTGGAGAGTGACGGTACTACGGAAATTCAGCGTAACGAGCTTGCGCAGACTCTCGGGTGCGTGCCGAGTCAAATAAATTACGTTATTGCTTCACGCTTCACTCCCGAACAGGGCTATATCGTCGAGAGCCGCAGAGGGGGCGGCGGGTATATCAAGATAACGAGAGTTCAGCTCGATGCACCGGCGGCGATAATGCACACGGTAAATTCCATAGGCGATTCGGCTGATTTTCAAACCTGTCGGGCACACATACTCAATCTGCACCACGCAGGAGTGCTCGACGCAAAATCCGCTCGGCTCATGCTTGCGGCATTGAGCGAAAATGCATTGAGAGTATTGCCTGCACCGATAAGAGACGGTGCAAGGTCATCAATTTTTAAGCAAATGCTGATTACTGCTAATCAGGGAAAGGATGATAGATAATGTTATGTCAGAACTGCGGTAAAAATGAAGCAACCACTCATATTAAGCAAATAATCAACGGCGATATGGCGGAGAGCCATCTTTGTGCCCAATGTGCAAAAAGCCTCGGATATTCGGATGTCTTTTCGGGCTTCGGTCTTGACCTTTCCGAATTGCTCGGCGGATTTTTCGGAGATATGATGCCCTCCCTGAGAGGCAGAAAAACCGAGAGATGCCCCAAATGCGGAACGGCATTCAACGATATCGTCCGCAGCGGCAAGGTGGGCTGTGCCGAATGCTACAGAACGTTTTATGATGAGCTTTTGCCCTCGATACAGCGTATTCACGGCAGAATAAAGCACAACGGAAAGTCGAGCCATGCGGCGTCGGAAAAGCCCAAGACGGAAACAAAAGAAGAAAAAATCGAAAGACTTAAATCCGAAATGGATAAAGCGGTTGCCGCACAGGAATTTGAGCAGGCGGCGAAGCTCAGAGATGAAATTAAAAATCTCGAAGGAGGGGAAACAAAATGAGCAAGTGGTATACGGAAAAGGGCGAACAGGGCGATATCGTTCTGAGCACAAGAATAAGACTTGCGAGAAATCTTGATGAATTTCCGTTTCCCGCAAAATTGGATGCGTCGGGCAGAGAAAAGGTGGATTCAGCCGTAAGAGACGCACTTTTCAGCGAAAACAGCGATTTGAACTATATAAAAATGAGCGACCTCACCGAAATTCAGGCGGTGTCACTTGCCGAAAAGCATTTGATAAGTCCCGAATTTGCTTCACGCAGAGAGGGAACGGCACTTCTGCTTTCAGCGGATGAAAGTATGAGTATAATGCTGTGCGAGGAGGATCATATCAGAATACAAGCGATAAAGGCGGGTCTTGCACTCGAAGAAGCATACGAGGAAGCCGATAAGCCCGATACGATTCTTGACGGCAAGCTGAAATATGCTTTTGACGAAAGAATCGGCTATCTCACGCAATGCCCGACCAATCTCGGCACGGCAATGAGAGCATCGGTAATGCTTCATCTGCCCGCCCTCACACGCTGCGGACAGATATCCCGCCTTGCCGGCACGGTCTCGAAGCTCGGTCTCACCATAAGAGGAGCATACGGCGAGGGCACGGCGGCAACGGGTGACATATATCAAATAAGCAACCAAATAACTCTCGGCATAACCGAAGAAACGGCGATAGCGAATCTGCGTTCCATAGTGCTCCAGCTTGTTGCACAGGAAAGAGCGGCGGCAAAGGAGATAGTCAAGGAGCCTGCCGAGGAGGACAGAATTTTCCGTGCTCTCGGAGTGCTTAAAAACGCAAGACTGCTCAGTACCGATGAATTTATGGAGCTTATATCCGAGGTAAGACTCGGTGCCGCAACGGGACTTGTTGATATTCCGCTCGAAAAAATCAACGAGCTTATAGTTAATATGCAGCCGGCAACGATAAGTGCCGCCGCAGACGGTGCCGTAAATGCCGCCGCAAGAGATGCCGCAAGGGCAAAGGCGGTCAGAGAGGCGTTGTCATAACATCGAAAAAACGGAGGGATTTTGATGTACAGATTTACAGGATTTACGCAAAAAGCTAATGAAGCTCTCAACAATGCAATTGCTTCTGCGGAAAATCTCGGTCATACCTATGTGGGAAGCGAGCATCTTCTGCTCGGACTTCTCGGGGAAAACGGAGGCATGGCATATACCGCTCTCTCGGCGAGAAAGGTTACGTTTGCCGAGGTTGAGGAAATTATAAAGGGAAGCATCGGAATAGGTTCTCCCACGGTGCTTTCACCGAATGATTTTACGCCGAGAGCCAAAAATATCATTGATACCGCCATACTTCAGGGCAGGGGCATGGGTCATTCGTATATCGGTACGGAGCACATTCTCATGGGAATAATCAGAGAGGGTACAAGTGCCGCAACGGAAATTCTCAGCCATCTCGGAGTACAGCCTCAGGATTTGCTTTCAGACCTTACGGCGGCACTCGGAAACGGAGCAAAGCATTCAAACGGCGGCAAAAATGAGGCAAAGGAAAAATCCGACACACCGACTCTTTCTCAATTCGGCAGAGATCTTACCGCCCTTGCCAATCAGGGCAGAATTGACCCCGTCATCGGCAGACAGCAGGAGATAGAGAGGGTTATTCAAATTCTCAGCAGGAGAACGAAAAACAATCCGTGCCTTATCGGTGAACCGGGTGTGGGCAAAACGGCAATTGCCGAGGGTCTTGCTCTCAAAATCGCAACGGGCGAGGTTCCCGAGCTGCTCAGAAACAAGCGTATCATATCCCTTGACCTCACGGGTATGGTTGCAGGCACGAAGTACAGAGGCGACTTTGAGGAGAGAATACGCAACGCCATTGACGAGGTGAAAAAGTCGGGCGACGTGATTCTTTTTATCGACGAGGTGCATACGCTCATCGGTGCAGGCTCGGCGGAGGGGGCGGTGGATGCCGCAAATATCCTGAAGCCGTCACTTGCGAGAGGTGAGTTGCAGGTTATCGGTGCAACAACGCTCGATGAATACCGCCGCCATATCGAAAAGGATGCCGCTCTCGAACGAAGATTTCAGCCTGTTACGGTCGGCGAGCCGACAGAGCAGGAGGCGGTTGATATCCTCAAGGGCTTGCGTGACAAATACGAGGCACACCACAAGGTCAGAATAACCGACGGTGCGATAATTGCCGCCGTCAAGATGTCGTCGAGATACATCGGAGACAGATATCTGCCCGACAAGGCGATTGACCTTGTTGACGAAGCGGCTTCAAGAGTACGCCTTAAAGCATTCACCACTCCACCCGATCTCAAAGAGCTGGAGGACAGAATAAAGGCGATGAACGAGGAAATGACCCGTGCGGTCAATTCGCAGGATTTTGAGCAGGCGGCATCAATAAGAGATGAGAAAAACAAATTGGCTGCAGAGCTTGAAAACGAAAGAAAGGCGTGGAAGGAACGCAGTAACCGCTCCGTCGGAGAGGTCGGGGAGCAGGAGATAGCCGCAATTGTGTCACAGTGGACGGGTATACCGGTTGTTCAGCTCACACAGGAGGAGAGCCAACGCCTGCTTCACATGGAGGAGGAGCTCCACCGCAGAATAGTCGGTCAGGATGAAGCGGTCAGTGCGGTTGCAAAGGCGATACGCCGCGGCAGAGCGGGACTCAAGGACCCGAACCGTCCGACAGGCTCATTCATATTCCTCGGCCCTACGGGCGTGGGCAAAACGGAGCTGTGCAAAACTCTGGCGGCATCAATGTTCGGCGATGAAAACGCAATGATACGCCTTGATATGTCCGAATATATGGAAAAGCACACCGTGTCACGCCTTGTCGGTTCACCTCCGGGCTATGTAGGCTACGAGGAGGGTGGTCAGCTCACCGAAAAGGTACGCCGCAGACCGTATTCCGTAGTGCTTTTCGACGAAATAGAAAAGGCTCATCCCGATGTATTCAATATGCTTCTTCAGATTTTGGAGGACGGCATTTTGACGGATTCTCAGGGCAGACGGGTTGATTTCAAAAACTGCATCATCATAATGACATCCAACGTCGGAGCAAAGCTCATTTCAAAGAGCGGTGCGGGAACTCTCGGCTTTACCCCCGAGAGCGGTGAAACGGCGGACGACAAGAAGATAAGAGAGTCGGTTATGGGCGAGCTTAAAAATGTGTTCAGACCCGAATTTCTCAACAGAATTGATGATATCATTGTGTTCCGTCAGCTCAACCGGACGGATATTGACGAGATAGCACGCAGAATGCTTGCGAGTCTTTCCAAGAGAGTGGGCGAAATGGATATCGACATCGAATTTGCCGAGAGTGCCGTTGAGGAAATCGGCAAGGAGGGCTTCGACCCCGTTTACGGTGCAAGACCGCTGAGAAGAGCCATGCGGCAGAGGGTAGAGGACAGACTTTCCGAAAAAATGCTCGAGGGCGGATTTGACAGCGGAAAAAAATATCTGTGCGAATTTTCAAACGGTGAATTTGTGTTTACCGAAAAAGAATAAACAATGCAAAAAGACTGTAAGCCTTGAGCCTACAGTCTTTTTTTAGCTTAAATCTGTTTGAGGATGCGTTACGGTGTCACTTTCCGAGGCTTGAGATTGATTTTGCCTCTCGGGAAAATCGAAGCCGTGCATGAAGCCGCCCTGTTCGAGAGAGCAGATATCTCCGCCGATAACCCTGCCCTCATATACAAGCAAATTTGCCTGTACAACGCCGATTCGGTTTTCAAATTCGGGATAATTCAAAATGTTGTAAGTCCATCTTTTCGCCCGAACACCCTTGTACAGCTCCAAATCCAAGCCCTGAGCCTTGTTCATTTCGGCGTATTCGGTATACCCCTTGTCAAAGTCCTGCGGAATGATGACCTCGCTGACCTCTGCGGGGTCCTCCGAAACGCTCCAGCCGAATTGCGAAAGAAACGCAAGCCGCTGAGAGGCATCCTCCGCCTTGTAGCTTATCACGGAATCGTGAGCCGTTTGAGTATTACGGCTTTTTCCCGTGACGAAAACGAGTACGCCGACTGCGGCAATTATTGCGGCAACAGTCAATGCGATTTTCGCTTTTGAGGTTTTTACTGAGAAAACAAACATAAAATCACCGCCTGCTACAACAATATGAAGCGGCGGCATTTTTTATGACTTTGCGTTAATGCAGGCAATTCCGTTCGGCGTTATGTCGATAATTCCGTAACAGCCCGTCATTGCCGCACCGGGATTCATAATATACAAACCGTCCTCATAGCGTGTAACGGGAGTGTGAGTGTGACCGTATAATAAAATACGGGCGTTGATTTTAAAGGCTCTTTCAACGGCAGCACCGTCACCGTACTTGACATTGTATTTGTGACCGTGCATACAGAGAATTTTCACTCCGCCGACAATCTCAAAAAGCTCATCGGGCAGGGCAGAGCAGAAATCGCAGTTTCCGGCTACGGAGAAAATCTTTTTACCGTCAAGCAGAGGGAGAAGTCTGTCAAAATCACGCTCTCCGTCACCGAGAAAAATTACGGCATCAGCCTCGGGATGAAGCGTTATCGCCCTTTCCGCGGGAAATATGTTGCCGTGAATATCCGAAAACACAAGGATTCTCATATGTTCGCTCCGTTCTACATTTCAATAAAATCACATATGTTAGTATAGTACATTACGAACGGAAAATCAATTGATTTTATTTCAGAAAAGGCGGTGATTTCGATGAGTAAGGACAATTTGTCTGCCGAGGAGCTGCTCAAAATGGCGGAAAAATCAACAATCTCAAGCCCTCGGGAGCTTCTCGGGGCGGTTGAAAAAAGGCTTTCTCCGGAGAAGAAAAACGAGCTTGCCAATATTCTTAAAGATAAAAAAGCTATTGAGGAGCTTCTCAAAAGCGAACAGGCACAAAGGCTGATGAAGCAATTTAAGAAGTAAGCGGGGAAAAAGATGGACGGCATAAACGATATACTGTCAAGCCTGAGTGCGGATGACATTGAAAATCTGAAAAACGCCGCCGCAGAGCTTTTCGGTTCGCCGTCGGAGGAGGAGGAAGCACCGCCCGAAACGCAGGCACCCGATATTTCAAAGCTGCTCGGCAACGCACAAATGATGGCAAAGTTAGCTTCGATAATGGGTGCGATGAATACGCCCGACTGCCGTACCCGTCTGCTTGAAGCGTTAAAGCCCCTGCTCAGCGAAAAGAGGAGAAGGAGGGCTGATGAGGCAATGCAAATAATGAAGCTGCTCGACATAATGCCTACACTCATGCAGCTTATGGGCGGCGATAAAAAATGAATATGATAACGGCGGATTCCGATATCGGCATCGTTTTGCCGCTTATTCTGCTGATTTCTCGGGAAAATAATGACTTTTCGCTCATTCTTGCGCTGGTTTATATTATTGCGGCTTGAAAATTTTGCAAAAGTAGTGTAGAATGTATGTGAAAAGGAGTGGAAGCAATGGAATACAAATACAGAACAAGCGGCACCTGCTCACGCTCGATCAGCTTCGAGATTGAAAACGGTACTGTTAAGAACGTCAGCTTTGAGGGCGGATGCAACGGAAATCTCAAGGGTATCGGTGCGATAGTCGAGGGAATGAAGGTTGAGGATGTCATAAACAGACTCAGCGGCATTCGTTGCGGATTTAAGAGCACCTCCTGTCCCGACCAGCTTGCCAGAGCCTTAAAGGAGGCAACGGGCAATGAGTGACAGGGATAAAAACATACGCCTGACTTTTTATGTTGTGTGTGGTCTGCTTCTCGGAGCACCGTTCATATGGAAAACGGTAAAGCTCATACCGGAGCTGCTTAAAACTCTGCCGAACGCCGCAGAAATACTTGCGGCAACGGGCTACACCGTGCTTGTCATCGCTTCTCTTGCGGTGGCGTTCAAGCTCGGAGAGGCACTTTGGCTGAAAATAGTCGGTATATATTCTGTCGTCGGACTTGTGGTGTGCGGTCTTTCGATGCTCACCCGTGCCCTCGGTGCAACCGATGTGTTCGCCGTGCTTTTTGAAATATTCTGTGCACCCTTCTACGGCGTGGATTCTCCGCTTGCGGTCATGGTCATTCTTCTTGTCATCATGGTGACGGCAAACGTAATGCTCAACCGTGTTCCGCCGAAACAGCAGAATGCTCCGCAGCAGAGCAATCAGAACAGTCAGAGCAGTCAGAGCAGTAACGAAAATTCATAAGTCAAACGCCCTCGGCAGTGATGTCGGGGGCATTTATAATAAGAGGAGCATCGCAGGTGTTGACCCGCAATGCTCCGAAATTTTTACTTTTTTATTTTGAGGAGAGCTTAAACTCGCTGAGGAATGCCGCAATTTTTTCTGCCGTATTGCCCTTGAAGTAGCCGTCCTTTGAGGATGTCTGACCGCAGACGTAAACGGTTGAACCGTTTGAGCAGATGCCTCTCGGAGAATCTACGCCGCTGCCGGCAAAGGAGCGAATCGTCTGAGCCTTGCCGTATTCGGAAACAACATAAACGAAAGCGTCCTTGTCGCCGAGATTCTGTATCGGGAAGTCACGGTTGGTCGAGGTGGTATAACCTGCTACGGCATATCCGCCGGGGACCTTCGCTATTCCGCTGAGAATGTCGTTCTCAAATCCGATGAGGGGAAGGGTCCACATGATTTTTGAGTCACCGTTGATTCTGATTACGACTGCGTCGGTAGTGCCCTTGTTTCCGCCGTTATAGAAGCCCTCAAAGGTGCCGTCGGGAGAAACACCGGAGCAGGAGTATTGACCTGCGATAACACAGCCGCCGTCCTCGGAAGCAATTACCGACGGGAATTCGGCAGAGCCGGTGAGATAGATGGTTTTTGTCCATACCTTTTTAAGTGTGGAGGAGAATTTGAAAACGATGGTCGTCCTTTTTGCCTTCTTTACGCCCTCGATACCTGCAAAGCCGCCGTCATCGTTGACATTGATGCAAACGCCGAAAATGTCACCGTTTGAAGCAACTGCAAGACCGTCAAAGCTGCAATGGTAGGTTCCGCCGATGGCAAATTTGTTTGTGATGTTGCCGTTGGCATCGAGCTTGAATACAAACGCCGTGGTCGGTTCATTCGTTATTCCCGAGAAATCCAAATCGGTGGATTTAGATTTTCCGCCGATAACAAAGCCGCCGTCGGGAGTGGCTTCAACGGCATAAATGATATCGCCGTCGCTGCCGCCTATCGCCTTTGTCCAGAGCTTTTCGCCCTTGTTGCTGTACTTTGAAACAATGCCCTCAAGAGAGCCTTTGCACTTGTAATTTTCATCGGAGGTGATGTTCGTTGCGAGGGTCTGACCGACTACGATTATACTGCCGTCCTTGAGCACCGCAACATCCTCATAAGTGGTGAGGTCGTTACCTGCGAGAACGCTCTGCCATTTTTGATTGCCGTTTTTATCATATTTTACGACAATACCGTTGGAAACACCGGATTCACCGTCACCTTTTGCATTAAGATATGTTATTCCGACAGTAACAATGCCGCCGTCCGAGGTCAATGCGTTTGCCCTGAATATGTTGGTAGAGCTGCTCGAGAAAATCTGCTTAAAGCCCTCATTGACGGAATTTGTCTGAACAAGCGTTGTTCCCGCAAAAATAGTTTGCTTCTGAGTGAACGATACGGGCTGATTCGGAGGAAGTATACCCGTGTTCTTCTTCGTTGTGACAACGGGATCATTCTTCTTGGTCGGTTCCGCCGTGCCGCCGTTATTCTGAGTGGGCTTGGGATCGTTGCCGTTTTGCGTGGGGTTCTGAACGGGATTTGTCGGTCTGGGCTGAGGCTTTACGATATCAACTCCGCCCTGATTGTTGGTAACTGCGGTCATGCCGTTGTCGCCCGCAACCTGAGAAATTTTAATATAATCATCCTTGGATATGTTGCTGACATCCTTGATGCTTGCCTTGCTCATTATTTCGTTGACTTCATCCTGTGAAACCTTGGTAACGGGGATATCCTCTTTCTTGATAACGGTGTTTCCGCTGCCGTCGGTCTCAATGGTGTAGCCCTTATCCTTTGCGGCTTCTTCAACCTTTTGAAGCTGATCGGGTGTGAGCTTGTTGAGGTCGCCGTTGAAATCCTTGGCATCACTGCCGAGAGCCTCGTTGACAAGGTCGGCAAGCTCAACGCTGCTGATTGTAACCGGCTCGTATACGGAATCTCCGCCGAACCAGCTTTCATCGGGTGAAAGTGTTCCGCTGCTGTCATCGCTCGGATTTTTCGGACTGCAAGCGGCAAAAATCGAAAGAATCATGAACAGGCAGAGTAAAATGCTTACCGCCTTGAAAGTCTTGCTTTTCATAAGGTTCCTCCCATAGTATACAAAAATACAATATTGCGAAGAGAATACTTCTGTATAATTCTAACACAATGTTTTAATAAAAGCAACTGTTTTTATTATCCTGTTCGTTTTTTAACAGATAATTTAAAAACTATCTTTAATTTTGCTCGCTTTTGTAATATAATCATTGTTAACGGTTGTGACTACGGAGGATGATTTTGTGACCGAAAAAGAAAGAGCAATTCTTGCAATACAAGCACTTGAAAAGAAATATCCCGAAGCGATATGCTCGCTGAATGCCGAAAATCCGCTTCAGCTTCTCATTGCAACACGACTTTCCGCCCAATGCACCGATGCAAGGGTGAACCTTGTAACACCCGCGTTGTTCGCAAAATATAAAACCGCCGAGGATTTCGCGGCGGCGGCTCCCGAGGATGTCGAGGAGCTTATCCGCTCCTGCGGCTTTTTCAGAACAAAAGCAAGGGATATCATCGGAATGTGCCGAAAAATCATTGACGATTTTGACGGTAAAGTGCCCGATTCGCTTGAAAAGCTGACCTCTCTGCCGGGGGTCGGAAGAAAAACGGCGAATCTCATCATGGGTGATGTATACGGAGCACCCGCCGTTGTTGCGGATACTCATTTGATAAGGATTTCCAATCTGCTGGGACTTGTTTCAACGAAGGACCCGCTGAAGGTTGAGCTTCGTCTGCGAGAGCTTCTGCCGCCCGAAAAAAGCAATGATTTTTGCCACAGATGCGTTCTCCACGGCAGAGACACCTGTATTTCGGGCAGACCCAAATGTTCCGAGTGCGTAATGAAAGATTTTTGCCCGTCAAGCAAAGGACGAGAGTAAAAACGCCGCCGCACTGACCGCCGCTCCCGCACAAGCCGCCGCACCGAGGCTCAATGCCGCACGCAGCTTGTTTTTACGCAGTCTTGATGCAGGCGGTATTCCTGCACTTTGGGCAATTATCGTTGCCCGCTCCCGCAGGTCGCCCTCACTGACTGCCGAAAATTCCGGCTTTATAAAAAACAACACCTTTTCAAAATATTCGCATTGTGTCTGCGATATTTCAACAACCTGACGGTTTACACCCTTTATCAATACGGTTATTCTCCCTTCGGCTTCTTTTCCCTGTTATTTTGAACAGAGCAAGGTTCTTTTATTCCGACGCTTTGTTATACTTTTTGTATATTCACCTTTTCTTCTCGGAGTGTGGAAAAGTGCGTGGAAAAGTTGAATAACCGTTGTAAAAATCGCTTATTTTTCAAGAGTTTTGTCGTGTGGATAAAGTATGGTGCCTTTTTAGAAATATACTGAACGTTATCCACACTTTACAAAACCTCGAAAAAAGTCGAACGCGAATCCGATATTTCCGCAGAAAACAGCACAAAAATATTACAGTTCGGAGAATTTTTATGTCTGAAATTGCCATTGCTCAAAATTCCAAAAAGGATATAACAATCAGCTGTCCGTGCTTGAATGTTCCTCTTTCACTCGACTGCGGACAGGCATTCCGTTGGAGCAAAACACCCGACGGAGATATGCACGGAGTTGCGTTTTCGTGTGCCTTGACCGTTCGTCAAAGCGGAGATAAAATTACATTTTGCGGCGTTGACGAGGCGGATATGAAGAATATCTGGAGTCCTTATTTTGACCTTGAAAGGGATTATTCCGCCATATGCGAACGCCTTTGCGTTGATGCAAATCTGAGCAGGGCTATAGGTGAGTTTTCGGGCATTCGTATTCTGCGGCAAGAGCCGTGGGAGACTCTCTGTTCCTTTATTATTTCTCAAAACAACAATATCCCCCGAATCAAGGGGATAATCGACCGCTTGTGCCGTTTGCTCGGTGAACCGCTCGGCGGTGATGATTTTGCATTCCCGAGTGCCGAAACCGTTGCGGCGGCAGGCGTTGAGGGTCTTGCACCGCTCAGAGCGGGCTTCCGTGCAAAGTACATAATTGATGCCGCCGAAAAAGTTGCACGGGGTGAGGTGGATTTTGATGCAATTGCCGAGAATCCCATCGAATACGGGCGTGAGGATCTTATGAAAATCAAGGGAGTCGGTGCAAAGGTTGCGGAATGTACGCTTCTTTACGGCTTCGGAAAAATTGATGCTTTTCCCGTCGATGTCTGGGTAAAGCGAATAATGGCGGAAATGTATCCCGACGGCTTGCCCGAGTGCACAAACGGCGTTCGCGGCATTGCACAGCAGTATCTTTTCCATTGGCGCAGAAATCAGGAATGATTCCCCATCGTCATATTTGATTATAATATATAACATTTTTATTTTTTGACTATTGACAAAACGCCTTTTATGTAGTACATTTATAGTACCTAATCGGCGGAGCTTGCGACTAAACTGTGCAATCTGCCAAAGAAAAACATATTGGAGGAAATCACATGAAAAAGATTCTTGCTCTTCTCCTTGCCTTCGCAATGCTCTTTGCATTCGCAGCTTGCGGCGGTAACGGTGAGGACGAAACCACCGCTCCCGAGACCACAACCGACCTCTTTGCTGAACTCGAGGATGACACCACCGTTGCTCCCGTTGAGGGCGACACCACTGCCGCTCCCGTAGAGAACAGCGACGTTGCAGATCCGTCAGCAGTTGTTGATCCTTCCGCTGATGCTTCGGCTGCTTCCGAGGTTTCCACCGAGGCTGCTAATCCGAACGCTCTCAACAGCAAGGATACCGCAGAGGTTGTTGCTTTCTATCTTAAGGCTTACAATGCTACCAATCCCGCTCCCAAGGGTCATTCAACCATGAAGCTCGACGGCGCCATCACCGGTGACGGTGCTCTCGGTACGGTTCTCAAGGTTGCTTCTCCCATCGTTGAGAGCACTCTCGAAAAGAACTCCGTTGAAACAGATTACATTCCCGGTAAGGGCAAGCTCGCCGCCGCTGACGTAACCAAGGCACAGGCTGTTTCCAAGAACGGCGTTACCGAAATCACCATTCAGCTTAAAGACCAGACCGACGGCCCCGAGGCAGATCCTCACACCGCAGGCCCCGTTGCAAGAGGTATCGGTACTCTCGGTAACATCAACAATGCTATCGAATCCCTCGGCGCTGAGCTTTACAGCGGCAGAGAGACCATCAAGCTCACCTACACCAACGCTTACATCAAGTGCAAGGTTGACGAGAACACCGGTAAGATTATCGGCGGCGACTGGCACTATTCAGTTAAGATTTTCGTTGGCGAAGCTGAAATCAAGCTCGGTCTTAAGTTCACCGCTAAGAACCTCAGAGGTTGCGTTGACTACACCGTTCATATCTAATCAAGTTAAAAACGCATAATAAATGTCCTCGGGAGCAAAAGCTCTCGGGGACATTTTTACTTATTTCTCTGCCGTGAAGGAGAGGGGCATTTTTGAAGAGATGCCGCTTTTGAGATTTTTCTTGACAGACCTTCTTCAGAGACAGTTGCTTTATTTTCCGACGCAAAAGCGTGAGAATACCTCGTCCACCACCGCATCGGTCGCTTTTTCGCCCGTAAGCTCAAGTAGATATCCTACGGCACATTCAACGCAGACGTTCACCGCATCGAGCGTTACACCGCTTTTGAGAGCGGATATTGCCTGCGAAAGGTCGTCAACAGCCTTTACGCAGCAGCTTCTTTGGCGTTCGCTTGTGAGGCAGGCGGCATTAGGGTCAAAGGCATCGGTTGAAAGAACACGGGAAATTGCCTTTTCAAGCTCCTGTGCACCGCTTCCCTGAGCGGCGGAGATTACAACGGTTTCGGCAAATTCACGGTGTATGAGTGACAAATCGGCATTCGACGGCAAATCGGATTTATTGAGGACTGCAATACGCCTTTTGTCTCGGCAATTTTCGATTATCTCAATATCGTCATCGTTGAGCGGAGCACTTGTATCAAACACGGCAAGCACCAGCTCGGCACGCTCAAGGCGGCGTTTTGCAAGATTTACTCCGAGATTTTCAACAAGATTTTCCGTTTCGTGTATTCCGGCGGTGTCGGCAATACGCAGGAGGATATCGCCGAGAATGATTTTTTCCTCCACAACGTCACGGGTAGTGCCCGCAACATCGGTTACAATGGAGCGTTCAAAGCCCGAGAGCATATTCATCAGAGTGGATTTTCCCACATTCGGTTTGCCGACGATTACCGCATCAACGCCGTCAGTCACGGCTCTGCCGCAATCGTAGCGTTTGATTATCGTTTCGAGAGAGGACTTGACCCGTTCAAAGACGGCAAGCATTTCACTTTCGTCGGTGTCCTCGATATCGTCATCGGGATAGTCAACCCAAGCCGCAAGGGAGGCACAAACGGCGGTCAGCTCGTCGGCACAACGGTGGATTTCTCCGCTGAGTCTGCCCTCGAGAGTGTTGAGAGCGGCACTTGCCGCCTGCTTGCCCGAAGCACTTATCAGTGCCATTACGCTTTCGCTGCCCGCAAGGTCGAGCTTTCCGTTGAGGAAGGCTCTTTTTGTAAATTCTCCCGCCTCGGCAGGAAAAGCACCTGCGTTGAGCACGGCACGAAGAACACGCTTTGTCACATAAGCTCCGCCGTGGCAGGATATTTCCGCAACATCCTCGCCCGTGTAGCTTTTCGGTGCTCGGAAAATGAGGCAGACAGCCTCATCAATTTTTTCATCGCCGTCATGAACGAAGCCGAAACGGGCTTGATATCCCTTGCAATCGGCAACCGAGCCTGTGCCGACGGGGGTAAAAACCGAGGCAGCCGTTTCAATGGCACGACTGCCGGATATTCTCACTATTCCTATGCCGCCGGGAGCATTTGCGGTTGAAATGGCGGCTATCGTTTTATTTTCCATGATTTTTTCCTTTCATTCGCAGATGAGAGGTGCTTTTTCTCCGCAGAGTCGTTTTGCTATACGCCTGAAAGCGAGCGTTGAAGAAGAAAATTCACCCGGTGCATCGCCTGTTACGGAGCAGAAAGCAAGAGCGGGGTCTCTCGGCACGATTCCGAGAAGCTGTACTCCCGTTTCATCTATGCATTGGTCTATGTTGAGCAGACGGTGCTTGCAAACAGGCTTTGACTCAAACATATTTATCACAAGCCGAACATCGGCAACGCCGAGCCTGTCAAGCTCTCGGAACGCTCTGTTACAGCTTCTTACGCAAACGCTGTCGGGGGTCGTTACCGCAATGGCACGCTTTGCACCGCTTGCGGCAAGCGAAAAGCCTCGGTCAATTCCTGCGGGGGAATCAATAAAGATGAAGTCATATTTATCGTCAAATTTGTGAATGAGCCTTGAAAAGCCGTCCTCGGTAAAGCTGTCGCTGTAGGACAGGGGAGCGGCAAGGAGACCGATACTGCCCGCCGTGACCGCTTGCTCTGCGGTGCATCTTTCGCTGAGTAAATCTCCCCAATCGAAAACCACTTGCTCGGATACGCCGAAAAGCAAGTCGAGGGAGCGAAGCCCGATATCGCAATCAATGGCAAGCACTTTTTTGCCGAGCTGAGCGAGAGCACGGGAGACTCCGACGGTGAACGTGGATTTTCCCGAACCGCCCTTTCCCGAGGTAACCATAATAATTTCAGCCATTCTCAGTGCTCCTTTCTGTCTAAATCAAGGGATGAGCGTATTTTCGGTCTGAACGGAAGCGGTGGTGTCACTTTGACCGAAATAGTATTCGGCAATGGCGGTAACAACGGGAGCAACGAACACGCCCGAGGTCATGCCTTCACCGACAACGGCAACTGCGATTTCAGGGTTCTCATACGGTGCAAAGGCGATGAGAAAGCCGTTGTTTATCTTGATGGATTGACCGCCTATTTGACGGTATTCCTGTGAAGTACCCGTTTTTGCGGCTACCTTGACGGGAAGATTTTGGAAGTATTCCTTGCAGTAGCCTATTGTGCCGACTTGAAGCATACCGCGTTTGACAATTTCAAGAGTCTTGTCGGAAATTCCCGTTTCACATACGATTTCAGGCTCCGTTTCAAGTACGGTCTGCGAATAATCGTGAGTTTTAATGCTTTTAACGAAATGAGTTTTATATCTTGTACCTCCGTTCGCAATGGCGGCACAGTAATTTGCAAGCTGAATGGGGGAGAACAGGTTGCCCGCCTGTCCTATTGCGGACTGAACGGTGTAGCCGGGAAGCCATTTTTGATTTATGGAGGCTCTGTATTCGGGACTGTCGAGAACGCCGCTTGCCTCTCCGAGCTCACAGCCTGTTTTTGCACCGAGACCGAAAAGCGTTCTGTATTCGTTCATCTTTTCTATGCCGAGCATTCTGCCGACTTCATAGAAAAATGTGTTGCAGGATTCGTTTATTGCACCGACAACGTTGACAAAACGAGTCTTGTGGTTCTGCTCGCACTTGAAATGCTGATTCAAATATTCATATGAGCCGGAGCAATAGATGGTGTCCTCCTCGGTGATGATGCCTTCCTCCAAGGCGGCTATTGCAACGGACGGCTTCATGGTCGAGCCGGTCGCATAGGTGGAAAGCAGTGCTCTGTTCCAAAGGGGTGCACCCGTAGCTTCGTTGAGCTTTTCGGCATTCTCCGCATAGGTGGAAATATCGTATGTCGGATAGCTTGCACACGCTAAAATGGAGGAATCCTTACAGTTCAAAACAACCACGGCACCCGCATCGGGAACCATGTTGCCCTTTTGTCCCGAATAATCCTGAAGTGCCTTTTTGAGAGCATCCTGTGCAACCTTTTGAAGATCGGAATTTATGGTAAGAACAACGGTATTTCCGTGCTGAGGCTCAATGGTGACCTCGGTGTGCTTGTTGCCGTCGTTGTCCGTATATACGGTTTTTTCGCCGTCCGTGCCCTTGAGATAGGACTCCATGGCGGCTTCAATGCCGCTTTTGCCGATAACATCGGTCATCTTGTAGCCCTCGTTCTTTTTCTTGGCATATTCTTCGGCATCAATTGCACCCGTTCTGCCGAGAATGTGGGGAGCGATTGTACCGTCCGTATAACGGCGAATGGGAACAACCTCAACATCCACGCCCCTGTAGAAGCCGCTGTTTTCTTTTATCAAGGAAACAACCTCTTCGGGGACGTCTGTTGCAAAGGTGTACGGTGAGCTGACACGAAAATATATCCGCTTCATCGAGTAGCAGACGGAGGCAATCTTGCGGGCATCCTCCTTCGCATAATCGGAGAGCTTGTATCTGCTTATCAAAGCATCAAAGCAGTTTTGTGCGGTTGCGTATTCGTTGAGATGAAGCATACTTTCACTTTTCATCTCGGTGATGAGATCCTCGCTGTCCGGCTTAAAGGATATATTTCCCTCGGCATCGAAAACGAGGGGAAGCTCATCTATCCATTCAAGCTCCCTGCTTTCAAAAAGCTGAATGAGGCTGAAAATTATTTTGTTGCGTTCCTCCTGCTCGGAGGCTTCGGGAAAATATGCCGCATCGAAAATTATCGAGTAGCCTTGACTGTTATACACCAACTCCTTGCCGTTGCAGTCCACGACTTCACCGCGGGCGGCGGCAATCGGAGCGGTTTTTGCGGAAACGGCAGAGCTTGCGGCATCGTATTCATCGCCCTTGACGATCTGGAGATTCACAAGGTCAACGGCAAATACCAAAAAGAAAAAAAGAATGATGCAGACAGAGGCAAGCTGTCTGCTGCGAGTGATTTTAGCGTGCATATCCGCAACTCCTTTCGATTATTGTTCGGGTAAATATTTTTTTTCGACCGCTCTTATGATGATGAAAATTATCGGGGCGAAAATAAGGGTATACGCTGCACCGGGGAGATAGTACCGTGCAAGCATATGTGCCGCAGAATCAATACCCGCAAATACAAAGTGAAACAGCCAATAGCCGATGCTGTATATAAGAATAAATACGGCGGAGAGCAGAGAGGCGGTGACAACGTTGTTTCGCATTACGGTATTTATGAGTGTTCCGCAAAGGAAACCGACCGTGAGCAGAAAAAGGGCGTTGAAATTGTTTCCCGAGGCAAAAATATCCCACAATGCTCCGGCAAACAGACCGAAAAGCATTCCGGGGATATCCCGTTCAAACATGGCAATGCACACAACGGCGGGAATAAGCGGCAGTGCGCGTATGCCGAATATCTGCGGAAAAAAGCCGTCGGTATTTTGCATAACTGACAGCGTTAATATTATCAGGGCAAGAATCACCCTGCGAATTATCATTTTTTTGCGTTGAGCTTCAATAGTCATTGTTATTGTGTTTGACCGTCAAAGGAGGTGATGATGAAAACATCGGTGAGTGTTGTTATGTCGATTCCGGGTTCAATTATTGCTTCGGCGGAAATATCCACCGTGCCGTCGGCAACGTCAACGATAGTGCCGATTATGAGGTCTCTCGGGAAAATTCCGCCGACACCCGAGGTGCAGACTATTCCTCCTGCGGTAACCGAGGTTGATGATGAAAGTCCCGGCATATGGCAACGCCCCTGCTGAGCAAGCTCGGCTGTTGAGGTGACAAAACCGAGATCTCTCGTTCTGACCTCATATGCACTGACGTTTACGCTTGGATTGAGAATGGTATTCACGGTGCATTGTGTGGGGGTTACGGAAGCAACCACGCCCACAAGATATTTGCCGTAAATCACGGGGTCGTTTACTTTTATGTCGTTTGCGGAGCCTTTGTTGAGAGTGACGGTTGAAAATCTGTCGGAGGCATCTCTGCCGATTACCGCCGCCTCTGCAAAAATATAGTCGTTGTGCTCCTCTTTAAGTCCGAGAAATTCTCTGTAGAATTCGTTTTTGTACTTTGCTTGCTCGTAATCAACAAGCTGTTCTCTGAGTTTATCCACCTGTTCCTCGAGGGTTTCGATTTCATTTGAAAGCGTTGAAGAGGAGCGGAAAGATATGGGGAGCTTTGAAATTTCCGAAGAAATATATGATGCAAGGCGTGAAGCGGGTCCGAAAACAACGCTCGTAACCTTGGTGAGCGGTGATGAGCCGCTTCTTGAGGCGACGGCAAATATCGACCCCGCAAGCAAGGCGGCGACGATGGCTGCGAATATTTTAAATGCCGTGCTCTTCAAAAAGCGAATCATCAAAACTGCTCCTTAGCTGATTTGTAATCAGATGTATTTTTTGTTGCTGATAACGTTCAAATTGTCGTTGTCAAGGCAAATTCCCGTGCCGTCAACAACGCAGTCAAGCGGATTTTCCGCAACAAGAACGGGGATTTTTGTCTCTGCGGAAATAAGTCGGTCAAGACCTCTGAGAAGAGCACCGCCGCCGGTGAGCATGATGCCGTGGTCGATAATATCTGCGGCAAGCTCGGGGGGAGTCTTTTCAAGAGTGGATTTAACGGCATCAACTATCTGTGAAACGGGGTCCGCCATAGCCTCGCGGATTTCCTCGGAGGTAACGTCAACATTCTTGGGAAGTCCGTCCATGAGGTTTCTGCCCTTGATGTTCATTGTGCCCTCACCGTCATAGGGGAATGCCGAACCAATCTTGATTTTAACATCCTCGGCGGTTCTTTCACCGATAAGAAGATTATATTTTTTCTTGATGTAGGAAATGATGGCTTCATCGAAATTATCGCCCGCAACGCGGCAGGAATTTGCCGTAACCACGCCGCCCAGAGAAATAACCGCAACCTCGGAGGTGCCGCCGCCGATATCGACAACCATGCTTCCCGTTGCTTCACTTACGGGCAGACCTGCACCGATAGCCGCCGCCATGGGCTCTTCAATAAGGCTGATGTAGTTTGCACCCGCACTCTTTGCGGCATCGTGAACCGCTTTTCTTTCAACCTCTGTAACGCCCGAGGGAATGCAGATGAGTACTCTTATTCTTGAAAAGGGTCTGCGTTTTGTGGTGCGTTTGATGAAGGATTCTATCATCTCCGCAGTAATTTCAAAATCCGCAATAACGCCGTCTTTAAGCGGACGCACGGCAATTATCGAGCCGGGAGTTCTGCCTATCATTTCCTTGGCTTCCGTACCGACTGCAACAACTCTCGGCGGATTGCTTTTCTGATCCACCGCAACAACCGACGGCTCTCTGATGACGATACCCTTACCCTTTGAGAAAACAAGGGTGTTAGCTGTGCCTAAATCTATACCGATATCCTGAGTAAATAACATATTTCATTCTCCTTCGGAAAAATTATCTGAAATTGATGGTGTCGAGAATTGCAAGCACCTCATCGAGCCTGTCGTTCATGTTTGAATCGCCGGCAATCAAGCAGGTGTAAACAACATTTTTTCTTTCAAAGAAAATATAGCCCATGTAGGTTGGGGTGCCCGAGCTGTTTTTGGGAACAAAGGCGGAAATGAGAGTTCCGTCAAAGCCGCAGACCTTGACGGCCTGATTTGTGTAAACACAGTCGCTGAACATTGCTTTTATCGTGTCGATTATGCCCGAGGTATCCTCCATTATTTCCGACAACTTTTTGTCGCGGGTATACATGACCTTTATCATTTCTTCGCTGTTGCTGTTGTTGGTGAGAACAAGGTCGGCATAGCTCGAATCGCCGCGCCAGCCGTCGGGAATGGCAATTGAGAAATCGGGGCATTCTATGCGGTTGCCCATAACAAGTGCATGGTCGAGCATAACTGCATGAGTTACGTATTTACCGTCGTCACCCTTGACATTTCTGCCGTGTTCGTCGGTTACGAGAAGAATGACGTTTCCTGCCTCGTCACGGGCAATTCCTCCGTCAGTTTCCGTAACGGCGGCATAAGCCTTACCGCCGGCGTCCGTCACAAGCGTACCGTCTTTGATCTTGGGCTTGCAGGCGGTAAAGCAGGTGAGAACGACCATAATGCTGATAATAATGGCAAAATATTTTTTCATATCTCCTGTCCTTTCTTAATGCTTTCAGCCGTTGAGAGCCTTAAAAGCGTTTTTGTTATTATTATAAAGAGTTTTGTAAACCGCAAAGTTACGGTCATAAATCTCTTTGTTGGCAGGGTTGGGAATAAAGGTTTTCTTTGCGGGAACAAGTCTCTTTGCTTCGGAAATATCGGATATAACTCCGAGACCCACAGCCATGAGCACCGCTGCTCCGACTGCACCGACATTTTGCGGACTGTCAACGGTTTCAACCGTTCTGCCCGTGATATCGGCAAGAATTTGGCAGGTGACATCGGAGAGAGCGCCGCCGCCGACAAAGCGAACCGTTTGCGAGGTCTTGATTTTCTTATCCTGTGTTTCAAGGAACCAACGCAGGTGCATACAAACACCCTCTATAACGGAGCGAATAAGCTCTGTTTTGCCCGTTTCAAGGCTGACATTAAAGAACATTCCTCTTGAATTGGGATCCTCAAACGGACAGCGGTTGCCGTGAAGCCACGGGGTGAAAATAACGCCGCCGCTTCCTGCGGGAGTTTCGTCAATGACCTTTGAAAGATAATCGTAAAGGCTTGTGTATACGGATTCCTTTGATTCCGCAACATGGGTCTTTTGCAGGAAAATTCCGATTTCATCAAGAGCAAGGTGATCCTTTACCCATTCAAGGCACTTGCCTGCCGTCTCAAGCTCGGCAAAGTAATTGAATTTTCCCTTTTGAGCACCCGTGATAGCCGCTATCATTGCGGAAGCGTCAACAATGCTCTTGTCAACGACCGTGGATACCCAGCCCGAGGTGCCGGAATATATGTGCGTTTCGCCGAGAGCAACGCTGCCTGCACCGACACCGATAAGTGAGGCATCTCCGCCGCCGCCGAATACCGCCGTGCCCTCCTTGAGTCCAAGCTCAGAAGCGGCTTTTGCGGTCAAACCGCCCACCTTTGCGGTGCAGTCAACTATTTCGGCAAGGTGATCGGGGTTTACGTCGAGAATTTTGCAGATGGTCGGACTCCAGCATTCGTGTCCCTTGCGGATATCGTAAAGAAGAGTACCGAAAGCGGAATCTCTCGTCATAACATATTTATCCGTCATACGGCTGATTATGTATTCCTTAACATCGAGCCACTTGTAAACTCTCTTGAAATTCTCCGGCTCGTTTTCTTTGAGCCATTGATATTTCCATACGGGGTCTTTTACGCTTGCGGAAACGGCACCCGTGATGATGAGGGAGGGGATGAGCTTTACTATGTTCGCACCGGCAATCTGTATGCCGTTGGCAATGCCCTTTTTGAGCTGCTTTCTCGCTCTCTGATCCATATAGCTGAAGGCTCTGTGAACGGGCTTGCCGTCCTTGTCAACAAGCACAAGTCCCTGCATCTGAGAGCAGAACGAGATACCCTTTATCATGTCGGGAGTTATCTCTTTGCAGTTTTCAAAGACCTTTGCGGTCGTGGAGCAAATGGCGTTCCACCATTCGTCGGGGTCCTGCTCCGCTCCGCCGTCGGGAAGAATGTAGAGATTGTAACCCTCCATAGCCGCACTTTTGAGAGTTATCGTATCGCCGATTTCAAAAAGGCAGGTTTTAACACCGGTGGTGCCGATGTCATAAGAAATAACGTGTTGCATAAGGTCCTCCTTAACCTCCATCAAATATTATATAATACAGCAGGCTTTGTTGCATGAATAAAATATGACTGAAAGATTACAAATTTATTCGGGGAGCTTGCAGGCATCTATCCATTTTTCGGCTCCGGAAAATTCAAACAGCTCCTCGCAGGTCAGCTCAACGGCACTGCTTGCACTTCCCGCCGCAGGAAAAACGGTGTCAAAGCGTTTGAGTGAGTCGTCGAGAAAAATGCGAACGCCGTCCTTTACCGCAAAGGGGCAAACGCCTCCCACGGGATGACCGACAAGCTCCAATTCCTCGTCGGCAGAAAGCATTTTCGCCTTGAAGCCGAAATTATCCTTGAATTTGCGGTTGTCAACCTTGGCATCGCCTGCGGCAACAATCAGCATGGCACCGTCACCGCATTTGAAAGAAAGCGTTTTCGCTATTCTTGCGGGAATAACGCCGAGCACGGCGGCGGCAAGCTCAACCGTGGCGGAGGATTCGGTAAACTCCTGTATTCTGCTGTCTGCACCGAACCGTGAAAGATAATCTCTTACGGCTTGAACGGACATATTCATCATTCCTTTTGTTCGGGGGGAATCTGCACCGAAAGACAGAATGCCCCACTATCCTATTATTAGATACATTATAAATAATTTTAATGGGAAATACAAGAGGTAGACGAAAATTTCTTTGAAAGAGGGCAAAAAAATGCCGTACCTCCGAAGAAGTACGGCAAGAAAATATTGAATTATTGTGCGTAAGCACCGACCATCATCATGTACGCACCTATCTGTGCACCGAATTCGGGAGCACCGTCCATGATGAGCTTGCTGTCCTTGGTGTAGTCAAGCATATCGGCAGTACCCATAAGGATACCCAGAGCACTGTCGAGTGAGTCAAATCTCATGGTGAAGAACGGAAGAGCACGCTTGTAAACGCCTCTGCCTGCCTTTGATTTACCTGCCTTGACACGGATGTAAGCGGAAATCTCGGGATATCCGTTTACTGCCCAGCCGTAAACTCTGTCGGGGCTCTTGAGCGCCCAATTGTGAATTTCCTCATGACCCTGCTTGTTGAGAGTGCTTATGCCGCTTGAAAGCAGGTAAAAATAGCACTTAACAAGGAGCTTTTTGGATTCTTCATCCTCGGGAGGCTCTTTTGCGGTAAGAAGCGAGGACATTTTAAGCAGCGTCATCATGAACGCCGCAAAAACTGCGGGCTTCTTTGTAATGCCCTTCATTGCGGGAAGCGTTGAAGGACCGATGTTTCCTTTGAAAAATGCGTTCATCGTCTCTATGCTCTTGAAGCAAAGCTCGATGTGAGGGTTCTCTGTTACCTTGTCGGTGTGGCAGAGCCATTCGCCGCTGTTGACGACGAAATGAGTTGCAAACTTGCCCTCGGGAGCATCGGGGTCTTTTGCACTGACCTGAATAACCGCATGAGCGTGCTCGAATTTCTTTGAGAGCTTGGGGTCATCCATGGCAATGGTTTTGATAAGAGGAAGAACGGCACAAAGGAAAACTTTATTAGTTAATATATCTTCTCTTGAAGCCATATAAATTCATCCTTTCTGCAATGCGGAGCGACGGGCAATTACGCCTCGTCGTCCCAGTCGTCGTCAAGCTCGAAGTCCTTGCCCATAACCTCACGAACGGCGTCGATGATACCGTTCTGGTCGATGCCGAGCATGGACATGATATCCTCATGCAGACCGATGGGAGCGAACTTGTCGGGGATGCCGAGCTGCTTGAATGCACAGCCCTTGCCGGCTTCAACGATAACCTCGGCAACTGCACTGCCGAGACCGCCGAGAATGTTGTGGTCCTCAACGGTGATTATGCGGCGGGTATCCATGACTGCCTTGATGATGGCTTCCTTGTCGATGGGCTTAATGGTGTGCATATTGAGAACTCTGATTTTGAGTCCGTCGGCATTTTCAAGGAATTTTGCAGCCTGAAGAGCCTGGAATACGCATGAACCGCAAGCGATGATGGTGAGGTCGGAGCCTTCATTTACGGTGACTGCCTTGCCAACCTCGAAGCCGTAGTCGGAGTTTTCGTAAAGAACTCTGTCAAAGCCTCTGTTTATACGAATGTAGTAGGGGCCGAAATTCTCATATGCGGCGTTTACTGCATTGTAGGTTTCAATACCGTCTGCGGGGCAGATAACGGTGAGATTCGGGAGCGAACGGCAAACGGCAAGATCGCAGATTGCGTGATGCGTTGAGCCTGCCTGACCGAAAGAGGTACCTGCGTGCGTTGCTATGATTTTAGCATTAACGTTCTGATAGCAGATATCTGTGTGAAGCTGGTCGGCACTTCTGAGAGAAGCAAATACCGAGAAGGTGGAAAGGAAAGGAACAAGTCCTGCCTTTGCCATGCCGGCTGCCATACCGAACATATTTTGTTCTGCAATACCGACGTTGAAGAATCTGTCGGGGAATTTTTCGCCGAACAGACCGATTTTTGTTGATTTACCGAGGTCTGCGGTAAGAGCAACTACCTCGGGATGCTTTTCGCCAAGCTCGCAAAGAGCCTTGCCGTATATTTCAGCGGTCGCAAACTGAGTGGATTCAGCGGCGGTATAGGTCATTCCTCCTGCCATGATCAGACGCCCTCCTTTTCTGCACGAGCTACACGCTTAGCGTAATGGTTTTTGAGGCTCTCCTGAGCCTTTGCGTACTTGTCATCATCAATTGCACCGTAGTGCCAGAGATAATTGTCCTCCATGTAATCAATACCCTCACCCTTGATGGTGTTGGCGATTATCATAACGGGAGCACCCTTGTTTTCAAGAGCAAAATCAATAGCCTCGGAAAGCTCGTTGAAGTTATGACCGTCAACCTCTTTAACAACGAAGCCGAATGCACGCCACTTGTCGGCAAAGGGTTCGAGAGCCATAACGTCCTCGGTTCTGCCGTCTATCATGCACTTGTTGCGGTCAACGAAGGTGATAACGTTGTCTACCTTGAAATGAGCGGCAGACATTGCGGCCTCCCAGTTGGAGCCTTCATCGCATTCACCGTCGCCGAGAATGCAGTAGGTCTTGTAATCCTTACCGAGAACTCTTGCGGCAAGAGCGGTACCTACGGCAATGGGAAGTCCGTGACCGAGTGAACCGGTCGAAGCGTCAACGCCGACAACCTTGTTGGAGTCAAGGTGAATACCCATCTTTGAATTGGTAAGGTTGAAGGTCTTGAGCTGTTCCTTGTCGTTGAAGCCGAGCTCGCAAAGAAGGCTGGCGTAAGCAACGCCCGAGTGACCCTTGCTGAGAATGAAGCGGTCTCTGTCCTCCCAATCGGGGTTGGAAACGTCGATCTTCATGTACTTGTAGTAAAGAATGGTGAGCATATCCATAACGCTCATGCCGCCGCCGATATGGGCACTGCCTGCCCAATAAGTCGTGTCAAGGCAGAGGTTGCGAAGCTCAAAGGCTTTCTTTTCGAGAGCCAGCCATTCCTGCTTTGATAATGCCATATGATGTTCCTCCTTATATATTCATAAGCGGACTGCCCGCTTTGTTTCTCAGTTGCGTTCGGGGTGGTTCTTGCGAAGAGTATTGAATGCGTCCTCAGCCACTTCAAGAGTGTGCTTGATATCGTCGTCGGTGAGGGAAGCGTTCATGAAATGGTTGTGGTGGTTCGTCATGAAAATGCCTCTCTTAACCATTTCGGCTATCCATTCCTGATGAAGCATGAGTGAATTGTCATCCTTGAGCATGAGATAGAACAATGCCGGCTCGCCGCTTACGGAAAGATTGAAGCCGTTGTTAGCCGCCGCCGCCTTGAGACCGTCGGTGAGCTTGATGCCCTTTTCACGGAACATTGCGGGAGTGTTGAGCTTCTTCATTTTTTCGATGCAAGCAATACCTGCCGCAAAGGGAATGGCACTCATCCAGTAGCTTCCCGTGTAAGAAAGACCGCTGATGGAGCTCTTGAGCCATTCTTTACCGCAAAGAGCGGAAACGTTCCAGCCGTTAGCAAGAGCCTTGCAGAAGCAGATGAGGTCTGCCTCGAAGCCGTAATAGTGGTCGGAGCCTGCAAGGTCAAGTCTGAAGCCGGCTCTTACGTCGTCTATGATAAGAACGATGCCCTTTTCGGTGCAGAGCTTGCGAACCTTCTGCCAATAGCCCTCTGCGGGGAGAACGTTATCGGCAAAGTTACCGTGAAGATAGGGAGTTGAAATGAATGCGGCAATCTCGCCCTCGTTTTCTTCAACAACCTTCTTCAAGCCGTCAAAGTCGTTCCAGTCAACATAGAGGTTGTTTGCAACGTCCTCGGGGATAACGCCGGGATAGTCGAGCTTTTGGCACCAAGGTGCAACGCCGTGATAGAAGCCGTTTACGAAGATGATTTTCTTCTTGTGAGTTGCGGCTCTTGCGGTCATTATTGCGGCTGTGGTGGTATCGCCGCCGTTCTTTGCAAAGAATGCCCAATCGGCGGTTGCAACGGTGTCAACAAGGCACTCTGCAAATTCGATTATCTTTGTTGAGGGAGCGGTGACACAGTTCTCAATTTTAGCCTGAGCCATTGCCGCGGCGTCAACATCGGGATCATTGTATCCGAGAACGTTCGGACCGTATGCACACATATAATCTATGAACTTATTTCCGTCAACATCCCAGAAATAAGAGCCTTTAGCCTTTTGGCTGAAAAGAGGGTAAGCGGAAACGGGAATGCAGCAGCCCTCGGCAGGACCCTGATGACCGTAAAGACCCGAGGGAATTACCTTTGCCGCTCTTTTGAAAAGCTCCGTGCTTTTTTCATATGTATTGATTTTGAAACTCATTTTCGCAGCCTCCTTATGCTAAATAAACAGCAACTCTGTCGAGTATTCTGTTAAGGTTATCGAGCATGGAGATCATGCCCTTCATGACGATATCACCCGTGCCTATGCAGGCAATGGCGTTGATTTTGCCGTCAAAGAGGTCTCTTGCAAGCTCTATTGAAGCAAATTCCATAATGGCTCTCGGATTGTCGCTGGGCTTTTTGAGAGCAAGGAGTCTGTGATTCTTAACTCTGATGGTGGTGCTTGCCGTGTCTTTGATGCTGAACGAGATTTCACCGTCTACCATGTGGTCGGCGGAGAACTTGCCTATTTCGTCATTGTTGCCTATCTGTGCAACTGCAACGGTGATGGTGTTGAGCAGAAGCAGGGTGCTGATTCTGAAGAAATCGGGATCCTTGAGGTCTTCCTCGGAGGGTCTGAGATACTTGTTGAGAAGATCCGTGAGACCGATGAAATCCTTGAGCAGGAAGCCGATATGGAGAAATCCCTTTGAGGGGATGGGGGTAACGGTGCCGTCGATAAGACCGTTGAACTTCTCACAAGAGGAGAAGGGGAGCTTGACGTCACACTTGGTGCATCCCTGGTCCATTCTGCATTTGCCGTTGGCAAACGTGATGGTGGCACTCGGACCGCCCTTGACCTCAAAGCCTACGGAAAGGGGCTTTTTATTGGTCAGCAGACTGCTCGCTTCGGGAGCAAGTTCGCAGAGGTTTTCGAGAGTACCGAGGATGGCGTAAAGATTGATGTACGCCAGAGTTTTCTGATCAATCATTTTGATTTCCTCCTTATGTTATGCGAAAGTAGACTCCCGCATTTATATATTCAATTTATTTTAGCAGAGATTTCTGTCAATGTCAACAAAAAATACTCTTCCAATTGAAAAAAATACAGTAAAAAAACTAATTGCAGGATTTTGGACTTAAAAAAGAATGACAAATTCCTCTATAAGCCGTGCCGCATTTGAGGCGGCGACGGGCAAGAATTCGTTGTATGACATATGAGACGAGCCGTCGGCACAGTCGGAAACGGCACGAACCACGCAGAAAGGAACGGCGTTTGTAAAGCAGACCTGAGCTATTGCGGCACCCTCCATTTCACACACCGATGCATTGAACATATCAACGATATATTTTTTCTTTTCGGCACTTGCAACGAATTGATCTCCCGAGGCGATGATTCCGCGAACGGTCTTTACTCCGTCGAGTTTTTCGGCGGCTTTTTCGAGAACGGAAACAACCTTTTCATCGGCGGGAATATTTACGATGTTCAGCCCCGAAATAAGTCCGACGGGATCTCCGAGAGGAGAGGTGTCCATGTCATGCTGTACAAGACTTTCACCGATTGCGATATCGCCTATGGAAAGCCGAGTGTCGAGGCTTCCGCCGACCCCCGTGTTTATGATGCATTCGGGAGAATATTTGAGAATCATTGTTTGGGTACACATTGCGGCGGCAACCTTGCCTATTCCGCAGGCGGCAATTACGATTTTCTTTCCGTGAAGAGTGCCGCTTACGTATTCAACGCCGCTCACCGTTTCGGCGGTCTTGTTTTCCATGAGTGATTTTACCTTTTCGACTTCAATGTGCATTGCACCGATTATTCCGAGCATTTTTGAAACCTCCGTAATTTTCTTGTTTTAACGGATTCATTTTATCATGTGTGCGAATAAATATCAACAAAAATAAACAAATGTTGCACAAAAATATGTTGCTAAATATTCATAGATATGTTATAATTCTTTAATAATGCGTACTTTTTTAAGAAAGGGAGAGGCGAATTTGGAAATATATATCGTAATCGCACTTCTTGCGGCGGTGATAATAATGCTTGCGGTTCTGCTTGCCCGCCAAGGCAAAAAGGACGATTCTCAGTTGCAAACAAAAATAGATTCCCTCTCGGCATCTCTCGGCTCGGAATTTGAACGGAGCAGGCGTGAAAGTGCCGACTCTCAGCGAGATATGCGTGAAGAGACCGCAAAATCAATCGGAGAGATGAGTGCAAGGCTCGAACGGCTCCGTCTTGAAAATATCGACAGACAGAACAAAACCGAAAGGACACTTATAGAATCCCTTGCGGAAATCCGTCTTAACAATGCACGCCAGAGCGAAAAGCAGAGCAAGGAGCTCTCCGAGGCGGTGGACAGACTGCGTGAAAGCAACGAAAACAAGCTCGAGCAGATGCGTCTCACCGTTGACGAAAAGCTGACCTCAACTCTTTCGCAACGGCTTGACAGCTCATTCAAAACCGTTTCCGACAGGCTCGAAAGCGTATATAAATCTCTCGGCGAGATGAAGGAGCTTTCAAACGGTGTTACGGCGAACGTCACAACGCTCAACCGAGTGCTTACCAATGTCAAGGCGAGAGGCACTTGGGCTGAAATCCAGCTCGGAGCAATTCTTGATCAGACCATACCCGGAATGTACGAAACGAATTTTGCTTGCGTTCCCAATTCAAAGGACAGAGTGGAATTTGCCGTTCGTATACCGTCAAGCGACGGTGAAAGAACAACGTATCTTCCGATAGATTCAAAATTTCCCATGGAGGATTATGTTCGTCTTTGCAATGCCGCAGATGAAGCAGATGCACAGGCACTTGCGGCGGCAAGAAAGGCGTTGGAGGCAAGGGTGACGGCGGAGGCTCGAACGGTATCGAAATACATAAACGTTCCGCTGACAACGCCGTTTGCGATAATGTACCTTGCCACGGAGGGACTTTACGCCGAAATTGCATCGTCCCGAAGCGGAATAGCGGAAAAGCTCCAAAGCGAGTTTAACGTAATGATAGCGGGACCGTCAACAATAACGGCGTTGCTCAATTCTCTTTCTCTCGGCTTCAGAGCCGTTGCCATAAACGAAAAGGCAAACGAGGTTCGTCTGCTTCTTGCGGCGGCACGGGTACAGTACGATAAATTCGGCATTGTTCTGCGTAAGGCAAGACAGAAAATAGACGAAGCGGGCAAGTCACTCGATGAAGCGGATAAACGCAACGAGATAATCCGCAAAAAGCTCGGCAAGGCGGGCGAGCTTGACGGAACAAGTGCCGCCGACATTCTCGGCTTGGAAGAAGATAATTCGGATATATAATATATGATACATGATTAAAGGAGGAACATCCCCGATGAAAAAACCCGAGGAAATTCTTGCTCAAATGACTCTTGAAGAAAAGGCCGCTATGTGTGACGGTGCGGATTTCTGGCATCTCAAGGGTATGGAGAAGTACGACATACCGCAAATAACGGTGTGCGACGGTCCTCACGGATTGCGTAAAAAGGATTACAGCAAGGCGGGAATAAGCCTTTCCACAAGCGTACCGGCAATCAGCTACCCCACAGCGGCAACCACCGCCGCCTCATGGGATCCCGAGCTGCTTTATGAAATGGGTACGGCATTGGGCAAAAAGTGTCTTAAAGAGGAGGTTGGAGTCCTTCTCGGTCCCGGTATCAATATGAAGCGTTCACCTCTTTGCGGCAGAAATTTTGAATATTTTTCCGAAGATCCCGTGTTGGCGGGCGAGCTTGCTGCGGGATTCATAAACGGTGTTCAGTCACAGGGCGTCGGAACCTCTCTCAAGCATTTTTGTGCGAACAGTCAGGAAACACGCAGAATGACGTGCGATTCAGTCGTCGATGAGCGTGCTCTCAGAGAAATATATCTCACCGCATTTGAAATTGCCGTCAAAAAGGCGAAGCCGTGGACGGTTATGAATTCATACAATAAAATCAACGGAGCACACGGCTCTGAAAACGCACACACCCAGATTGAAATTCTCCGCGACGAGTGGGGCTTTGACGGCGTTGTTGTGAGCGACTGGGGAGCGGCAAATGACAGAGTTCTCGGTCTTAAAAACGGCAACGATTTAGAAATGCCGTCGTCCTCCGGCTCGGGCACGAAAAAAATAATCGAAGCGGTGAAAAACGGCACTCTTGACGAGGCGGTGGTCAACGAAAGAGCATTGAACGTACTCAAGCTCATAAAGAAAGCCGCCGACGGTGCAAAGAAGAATTATGAATATAATGACCTTGACGACCAGCCGCTTGCAAGAAAAATTGCGGCACAGTCAATGGTTCTTCTCAAAAATGACGGTATACTTCCTCTCAAGAAGGATAAGAAAATAGCAGTTATCGGTGAGCTTGCAAGAACGCCGAGATATCAGGGTGCAGGAAGCTCCCACATAGTGCCCACACAGCTTGACAACGCTCTCGACGAGCTTCAAAAATCGGGCTACACCGTAGAATTTGCCAAGGGCTACGAGCTTTCCGCAAAGAAAGCGAAGAAAAATGCGGCTCTTGCGGCACAGGCGGCACAGCTTGCTTCAACCTGCGATACGGCGGTCGTCTTTGTCGGTCTTACCGATGAATACGAGGCGGAGGGCTATGACAGACAGCATATGCAGCTCCCCGATGCCCATAACGCTCTCATAAACGAAATCCTCAAGACGAACAAGAATGTTGTTGTTGTTCTTGCGGGCGGTTCACCCGTTGAATTGCCGTGGAATGACGGTGTAAGAGCCATTCTCAATTCCTATCTCGGCGGACAGGCGGGAGCAGGTGCGGTTGCGGATATCATCAGCGGTGCGGTCAATCCGAGCGGCAAGCTGCCCGAAACCTATCCTCTCAGCTATGACGATACGCCGGCGAAAAACAACTTCCCCGGAAATCCTGCCACCGTGGAATACAGAGAGAGCATATATATAGGTTACAGATACTACGAAAAGGCGGACAAGGGTGTTCGTTATCCGTTCGGCTACGGACTTTCCTATACGAGCTTTGAATATTCCGATATTACCGTTGACAAAACGCAGATGACGGATGCGGATAAGCTCACCGTATCATTTAAGATAAAAAATACCGGCTCCGTTGCGGGTGCGGAGATTGCACAGCTCTATGTTTCCGACAAGCAGAGCACGATTTACAGACCCGAAAAGGAGCTTAAAGCGTTCAAAAAGGTATTCCTTGAAGCGGGCGAAGAAAAGACCGTTACGCTCGAGCTTTGCAAGAGAGCATTTGCATTTTATAATGTAAATATAAATGATTGGTGCGTTGAAAGCGGAGAATTTGATATTCTTGTCGGTGCTTCAAGTGCGGATATCAAGCTGAAAGCGACCGTCACCGTAACGGCACCCGAGGCGAATATTCCCGATTATTCAAAAACCGCTCCCTGCTACTACAGTGCAGACGTTCAGAGCGTTCCTGCCGCACAGTTTGTTGCCGTTCTCGGCAGAGAATTGCCCCCGACGGTCAAGAGAAGCGATATACCGCTCGATATAACGGACAACTTTGAAAACGCTTCAAGAACAAAGAACGGTGCAAAGCTCTACGGCTTGCTCAAAAAGCTCGTTCCCGCAGGATTTGCACAGGCGATTGCACTTCAAACGCCTTTCCGTGATTTCATCAGCATGAGCGGCGGCGTATTCAGCGAGAAAATGGCAGAGGGTCTCTTGAAGATTCTCAACGGAGAAAAGGGCGGAGTGAGAACCATACTCAAATGCGTTCCAAAGGCTATAAAAGGGGTAGGTCCCCTTTTGAAGAATATTTAACAAACGGAGGAAGCGAGAAAATGCACTTCAAGAAATTTTCACTCAAGGCAGTCAGCGTAATACTTGCGATTGCCATGCTGATTGTCGGCATACCCATGATTGTCGGTGCGGAAGAGTCAACCATCAGACTCGGCGTGGTATCCGACATACACTATTATGCCGATTCGCTCAAGGGTGACAGAGGCGAGGCATGGCAGGAGTTCCTTTACAACAAGCACAAGGAATATGACGTAAACAATTCGCTTGTTGACAATGCACTTGACGGCATTCTTCAAAATGCTCTCGAGGGCGGTGCGAATTATGTTCTTATCCCCGGCGACCTTACAAAGGACGGCGAGCTGGAAGCACACAAGGCTCTTGCGGCAAAGCTCGAGGAGTTCCAGAGCGAGACGGGCATTCCCGTTTTCGTCACCAACGGTAACCACGATGTCAACAATTCCAACGCCTGCACATTTGAAAACGGCGTAAAGGAGCCGGCGGAAAAGACCTCTCCCGAGCAGTTCAGAGAAATCTATGCCAATCTCGGATTTGACAAGGGCGACAGCTTCTTTAAGCCCAAAGACGGCAACAAGGGCGGTATGCTCTCTTATGCGGCTCCTCTCGGCGATGATTTCAGACTTATCGTTGTTGACAGCTGTATGTACAGCGAGGATAACGGGGCTGAGGACAATGAGCACATGACCGACGGCAGAATCGGCGATGATCTCCTTAATTGGATAGTTGACGAAGCAAATAAGGCAACGGCGGCGGGCAAGCAGATTATTCTCATGCAGCACCACAACCTTATTCCCCATATGGAAATAGAGGATGCCACTCTCTGGGCTTTTGTCGTTCAGGAATGGGTAAAAATAGCCGACGCTTATGCGGATGCGGGTATACATTATGTATTTACGGGACATCTTCATTCATCGGATATCGTTGAACACGTTTCCGATAACGGCGAGACCGTTTATGATATCCTTACCCCGACTCTTACGGGCTATCCCAACACCTACAGAACCGTAGATTTTACCACGGACGGCAAAGAGCTCAAGGCGGATTTCACCAATCACGATATCGACGAATACAAAAATGTTGTATCCGATGACGGCGAGGCATATCCCAAGCCCTTTAAGTTTACATATTCATTTGAAAGAACCTTTGGCGAGGGCGGCGTTGACACTCTCGTCATGGGCATGATAGGCCCGATGATAACCGACCTCTTTGAAGATATACAGGAGCAGGGCGGCATTATCAAGTATCTTGCAACAAAGAATCTTGACCTTGAAAAGATAATCATTGATGCTCTCGGCACGAACGGACTTTCTCTTGGCGGCATGGATATTCTTACCGTCAGCGGCAATGTCATGTCGTTCCTGAATGATCTCGGAGCACAGGTTGATGAGGTTTATGTAAATCAGCCCGAGCTTACGCTTGAAAAAATCGAGACGCTTCTTACTAAGCTGCTTGACTTTGAGGTGAGCGAATATCCCTGCACCTACAATTCATCGCTTCTCGGTGATACCTATAACTATGAGGGCGGCTGCACTCTCGGTCAGTTTGCCACCACGGTATTGCTTACATATTACGCAGGTGACGAGGATATCAGCAAGCTCCCGTTCGTCATAGATACTCTTGAGGGCTTTGACAGCGGCGAAACTGCGGAGGAATTTTTCAATCTTCTGCGTGAGGTTGTAGTAAACGACCTTGTTGAGGATGAGCTTCTTGCAAATCTCGACTTCAATCCCGGAACCCTCTTCCCGGAGAACACTCTGTTCTATGTTTTCGGCAGACTTCTTCAGAATCTTACCGAGTCACTTCTCGGCGGCAACAACAGCTTTGCAAATCTCATTGACAGCGTGCTTTCGCTTCCCGTTGTTCCCGAGGGCTACGGCTCAATCGACGATATAATCGACACTCTTGTTGTCAATGAATATCTTACATTCAGCCAGTTCGAGTCATGGGGCGGCACCATTGCGTGGATGGTCAGCACGATGATAATCGACAGCAATCCCGACGAGGTACATGATAACAATGTTGTTCTTACCTATACGGGACCCGTTGAGGTTGAGGCAACGCAGAAGAATTTCCGCATTCCGTCGAACGTTGTAATGACTCTCGGCGAGGATTCTTCAACTCAGGTAAACATCACTTGGCTCAGCAAATACAGCCTTACCGAAACCGATATTGAGCTTACGGAATACAGCGAGTCACCCAAATTCAATGGCGTTACCTCTCTGCCCTACGGCGTTAAGGCGGCAAGAAAGAGTGAAACCGTGCTTCGCAGCTATCCCGGTGCGGATATAGGCATAATCGGCTTGCTCCCGTATGAAACGGAGTACATTCAGCACACCGTAACTCTCAGCGGACTTAAGCCCGACACAAAATACAGCTACCGTGTGGGCAATGCGGAAAAGGACTGGTGGAGCGATACGGGCGTTATCGAGACCGCAGGCGGAAATGACGATGCGTTTACGTTCTTCTATCTCAGCGATCCGCAGTCACAAAGAGAGAGTCACTACGAGACCTACAACGAAGTAATCACAACGGCAAAGGGACTTTATCCCGATGCAAAATTCGTTGTTTCTGCGGGTGATCAGGTTGACCTCGGCACAAACTCAAAGCATTGGAATTATTTCTTCAATTCGTCCAAGGCATTTTTGAATATGCCCTTCATGCCCACAACGGGCAACCATGAGGACAGCGGCTATGTTCTCAAAAACAACTTCACGCTTCCGAACGTTCCCAATCAGGACGAGGATACGGGCACATACTATTCATACGATTACAACGATGTACATTTCACCGTTCTCAACACCAACGATATAGTCGATGACAAACTCAGCGATGAACAGCTCAATTGGCTTATCGGCGATGTCAAGAACAGCGATGCAAGCTGGAAGATACTTGTTCTCCACAAGGCTCTTTATTCAAACGGCTCACATTACGATGATGATGAGGTTGTCGGAATGAGAAGTCAGCTCAGTGCGTTGCTTCCGTATCTCGGCGTTGACCTTGTTCTTCAGGGACATGACCATGTATATCTCAGAACGGATGCCATGAAAGCGAATGCGGTTGTCCCCGTAAGAGAGACCGAGGAGCAATACAACGGACTTTCATATCAGATGAAGCACGATCCCTGCGGAACGATATACAGCATTTGCGGTACATCCGGCGTTAAGGTTTATGCAACGAAGGACGTTGAGGCTACCGACAAGCTCTTCCCGAGAGCCGAGGCGATAGTAAACAGCGATTATCCCATGTTCTCCTCCATCACCGTTGACGGCGACAAGCTCTACTATAACGCTTATCAGGTCATTGACGGCGAGGCAAAGAGAGTTGATAATTTTGCTGTTGAAAAGACCGATACCAAAGCTCCCGCAGACAACGCCGCTCAGGTACTTGACGGAATCATAACCAATATTCTTTCAAAGCTCAACATTAAGCTCACTTGGAAATGCACACAGTTTGTTTTTGATGCGATTAACAAGGTAATGCAGCTTATCTGGAGCGTTGTTAAATAAGAAAAAGCTCATATAAACAGGCAGAGCCGTCCTTTTCGGGCGGCTTTTGCTTTTGGAAGTAACCGACAAGTCTGAAACAAAGCGAGCGTAGTTTGGCAAAAAAAGAGCCGAACCGTTTTTGCGGTTCGGCTTGATTTTTTATCAAGAGTTCAAATCGAGTATGCCGTTGTAATCATTCGGTGTAAGCTCACAGACATAATAGGTTGATTCGCCCGGTGCTATCAATCCGCGGTTAACGAAGTACAACACCTTGCCGTCCTTGCACCAGAAGCTGTTGGGGTCAAAGGTACTTGCGATAAGTTCAAGCTGTTCGTCGGAAGCAGAGCCGTCGGTGTAGAAGCCCCGCTTTGCTTTTTCGACGATTTTTGCGACGAGCTTTTCACGGGAAACGCTTTCTTCTTCAACGCAGAAAGAGAGCAGATTTTTAATTTCTCCCGTTTTTGTTCCGAAAACCATGCTCCTGTAGGAAGAAAGTGCAAGCGATTCGGAGCCGAATCTTGAAAAGCCCGTGCGGAACAGAAACGAGGTTACGTTTTCTTCAACATTGCTCTCGTCACACCGCAGCTTCATGTACCAAGGTTTATCGGAATTTTCCGATGCCATAAAATTCGAGGCGTTTTCCGTGTTGGAACGGGCGGTGGTGCAATATTCGTAAAAAATGTTCTGCACCGAATTGTTGATGAGCTCGGCAATATGGACGTCTATCCCCGATTCAATTTGAGGCAATTCGGCATCAACAACATAAACCACCTTGCCGGACGCATCCTTAAATTCCTCATATTTCTTAATTGTTGTGACGGTGATATCCGAGCTGCTCTGAGTTACCGTCATATCGTCGGGGAGCTTTTGAATGCCCGAGCATGAGCAGAGGGAAAAAATAAGCGTAATGCAAAAAAATATGCAAATTGTTTTTTTCATCAAATCATCTCCGCCCCTATTTTAACAGCTACGGGGCAAATGTTCAATAGCATAAATATAAATTTTTATAAACCGTTGATTTTTTTCGCTGTATAGAGTATTATTTTATTATAAATTCATCGTCAGGAGGCACGGTATGAAGCACATAAAAGAAGCGTCATGGATAAAATCCCCCAAAATTAACCCGAGCGGAGCGGTAGTTTTTTCAAAGTCAATTTCGTTCGATAAGCCGATAAAAAATGCGGTGCTTGAAGCAACGGCACTCGGTGTATATACCGCTTACATAAACGGCAAAAAGGTTGGTGATTCCTATCTTGCCCCCGGCTGGACGGAATACGGCGAGAGAGTCCAGGTGGAAACCTACGATATTACCGATATGCTTGATTCGGCGAATGCCGTTGAATTTGAGCTTGCCCCCGGCTGGAGATGCGGTATGGCACCCTCATGGATCGGAGAAATGAAGCCGAAGCCGGCATCGGGCTTCCTCGGAGCAAGCGAGCCTGCCGCAATATTTGCAATTACCGTTGAATATTCGGACGGTGAAATACAGGTTATCCCGAGCGATTCAACATGGCTCACCGCAAACAGCAAATACACGGAAAGCAGTATCTACGACGGCTATGTTTACGATGCAAATTATGTTGACGGCAATGTGCTTCCCGCACAGGAAATTCCGCATACAAAAGACACACTCATTGACCGTATCGGCGAGAGGGTGACGGCTCACGAACGCTTTGAGGCAAAGGAAATCATCATTACTCCCAAGGGCGAGACCGTGCTTGATTTCGGTCAGAACCTTACGGGTATTGTTGAATTTAAGATAAAGGGCAAAAAGGGCGACAGAGTTTGCATAAGTCATGCCGAGGTGCTTGATAAGGACGGCAATTTCTACCGTGACAATCTGCGTGCGGCAAAGGCGAGAGCGGAATTTATCTGCGACGGCGAGGAGCATATCCAAAAGACGGAGCATACCTTTTTCGGCTTCAGATATATACGCCTTGAAAATTGGTGCGAGGAGGTAAAGCTCGAGAATTTCACCGCCGTGGTGCTTCATTCCGATATGAAACGCACGGGATATTTCGAGTGCTCCGACGAAAGAGTGAACAAGCTGTTTCACAACGTAATCTGGGGTCAAAAAGGCAATTTTGTCGATATTCCGACCGACTGCCCCCAGCGTGACGAGCGTTTCGGTTGGACGGGTGATGCTCAGGTTTTCGTGAAAGCGGCATCATATAATTACGATGTAGAAAAATTCTTTGAAAAATGGCTTGCCGATTTACGCACGGCTCAAATGCCGTGGGGTGCGGTCCCGAATGTCATTCCCGATGTTTCCGCTCCCGATGTTTATTCCTCTGCGGCGTGGGGCGATGCGGCAACCGTGTGCCCGTGGCAGATTCACATGACCTACGGCAACGATGAGATAATCAAAAAGTCTCTCGATTCGATGAAAAAGTGGATAAGCTACATTGAAATGTTCATGCGTGACGGCATTTGGAGAGGTCAGAGGCATTTCGGCGATTGGCTCAATCTCGAAAAGGGTCACGAAAAGGGCTGTGATGCGGGCGTTGACAAGGAAGTTATCGCAACTGCATTCTACATTTATTCAAGTGAAATACTTATAAAGTCTCTCGAGCTTTGCGGCGAAAACGCCGAGGAATACAAGAAAAAGCGTGAGGCATCAATCGAAGCGTTCCGCAGAGAATATATGGACGGCGGCAGAATTATCCCCGAAAAGGAAACTCAAACCGCCTGCGTTTTGGCGGCTCATTTCGGCATAAGCCCCGATGTTTCTCAGACTGCGGCACAGCTCAATTCTCTTGTAAAGGAGTGCGGACACCTCAAAACGGGCTTTGTCGGCACACCGTATCTGCTCCATGTTTTGAGCGACAACGGCTATATTGAAACCGCCTACGACCTGCTTCTCAGGGAGGAGTATCCGTCATGGCTGTACCCCGTCAAGATGGGTGCAACAACCATTTGGGAGCATTGGGACAGCATAAAAGAGGACGGCTCAATGTGGGATATTTCGATGAATTCGTTTAACCACTACGCCTACGGAAGCGTTGCCGATTGGCTTTACGGCGATGCGGCGGGAATCAAGCTCGACGAGGCGGCACCCGGCTTCAAGCATATCATTTTTGAACCGTTGACCGACGGCAGACTCAGCTATGTCAAGGCGTCAATCGAGACCCGTTACGGAACTGTAGGCTCCGAGTGGAAATCCGAAAACGGTGTCGTTACATACATCTTCACCGTTCCCGACGGCTGCACCGCAACGGTAATTCTCGGCGGTGAAAAATATGAAATCGGTGCGGGAACGCATACCTATACCGTGTGAGTGACATGAAATCAAAGAAAAACAAAACCATAGATTTATCTGTTGAGCAGGGCGGGGAATACCTCGCCCGCTGTCTCAAGCAGGGCGAATATGCCGAAAACAGCATAATACTCGGTGATTGTCTTGAATCACTCAAAGCCGTGCCGAAAAAATCGGTGGATTTGCTGATTGTTGACCCTCCGTATAATCTCGATAAGAAATTTGCGGATAAGCTGTTCAGTCGAATGAGCAACGAAGAATACGGCGAATATACCGAAAAGTGGATAAAAGCGGTGCTTCCGCTTCTCAAGGATACCGCAACGGTCTATGTGTGCTGTGATTGGCGGTCAAGCGGAGTTATATCCGCCGTGCTCGGGAAATATCTGCATATCCGCAACAGGATAACATGGCAGAGAGAAAAGGGCAGGGGAGCGGCGAAAAATTGGAAAAACGGCTGTGAGGATATATGGTTCGCAACCGTTTCCGACCGCTACACCTTTAATCTCGATGCGGTCAAGCTCAGACGGCGTGTGCTGGCTCCGTACAAGAGCGACGGTGAGCCAAAGGATTGGGCGGAAATTGACGGCGGAAAATTCCGAGATACTTGCCCGTCGAACTTCTGGGACGATATTTCCGTGCCGTATTGGTCAATGCCCGAAAACACCGCACACCCCACGCAGAAGCCCGAAAAGCTCCTTGCAAAGCTGATACTTGCAAGCTCCGATGAGGGAGATACGGTGCTCGACCCGTTTGCCGGCTCAGGCTCGGTTTGCGTTGTTGCCAAAAAGCTGAACAGAAAATTTATCGGCGTTGAAATCAGTGAGCAGTTTTGCGTGTGGGCACAGCTCCGCCTTGAAAATGCCGAAAACGATAAATCCATTCAGGGCTACAGCGACGGCGTTTTTTGGGAAAGAAACACTAATCTCTATCAGCGAAAATATAAAAATAAGCCCTCCGAAAAGGAGGGCTGAGAGCAGACGGATTATTTCAAATCTGAATAAAATTCGTCGATATAGCTTTCGATATCCGCTCGGCTTCCTTTGAGGGGGCCGGGCGTTTCCATTTTAAGAGAAACGGTGGCGGTCGCGGTGAGGAGTGCTTCGGGAACGGAATGTGAAAGCCTCTCGTTGATGTATGCGGCAAAGGTGGTGTCGCCTCTGCCGGTTCTGCCGCTGAGGTTGCGTGCTCTTATCGGGCAGGTGTAAAAATCCTTGCCGTCGTATGCCAAAACCTCGGTGTTGTGGGTGATGAGAATTTCTTTTGCACCCCATGAATACAGGTGCTTTGCGGCTTCCTTGCGGTCGGTGCAGCCCGTCATAATTTCAGCCTCTGCGGCATCGGTTTTGAGGAAGCTGACATAGGGCAGGCACTCTTTTTTATCCTCCCAATCGGCGAAGAACATTGAGCCGTCGTCATTTACGTGACGGAGCATTGCCTGAACGTCAACTGCAACGGGAGCTTTTTTGGCAAGGGTACGCATCATTTCACCGTTGAAATCGCCGAATACAAGACCGGCAAGATGATATATTTCCGCATCAATGTCGGGAAGCTCCTCGGCGGTGAACGGATCACCCTTTGAAAGGCAGGTGCAGGTACGGCGTTCTTTGTCTGCGGTGTGATAAATATTCACCATGTCGGTGGATTTTTCGCTCGGCAGGCAGAAAATATCCTCCTTGGGAATGGTGAAAGAAGCAAGTCTGTCGGAATCCTTTTCGGCAATTTTGGTAACGGCGGCAACACGGTGACCGAGTGCATATGCCGATGCCGACGAATAAATTACCGCACCGCCTACGATTTTGACGGTATTGCCGAGATGGTCGGTGTTTGAGTCGAGCGTTGCGTGCCCGATGATGGCTGAGCTGTATTTTGCCATAGCTTAAATCTCCTTAGATATCGTATGTTTTCAGTTCCTCGGCAACCGAAATTGCGGGGAAATCTTTGTATTCTTCCTCAGGCGAATAATCGGGACTGAGGTGGGTCGATATAATGCGAACGCCGGTTTCACGGTGGAGAGCAATTGCTCTGCTTACCGTCATGTGCGGGCCGTTGAAGCCGTCGGGCTTTGAACAGTCGGCAAGCACGCAGCTTGCACCGCTTACGGCGGCGGGAATGTTGTCGTTATACATCGTGTCACCCGTATAGACAAGCGTTTTTTCGCCCTCAATTCTTATTGCAAGGCAGGGGACGGTGTGTTTCATGTCATAAAAACGCAAGGTCAAGCCGCCGAGCTTAATAACGCTCGAGGAGTCAACGTTTACCACGTTGAGATTCGGGTGCGAGAACAGTATGCGGTACCATTCGCTGTCCTCATATGCGGTGTATACGGTGAGAGTATGGTCGAGATCCTCCAGCAGATAACGCAGGGGGAGCAGGTCGCTTGTGTGGTCGTAATGAAGATGGGAAATAAAAATTCCGTCGAGCTTTTTGATATCCGTTGCCGTTTGCAAGCGTGCGAGAGTGCCGCTTCCCATGTCGAGAGCCAGCGTAACGCCGCCCTCACTTACGAGATATCCGCTTGCCGCTCCGACACCCGCCTTGGGATACGGACCGTATTTGCCGAGAACCGTGAGCTTCATAAGAGCCTCCTTATTTGCCTATCGCCGCAGAATATTCGGCAATTTTTTCATCCTTTACAACGCCTTTAAGCAGGTTGAAAGCAAGAATTTCATTCGACTTCATATGGTCGCGGGTCATAAAATCGCCCGCAACAATGTTGACCTTTTCAAGCATTTTCGGGTCTGCCGCAATTTCAGCCATCATGCCGGGGAAAAGCGGTCTGCCCATTTCATCGAGCTTCTTCGGGGTCTTGATTCCTATCTCCGTGCCGAAATTCGGGGTCTGCTGAGACTGGAACCAGAAGAAACCGTCGGATTCAAGGTCTCTGAGATATTTAAGATTTTCTTTTACGAATGCTTCGGGCTTCAAGCCGAAAACCTTGGGATCCCACGGCTCGAGAAGCTGACAGTCACAGCTGTACTTGTATTCTTTCTTCGCATTAAGAATTATATACTTCTTGCCCGAGCGTCTGATATCACCGAGGGTGACATTTTTGATATCGTCGAAATCGGTGAAAGCATATTTTTCGGGGCTCAGATACTTCTCAATCAGCTTGTCAACATCCGAGGCGTCGGACTGATACTTAAAGTGGAACGGACCTATGCCCTGAGCGGGATAGGTGCGGATATCGAGAATGATAAAATCATCGTAATTGTTGACGATCTGAGCAAGCTCGCGGAACGCTTCGTCGGCGGTTATGCCCTTTGAAATTCCGTGGGCGATAAACAGCTTACCCTTGTTGTTCGCTTTAAGGCGTATGCCGAATTTGCGAACGCCGTAGCAGAACTGCTCAACGAGAGTGCCGTTCTGACAGCAACCGAGGGGCATCATGCCTCTTGTGCCGGCGTTGTGGGCACCGGGGATTGCGATTTTCGTGATTTTTGCATCGTCCTTAATGCAGGACATCCAATTTTCATAAAACATAATCACACCACCTGAAAAATATAGAATTGCCGAATCAAATTCGTATTCAATTAAATATAACATAAAAGTCCTTGTTGTGTCAACAAAAATGCAACGGGAAAGCAAAATACTGCGTCCGATTGAAATATCAGGCGAAAAAAAGAGAAATTTCCTATTAAAATCTTAAAAAAATATATAAAAAAAGTAGCATTTCACGATTTGATATGTTATAATATCGTAGAATGTGGTATTGTGGTCAATTGTACCGAGTGATATCACACCCATTATTGTTTCCCAAAAAATCATTCAGGAGGAATGGCTTAATGCTCAAAAAAATTAGCAATGTACCCTTCAGCGGCACTCCGGAGCAGGAGGCGGCTCTCAAGGCTGTCATAGCCGAGTGTAAGGGCGACAAAAGTATGCTGATGCACGTCATGCAAAAGGCACAGGAAATTTACGATTATCTGCCCATCGAGGTTCAGAAGATGATTGCCGACGGAATGGATGTTCCGCTTCAAAAGGTCTACGGCGTTTCAACCTTCTACGCTCAGTTTGCACTTTCACCCAAGGGCAAATACAATGTTTCCGTTTGTCTCGGAACGGCGTGCTACGTTAAGGGTTCACAGGATTTGCTCGATAAAATCTGCGAGGTTCTCGGCGTTGAGCCGGGTGAATGCACCTCCGACCTTAAATTTTCCGTTGAGGCTTGCCGCTGCATAGGTGCTTGCGGTCTTGCTCCTGTTTTCACCGTCAATGATGATGTTTACGGCAGAGTAACGCCCGACGAGGTTAAGGATATACTTGCTAAATACGAATAATAAACCGTGCTGTCGGTGAGGTGTCGTTATTATGACTATCAATGATATTAAAACTCTGCTCGGTGCCGAGGTCCTCTGCGGGGAGGAAAGCCTTGATATGGAGGTTCAATCCGCCTGCGGAAGCGACATGATGAGCGATGTTCTCGCATATGTTAAAAATCAAGCGGTGCTTCTTACGGGTCTTGTCAATGCGCAGGTCATAAGAACTGCGGAAATGATGGATATGATTTGCATAGTTTTTGTCAGGTCAAAACGCCCGTCAAGTGAGATGATAGAGCTTGCCCGTGAGAGCGGAATCGCCGTGCTTACAACGCCGCTTCGTATGTATGAGGCGTGCGGAAAGCTGTACTTGAACGGACTTAAAGGAAACGGTGAAACAAATGGCTGAGCCACTGGTATTTCGCTATACCGTTGACGGAGATAATTTCACCTCGGCGGGTCAGGCGTCGGTGCAGGTAAAAAAGAACCTGCGTCAGCTTGGCATTGACCCCGAGACGATTCGCAGAGTTTCCATCGCCATGTATGAGGGAGAAATAAACATGGTCATTCATGCAGGCGGCGGAGAAGCGGAGGTTATAGTCAGCGACGGCAGCATAAAAATTATTCTTAAAGATACGGGACCCGGCATTGCGAATATCGAGCAGGCGATGCAGGAGGGCTTTTCAACAGCTCCCGATAACATTCGTTCTCTCGGCTTCGGTGCGGGCATGGGTCTCCCGAACATGAAAAGATATACCGACACGATGGAGATAGATTCCGTTGTCGGTCAAGGAACAACAATAACCATGGCGGTCGATTATTGATTGAGAGGAAGTGTATTTTTTGAATACATATATCCATTCCGTATCGCTCGACCCTGATAAATGTACAGGCTGCACCACCTGCATGAAGCATTGTCCCACCGAGGCAATCAGAGTGCGTAACGGCTGTGCCGAAATAGATTCAGAACGCTGTATAGACTGCGGCGAATGTATCAGAAAATGCACGAACGGTGCGAAAAAGAGCAGCTTTAATTCACTTGATGAAATAAATAATTTCAAGTATAAAATTGCTCTGCCTGCCCCGTCACTCTTTGCTCAATTCGATAATCTTGAGGATATCGACATTGTGCTTCAAGGCTTGCTCGATATCGGCTTCGATGATGTTTTTGAGGTGTCGAGAGCTGCCGAGGTCGTTTCGGCATACACAAGAGTGTATCTTGAAACGCACGGCATAAAAAAGCCCGTTATAAGCACGGCTTGTCCGGTAATAACAAGACTCATAGTCCTGCGGTTTCCGTTCCTTAAAGATAATCTCATTCCGCTTCTTCCTCCCATGGAGGTTGCGGCATCAATGGCGATAGAGGAAGCCAAGCAAAAGCATCCGCAGCTTAAACGAGAGGATATCGGAATTTGCTTCATTTCGCCCTGCCCCGCAAAGGTCAGCTACATTAAAAACGGCTTCGGAAGCTACAAAAGCGAGGTTGACCTTGCCGTTTCAATGAGCGAGGTTTATATGAAGCTGATAAACGTCATGAAGCATGACGGCGAAAGAACGATAACCACTCAGGCGGGAAAGATAGGCTTGAGCTGGGCAATCTGCGGCGGCGAGGGTTCGGCACTGCTCACCGATAAAATAATAGCGGCAGACGGAATCAACAACGTGATTTCGGTGCTCGACCAAATCGAAAACGGAAATATTCCGCCCGTTGATTTTGTTGAGCTTAACGCCTGCCCCGGCGGCTGTGTCGGCGGTGTGCTTACAATTGAAAATCCTTATGTGGCAAAGAACAGACTCCATACGCTCCGACGGTATATGCCCGTTTCACTCAACGGAATGGAGCAGGAGGAGGGATACATTCCCGAAAAACGGTTCTTCTCCGATTTCCCGAATTATCATCCTCTCAACCGATTGAGCGACAACATCGGTGAATCCATGAGGCTCATGTCCCGTATTCAGGCAGTCAGAAAAGAGCTTCCGGGTATCGACTGCGGTTCATGCGGTGCCCCGAGTTGCCGTGCCTTTGCCGAGGATATAGTTATGGGCAATGCAGACAGAAACGACTGCATAATTGCCTACAAAGAGCTTATTAAAAAGTATATAAAAAATTATGACGGAGGTGTGAAGGATGACGGCAAATGAGCTTGCCGCTCTCAGCGGCTTCAATGCGGTGTCATTGCCTGACGGCGAAAGAGAAATCAAGGGTGTTTATATCGGAGATTTATTGAGCTGGGTCATGGGCAGAGCCAAGGCAGACGATGCGTGGATAACCATCATGTCCAACATCAACATAGTTGCCGTAGCCTCACTTGCCGATGTCTCATGTATCATCCTTGCCGAGGGCGTTGAGCTTGAACGTTCCGTTTCACAGACGGCGGCGTTAAAGGGCATCAACGTTATTTCAACAAAGCTCCCCGCATACGAAACGGCGATGCTTCTCGGCAAAGCAATCTGACATGAAAAAATTTTACTACGATTTGCATATGCACTCTTGCCTTTCACCCTGCGGCGACAATGACATGACCCCGTGCAACATTGCGGGCATGGGCGTTGTTGCAAGGCTCGATATAATGGCACTGACCGACCACAATTCCTGCAAAAACTGCCCCGCTTTTTTCAAGGCGGCGGAGCGAAACGGAATAGTACCCGTTGCGGGCATGGAGCTTACAACGGCGGAGGATATTCATCTTGTGTGTCTGTTTGAGGAGCTTGAGCAGGCGGCTGAATTTGACCGTTATGTAGATTCACGCCGCATCCGCATTAAAAACCGCACCGATATTTTCGGCGAACAGCTCATTATGAACGAGTACGACGAGCTTATCGGCAGCGAGGAGGAGCTTTTGCCGAACGCAACTCAAATAAGCGTTGATGAGGCTCCGACTTGCGTTGAAAAATTCGGCGGAATATGCTATCCCGCACACATAGACAGGCAGGCGAACGGAATAATCGCAACTCTCGGAGTTTTTCCCGAGCAGCCGTATTTTCCGTGTGCCGAGCTGCATGATGCCGACAAAGAAAGCGGATTGCGTAAAAACAATCCCGTGCTGGACGGAAAGCCCGTTGTAGTTTCTTCCGACGCACATTATCTTTGGGATATCAGCGGGAGACTCAATTATTTTGAGCTTGACTGCGGTTCGGGTGATGCCGAAATAAGAAAAGCACTTTTTGAAAGGCTCAGAGGCTTATGAAAGAATTATCCCTGAATATTCTTGATATCGCTCAAAATTCCGTTAAGGCGAAAGCAAAAAACATTTCAATCACGCTCAGTGAAACGGCGGAAACGCTTACGATTGAAATAACCGATGACGGTTGCGGAATGAGTCCCGAGGCGGTAAAGGGTGTTATTGACCCGTTTTTTACCACAAGAACCACTCGCAATGTGGGTCTCGGCGTTCCGCTTTTGAAGCTCGCGGCAGAGCAGACGGGCGGAGGAATAGAGATATCCTCCGTGAGCGAAAAGGAAAATTCACAAAAGCACGGAACGAGCGTCAAAGCAATGTTCCGTAAAAACAATATAGACTTTACCCCGCTGGGCGATATAGTGTCAACGGTGACTGCGTTGATACAGGGCTCGCCCGATATCGAGTGGCATTTCGTTCACAAAATGCCGACGGGTACCGTTGAGCTTGACACAAGAGAGCTCAGGCAGGTGCTCGGAGAGGTTCCGCTCGATAATTACGAGGTCATAAAATGGATTGAGGATTATCTCAAAGAGGGGTACGCTTCAATCGAGTAAATATAATGTAATTATTTAAAGAGAGGTTAGATATTATGAAATCATTGGCTGAGCTTGCCGCTATCAGAGAAAAAATGAAGGACAAGGTCATTCTCCGTGAGGGCACGGGCGATGTAAGAGTAGTAGTCGGCATGGCTACCTGCGGTATCGCGGCGGGAGCAAGACCCGTACTCAACGCTTTTGTCGAAAAAGTCAGCGAAGCGGGACTTGCCGAAAAGGTAACCGTTTCACAGACGGGCTGTATAGGCATTTGCCAATACGAGCCTGTTGTAGAGATTTTTGAAGCAGGCAAAGAGAAGGTCACCTATGTTAAGATGACTCCCGAAAAGGCTGCCGAGGTCGTTGAAAAGCATCTCAAGGGCGGCAACGTCGTAGAAGAATATACCATCAGCAACGCTATCTCATAATGGAGGTTAAATAATATGATTCGTTCCCATGTTTTGATTTGCGGCGGTACCGGCTGTACCTCATCGGGCAGTAAGGTACTTATGTCAACGTTTGAAGAGGAGCTTAAAAAGCAAGGGCTGGAGGATGAAATTAAAATCGTCCAGACAGGCTGCTTCGGTCTGTGTGCTTTAGGTCCCGTTGTTATCGTTTATCCCGAGGGCACGTTCTACAGCCATGTTCAAAAGGCTGACGTTGCCGAGATAGTCGAGGAGCATCTTCTCAAAGGCCGTCTTGTTGACAGACTTGTTTATAAGGATGTCGGCGAGGATGTCAAGGAGGAGGCGGCAAAGCACGTTTCGCTCAACGACACCAACTTCTATAAGACCCAAAAGAGAGTTGCTCTGCGTAACTGCGGTCTTATCAACCCCGAAAATATTGACGAATACATAGCCATGGACGGTTATGCGGCTCTGGGTAAGGTTCTTACCGAAATGACCCCCGAGCAGGTTATTCAGGAAATAAAGGATTCGGGACTCAGAGGCAGAGGCGGCGGAGGATTCCCCACCGGTCTCAAATGGAGCTTTACTGCGGCAAATTCCGCAGATCAGAAATATGTTGTTTGTAACGCCGACGAGGGCGACCCGGGTGCTTTCATGGATCGTTCCGTTCTTGAAGGCGACCCCCACTGCATCGTTGAAGCAATGACCATCTGCGGTTATGCAACGGGTGCAACCGAGGGCTATGTTTACGTTCGTGCGGAGTATCCCATTGCCGTTAAGCGTTTGCAGATAGCAATTGACGAGGCAAGAGAATACGGTCTTCTCGGCAAGAACATTTTTGATTCGGGCTTTGATTTTGACCTTCATATCCGTCTTGGTGCGGGTGCGTTCGTATGCGGTGAAGAAACGGCTCTCATGACCTCCATCGAGGGCAACAGAGGCGAGCCGCGTCCCCGTCCTCCCTATCCTGCGGTTAAGGGTCTTTTCGGCAAGCCGACAACCGAAAACAACGTTGAAACCTTTGCGAACATTCCCCAGATCATCCTCAAGGGAGCAAAGTGGTTTGCTTCAATGGGTACCGAGAAATCAAAGGGCACAAAGGTATTTGCACTCGGCGGAAAGATAGTCAACACCGGTCTTGTTGAAATTCCCATGGGCACAACGCTCAGAGAGATTATCGAGGATATCGGCGGCGGCGTTCCCAACGGCAAGAAGTTCAAGGCGGCTCAGACGGGCGGTCCCTCCGGCGGATGCATCCCCGCAAGCCTTATTGATACCGAGATAGATTACGACAACCTTACCGCAATCGGCTGCATGATGGGCTCGGGCGGACTTATCGTCATGGACGAGGACAACTGCATGGTTGATATCGCAAAATTCTTCCTCAACTTCACCGTTGATGAATCCTGCGGTAAGTGTGCTCCCTGCCGTATAGGCACGAAGCGTATGATGGAGCTTCTTGAAAAGATTACCGACGGCAGAGGTACTCTTGAGGATATCGACAGACTCGAAGAGCTTGCATATTACATCAAGGAAAATTCACTTTGCGGTCTCGGTCAGACGGCTCCCAACCCCGTTCTTGCAACGCTTAAATTCTTCCGTGAAGAATATATTGCTCACGTTGTGGATAAGAGATGCCCCGCAGGTGTCTGCAAGAAGCTGCTCAACTTCACGATTGATCCCGAGAAGTGCAAGGGCTGTACGCTCTGTGCAAGAAAGTGCCCCGTCGGTGCTATCAGCGGTACGGTCAAGAATCCTCATACGATTGATACGACCAAGTGCATCAAGTGCGGTGCTTGTATGGATAACTGCAAGTTCGGCGCTATCAGCAAAGGTTAATAGAGGAGGCATAAGCTAATGGAAATGGTAAATATTAAAATAAACAATATGCCCCTGAGCGTTCCCAAGGGCATTTCTATCCTTGAAGCGGCAAGATATGCGGGTATCGAAATCCCCACTCTTTGCTACCTCAAGGAGCTTAACGAAATCGGCGCTTGCCGTATCTGCATGGTTGAGGTCAAGGGTGCACGCTCCCTTGTTTCCGCCTGCGTATTCCCCGTAAACGAGGGTATGGAGGTATTCACCAACACCGAAAAGGTAAGAAAGAGCCGCAGACACACTCTCGAGCTTGTTCTTTCCACCCACAGAAAGGAATGCCTTTCCTGCGTTCGCAGCGGAAACTGCGAGCTTCAGAAGCTCTGCAAGGATTACGGCGTTACCGATGAAAACGCTTTTGAGGGCGAATATCCCGAATTCCAGTACGATGATTCCGCTCCTCACATGATAAGAGATAACAGCAAGTGCGTTCTTTGCCGCCGCTGCGTTGCCGCCTGCGATAATCAGGCTATCAGCGTTATCGGTGCAAACGCAAGAGGCTTTGATACTCACATCGGCTCTCCCTTTGAGCTTCCTCTTTTCGATTATTCCTGCGTATCCTGCGGTCAGTGCATAGTCAACTGCCCTACGGGTGCTCTTTATGAAAAGGATGATACCGCAAAGGTATTCGATGCAATTGCAGACCCCGACAAGTATGTTGTCGTCAACACCGCTCCCTCAATAAGAGTTACTCTCGGCGAGGCATTCGGAAATGAGGTTGGCACGAACGTTACCGGCAAAATGGTTGCCGCTCTTCGCAGACTCGGCTTCAACAAGGTATTTGACACCGATTTCTCGGCAGACCTTACCATCATGGAAGAAGCAAACGAGCTTATGGAAAGAATCAGCAACGGCGGTGCTCTGCCTCTCATCACCTCCTGCTCACCCGGTTGGGTTAAGTATTGCGAGCATTATTTCCCCGAGCAGATAAATCATCTTTCGAGCTGTAAATCTCCTCAGCAGATGTTCGGTGCAGTCATCAAGACATGGTACGCCAAGAAGATGAACCTTGACCCCAAGGATATCGTTGTTGTCAGCATCATGCCCTGTACCGCTAAGAAATTTGAGTGCGGCAGAGAGGATCAGTCGGCAAGCGGATATCCCGATGTTGATTACGCTCTTACCACAAGAGAGCTTGCAAGAATGATTAACACAGCAGGCATCAACTTCAATATTCTTCCTGATGAGAACTTTGACAGTCCTCTCGGCGAGGGCACCGGAGCAGGCGTTATTTTCGGCGCTACCGGCGGCGTTATGGAGGCTGCTTTGAGAACGGCTGTTGAAACCCTTACGGGCGAGGAGCTTGAAAGCCTTGACTTCACCGAGGTCAGAGGAACCGTGGGAATCAAGGAAGCAACCTACACCGTCAACGGCATGGAGATTAAGGTTTGTGCCGCAAGCGGTCTTGCAAACGCAAAGAAGGTCATGGAGGATATCAAGAACGGTACAAGTCCGTATCACTTCGTTGAGATTATGGCTTGCCCCGGCGGATGCGTAAACGGCGGTGGTCAGCCCGTACAGCCTGCAAGCGTTCGCAACTTTGTTGACCTCAAGGGCATCAGAGGCAAGGCTCTTTACGAGGCGGACAGAAATCTTCCCGTCAGAAAGTCCCACGAAAGCGAGGCTATCAAGACGGTATACAGAGAATATTTCGAGAAGCCGGGCAGCCATGTTGCACATGAGGTTCTCCATACCACTTACGTTAAGAGAGATAAGTACGCAAAATAATTACAATATGCAATTGCCGCCGTCAATTCCGATGGCGGCTTTGTATATTTATACGGCAAAATACCCTATATTGTGAAAATATGCACCGAATGCTTTGTTTAAACAACTCAAAAAACAAAGAAAAAGAAAAAATAACTTGACACAAGCTCCGCCGTGGGTTATAATATGAAAAAATTGATAGAGGTTGCGGAAGCGATGATTAGCTCTCGGTATACGCCGGCAAGCGGCTGTGAGCGAAAGGCAATTCCGCCGAAACACCGTATCGGTTGCCGCCGCTCGGTTGTTGGGATCGTGTCAAACAGATACGGTACTGTCGCGCACAATTTGCGTGGAGGGCTATCAAGGCATTGTTTATTTTTAGGAATAAAAGCCTGTGATACCTTTTCGGGTCGCAGGCTTTTAATATTTTAATTCAGGAGATGTTCTCAATGAAAAACGCAAGAAAAATCATTTCGGTACTCCTTGTTGCCGTTATCTGTGTTCTTTGCTTTGCAGGATGCGGTAACGACGGTGCAAACGAAAACAACATCGACATCAAAAACGCAAAGTCAATAGCGGATCTCAAGGGCGCGAAAATTGCCGCACAAACGGGTACTTTCCACGCCGATGCACGTCTTCAGATTGAAGATGTCAAGGGTGAGACCTATCCCGCATTCGATGATCTTCTTACCGCATTTCAGAGCGGTGCAATTGACGGCTATATTTCCGAGGAGCCTACCGCTTTCTTCGCAAGCCTTCAATATCCCGACACAATAACCTTCCTTCCTTTCAAGAACAATGATACCGGCTTCACCACCTCCGCAGGTGATACCAGCATTGCCGTAGGACTTAAAAAGGGTTCAGATCTTCGCGAGAAGATGAACGCAGTAATCGAGACGATTACCGAGGAGCAGAAAACTCAGCTCATGGAGCAGATGTCAACTCTTTCCGCAGGCGGCACCATCGAGGCTGTTGCTCTTGTAAGTGAAGCTCCCGCAGAGCCCGTCGGCACTCTCAAGGTTGCCATGGAATGCAACTACAAGCCCTACAACTGGACTGAAATCGGCGCACAGAGCGTTGGTGCAGTTCCCATCTACGGCGAGGGCAAGGACGGTCAGTATGCCAACGGCTACGACGTACAGATTGCACAGTACATTGCAAACAAGCTCGGCATGAAGCTCGAAATATACGCTCTTGAATGGGATTCACTCATTCCCGCCGTTCAGTCAGGCACCGTTGATGCCATTATCGCAGGCATGAGCCCGACAGAGGAGCGTGCAAAAGAGGTTGACTTCACCACTCCGTACTATGAGTCAAACCTTGTTATCATCATCAAGAAATAATCAAAAATAATTTTCAGAGGGAATCGGTATGAGCTTTTTGAATGACGTATGGAATATCATCGTCAAATATTACCCCCAGCTTCTTCAAGGCATCGGCAACACCATGCTGATAGCCTTGACGGGCACCGTTGCGGGACTTATCGTCGGCTTGCTGACGGGAATAATACGCACCGCCCCCGTATCCAAAAATTCGGTGTTCAGAGCATTGCATAAAATCATAAACGGAATAATCACGGTTTATGTTGAGGTGTTCAGAGGCACACCCATGATGGTTCAGGCGATGGTCATTTATTGGGGCTACGCTTTTGCATCGGGCGGAAATACGCTTCCGCTGATTCCTTCGGGAATTTTGATAGTTTCCATTAACACCGGTGCATACATGGCGGAGATAGTCCGCGGCGGAATAATCTCCATAGATAAGGGTCAGTTTGAGGGTGCAATGTCGATAGGCATGAAGCATTCGCAGACCATGCTCAAGGTAATAATTCCGCAGGTTATGCGTAACATTTTGCCCTCGGTCAGCAACGAGTTCGTTATCAATATTAAGGATACCTCCGTGCTGAACGTTATCGGTGTTACGGAGCTGTACTATTTTGCCGGTGTTATCAAACGCACGAATTTCCAAACATTCCAGACCTATCTTGTGGTATGCGTGCTTTACTTTATCCTTACCTTTACCGTTACACGCCTGCTTCGTTATATCGAAAAGAGACTTGACGGCAAGGATAATTACACCATTTTCGGCTCTCAGACCGATGTTGATGCCGAGATTCGCATCAAAAAGGAGGAAAACTGATGGCTGAAAAGGTTATAGAGCTTGTCCATTTGCAAAAGCAATTCGGCGAGCATGAGGTTCTGCGTGACATCAATTTGAGCGTGAGCAAGGGTGAAGTCCTGAGCATAATCGGAGCTTCCGGTTCGGGCAAGAGCACCATGCTTCGCTGCATAAATCTGCTTGAAACGCCCACGTCAGGTGAAATTCTTTATAACGGAAAAAGCATTACCGATAAGGATTTCAACCTGTCGCAGTACCGTGCAAGAGTCGGCATGGTTTTCCAGAGCTTTAATCTCTTCAACAACATGACGGCATTGAAAAACTGCATTGTCGGACAGGTTTCCGTTCTCGGCAAAAAGCACGCAGAGGCGGAAGAAACGGCAATGAAGTATCTGCGTAAGGTCGGCATGGAGCCGTTTATCAACGCAAAGCCTGCACAGCTTTCGGGCGGACAGAAGCAGCGTGTTGCAATTGCAAGAGCGTTGGCAATGGAGCCGGAGGTTCTGCTTTTCGACGAGCCGACGAGTGCTCTTGACCCGCAGATGGTCGGCGAGGTTCTTGCGGTTATGCGTAACCTTGCACAGGAGGGCTTGACCATGATGGTAGTTACCCACGAAATGGCGTTTGCCCGTGACGTTTCCACCAATGTCGTGTTCATGTCGGACGGCGTTATCTGCGAGGAGGGCAAGCCTGCCGATATATTCGGCAATCCCCAAAACGCAAAAACAAAGGATTTCCTTTCAAGATTTCTTGAAAAATAATTTCAGGCGGTACGGTTCATTGAGCCGTGCCGCTTTTAAGCACCCTAACTTGATTTTTTTGCCGTGTAGTGGTATTATAATATTAACACAATGAAAGGAGGGCTTGCGGTGCATTTACAGGAATCGGGAGAAATGTACCTTGAGACCATCTATGTTTTGTCTCAAAAAATCGGCTCGGTGCGTTCGCTTGATGTTGCGGAATACATGAATTATTCCAAACCGAGCATCAGCAGAGCCATGGGCTTGCTCAAAAACGGAAATTATATCCTAATTGATGCCGGCGGATATATAACTCTTACCGAGAGCGGATTGGAAATTGCAAAGAAAATTTACGAAAGACACACCGTGATAACCCGTCTGCTTATGATGCTCGGGGTTGACGAGGAGACAGCGGCAGAGGACGCTTGCAAAATCGAGCACGATATCAGCGAAAAATCCTTTGAAGCAATCAAAAATCATGCCGCAGAAAAAGGAGGCATATAACATGAACAGTGCATTTGAAAATATGAAAACAAGAAGAAGCACCCGCAAATACAAGCAGGACATGATTCCCGCAGAGGTGCTTGATGAGATAATCGAGGCGGGGCTGTACGCTCCGAGCGGCAGAAATATGCAGTCACCGATAATCGTTGCCGTTCGCAATAAAGATATGCGTGACCGCCTTTCACGGCTCAACGCGGCGGTTGCCGGCATGGACGGCGATCCTTTTTACGGTGCTCCGGTCGTGCTTGTCGTGCTTGCAAACAGAGCGTGTTCGACCTATGTTTATGACGGCAGTCTTACCATGGGAAATCTCATGCTTGCCGCCCATGAAAAAGGTGTTGCGAGCTGTTGGATTCACCGTGCAAAAGAGGTTTTCGACTCCGAGGAGGGCAAGACAATTCTCAGGGAGCTTGGAATCGAGGGCGATTACGAGGGAATAGGTAATTGCATTTTGGGCTATGCCGAGGCTGATATCCCTGCCCCTCCCGAAAGAAAGGACGGCAGAGTTTTTTACATTGACTGAATCAACGCGGTTGGAGGGGAAGAGGCGAGAGGATGGAACAATATGACGTAACGGGCATGAGCTGTGCCGCTTGCAGTGCAAGAGTTGAAAAGGCGGTCAGTGCCGTTGAGGGCGTGACATCATGCTCTGTAAATCTTTTGATGAATACAATGGGCGTCGAGGGAACGGCAGACCCGTCAAGCATTATTGCGGCAGTCGAGGCGGCGGGCTATGGTGCTTCCCCCAAGGGCAAACAGACCGTTCAAAAATCCGACGGCGAAATAAAGGACAAGGAAACGCCCAAAATCATAAAGCGGCTTGTGTCGTCGGTGATATTCCTTGCAGTGCTGATGTATTTCTCCATGGGACACATGATAGGCTTACCGCTTCCCGAGGTGTTGGAGCATTCTCCTGCGGCGAACGGACTTATACAGCTTTTGCTTGCGGCGGCAGTCATGGTGATAAACCAAAGATTCTTCATTAGCGGCTTTAAGGGGGCTTTGAACCGTGCTCCGAACATGGATACCCTTGTTGCACTCGGCTCAACGGCGGCGTTCGGATACAGCGTCTATGCTCTTTTCGGGGCAATTCATGCACAGACCGTCGGTGACAGCACGGCGGCGATGGAATATATGCACGAATATTATTTTGAATCCGCCGCAATGATTTTGACTTTGATAACGGTGGGAAAGCTGCTTGAAGCAAGGTCAAAGGGCAAAACGACCAACGCCCTGAAAGGACTTATGGAGCTTGCTCCCAAAACGGCAAAGCTGATACGCGACGGCAAGGAAATTTCCGTACCCGTTGAGCAGGTCAAGGCGGGAGACATTTTCGTTGTAAGACCCGGCGAGAGCATTCCCGTTGACGGAACGGTGCTTGACGGAAGCGGAGCTGTTGACGAATCCGCTCTGACGGGCGAAAGTCTGCCGTCGGATAAGCATGAGGGCAGTACGGTTTCGGCAGGAACGGTCAATCTGTCGGGCTTCATAAAATGCGAGGCTTCACGGGTCGGTGAGGATACGACTCTTTCACAGATAATAAAAATGGTGGCGGATGCGGCGGCAACAAAGGCTCCCATAGCCAAAATTGCCGACAAGGTATCGGCGGTGTTTGTGCCGTCCGTCATGGCGATTGCCGCAGTTACGGTTATCGGCTGGCTCATTGCGGGCGAGAGCTTCGGCTTTGCACTTGCAAGGGGAATCAGTGTGCTTGTAATAAGCTGTCCGTGTGCTCTCGGACTTGCAACCCCCGTTGCGATAACGGTAGGAAGCGGTGTCGGTGCGAAAAACGGCATTCTGTTCAAAACGGCTGTTTCTCTTGAGGAAGCGGGGAAGGCGAAAACCGTGGTGCTCGATAAAACGGGAACGGTTACAAGCGGCAAGCCCGTGGTTACGGATATCCTGCCGTGCGGAATTTCAAACGGCGAATTGCTCAAATATGCCTATTCGCTTGAAATAAAGAGTGAGCATCCGTTGGCGAGAGCGATAAATGAATATGCCGAGACGGATAAAACAGTGCCGTTTGAGGTCACGGATTTCAAGGCATTACCCGGAAACGGTCTTTGTGCCGTTCTCGACGGTGAACGGCTTGACGGCGGAAATTTTGAATATATATCGGAGCACACGCATATTCCGACAGAATACAAGGTATCCTCGGAAAGACTTGCCGAGGACGGAAAAACGCCTTTGTTCTTTGCATATAAGGGTGAGCTTCTCGGAATTATTGCCGTTGCGGACACTCTCAAGGAGGACAGCACAGAGGCGATAGACAGCCTTCATAAAATGGGCTTGCAGGTTGTAATGCTTACGGGCGACAACAGACGGACAGCCGAGGCGATCGGAAAGGCGGCAGGCGTTGATAAGGTCATTGCACAGGTTTTGCCCGACGGCAAGGAAAAGGTAATTCGTGAGCTGAGCGAACAGGGTAAAACTGTTATGGTCGGTGACGGAATAAACGATGCCCCCGCTCTTACGAGGGCAGATACCGGAATTGCAATAGGTGCGGGTACGGATATTGCAATTGATGCGGCAGATGTAGTGCTTGTCAACAGTAGGCTCTCCGATGTTCCGTCCGCAATAAAGCTCAGTCGTGCAACGCTGAAAAATATAAAAGAAAACCTGTTTTGGGCGTTTATTTACAATATTATCGGCATTCCCGTTGCGGCGGGCGTGTTCATTCCGATATTCGGTTGGCAGTTAAATCCCATGCTTGCCGCCGCGGCGATGAGCCTTTCGAGCTTCTGCGTTGTGACGAATGCATTGAGACTTAATTTCTTCAAAACGGGAACGCGAACGAATACAAATAAAAATATTACGGAGGAAAAAACGACCATGGAAAAAACGCTTTATGTTGAGGGCATGATGTGTGCCCATTGCGAGGCGAGAGTAAAAAGTACACTCGAGGCGCTCCCCGAGGTAACGCTTGCCGAGGTGAGCCATGAGAGCGGCACGGCAAAGGTTACGCTCAATGCGGATATTTCCGATGAAGCACTTAAAGCCGCCGTTGAAGCACAGGGCTATAAAGTTAAATGATAAATTTACCGTCGGCAGGCTGTCGGCGGTATTTTTCAAATATGCAGGTTGATTGTATCGTCTCGGGATGCTATAATATACGGCGAGGTGTTATCCGTGGAAAATGAAAAAAACGAAATGAGCAAGGGCAAGAAGCTGCTTCGGCTGTTTTTTTCCATGCTGTATATAAGCTCCTTTACATTCGGCGGAGGATTTGTAATAGTAACATTCATGAAGAAAAAATTTGTCGATGAGCTTCAATGGATTGACGAAAAGGAAATGCTTGACATGACCGCTCTTGCACAGTCGTCCCCGGGAGCGATAGCGGTAAATGCCGCCATTCTTGTTGGCTGGCGTGTTGCGGGTCTTGCGGGAATGCTTATCGCCGTGCTCGGAACGGTTATCCCGCCCATGGTGATACTTTCCGTGATATTCTTTTTCTATTCGGCGTTCGCAAGCAACGAATATGTAGCCCTTGTTCTCAAAGGAATGCAGGCAGGCGTTGCGGCGGTAATTCTCGATGTTGTATTTTCGCTCGGCAAAAAGGTGTTCAAGGAACGCTCGGCAATACATATCACCGTCATGCTTGCGGCATTTGCGGCAACGTTTTTCTTCGGAGTCAACGTGATAATCATAATCCTTGCCGCGGCGGCTGTAGGCATCATCTCGGAATGCTTCAAAAGGGCGAGGAGGGCGGAAAAATGATATATCTTCAGCTCTTTCTCAGCTTTTTACAGGTGGGCTTGTTCAGCGTCGGCGGCGGATATGCCGCAATGCCGATAATCCAAAGCAGCGTTGTTGAAAAATACGGCTGGTTGACGATGAGCGAATTTACCGACCTTATCACCATTGCCGAAATGACACCGGGTCCCATTGCCGTAAATTCCGCAACCTTTGTGGGAATACGCATTGCCGGTATCGGCGGTGCGTTGACGGCAACCCTCGGGTGCATATTGCCGTCATGCATCATTGTTTCCGTTCTTGCATTGATATACATTAAGTATAAAAATGTATCTGCGGTTCAAAATGTGCTCGGAAGCCTGCGACCCGCCGTGGTTGCGTTGATTGCTTCTGCGGGAATTTCCATTTTGATAAATGTGGTTTTCGGCTCGGGAGAGATTTCCGTTTCCGCCGTTGAATGGCTCGGAGCAGTTCTCTTTGCCGCCGCATTCTTCGTTTTGCGGAAATTCAAGCTCAACCCGATTTTGGTGATGGCATCGTGCGGCGTGATAAGTCTTGCCGTCGGGCTGATACAAAAAATCTAACGAAAAAGCGGCTCGAGTGAGTCGCTTTTATTTTTCAAAAACAGCTTCGCAAGCCGCTTCATACGCCTCGGAGGACGGCTCGGCATCAAGTATCAGCTTCAAAATATCCTCTTCACAGCGTAAAAGAGCCGCAAGTGACGGCACGGTGTCCGTGATTTGCCGTGCTTCGTTCAACAGCTCGGGAAAGCGTGCCGAGGGGAATTTCACCTGCAAATATCTTGCGAGAAGCTCCGTTTCGATATGAAAGCATTGCCCGCTTTTTGAAGATATCCCCAACAGGGCGGCGGTTTTTGAATCTGCTTCTCCGGTTTCGTAAAGTCCGTGCTTTTGCTGAAATTCCTTGATTCCCTTTCTCAGCGACAGGTCATATATTCCGCTTATTTCTCCGCCGTATAAGCCCTCTCTGCGTAAGGAACGCTGTATGACGGCAACCCGCTCACCGGTGCATCCGAGGCAGGAATATGCCGCATTTCCCGTGACGGAGCAAAGCAAAACGAGCAGAGCGAGATTTACTGCAAGCGTTGCCGTAACACGCCATAAAATTCGATTTTTTTCGTTCGTTCTCAACACCTCCCAATATATTTTTTAACTCGAAATTCAGTTTATCCCGAGATAAAAAATTACCTCTTGACAAAACGAAAACAAAGTTGTAAAATAACAAAGCAAACAAATGTTCGATAGATTTTTCGGAGAGGGTAGTATGGAACGGTCGGTATTACATTGCGATTTGGATAATTTCTTTGCAAGCGTCGAGGGTGTTTTTGACCCATCGTTAAAGGGCGTACCCTTTGCTGTTTGCGGTGATGCGGCACTCAGGCACGGTATAGTTCTGGCAAAAAATCAGCTTGCAAAGTCATACGGAGTAAAGACCGCCACGCCGATATGGGAGGCAAAGCAGGCTTGTCCGAAGCTGAAAATAGTCGAGCCGCATTATGACCGATACATGGATTTTTCACGCCGTGCAAGAGCAATTTACGAGCAGTATACAGATATGGTCGAGGCATTCGGTGCAGATGAATGCTGGCTCGATGTCACGGGCAGCTCATTGCTTTTCGGGAGCGGTGAAGAAATTGCACGGGAAATAAACGACCGTATGCTAAAGGAGCTTGGACTGACCGTCTCCGTCGGGGTCAGCTTCAATAAATGCTTCGCAAAGCTCGGCAGTGACCTCAACAAGCCGAACGGAATAACAATTATCTCAAAAGAGAATTATAAAAATGTCGTGTGGCCGCTTCCCGCCGAAAATCTGCTGTGGATAGGCAAAAGTGCAAAGCAGAGGCTCAATTCCTTGGGAATCATCACGATAGGCGATATCGGCATGATTGGCAGAGATTTTTTGATTACGGCATTCGGCAAGAGCGGTGAGGGAATTTGGAGCAACGCCATGGGCTACGATTCTTCACCCGTTCTGCGTGAAAGCGAGCTTCCTGCCGCAAAAAGCATAGGCAAGAGCGTGACGGGGAGTGAGGATTTAACAAACGATGCACAGGTTTACAGAACGCTTTTGGCACTCTCGGAAAGCATATCCGAAAAGCTGAGAAAGTGCTCGTTGCTGTGCGGCACGGTACAGCTTCACATAAGGGACTGTATGCTGATAACCATCGAACGGCAGGTAAAGCTCTCGGAGCCTACACGCCTTGCAAGTGAGCTTGCGGCAATCGGCATGGAGCTTTTCCGAAAGAATTGGAAATGGCAGAGAACGGTGCGTTCGGTGGGCATACGGGCCTGCGAGCTTATGAGTGACAGCGAGTGCTTGCAAATGTCGTTTGAATACGATTACAAAAAGGCGTTGAAGCTCGAAAGGCTTGAAAAGAGCGTTGACGGAATAAGGGCAAAGTACGGCAAACGCTCCGTGACGAGGGCTTCTCTGATGTGTGCGGCGGCAGAAAATGCCCGAAAGACGGGTTCTGTAGCCACAATATGTGGGGACTGATGTTACATTTGTAACTATTAACAAAAATATTTTCACCAAACAGCAAAAAAGTTGTTGACAAAATTCAAAAATTGGCTTATTATTATTTTCAAGAGGATTTTGAGAGGTTTGAGAATGCCGAGAAACGCTTCGCACGATGTTAATGAGAATGAGCTTGCGGTTCGTGCCGCGGCAGGAGACGACGAGGCAATGTCCTTGCTCATCGCTTCCGTTATGCCGATAGCCAAGGCAAAGGCGGCGAGCTTTGCGAATGTCAGAATTTCGGACGAGGATCTTGTTCAAGAGGGAATGCTCGGTTTTCTTGAAGCGGTCAAGCGGTTCGATATTTCAAAGGGTGTTCCGTTCAAGGCGTATGCCGTAACCTGTATCAAGAACCGTATGATAAATGCGTTCAACAGAAATAACAACGGTGCAAATCTTCCGCTTACCGGTGCGGTTTCTCTTGAGGAGGAGCAGCTTGCCGATAACGCATCAAATCCTGCAAATATTATTGACGATGAGGTTGCCCCGTCGGAGCTTTGGCAGATAGTGGACAGGGAGCTTTCCGAATACGAGCGTCAGGTTCTTGACCTTATGCTCGAAGAGAAAAGCTATGCTGCAATTGCCGACCGACTCGGTACAAGCGTTAAATCCGTCGATAATGCCGTTCAGCGTATACGCAAAAAGATACGCTTAAAGCTGTAAAAAAGCTCAGAGAGCTTTTATATGCCCCGTAGCTCATAGAGAGCGTTGTAAAACAAAGGCGGCGGTGCAAATCCGTCAGGGGCGAAAAATATATTTTTCAAGCGAGGTTACTAACATGTACGAAGACAAAACTCTCATCTGTAAGGAATGCGGAAACGAATTCGTTTTCACGGCCGGTGAACAGGAGTTCTACGCCGAGAAAGGTTTCGTAAACGAGCCCCAGCGCTGCAAGGCTTGCCGTGACGCACGCAAGAATGCTACCCGCGGAGAGCGTGAATGGTTTGAGGCAACTTGTGATTCCTGCGGTGGAGTTGCAAAGGTTCCCTTTAAGCCCCGTGAGGACAGACCTGTTTATTGCAGCGAATGCTTCGCAAAGAAACAGCAGGAAGAAGCATAAGCTTATCTTATATTTTATGCTTAAAAAGCCTTTCCCGATGAGGGAAAGGCTTTATCCTTTTTCAGTCGCAACCGATTATTTCAAGAACCGAGGGAAAGAGCGTGAGCGAACGGCGTAAAATCCCGTGAATATGTGCAATGGCAATTCCGTAATTCGTCATGGGAACACCGCTGTCAAGAGAGCGGTGAAGCCGTGAAAGCATTTCCCGTTCGTTGAGCATACAGCCGCCGCAATGAACGACAAGGGCGTAGTCGCTCAAATCATCGGGAAATTCGCCGCCCGAGGTAAATTCAAAATTCAGTTTCTTGCCCGTGTGACTTTCGAGCCATGCGGGCATTTTTACCGTTCCGATATCGCCGCATTGACGGTGATGCGTACAGCCCTCCGATATAAGCACGGTGTCGCCGTCGGAAAGTCTGTCAAGTGTCGCCGCACCCCGAACGAGGCAATCAAGCTCACCCTTGTATCTTGCAAAAAGAATGGAGAAAGAGGTGAGGGGGATGTTTTCGGGAACGATTTTATTTACCGCACCGAATGCCTGAGAATCCGTGATGACCATTTTAGGCGGTGCGTTGAGCGATGAAAGGACTGCCGAAAGCTCCGAGACCTGCGTTACAACGCAAAAGGCGTGGCTGTCAAGGATATCCCGTATCACCTGCTGCTGAGGGAGAATCAATCTGCCCTTTGGTGCGGAGGAGTCGATTGGCGTTACAAGCACAACCGTGTCGCCTTGTGATATCAAATCTGCTACGAGCGGCTTTTCCTTTTTTGTATCGGAGCAAAGTCTGCCGAGAAGCTCTTTGAGAGCGGATATACCGGTCTTATCTTTTGCACTGACATAGATTTCGTTCTTGCCGACGCTCGGACTGTCCGAAAGCAAATCGCATTTGTTGTGTACGATGATGAGCGGGATGCCCTTTTGCTTTATCAGGTGTGCAAGCTCTGTTTCCACTGTCGTTGTTTCATGCGTGCAGTCGGTGACAAGCACGGCGATATCGGTTTTTTCAAGCATTTTCATCGCACGGGCAACTCTCATTTTGCCAAGAGAGCCTTCGTCGTCAATGCCCGGAGTGTCGATTATCACAACAGGTCCCGAGGGCAAAAGCTCCATGGCTTTCTGTACGGGGTCGGTTGTAGTTCCCTTGATATCGGAAACGAGGGAAAGTGCCTGCCCCGTGACGGCATTTACAACGCTTGATTTTCCTGCGTTACGCAGACCGAAAAAGCCGATGTGTACTCTTTCCGCCGAAACGGTATTGTTAAGTCCCATAGTTCAAACCTCAAAAACGGAAGTCGCGGCGATTGGACGCCTTGATAGCTTCTATATTCTGTCTTGCGATTTCCCGCACCTTTTCGCCGGGAATTTTTTTCAGCTCATTTTCGATAAGCTCAAAGCCTACCCTTTTTGTTTCCTCCGAGGCATAATCAACAAGATATTCCGTCAAAGTCATGAGAGCGTTGGGGTGACAGCAGTTGAGAATTTGACCGTTTTTGCACAGACTCATAAAGCGGTCGCCCGTTCTGCCCTCTCGGTAGCAGGCGGTGCAGAATGACGGAATGTGGTGCTTCTCCATGAGCCAGCGTACCACCTCGTCAAGAGTGCGTTGGTCGGAAACGTCGAATTGCTCCGAATCATGCGGTCTTTCAGCCTCGGTGTAGCCTCCGACGGAGGTGCGGGAAGCACCGCTTATCTGAGAAATTCCGTATTCGAGAACCTTGCCTCTTACCGCCTCGCTCTCACGGGTGGAAATTATCATACCCGTGTAGGGAACGGCAATGCGAATGCAGGCGATTATCTTTGCAAAAAGCTCATCGGAAAGGCTGTTGTCGAACACATCGGGGTCGATATCGTCGGCGTGCTTGACTCTCGGAACGCTTATTGTGTGCGGACCTACGCCGTGAACTGCCTCAAGGTGCTCTGCGTGCATGAGAAGCCCGGCAAATTCATATTCGTAGCCCTCAAGACCGAAAAGTACGCCGAGACCCACATCGTCAATTCCGCCCTCCATGGCTCTGTCCATCGCTTCGGTGTGGTAGTCGTAGTCGTGCTTGGGTCCCGTGGGATGAAGCTCCAAATAGCTCTTTTTGTTGTAGGTTTCCTGAAAAAGAATGTATGTTCCGATTCCCGCCTCTTTGAGCTTGCGGTAATTCTCCACCGTTGTAGCGGCAATGTTTACGTTGACTCTGCGGATATCACCGTTCTTGTGGTGAACGGAATAGATAGTCTTGATGCATTCGAGTATGTATTCTATCGGATTGTTCACGGGGTCTTCGCCCGCTTCAATGGCAAGCCGCTTGTGCCCCATGTCCTGAAGAGCGATAACCTCGTTGCGAACCTGCTCCTGAGTGAGCTTGATTCTTGCGATATGCTTGTTTTTCATGTGATACGGGCAATATACACAGCCGTTGACGCAGTAGTTTGAAAGGTAGAGCGGGGCGAACATGACGATGCGATTTCCGTAGAATGCCAGCTTTATTTCGTTTGCGAGCTTGTACATTTCCTCCACCTTTTCGGGAATATCGCAGGCAAGGAGCACCGCCGCTTCACGGTGAGTAAGTCCCGCACAGGTAACGCCGTTTCCGTTCTTGACGGGACGGGCCTTTTCGAGCAGGGAGTCAATAAGCTCAACGTTGTTTTTGTTGGCTCTTGCGTATGCAACGGTTTCTCTGATTTCGGCGTCGTTGATAAATTCCTCCGCCTTCATGGATTTAGGATTGTAATTCATATTTTTCCCTTTCTTGCGGTCAGATTTCTCTTTCCGTCAGAATGATTTATTTCTTGATGTCGCCTCTGTCGGTGACAATTTCAAATCCGATTGCTTTAAGATTCTCGGCAAGCAAAGACTTGCCCTCGGCGGCTTCACCGCCCGCAGATAATTTGTTGTCATAGAGTGCGTATTTTTTTCGCACCGAAACGGGGGAAAGATTCGGCATTACAACGTTTGCCCCCGATAAAATTCCGCGTTCACGCCCGTTTTGCTCCGCCGTGCCGAGTGCGGTGGTGGCAGGCAAGAGAACGTTGGGCTTTATAAGGCGTATGAGCGAGAGCAGAAACACCGTCAAGTCCGCACTGCCCGACGGATAATTACCGAAAGGTGTGTCGTGCTGAGGAATGAACGGACCTATTCCGCACATATCGGGCTTAAATTCTTCAATAAATTTAAGGTCTGAGGCAAGATTTTTTACCGTTTGATACGGTGAACCGACCATGAAGCCGCAACCGACCTGAAAGCCGATTTCACGCAGGTCATAAAGACAGCGAAAGCGATTTTCATAGGACATTTCTTTTGGGTGCAACCGCTCGTAATGCTCCTTGTCTGCCGTCTCATGCCGAAGCAGATAGCGGCTTGCACCGGCATCATACATACGCTGATATTCATATTTTGAATATTCTCCGAGAGAAAGCGTGACGGCACAATCGGGAAATTCGTTCTTTATGCGGAAAACGGTGCGGCAGATATCCTCCACCGAAAAAGCACCCTCGCCGCCTTGAAGAACAAAGGTGCGAAAGCCGAGAGGGTATCCCGTGCGGCAGCAGTAAAGAATATCCTCCTCGGAGAGCATATAGCGTTCACAGTTTTTGTTTGAACGGCGTATACCGCAGTAAAGGCAGTCATTTCGGCAGACATTGCCTATCTCGATAAGACCTCGGATATACACCGCATTTCCGTAGATTTTACGGCGTACACCGTCGGCAAGCGTTGCGGCGTATTCGGCGGTATCCCTTGTGAAATTTTTAATCAGATATGTGTATTCGTCAGCCGACAGCGTGTGTGCTTCGGCGAGACGGTCAATCAGCTTATTCATCGCTTCCGACATTGGAATAAGCCGTTTTGACACTCACTCCGTGCAGATTTCCGAGCTTCCCCGCAAGGGATGAAATGGTGTCCTGCGGTGCATCGAGTGCAACGGAAACAATGTTTATTTTTCGTGCCCTGTAGGGAATGCCCATTCTGCCGATGATATATTCGCCGTAAGCGTGAAGAAGCTCGTTGAGCTTTTCAACTGAGCCGACATCCTCTACAATGACGGACATTACGGCAACTCTTGTCTGCATTTTAATTCCTCCTCAAAAATAAAAGCCGTACACAAAGGTACGGCTTCATACACCGCCGACACAGCGGCAGTATTGATTATAAAGCGATACCTTTCAGTCAGGGCGTACCCTTTGTGTCAGGGGCTTGTTGTGTTAACCTTTTTCGGCAAGTCTTCTGCCCATGAGAACACCCATAACGGATGCCATCATCAGACCTCTTGTCCAGCCGCTTGAATCGCCGAGGCAGTAAAGTCCGGCAACGCTTGTGTTGAAATCCTTGTCCATCTTGACGCGGTTGCTGTAGAATTTAAGCTCCGGAGAATACAAAAGCGTTTCTCTTGAAGCAAAGCCGGGAACAACATGGTCAACCGCCTGAATGAAGTTGATTATGTTCATCATAGCTCTGTAGGGCATGGCGGCGGTGATATCACCCGCAACGGCATCAACGAGAGTGGGGCGGACATTGCTCTGCGAAAGCTCTTTTTGCCATGTTCTCTTGCCGTCAAGGATATCGCCGAAGCGTTGAACGAGAATGTGACCCGCACCGAGCATATTTGTCAGCTCACCGACCTTTTGAGCGTAGGAAATGGGCTGATTGAACGGCTCATTGAAATTGTGGGAGCAGAGAATGGCAAGATTCGTATTATCGGATTTCAAATCCTTGTAGGAATGACCGTTTACAACGGCAAGATCGTTGTCGTAGTTCTCCTGACTGACAAAGCCGCCGGGATTCTGGCAGAATGTACGAACCTTGTTTTTGAACGGAAGCGGATATCCTATGAGCTTAGATTCGTAAAGCACCTCATTGATGGTTTCCATGATTTCATTGCGAACCTCAACTCTGACACCGATATCAACCGTGCCGGGCTGATGAGCTATGTTGTGCTCTGCACACTTTGCTTCAAGCCAATCCGCACCTCTTCTGCCTGCGGCAATAACCGTGCTGTCGGCAAGAATTTCATGGCTTACCTTGCCGTTGGTTACGCAAACGCCCTTGCAGATGCTGCCGTCCATAATGACATCAAGGCATTCAAAGCCGAACATCATTTCAACGCCGTTTTCGAGAAGATATTGCTCTATCGCATAGTAGAGGTCGTGTGCCTTTTCCGTTCCGAGATGGCGTATCGGGCAGTCAACGAGCTTGAGACCCGTTTGAATGGCTCTTTTTCTGATATCCTTTACAGCCTCGGGGTCGCTGACACCCTCTATTTTTTCATCTGCACCGAACTCAAGATATATTTTGTCGGTGTAGTTGATAGCCTCCTGTGCAACATCGTCACCGATAAGCATGGGCAAGTCGCCGCCTACCTCACTGCTGAGCGAGAGCTTGCCGTCCGAGAACGCACCCGCTCCCGAAAAGCCCGTGGTTATGTGGCAGTATGGCTTGCAGTTTACGCAGTGACCTACCTTTGACTTGGGGCACTGCCTGTCCTCGATAGCCTTACCCTTTTCAACGATAAGAATTTTTTGTTTACTGCCGTTTCTGAGCATTTCAAGTGCCGTGAAAATTCCTGCGGGTCCTGCACCGATTATAACCGTGTTGTATTTCAAATCAATCTCTCCTTGTGTTTCGGATGTTTTTATTCAAGTGAATTGAGCATTTCACAAAGCTCTGTGTAAAAATCGTGAGTTTTTTCTTCGCTTGCCAAAAGTCCTATTGCTGTGCCGTGATCGCCCTCTTGGACGGGCATGACGTTCCATACTCCCGTTCTGATATTGCTTGCATCAAAGTCGGTGTGAGGTTCGTCAAGCGGATATTTCGCACTCTCCGTGTTTACGAGTGCATCGTTTGCAAGCCACGCTCCGTCATAAACAACGCCGTTATACGGGTCGGTGAACTGCATTACACCCATCAAGAAAGCGAGGGGTGCAATTATCGGATTGGTGCTTACCGTCGGGAGCTGTGTCCCCAAAACGGGAACCTCCTTGGTGGTTGAAAAGGCATATGAGAAATAGTAAATATCTTCGTTGATATCGAGCTTTTCGTTGACCTTCATTGAGCCTTCGGGGGTTAAATCGTATTGGCAGGAATCCTTTCTGTTGTCGAGAACACGCCCCATTGCTTCAAAATAGGGTGCCGCTCCGCCGATACCGGGGATATCCGTCAAGCCGAATTGCTCGAGATGAAAATCCACAAGACCGCCGTTGAACATACTGCGTCCCGCAATGCCCGCATAGGCATAGCTGATTATTTGAATCAGGTCGGCAAGTCCGAGATTTACGAGAGGATAATAAATGGTGGAGCTGTTATGAGGAGTGCAAATGGTGGTGGCACTCTTGACCCAATTGCCCCTGCCGCCGACGAACAGACCCGAAATATCATCGGGATCGGTTGCCGCCTGTTCCTCGGGAGAGCCCTCGGTGAGAAGCTGAATGAGCATTCTTATCGTGGTTCCGCCGAAGGAGTGACCGATGAGGTGTATTTGCTGAATTTTGCCGTCATCGTCAAGCTCGCCCCAATTCGGGATAAGCGGCTGATAGTATGTTCTGCCGAAGCGTGCATGATTGTATTTTGCGGAGTGTGCCGCACCGTAATCAACGGTAACGCCGAGAAGCTGAGCGTACAGCTCGCAGGCTCTGTCCCATGCACTGTTGAGCGGACCGACGGAAGCGGAATAGCATTCGTAGCCCTCGCTTTGCAGATATTTCATCAGGTCGCCCGTGGTCGCACCCCAATACGGCATGATTCCGTTAATATCTTCTGCACCGCCCCATCCGTTGAGTCCGTGGACAAAAACAAAAGGTTCGGCATTTTTCGGCTGCCATTTTTCATCTGCGGCGTATGCGGAAAGCATACAGCTCGAAGCAATAATTGCAATGACAACGGCAACGGAAATAATACGGCGTAATTTCATTTATAACACTCCCTTCAAATTGACACAATAAGTAAAGCACATTCGGCGGTAAAGTTCAACACTTCATCGGAATTTTGTACAGACAATAGTGTGAAATTAACTGAAAATATAAAGACCCGCCAATAAGCTCGGCGGGTCAAACGCAATTATTTTGCGATCCTCTTGATAACGCTTACACAGTCGTCGTAATCCATAATCTTGGGAACGGGATAAAGCGGATTGCCCTCTCTGAGCGCTCTTTTTGCAATGGTGGGAATATCCTTTTCGAGAATTTCAAGATGTTCGGGGATATTCATCATGCGGTTAAATTCCTTTATCTTCTCGATGAAGAGCGTTGCTTTTTCGGCTTCGGTCATACCCGCGGTGTCAAGACCCGCAACATCGGCGAGCTTTGCAAGGGGAGCGTGAGCCGTTGAGCCGTAATATTCGAGAACATAGGGAAGAATGACGGCGTTTGCAAGTCCGTGCGGAGTACCGTACATACCGCCGAGGTTGTGAGCTATTGAATGAACATAACCGACATACGCTCTTGTAAAGGCGATACCCGCAAGGTAGGAGGCAACGAGCATATTTTCTCTTGCCTTGATATCCTTGCCGTTCTCGTATGCGGTGAGAATGTTGTCGAAAATGAGCTTTGTTGCCTTTTCCGCCGCGGCGGCGGTATCCTTGGTGTTGCTGTGTCCGATATAAGCCTCAACCGCATGGGTAAGAGCATCCATGCCCGTGGTGGAGGTTATGTGGGGCGGCAGACCGATTGTAAGCTCTGGGTCAAGCACCGCATATTTCGGACGGAGAACGGGATCCTGCAAGGCGTATTTTTCATGAGTTTTCGGATCCGAAACAACTGCCGCAATGGTGGTTTCCGAGCCTGTACCCGCTGTTGTGGGAACGGCGTAAAGAGTGGGCAGCTTTTTGATAATTTTGAGAGTACCTCTCATCTGCTGAACCGTTTTGTTGGGTCTTGCAATTCTTGCCGCTGCCGCCTTTGCACAGTCCATGGGAGAACCGCCGCCGAAAGCGATGATGGCGGAGCAAGCGTTGTCGATGTAGAGCTTTCTTGCTTCCTCTATGTTGTCTATTGTCGGATTGGGCTGAGTGCCGTCATAAACGGTGAATTTTACGCCCGCTTCGTTGAGACCCTCAAAGAGACCGTCGAGAAGATGAAGTCCCATAAGTCCTTTATCGGTAACAACAAGAACGCTGTCGTGACCGTTTTTCTTGACAACCTGCGGGAGCTTCTTGACACTGCCCTCGCCCTTCACAAGCTCGGGTTCTTTCCAACTGAGAAGATTGACCGCAACTCTGAAAATTCCCTGATAGGCTCTGCAATACATTTTTAAGAACATTGAAGCTGCCATTAGAATACTCCTAACTTTAGTGGATTTTTGTTACTGCTTCAGTATAACACATTTTTTGTGTTTTGGCAATACATTTAGGACTGCCGAAAGATAAAATTTAAAATACGGGAGAAACAACCGTCTCTCCCGTAAATGCTTATTTTGCTTTTTCTACATAATCATGGAATACGATTCTTACGGCCTCTCTGGGATAGTCGATTCTGCGTTCCGTGACCGTATCGCCAGCCTTAACGCCCTTGAGAGGAACGGAGAAATAGGTGTCTCTTACAATGTTGCCCTCGGCATCGTATGCGGTGTAACCGACCTTCATAAGCTCGGAGCGGGAGCCTACCGTGATAGCTTCAACATCAATATAACCGTCGGCATTGTAGGAAATACCGTCGTCCTCAAGCACAACCGACTTGATTTTCACGGCGTTCTTGCCGTAAATGTAGTAGCTGTTGTAGACCATTTCTACATGGTTGATGGTTTCAATGAAGGTGACGGGGCGAGAAACATCCTTGTCGCCGTTTTCGGGAGCGGGAGCGGTGGCACCGTAGGGGTTGACATATGAGAGCTTTTCAATCGAGGTGGTTATCGGCTCCTCGGGCAGCTTGGCACAGCCTGCAAAGCAGAGAAGTGCAACCGTCAGGGCGAGAAAAGCGGAAATTACTGTTTTTGTTGTTTTCATAAAACCATATCCTTTCATAGATACTGATTGCATTATACCATAAATTTCGGCGTAAGCCATGAAATGGCGGCGTCAGCCGCTTTACCTTAAAAAATTTATGATACAATGTTCTCCGAAACACACAAAATCTCTGATTTTGCCTG
>CAZPMK010000002.1:0-142407 GCA_964587915.1 uncultured Clostridium sp.
ACAGGCAAAATCAAAAGATTTTGTGTGTTTCGGAGAACATTGTATCATAAATTTTTTAAGGTAAAGCGGCTAACGCCGCCATTTCATGGCATACGCCGAAATTTATGGTATAATATCCTTACAGAGGTGACTGCCGTGGAAAAATATATTAACGAATACATAAGACCCCGTCTTCAGGGTGATGGCGGAGAAATAACGTTTTTGAAGCAGGAGGGTAACGAGGTTACCGTTGTTTTGCAGGGCGAATGCTCGAAATGTCTGATTCTTGACAGATGCCTTAAATGGATAGAGGAACGCATTGAGCATGACCGAGGCGAAAAAGTAACGCTCATCGGCATAAGAAAAAAGCCGTATTTTCAAGATAAGTGAGGCGATAACATGGCACACATAAAGGTTGAACGCAGGAGTATGAGACCGCAGGAGTGGATAGAATTACGCTTCGGTTGGCTCAAAAGGCATATTTATTCCGAAAAATACGAAATAGAGGATTTTTACATTCGCGAGGCTCGGCAGATATCCGAGATGAATTTTGAATATTACGATGAAGAACCGAGAAAGCTGACGAGAGGAGATATGTATTTCACCCCCGACGGCACGGCGTTCATCACGGCAGATACCCGTCTGCCCAAAGAGCTTGTCGGGAAAAAATACAGCTTTTTGCTCAAAACGGCGGCTGAAATGATAGTTCGTGTCAACGGTGCGTATGTCGGAGGCATTGACCCCAACAGGGAGCGACTTGCGTTGTCCGATTATGTCACGGATGAAAATCTGCATTTTGATATCACGGCGTACAATCGTTCCAAGCCCGATGACGAAAGGAATCCCGAAAGTCTCAGCGTCAGAGGCTGCCGCCAGATATTCGAGGGAGGATTCTTTGCGGTCGTGAACGAAAAGGTGCAGTCATTGGTTTATGATACCGAGCTGCTTCTTGATGCCGCAACGAGCGGTGCATTCGGAGAGGATTTTTCAGAGTTTGTAATAAGAGAGCTTGATACCGCTCTTACCCTTATAGATTATGACGACGTGAACGATACCGACGTGACTGCGGCGGCGGAGTATATCGAGAAAAATATATTTGAGAATAAGAATTACAAAGGCGACGGAAGCGTTGCTCTTGTGGCACATTCGCACCTTGATATTGCATATTATTGGCGAAGAATACACGCGGTACAGAAAAATCTGCGTACCGTTTTAATTCAGCTCAGACTCATGGATAAATACCCCGATTTCAAATATGCTCATTCGCAGGCTTATACATACGAAACGGTTGAAAAATATTATCCCGAGGTTTTTGAGGAGCTGAAAAAGCGTATTTCCGAGGGGAGATTTGAGCCTGTCGGAGCCATGTACGTTGAGCCTGACTGCAATATCCCGAGTGCCGAAAGCCTTATTCGCCAATGCCTTTACGGGCAGAGGTATTTCCGCGAAAAATTCGGCATAACGGTAAACAATTGCTGGTTGCCCGATGTTTTCGGAAACAGCTGGATATTACCGCAGATACTCAAAAAAAGCGGAGCGGATTATTTTGTTTCAAACAAGATGTCAACATGGAACGATACGAACCGTTTTCCGCATAACAATTTTATTTGGAGAGGAATAGACGGCAGCGAGGTTTATGCCTGTGTACCGCCGACGCACTTTATATCGTGGAATATGCCGAGTCAGGCGGCGGAGAATTGGGAAGCGTATCAGGATAAGGATGTCGGCGGCGAGACCCTGCAAATGTTCGGATACGGTGACGGCGGAAGCGGTGCTACGGAGGAAATGATAGAGCTTATGCACCGTTTCCCGAAGCTCTCCGCAATGCCCGAAACACGGCACGTGAACGCATCGGAATTTCTCGAAAAGAATTTGAAGGATAATAAAAATCTTGCGGTGTGGGACGGTGAGCTGTATCTCGAAATGCACAGAGGGACGTTCACCACAAAGGCGGAGCTTAAAGAGAGAAACCGCCGTATAGAATTTCTTTTCAGGGATGCGGAGCTTATTTCTTCAATGCGTTGCCTGAACGGTGAAAAATATCCCGCCGAAAAGCTCCGAGAGCTTTACAAACGCCTGATGATAAATCAATTCCACGATATTCTTCCCGGCAGCCACATAACACCCGTTTACCGTGATGCCGCTGAGGATATGTGTTATATCGAAAAAGAACTTTCCGAGATAACCGACAGCGGCACGGAATATATAAATACGCTCAATTTTGAACGCCGATATCCCGTTTTTCTGCCCGATGAAAGCGGAAATACAGTCAGAAAAGGTGTTCGCGGCAGGTTCGCTTGCGTGAATGCTCCGGCTCTTTCCGCCGTTAAAATAAAGGATAACGGCACCGACGGTTGCTTCTCTGAAAGTGATTTGACGGTTACAACGCCGTATTATACGGTGAAATTTAATCCCGACGGCAGTATTGCTTCACTTTACGACCGTGAGCTTTGCCGTGAGTGGGTCAAGGGCGATTTTAACAAAATCAAAATTTATCACGATACTCCGGGCAATTATGATGCGTGGGATATCCTCCCGAATTATAAAGACAAAACAGAAGAAATACGGGTTGCCGAGCCGCTTCGGTTTGTCTGCTCCGATTCGGAATGCATTGAATTTTCATGTACGCTTGCAACCGAAAAAAGCACATGGAAAAGAAAAATTCGCCTCTTCTCATCTTCGAGAGGCATCGAGGTTGAAAATGAGGTTGATTGGAACGAAAAGCACCGCCTTGCCAAGGTTGAATTTGATTGCAACGTGCTTTCCCGCGAACTGCTTTGCGATACCTCGGCAGGTATTATCCGCAGAGAAACTCACAGAAATACAAGCTGGCAGCAGGCGAGATTTGAGGTCTGCCACCATAAATGGTTTGACATGGCGGAACAGGGCGGCGGAATTGCCGTGCTCAATCAGGGAAAATACGGTGTTTCTGCCGAGGATTCATGTGTTTCGCTTTCACTCCTTCGGTCAACGATAAGACCCGACCCGACATCGGATATCGGCAAGCATGATTTTTGCTATATGATTCTTCCCCATTGCGGTGATGCGGTCACGGCGGGGATAAACAATGCGGCATATGAATATAACATTCCGCTGAGAAAAGCAAACGTATCATGGAGCTACGGCGATTTTTCACCCCTGTGGCTTCAGGCGGTAAAGCTGTCGGAGAACGAAAAAATGCTTGTTGTCCGTTTGAGCGAGCAGAACGGAGAGAGGGGACGGTTAAAGCTCCCGTGCCGTGCAAAATTGCTCAATATGCTTGAGGATATCACGGGCGAAGCGGAAGAAATCGACTATTCGCCGTTTGAAATAATCACTCTCGGCTTTGACATATCGGAGGAAAATAATGAATAATTACGAATATTGGCTCACCTTGGACGAGGAAACCGCCGCCGAGCTTAAAGCGATTACGGACAAATCGGAGCTTGAGGACAGATTTTACAAGGAATTGGAATTCGGCACGGGCGGAATGCGGGGAATAATGGGCGCAGGTCCTAACAGAATGAACCGCTATACCGTTGCAAGAGCAACAAAGGGGCTTGCCGAAATGCTGAAAACGGGCAGTGTTGCCGTGGCATATGATTCTCGACTCAATTCTGCGGAATTTGCACGCACCGCCGCCTCCGTTCTCTGCTCTGCGGGAATAAAGGTGTATCTTTTTGATACGCTTATGCCGACACCCGTGCTCTCTTTTGCGGTAAAGCATCATTCGTGCGATGCGGGAATAGTAGTTACCGCAAGCCATAATCCGAAAGAATACAACGGATATAAGGTTTATGATGCAAACGGCTGTCAGCTTTTGCCCGATGAAGCTCATGAATTAACACGCCGTATAGCCACCGTTACCGAACTCGGCAAAATACCGATGATGTCGCTTGACGAGGCACAGAAAAACGGCTTGCTCGAATACATCGGAGAAAAAACGCTCGAGGCATTTCTTGACGAAGTGAAAAAGCTGAGCATATATAAAGGCGGAAACGTAAAAATAGTATATACGCCTTTGCACGGAACGGGCAATATTCCCGTAAGACGGATTCTCGGTGAAAAAAATGTTTCCGTTGTTGCCGCACAGGAGCTTCCCGACGGTAATTTTTCCACGGTGCGTTCGCCGAATCCCGAAGAAAAAGATGCACTCACTCTTGCCGCCGAGCAGGGGATTGCCGAAAATGCCGATATAATAATCGGTACGGATCCCGATTGCGACCGTGTCGGTGTCGGCGTTCGGGAGGACAACGGCTTCACGCTCTTAACGGGAAATCAAACGGGAGCATTGCTCACGGATTTTATCCTGCGTTTCAAAAAGGAAATTCCCGAAAATGCGGCGATTGTAAAAACGATAGTTACGAGCGGCTTGGGCAGTGCGATTGCGGCGGATTATTCCGTTTCGACCGTGCAAACGCTCACGGGCTTTAAGTATATCGGCAAAAAAATATGCGATTGGGAAAAGAACGGGGAGCATACATACGTTTTCGGCTACGAGGAAAGCTACGGCTGTCTTGCGGGAACTCATGCGGCGGATAAGGATGCCGTTTCCGCTTCAATGCTCATTGCCGAAATGACCGCTTATTGGAAGGACAGAGGAAAGACCCTCACTCAGGCACTCGACGAAATATATCGCAAATACGGTTACTATCTTGACAGCCTTGAAACCGTTGTGCTGAAAGGAAAAGAGGGTGCGGAAAAAATCCTCAATGCGATGACCGCTCTGCGTAAAAAGGGCGAGGAGCTTTTTGTTGAGCCGGTGAAGCTGTCGGATTATCTGAATGGTGCAGACGGCTTGCCGAAAGAAAATGTATTAAAGTTTGAATTTGATGACGGCTCATGGGCGGCTGTCCGTCCGTCGGGAACCGAGCCTAAACTGAAAATGTATTTTTCGGTACGGGGAGAGGATAAAGCCTCCGCCGCCGAAAAGCAGAAGCGAATAAGAGACACTTTGTTTTCTGTAATTTAAGGAGAAAATATGCTTCATTTGAAAATGTACCGACCGTCAAGCACGCCGGTCAGAGAGCTGATATTGCCCGAGGGCTGTGCGATAACGCATTTTTCCGAGCCCGAGGACAGAGCCGAATGGATAGAATGCTGTAAAAACGGACTTGTGGCTGATGATATTTCCGGAGCGGAACGCTTTGAATGGGATGTTGTGAATCGTTCCGATTTGAAATTTCCCGAGGATGTTATCTTTCTTGATTTTGACGGCGTTCACGTTGCGACTGCGAGCATGATATATAATGCCGAGAAGAATTACGGCGGTCTCCACATGGTCGGAATGAAAACCGAATTTCGCGGCAGAGGGCTGATAAAATATCTCAACAATGCTGCGGTGGGAATACTTGTCGAGCGAGGTGTTGATTATATCGAGCTGTTGACAAGCGAGTGGCGGGTCAATGCGATACGCAGCTATCTCAGCGAGGGCTTTTTGCCCGTCGAATACGCCGAGGGCATGGAGGAACGCTGGCGTAAGCTGTTTTCGGAAATCGGTATCTCCGGAGTCGATATGGTTCGCGAGAACGGTTCACTCTATAAAACAATATAAAAAAACAGCCGAGGGCTTAAAACGCCTTCGGCTGTAAAATTTTAGTCAGGCTTCCGAGAACGGTGTGTTAATTCCCGTTAAGCGGAAGTTTACGGGGTCACGGTCGCAGTTGAAGCGGTAAACGCTCATGACCATGCCTATTGCAAAATAAATACAAAGATTAGATGAACCGCCGGCACTGACGAACGGAAGCGTTATGCCGATACAGGGCAGGAGCATGAGGCACATTCCGATGTTAATTATGACCTGAGAGCCTATCATGAACGCCGTTCCGTAGCATAAGAGACTTCCCGAGATATTTCTCGAATGTTTGCCGACACGAATGATTTTAATTACTATCAGCGTGAACACGGCAAGAAGTCCTATCGCACCGATAAATCCAAGCTCTTCACCTACGACGGAGAATACCATGTCACTCTCATTGACGGGTACGCCCGCCGCGGATTGAGTATACGTTCCTTTAAAAAGACCGTCGCCGAGCAGCTTGCCCGAGCCTATGGCGTTTACACAGCGCTGCTGCTGATAAATGACCTTGTTGTATACAGATTCGCTCAATGCCGAGGGATAGTATATGGCAAGGATTCTTTGGCGGTGAAGGTTTGAAAGGAATTTCACCCACAGCAGGGGGGTGGCGGCAACGGCACCGCACAATGCCAAGGCAAAATATCGGAGCTTTACTCCTGCAACAAACATCATTCCCACAAACATGAGGGCAAAAATTATTGCCGAGCCGGGGTCACCCGTGAGAACTATTATTCCTATGGGAACAAGGGCGTGGAGGGTGAGGAGAAGCACGTTTTTTACTCTGTTTATATCGTCCTTAACCGCATCAATATGTGCCGTAAAGGTAATGATAAATCCGATTTTGGCAAGCTCCGAGGGCTGAAATTTCAGCGAAAACGTTTCAGTCGTTATTATAGGAAGCCAGCATTTTGCGTCGGGTCTGTCCGTCGGTGCATCACCGAAAATAAAGAGTGAAAGAAGCAGAAGCAGACACACTCCGCCGACTATCGGCCAAAGGCTTATCATGGCGTTATATTCGACAAGTGAAATAAAAAGACAGAGAATGATTCCGAGTGCCGAGGCACAAATCATTATAAGGCAGTCTCTGCTTATCGTAAGACCGCTGCTTGCCGCTTCGTTCATGGTTGCACTGTATACCATGAGCACTCCGAAAGCAGAGGTCAGTATGCAAGCCAAATATAAGAGGATATCCGTTTCCTTTATGTTATTTTTCAGAGCTGTTTTGCTCACGGCGGCACCTCCTTAGTGCTGTTTTGCGGTTATCTTTTTGAGAGCGAATATTTCGCCCGTAAGCAGGACGGAGAAGATGATTGCAACGATGAAGCCAATCTTCAAATGAAGCCCCTGTTACGGGGCTTCTTTTAATATCAAGGGTTTATTTAACTTCGTCAAAAAGTGCAAGATAAGCACTTGCTATCGTTTCGCCCGCCTTGGGACCCGTGGAAACGATTTCTTCGTTCTCGGTAAGATATGAATGCCAGCTGTTTTCATTAAGAATGTAGCCTATCTGGTCATTGGTGATACCGAATACAATAAGCTCCTTATCGGCTGCTTTTTCGGCGAATGAGGGATAATTCCAATTTGTTCCCGTCCATGACTCTGCGGCAGTATCGGCACCGCCGAAAGCAATTTCGGGAGCAATCTCACCGGGGATTATCGCAACTGCAAGACTGTCGCCGAATTCGGCATAACCGACCTCGGTTACAACCTCATATTTGAGACCCGAGCGAACGACCTGATTGAGAAGCAGACCGCACTTTGCAGCAAGAACGAGAATGTTGTTGCTGATGGGAACAAAGACCTCGGTAAATCTGATGTTGAGAATCGGAGCAACCTCGGTTTCGTTCGTTATCGAGCAAACAATCTGACCGAGCTTTTCGCCGTATGCCGCAAGACGGGCATATCTTTCACCGTACTCCTCAACCATGGATTCATCGGGGGTTACGGGTCCCGTTTGAAGCGTTATTGCAAGCTCCGCACCCTGGATGTAGAAATAGTTTGCACCTGCGGTTTCATTGATATACTTTTCCATATAATACGGATAATCGCCCGTAAGCACCGTGCCTGCCGCACCGTTGCCCACGCAGTGGATTGCACCGTTGATTATCCAAGTTTCTTCAGATTCGGAATTGTCGGGTACAAAGCGAAGTCTGTGGAGCATTTCATCGTAAACCTGAGGGTTACGCTTGTCTCTGATGTATTCGGCAACGTTTACTTCACCGTAATACATAGTGCCGCTTTCCATGCCTTCAACAGCTTCTATCATCGTGTTGAGAGTCTTCTCATAGAGGTTAGCCATGTAATCCTCATTCTGACCGCTGGGAAGCTCAAGACCGAGAATGTTGCGAACGCATGAGGTGAATACGGCACTGACGATATCTCCGTTCATACCGAACGTATCAACACAGCTGTGCTGATGAAGAGCGGAAATATTGACGGAGGTGATGTTGAGGCCTTCCTTTTCGGCATAATCCGCAAAGAGCTTTCTGATGGCTCTTACGTCGGTATTTGCCATGCCGTATGCATCAAGACAGGAGAAAATCGTTATTCCTCTGCCGTCGGACATCGCAACGGTTCTGACCTTCTGATCATCTCTGACCTCGGTAGCGAGCTTTTTGGTAACGGAAAGACTGCCGCCTACGTAGTAGTCGCCGTCACCCGAAAGCTCCTTGCCCGTAAGGAGAGAAGCGTTGGAATAACCTACATACCATTTTGCGTTTGCAGCGGGGGCGTCGAGAAATTCATTTGCATTAAGACCTTCATAGAAATTCTCGGAAACATAGTCGCTCTTTGAAACCCAATCGGGGCTCTTGATGAGAGCGGCGATACCGCCTACAAGTACGTCGATAACTTTATCAACCGCACGGTAGAAGCCTCTTTCGGCGCTGCTTGTTACCACGGTTGCCGCCGATGCGGGAACTGCAAATGCAGACATAAGCACCGCACAGGCGAGGATAAGTGCAAGAATTTTTTTCTTCATGGAATAAAACCTCCGTTAATTTATATCTTTCAGCTCCATGTCACCGAAGCTGATAAGTTTCTTTCTTCTCATAAATTCGGAAATTGCGAGAGTGATAAGAGCCGGAGCGATGAAATGCATAATCAGAATTTCAATGATGACCGTTTTCGGGTCGGCACCCGCATCAACCATGGAGCTGTATGTCATGAACTGACCGACAAGTCCGGAGGTTCCCATTCCCGAGCCGGAAGCATAGCAGGTCATTTTAAGAACTGCCGCGGATATCGGGCCGAGTATGGCACTTGTTATTATCGGCGGAATCCATATTTGAGGATGCTTTACTATGTTCGGCATCTGGAGCATGGATGTTCCGACACCCTGAGCAAGCAGACCGCCGAGCTTGTTTTCGCGGAAGCTCGCAACGGCAAAGCCTATCATCTGAGCACTGCAACCGACAACAGCCGCACCGCCCGCTATTCCCGAAAGACCGAGAATTATTCCGAGAGCCGCCGAGCTTATGGGAAGCGTGAGGCATATGCCCATTACAACGGAAACGACCATTCCCATGAGTACGGGCTGGCGTTCAACGCCCCAGCTTATTATTTCTCCCATAAGGGTTGAAAATTTCGTTACGGGAGGACCGAGGAGAAGTCCTGCGGTGCTGCCGACAATAATCGAAACGGCGGGAGTCAAAAGAATATCGAGCTTTGTTTTGCCGCTTATGAGCTTTCCTGCCTGAATTGCGAAGAATGCCGCAATAAAAGCACCCATCGGATCGCCCGGCCCCGAATAGAGAAGTCCCGATTCGGTTATGAGAGAGGCGGCAAGTATTTTGGATGAAAAAGCACCGACCATGCCCGCAACCGCCGCAGAAACGCCTGCAAGGGGAGAGGTGTGATACTTAAACGCCATTCCGACGCCTATTCCCGCACCCGTAAGCGATTTTGCAACCGCCGCTCCTGCGGAAATGTAAGCGGCAACGGGGTGGTCAATGAAGCCTGCAAGCTGATCAAGAATGGTTCCGATGATGAGCGTTGCGAAAAGACCCATTGCCATGCCCGAAAGTCCGTCAATAAATATATAGTCAAGAACCTTTTTTATTGATTTCATTTTATCTTGCCCGCCTTGAGCATTTCATTAAAGGCATCCGCATAGAGTCTGCCGATGAATTTTGAACCGTTTTCGTTCGGATGAACACCGTCCGCAGACCAATGCGTAGGCTCACAGCCGACACAAGCCTTTGCCATGAGACCGTCAAGAGGAATATAGCAATCCGCAAATTCTCTTGCAAGGCGGCGGGTTATATCTATTTTGCCGTTGAGATCCTCACGGAAAAATTCTTTATCGGGAACGGGTAGCAAAAACTGCTCGATGATAAGAATTGAAGCATTTGTTTTTTCTTTGATTTCGGTAAGCACCTTGCGGTAATTTGCCTCAAAAGCGGCATCGTCAAGCCATTCACGTTTCTCCGCTCTGTGCCAAGTATCATTTACGCCGATGTGAATGGAAACAAGATCGGGCTGTATGTCGATGAAATCGCTTTGAAGTCTGTTTACAAGGTCAATCGTCTGATTGCCGCTTATACCGAGGTCAACAAATTCAAACTCCTTTTCGGGATGCTCCTTGCGTATGTATTCAGCCGCATAAAGAGGATAGCCCGTGCCGAGCTCATGATAATCGGAATAGTCACGACCGGCATCCGTTATGGAATCGCCCTGAAAAAGTATTTTCATAGTTAAAATCTCCCTGAATTATTTGCGGCACAGCACCGCAAGAAAATATGATAGCACAAAACACGCACGAATACAAGACGGATTCGGCATTATTCCGTAAAGCATTTGAGAGAATATTCGCCGTTTTTGAGCATACGGGCAACGTCGAATGAATCCTTCGGCTTTTCTTTGAAGTATACTCCGCCCGGCTCCATTTGCGTATTGCCGTGGAAATCAGAACCGGAAAGCATTGCAAGAGAATATTTCTTTGCCCATCTGTATGCGATTTCATTGCTTGAGTCGTGATTGCCGTGACCGTTGTAAACCTCAATTCCCGTAAGGAGCTTATGATAAATTATCGTCATGTCGGGTCTGAACGGATGAGCCTGATAAACCGTAAGTCCGTGCTCGTTCGCAAAGGGCATAAAGGCTTTGAGACTTTCAAAATGTGCCATGTCGCAGGAAAAAATGAAATCCTCGTCAAAGCCGTAAACAAGATAGTCGTTGTTGTAATCGAGAAAGCGTATTTCCATGCCGAGTATTACGGAAAAATCGTTTCCCGCATGACTTTTGGCGGCACGGTAGCCCTTGAGCCAATTCGTCGCCTGTTCTTCATAAGTGTTGCCGAGCTTTGAAAAATTGCCCTCGTTCACATGGTCGGTGACGATAATGCCGTCATAGCCGAGTGAACGGTATCTGTCAACAATATCGGCGGCGCAAACCTTACTGCAGGTGCTTGCCTCCGAGGTGTGAATGTGAGTATCAAAAAGACTGCCTTCCAATTTAAGAACCTCCTTGCCGAAATATAATGTAATTATATACTATGTCATTGAAATATTCAATAGAAAAGTTAGATTTTTATTACTTCTTGCGACAAATTACGGTAGGTGTCGGGGATATACTTTTAAGTAACGAATCAAACGGATACGGGGGTGGCGGAGTGAAAACGGTGGTTTATGCCGATGTCCTTATCGTTGTGAACATTATTGTGAATTACTTTCTTTTGCGTGCCGCCGCCGCAATAATTTCCTTTGATTTTAAGACCGTAAGATTTCTTGCCGCTTCGGCACTCGGAGGAGCTTTTTCTTTGATTATATTTGTCGAGGAGCTTTCACCCGTGCTGTTGACGGGCGTAAAATTTGCGTTCATGCTTGTGATGACCGTAACGGCGTTCGGATTTGTTTCTCTGAAAAGGTTTGTCAAATGCTGTGCAGCGTTTTTTGCCGCCAATCTTGCCTTTGCGGGGCTTATGCTTGCAGGCTGTACTTTCATTTTCCCGAACAGTGTCATATATAAAAATTCGGTCGTATATTTCGATATGGATATTTTAACGCTGACCGTTGCGGCGGTTGCTTCTTATGCCGTTCTCAGCGGCATATCGAGAGCCGTAAGAAATCGTACTCCGCCTCAGAGTGTTTATAAAATACGAATCAGCAAGGACGGTCAAGCCGTTGAGGGCAAAGCACTTTTTGATACGGGAAACAGTCTTTGTGACAGCTTCAGCGGCAGACCCGTCGTCATTGCGGAAAGGAGCTTCATAGAGGCTCTTGCACCGAAAGGAACGGCATTTGAACCGACGGCGATGCACGGCTTCAGGCTGATACCGTATACGTCACTCGGCGGAAGCGGAGCTTTACCTGCTTTCCCTGCCGACAGCATAGAAATAACCGAGCGTTCGGGCGTGAGAAAAATTGAAAATATTTACATAGCCGTTACCGAAAAAAAGATAATTCACGGCGGATATGCCGCTCTCATAGGCAGTCCGCTGTTTGAATAAATCCGCGAAAGAAGGGGATAAATACGAACATCAAAGCATTGAAAAACAAGCTCATCAAGGTGGTTTCCGCTATCAGAGCAAGGCTGTATCAGGTCGAGGTCGATTATATAAACGGTCCCGACACCCTCCCGCCGCCGCTGACTGCTCAAAAGGAGCATGAATGCCTCGAAAAGCTCGAAAACGGAGACGAAAAGGCAAGAGAAACGCTTATCGTGCATAATCTTCGCCTTGTTGTGTATATCGCAAAAAAGTTTGAAAGCACGGGTGTGCAAATCGAGGATTTAATTTCAATCGGAACTCTCGGCTTGATAAAGGCGGTCAACACTTTCAGGCTGTCAAAAAACATCAAGCTCGCAACATACGCCTCCCGCTGTATAGAAAATGAAATACTTATGCATCTGCGAAAGATAAATCCGTCGAAGGTCGAGGTATCGTATTTTGAACCGCTCAACGTCGATTGGGACGGCAACGAGCTTTTGCTCTCGGATATTCTCGGCAGTGAGCCGGATGATATTTACCGTGACCTTGAAGCGGATGACGAACGCAGCAGGCTTTACCGTGCTGTAAATTCACTTTGCGAAAGAGAACGGGCGATAATGAAGATGCGTTTCGGACTCGGCGGCGGCAGAGAATATACACAAAAAGAGGTGGCGGATGCGTTGGGAATATCACAAAGTTATATTTCAAGATTAGAAAAAAGAATAATCGAAAAAATCAAAAAAGAGGTTTGATTTTTGCCGATGAGGGTGTTTTCGATTCACATAATGCCAAATAATCTGCAATTTTCCTTGACAAATTCTAAATTATAGAATAAAATTAACCGTAGTCACAACTGACGCATTCGAACCCGCTTTAAACGGCGTGTTTTCGTAAGTGTATTCTCCCAAAGTGAGCCTTTCGGGAGGCGTAATTTGCAGATAACTGTTCATCATAAATGATTGGAGTGGAATTTTAGTGAGCGAAAACATGAGTCAATTTGTTTCTGCCGCAGCAGCCGGTGATACCGATGCAATGGCAAAGCTCTACTCAAAAACCCTTAAAGCCTCATATTTCCTTGCCGAGGTCTTGTCCTGCGATGAGGCACAGGCGGCTGAGATAACCAAAAAGGCGTATGCCAAGGCGTTCTGCACCGTAGGAAAGCTCAAAAAGCCCGAAGCGTTTGAAATATGGATGAAGCAAATAGTGGCATCCGTATATAAAGAAACTCAGCAGTTTGTGTTTAACGATGCACAGGCGGGCTCGGGTGAGGATTCAACCGAATTTCTTTCGGAGGAAATATACGACGATGTCGAAAAAAGCGAGGCGGCTCTCAAAGCCGTTGCAAAGCTCAGCCCCGAGCTTCGTACTGCGGTGGTACTGCATTATAACAATGGTATGCCCGTTGCGATAATAGCCAAATTTCTCGGTGTTTCCGAAAGCACGGCTAATGCACTTCTCGGCAAAGCACGAGCAACTCTTGCGGCAGCACTCGGTGTTGAGTCGGCAAGCTCTTTGGCGGATTCACTGCCCGTACTTTCAAGGATATTCAAAAGAGCGGCGGCACAGTCGGCTATCGACTCCGCACTTGTAAGAGATATTTTCCTTTTTGCGATAGATGCTTACAATGCCGTAACACAGGCATCGGTGAGTGCAAAATCCGAAAAGGAGTCAGAGCCTGAAGTCGCTGAAGAAGCGGCGGAAGAAACTACGGAAGAGGAACAGACCGAGGCACAACCCGTTGAGGATACCGAAGCGGAAGAAGAACCGCAAGTCGAAGATGAGCCGGAGGAGCAGGAGAAAGCCGCCGATACCGTTGAGGAAGCACCTCGGCAGGACGAAAAGGTAATTCTGTTCAAAGAAAGAATAAATGAAATTCTCAACAGCGAGGAAATTCCGTCTGCGGCGGCAAGCGTTACCGAAAATAACGAGGAAGCCGACGATGAGGACGGGCTTGCCGTGCCCGAATTTTCAGCTCCCGTGCAGACCGATGAGCAAGAGTCGATAAGCGATGAAATTCTCGATTCCTTTGATGAGGAGCCGTCAAATGAAGCCGTTGTTACCGAAAAGAAAAAGAACGGCAGTGTTGCAGTCGCAACGATTTTGAAAAAGCTGACTCCGAAAACAATTGCAATTGCCGCGGCGGCACTTGTTGTTGTCATACTTGCCGTGTTCGGAATATCGAAAATTGCGGGCGGCGATAAAACACCCGATGAGGCGGCGAATTTCAAGTGGGTTGCGGGCGGCTTTGAAGAATGTGAGGAGCTTCGTTATCTCAACGAGGACTGCTGTGTATTCAAGTCAAAGACCACGGGAAAATACGGCTTGCTCGATTATCAGGGCAATATCATTCTTCAACCGAATTATGATGAATTTAAGACCTGCGGAAGCGGCAGAGATCACTCCGGCAGAGGAAGCTATCATATTCTTGTTAAAATCGGCAACGAAAACTTTGAAGTTACCGTTACCGGAACTGCCGTAACCGTTTCAACAACCTCTCATGCGGCACATTCGATAGTAACGGATGAGCTTTCGGAGAAGCTCGCCTATGACGAAAGAGACAGATATTTCGAGGGCTATGCCGCAGCAAGAAAGGACGGCAAATGGGGCTATGTAAGTCAAGAAAAGGACAAAAAGGTTATCCCCTACGAATATGAAGCCGTCAACGATTTTGACGATATCACCATGCTTTCCACCGATTATTGCCGCAAGGTTTCGGGCGGACTCATTCCCGTTAAAAAGGACGGAAAAATGGGTATAATCAATCTCGATAACGATGTTGTTGTTGATTTTGAGTATACCAATATTCTCGAGGGCTGTAACGGCGTGTTCATTGCAGAAAAGAACGGTGTTTGGGGCGTTATCCTTACGGGCGATGCCGTAAACAGCTTTATGGGCGTGAATGTTGCGGTTGCCGTCACTCCTCCCGCTCCGACTGCCCCGAACGGTGACGAAACCGAAAAATACGTTGTTGATTCCGAGGACGGAGCAAACGTCAGAAGCGATGCCGGTGCGGATTATGACAAGCTCGGTGAGCTTGCCGAGGGCGAAGAAATATATGTTATCAGCACCAAGAAAGCCGACAACGGAAACAGATGGGCTTGCATCGAATATGACGGCGGCTACGGCTGGGTTGCAATGGCAAATCTTAAAAAAGTTGATGCTTGACAATCAAAGCGAAAATGATATAATAAACTCAATACAGAAGTGATGACGGGGAAGAATTCATCTCCTGCCTACAGAGAGATTCGTGATATGCTGAAACACGGGTCAGGCAAAAAGAGATGTCGTGCCGCCCCTGAGCTCCGTTGCGATGAGCGACGGCGTTACCTGCGTTATAAGGACAGAGTGGTGCAGCTTGCACAATTTGGGTGGTACCGCGGCGAGAGCCGTCCCATTCGGATTGTAATTCTGCACCTTTTTTCAATTTTTATCATTATAAATTAAGGGATTTATTGTCCCGTGGGAGGAAATAATTATGCAATGGATGGGACTTAATGAGATAAGAGAAAAATATCTCTCTTTCTTTGAGTCGAAGGGGCATTTGAGAATGCCGAGCTTTTCGCTTGTACCGCAGGGAGATAAGAGCCTTTTGCTCATCAATGCGGGAATGGCACCGCTCAAAAAGTATTTTACCGGAGAGCTTACTCCGCCCCGCAACCGAGTGACCACCTGCCAAAAGTGCATTCGTACGCCCGATATCGAAAGAGTCGGAATTACCGCACGCCACGGCACTTATTTTGAGATGCTCGGCAATTTTTCGTTCGGCGACTATTTTAAGCACGATGCTACCCGTTGGGCATGGGAATTTTGTACCGAGGTTATGGAAATGCCCAAGGACAAAATATATATCAGCGTATATCTCGATGATGACGAGGCGTATGATATCTGGACAAAGGAGATAGGAATCGCCCCCGACCACATGGTGAGATTCGGCAAGGAGGATAACTTCTGGGAGCACGGCGCAGGTCCGTGCGGTCCTTGCTCAGAGCTTTATTTTGACAGAGGAGAAAAATACGGCTGCGGTTCACCCGATTGCAAGGTCGGCTGTGACTGTGACAGATACGTTGAATTTTGGAACCTTGTTTTCACTCAGTTTGAGAATGACGGAAACGGCAATTATTCCAAGCTCAAAAGCTGTAATATAGACACGGGCATGGGACTTGAACGCCTTGCCTGTATCATGCAGGATGTCGGCAATCTCTTTGAGGTTGATACCGTTCAGAACATCATGAAGCACGTTATTGATATTTCCGGAGTTAAGTATCACGAAAACGAAAAGAATGATGTTTCACTCAGAGTTATCACCGACCATATCAGAAGTACCACGTTTATGATAGGCGACGGTGTCATGCCGTCAAACGAGGGCAGAGGCTATGTTTTACGCCGTTTGCTCAGAAGAGCCGCACGCCACGGCAGACTTCTCGGTATAAAGGGTACATTCCTTTATAAAGTTTGCGAAACCGTAATTCGTGAAAATGCCGATGCTTATCCGAATCTTGTCGAAAAGCATGACCTTATTGTAAAGGTTATCAAGGCAGAGGAGGAGAGCTTCAACAAAACAATAGATACGGGACTTACCGTTCTTGAAAATCTTATTGCTTCGAGTGATTCAAAACAGCTCAGTGGTGCCGATGCGTTTAAGTTGCAGGATACCTTTGGATTCCCGATAGATCTCACTAAGGAGCTGCTTGCCGAAAAGGGTATGACGGTTGATACGGACGAATACGAAAGACTGTATGCCGAGAGCAGAGCCGCCGCAAGAGCCGCACGAAAGGATGCGGGTGCCGAGGCATGGAAGGGCACGGGTGCATCACTCAAGGATATTTCTGCAACGGAATTTTTGGGTTATACCGACTATACCTGCAAGGGTACGGTCAAGGCGATTATATCCGACGGCGAAAGAGTCGATTTTGCCGAACAGGGTACACAGGCGGCACTTGTTCTCGACAGAACCGTATTCTACGGTGAGAGCGGCGGACAGGCGGGTGATATCGGTGTTATCAAAACCGAAAATGCCGTGTTTGAGGTTACCGCAACAAGCAAGACCGCAGACGGAAACATCCTGCACATAGGTACCGTTACGCAGGGAGACGGAATATCGGTCGGTGATGCCGCAAATGCAGAAATCTGCGTTAAAACAAGAGAAGCGGCGGCACGGAATCATACTGCGGCACACCTTCTTCAGGCGGCACTCAGAGAAAAGCTCGGTACTCATGTTGAGCAGGCGGGTCAGCTTGTCAATGCCGATGCCGTCAGATTTGACTTCACACATTTTTCGGCACTGACCTCCGAGGAAATACACGATATCGAAAACAGAGTAAATGAAATAATCCTTTCCGCATTGCCCGTTACAAGTGTTGAAATGCCCATCAACGAGGCTAAAAAGCTCGGTGCAATGGCACTTTTCGGCGAAAAATACGGCGATGTTGTAAGAGTCGTAAGAGCGGGAGATTTCTCCACGGAGCTTTGCGGCGGTACTCATGTTGACAACACGGGCAAGCTCGGACTGTTCAAGATAGTTTCCGAATCCTCCGTTGCGGCAGGTGTAAGAAGAATCGAGGGCGTTACCGGCTTCGGTGTGCTCAAGCATATTGCCGAGAACGAAAAACTCATATATAACACCGCAAGTGCCATGAAGCTCGCCAACGTTGCAGAGCTTGACAAGAGAGCGGCGGCGGTTATGAATGATCTCAAATTAAAGGACAAAGAAACAGAAAAGCTCCGCTCCGAGATTTCAAAGCTCAAAACGGGCGACATAATGAGCGGTGCAAAGGATATCGGCGGCGTTACTCTTGTTGCCGTTACCGTTGAGGGTGTTGAAGCCGGAGAGCTTCGTACCATGTGCGATAAGGTAAAGGAGAACCCCGATGCCGTAGCCGTAATTTGCGGAATAAACGGTACTGCGGCGAGCTTTGCTTGCGGCTGCGGTAAAAATGCGGTGGCAAAGGGTGCTCATGCGGGCATGATTGCCAAAAAGGTTTCGGGACTTGCAGGCGGTTCGGGCGGCGGAAGACCCGACGGTGCAATGGCGGGCACCAAGGATATTTCCGAGGTGAAAAACGCCATGTCCCAAGTTGAAGAAATCGTTAAAGAAATGCTCAAGTAAAGGAGTGCGTGACATGGATTGTATTTTTTGCAAAATAGCGGCGGGAGAAATTCCCTCAACAAAGGTTTACGAGGATGACAGGGTTGTTGCCTTCAACGACCTTGATCCTCAGGCACCGGTACATATTTTGATTATTCCCAAGGAGCACATCGCTTCTGCGGCGGAAATCAAAGAGAGCAACAGCTCTGTTGTGGCACACATTTTTGAGGTTGCCGCAAAAATTGCCGCCGAAAAAGGGCTCGATAACGGCTACAGAATAGTAAACAACTGCGGTGAAAGTGCGGGACAGTCGGTAAAGCATCTGCATTTTCATCTCATGGGCGGCAGAGATTTCGGCTGGCCTGCGGGCTGATACGCAGTATATCACATGAAAGGATGAAATAAAAATGTCTGAATATTACAGAGTAGATATTGCGGGAATGGAAAGAGACCTCCTGCGTTGTCCCATAAACGATAAGCTCGATATTGCAGCTTTCATACTTTTCGGTGACGTTGAAATTACCGTGCATTCCGCCGCCGAGCTTCTTAAGCGTTTGCCCGAGTTTGATTATATCGTAACTCCCGAGGCAAAGAGCATCCCTCTTGCTTACGAGATGTCGAGACAGAGCGGAAAGAAGTATTTTGTTGCACGCAAAAAGCCGAAGCTCTACATGAAAGACCCCGTTGTTGTCAACGTCCGCTCCATAACCACCGAGTCCGTTCAGACTCTTATAATGGACGGTATCGAGGGCGAGCAGATTCGCGGCAAAAAGGTCGTAATTCTTGATGATGTTATCAGCACGGGCGAATCCCTCAAGGCTGTCGAGGAGCTGTGTGCAAGATTTGATGCAAACGTTGTTGCAAAGGCGGCAGTGCTTGCCGAGGGTGATGCGGCTAAAAGGGACGATATCGTTTTCCTCGGTGAAATTCCCCTTATCGAAAAATAACGGTCTGTGTAGATAAAGATGTCACGTCCGTTTGCGGTTATCGGCATGACGGTATTCTTTACCCTTGCCGTTTTGAATGATACCGATATTCGAGCGGCGAATGCGGCTTTTTGGCTGTTTTTCGCCGCAACAGCGGTAAGTGTTTCCATAAAGAAAGTAAGAAAGGAACGGGTGCTTCCCTGTGCTTTTGCGGCGGGAACCGTTGCTTGTCTGCTCCTTTCGCTGACTTATCAATATTATTATTTACCGAGGCTTGCACTCAGCGATACGCAGGCCGATATTTCCATATGCATCACAAGCGAGGGCGAAGAAAAATACGGAAACTGCTACTATGAGGGCAGGATTTTTGAGGCTGACGGCGAAGAAACCGACATAAAGGTACGCCTTGTGTTTTCTTCCCCGCTCGAAGCAGAACCGTATGATACGGTCAGCGGAAAATTCAAGCTCTATACTCTCGGCGAAACAAGTGAAAAATATCTTGAAGCCTATCGAACAACGGGAACGTATCTCGGAGCCGTTCCGAGCGACGAATATTCCGTAACACCGAGAAGCGGAAGAGCACCAATGGGCTTGCTTGTGATTAAATTGCGTTCGGCGATAAAAGAGGCAATACTCAAAGCTCTGCCGAATGAAAACGGTGCACTTGTCGCGGCACTTTTGCTCGGCGACAAAAGCGGTCTTTCCGATGAAACTCTTGCGGCATTTTCCAAAATCGGAATAACGCACATAATCTGCGTTTCGGGCTTTCATCTTTCGCTGTGGTCAATGCTGATTTTGAATATTCTCAGAAAAACCGGCATTCCTCGTGGTCTTGCCTGTATCGGTGCAATGCTCGGTACGGTTGTATTTATGTTTGTTTCGGGAATGACATATTCCGTTCAGCGTTCGGGAATAATGACCTTGCTGTTTTTGCTCGGCGATTTGTTCATGCGAAAGACGGATTCTCTCAATTCCCTCGGACTTTCGCTTACCGTCATCGGAATAATCGACCCGTTTTCCATGGGCTCGGTTTCGTTGAGACTTTCCGCCCTTGCAACGGCGGGAATAATTCTTTGCTCGGAGCTTGTCATACCGAAATTCCGTGACGGCTTGCAACGCCGAATGCCGAAGCCTTTTTTCAATGCGGCGGCAAATATCGGAGAATCCTTGCTTCATACGCTTGCCGCAATTGCGTTTACTCTGCCCGTTTCGATACGACTCTACGGTACGTTCAATTTTGTTTCATTGCTTGCGAATCTTTTGCTGACAGCGGCGGCTTCACCGTGTATGGTGCTCGGTGCAGTCGGTGCGGCTTTCGGCTCTCAATTTGACATTTTCAATCCGTTTGCCTTTTCGTCGGGCGTGTTCGGAGCGTATATGACAGGCGGCTCGAAGTTCCTTGCTTCAAGCGATGTCGCAGTGCTTTCAATAAGCGACGATAAGGTTTGCGTATTGCTGTTCGGACTGTTTTTACTGTGTGCCGTGTCGGTGCTGTTCGCCTTTTTCGGGCACTCAATGCCGAGACTGACAGCGGTGCTTTGTGCGGCGGTTTTTCTTGTCTGCTCCGTGACCTACTCCGTTTCGGAGGATATAATAACAAGAGCCGTGCTTGTCGATACGGGGAACGGTATATGCTTAATGCTCGGCAAAGGGCGTGAGAATATTCTCATAGGTGCGGGCGGAAACGACTTTGACTCTGCCAATCTGTTGAAAAATGAATTGTCGCAGATGAAAGGTGACTTTACCGCCGCATTCATTCCGAATAACGAAACCTCCTGTGCGGGAAATGCTTTGAATGCTTTTATGACGGCAATCCCGGAACGGGTGTATTCGGACGACCTTCCCGACGGCTGTGACCTGCTCCTGCATGATACCGAAGCATATTCTTTTGAACAAACATATAAATCGGAAAAATTCACGGTAACGGCATACAACACCGATTCGGGCTATGCCGCATTTATAAAAACCGATGACATAACACTCCTCGTCTGCTTTGATGCCATGGCGGATTATTCGTCATTGCCGAGTGAAGCAAGGAATGCAGACGTGCTCATATTCAGAGGCGATTATCCGAGAAACATCGGCGAATACGATTTTGATACAGTTGCCGTCAGTGCTTCAAATCAAAGGGGAATCGCAATTGTAAATGAGCTTAAAGCTCTCGGAATAAACGCTGTGGCAACGGCGGGCTGCGGCAGTATTGAGCTTCGTTTTCAGGACGGAAAAACCGTATTGAACCGCCGATGAACACCGCCGTAAAACGGCAAAGGAGGTCCCATGGCTGCCTTAAACGAAACCGCACTCAAAGAAAAGCTGAGGGCTGAGCCTGTCGGCATTTATTTGATATACGGCGAAGAAAGCTATTTGAAGAAAATCTATGCGGATAAGATTGTAAAAAAGTCGGTGGATGAGAGCTTTGCCGATTTCAATTTGCATATCTTTGACGGAAAAGATACTTCTCTCAACGAAATATACGAAAGTGCCTCGGCGGTGCCGATGATGGCGGAAACAAAGTGCGTGCTTGTCAAGGATTTTCCTCTTGATACTCTTGACGACGGCGGCTTTGAACAGCTTAAAACGGTGCTTGCCGACAACCCCGAGGATTGCAGCCTCGTCTTTTTGATGCTTACCTATGAACCGAAGGGTGCAAAATGGACAAAGGCGGTAAAGCTGTTTGAGAAATACGGCTGTACCGTAAAGCTCGACAAAAAGACGGCGGCGGAGCTTGCTAAGATGCTCGAAAGCGGTGCAAAAAAGCGTGGCAAGCAGTTTGAAAAGGGTGTTGCACAGTATTTGATATCCTGCGTCGGTGCCGATTTGAATATGCTTCTCAATGAAACCGAAAAGGTTTGCTCCTATGCCGAAAAAGAATATATAACACGCAGTGATGTTGATGCCGTGTGCATTAAAAGCCTTGATGCCAAGGTTTTCGATATGATACGCGATCTTACCGCAGGTCGGTTTGATTCTGCATTTGCAAAGCTCTCCGTTCTGTTTGAGCAGAGAGAAGATGAATTTCAGATCCTCGGTGCATTGGTTGCCTCCTATTCCGATATCTACCGTGCAAAGTCTGCGGTTAAGGCGGGCGGCAGGGCAGAGGATGCGGCAAAATTCTATAATTATTCAGGAAGAGAATTTCGATTGACGAATGCCGCAAGGAACGGCTCCAAGCTGTCCTTTGAAAGCATCGGCGAGTGCATTGAAATACTTGCGTGGGCTGATACCGCCATGAAAAGTACCGCCGCCGATAAACGGCTTGTGCTCGAACAGGCTCTCGTAAAGCTCGCAAGAGCGGGCAGGGGATGACGGAATGGTAAAAATCAAACAGGCTGTTATCGTTGAGGGAAAATACGATAAAATCAAGCTCTCGGGAATTATTGATGCCCCGATAATCCAAACGGACGGCTTCGGAATTTTCAGAGATAAAGAGCTTCAAAGAATGATAAGAACCCTTGCTCAAAGGCAGGGGATAGTTGTGCTTACCGACAGCGATTCCGCAGGCTTCAAGATTCGTTCCTTCATCGGCTCGACTGTCGGTGCGGATAAAATAATAAACGCCTACATACCCGATATTTTCGGCAAGGAACGGCGTAAAACAGAGCCGTCCAAGGAGGGTAAGCTCGGCGTTGAGGGCGTTTCGGAGCAAGTTATAATGCAGGCTCTTGCGAATGCGGGAGTCCTTTGTGAGCACACCGAGGAGCCGAAAAGACCGATAACAAAGCTCGACCTTTACGAATACGGCTTTACGGGCGGAGAGAACAGCGCTCAAAAGCGTGAAGCGTTGCTGAAATATTACGATTTACCCTCAAGACTTACAACAAATTCTCTTGTCAAGGTGCTCAATTGCATTACAAGCTATGATGATTTTATAAATGCGATTAAAGAATTTTGAAAGCAGGTGAAGCTATGCTCAGAATAGGTCACGGATACGATGTCCACCGCCTTGTAACGGACAGAAAGCTGATAATCGGCGGCGTTGAAATACCCTACGAAAAGGGTCTGCTCGGTCATTCCGATGCGGATGTGCTTCTCCATGCCGTCAGTGATGCTCTTCTCGGCTCGGCGGCTCTCGGCGATATCGGATGCCTTTTCCCCGATACGGACGAGAAATATAAAAATGCAGACAGCCTGAAGCTCCTCTCGGAGGTTGTGAAGCTGTTGAAAAGCAAAGGAATTTCAATCGTCAACATCGACTGTACCGTAATCGCTCAAAAGCCGAAGCTGCGTGAATATATAGATTCCATGCGTGCAAACATAGCGGCAGCGTGCGGTATTGGCGATGAATTTGTCAGCGTAAAGGCAACCACGGAGGAGGGTATGGGCTTTACCGGCTCCGGTGACGGGATAGCCGCTCATGCCGTCTGCCTTACGGATAATTAAATTTTTGTTAAATATGAAAACAACGGTTTACAACACGGATATGTTTGTGCTATAATTTTTATGCAAGAAAGAATACGCACGATTTTGTTCGGCTGTAAATGAAAGGGCTACTCCGGCTATGACATTTTTTGATAATATAACGGATTTTTTCTCGAAGATACCGTCGTTGCATTTCGGAATAACCGATTTGCTCGACATTCTTCTTGTTGCGTTTGTGCTGTATAACGGAATAAAGCTGATAAGAGAAACAAGAGCCTTCCAGCTTGTGAAAGGACTTGTTTTGCTCGGTGTTGCATATCTTGTGGTATATCAGCTTGAAATGCAGGCAAGCTCATATATGTTCAGAATAGTTTTCCAAAACATATTCATCATTTTGATTATCCTGTTTCAGCAGGAAATTCGGCAGGTTGTCGAACGGCTCGGTAAGAGTAAATTTTCAAGTCTCGGGCTTATTCTCAAGGGCGGTCAAAGTGATATGTTTGAAACCGTCAGAGAGTCGATAATCGAGATAGCCAAAGCGGTTCAGCGAATGAGCGACAGCAAAACGGGTTCTCTTATCGTCATGGAAAAAGAGATGCTTCTCGGCGACGTAATCAAGACGGGAACTCCCGTGGATGCCCATGTTTCGCATGAGCTTATCGGCAATGTTTTCTTCCCGAAATCCCCGCTTCATGACGGCGCGGCGGTGGTGCGAAACGGCAGATTGCTGTGTGCGGGCTGCGTTCTCCCTTTGACCAAAAGTGATGAAATATCAAGCGATTTAGGAACACGCCACAGAGCCGCCATCGGAATGAGTGAGCAGAGCGATGCAATGATAGTCGTAACCTCGGAGGAAACGGGTGTTATTTCCGTTGCATTCAAGGGCGAGCTTACCCGAAATCTGTCTGAAGCACAGCTTCGCGAGATGCTTATAAACTACCTGATTGACGACCCCGAAAACCGTTTCAGCGGCGGCGAGGGTTCATTCGGCAAAATGATAAAGGGCATGAAAAAATGGAAAAGAAAGAAAAACTGAAATTAAGCGATTTATTCTATGACAACAGATTTTTGCTTGTGTTTTCACTCGTTACGGCAGTTGCTCTTTGGCTTGTCGTGGCGGTGGTTTGGGCACCCGAAAAGACCGTTACGGTAAAAAACGTTCCGGTCACGATAGATTATGCCAAAATCGAAGAAACATTCGGCTTAAAGCCTTTCGGTGAATCGCAGTTTTCGGTTGATATCAAGCTCACGGGGAAACGCTATATAGTCGAATCGAGCGATATTGCCGATGACCTTATCGTTACGGCAAATACCGGTTATGTCAATTCCGTCGGAACATATAATCTGCGTATTGACGTTGCAAGTGAGCAGACCAATCCTCTCTACGAAATAACCTCGTATTCGATGAACGAAATCGAAGTGTACTTTGATTATCCGAAAGAAAAGGAATTTGTCATAGAGCCGCAGATCGAATTTAACGACAGAACGGCACCTGAGGGCTACTACGTCGGCGACTATGTTTTCACCGATTCAAATACCGTAAAGGTATCGGGTCCCGAAAGTCAAGTGAATAAAATCGACAAGGTTGAAGCAAGGGCACAGTCGGCGGGAATGCTCCGTCAGAGCGTAACCCTTGATGCCAATCTTTCTGCCGTTACCAAAGACGGAAGCACGCCGAAATATATCACGTTCAACAAGCAAAACGATATCGTTCAAGTCACCGTTCCCATATATAAAACGGCAACGCTGACAGCGGAATGCGTCTTTAGCGGAAAGCCGTCGGATTATGTTGAAAACGTGCCGTTTACGGTTACGGTAAGCCCTGCAAGTGCGGAATTTGCCGTTCCCGAAGCGAAGCTCTCCGATATGACATCATTTGAAATAGCGACCATTGACTTTTCTTCTCTGACAGAGGGGACGAATACCTTTTCCGTTGCGGCAAACGACATTACGGGCGGTATAGTCATTGATAAGGACTTGGTATTCACCGTTACCGTTGATGTTGACGGAATGAGCACCGTTACCGTTGCGGCACCGAGTACCGTCAGCTTTGTCAATGCTCCCGACGGGGCGAATGTTGAGCTTGTCAGCCTGAATTTCAAGGATGTTACCGTGGTGGGTCCGCAGACCTCTCTTGATTCTCTTTCACAGTCACCCTTGGCTCTGAGTGCCGACCTCAGCGGCGTTAAAGATGCGAATGCCGGCGTTGTTACCGTGCCGGTAACGTACACCGATAACGATTGCTGGGCTTACGGTACTTATACGGCAATAGTTAAAATCTCATAATTAAATCAGCTTTTACGGTATGACCGAGGGGAGTATGGCTCTCTTTCGGTCATACTGCTTTTTATTTTTAAATAAATTATTAAATTTTATAGTTAATTATAGGATTTATGTTGATTTATACAGGCGTGGTGTGATATAATATCTTGAAATATACCGAGAATTTTATCAAAAGGAGGTTCGGCATGAAAAGAGCCATTGCAATTGCATTGATTTTCGCACTTTCGGCGTGTATGCTGTTTACCTCCTGCGGCGGAAAAAGGCTGCTCTTTTCGGCGGAGGATTTGATAGTCCCGCCCTTTTACTATGACGAATACGGCGGACTTGTCGAAACGATACAAAAGGAGCTCGGCAAGGAAATTCAGCTTTGCACTCCGAGTGAGGGGGACAACCGTTCCGCAATAGTTTTTAACGATATCGACGGTGACGGCACCGACGAAGCCATTGTTTTCTACCGTTCGGGCAAGGGAGAAGAAAATGCACGAATGCACATATATGATTCCTGCGACGACGAGTGGATATCCTGCGGAGATTTCGGCGGCTACGGTCCCGAGCTCGGCAGCGTAACTCCCGAGGATATGGATAAGGACGGCTTAAAAGAAATAGTGGTTGTTTGGAGCGTATCCGGCGTTGCAATGAGCAATGTTCTCTCACTCTACCGCACGGGAAGCACCGCTTCCGATTACACCGAGGCGGCTAATGAGTTGTGCTCCGTTTCAACTCTTGCCGATATCGACGGTGATTCATACAGCGAGCTGTTCTTCATTTGCTACAGCAGCGTAAACGGAGTTATGCAGAGATTTGCAAGAGCATTAAAGCTCTCGGCAGGTACGGTAGTTCTTATGGGCGAGGCTAAGGTTGATGCCAACATCAGCGGATATGTTTCACTTAAAACCGAAAAGTCTTCAGACAGTGAGCCGCTGCGTATCTATGTTGACGCCTTGAAAGCGGGCAACGAGATGATAACGGAGCTCATCTATTGGGACAGCGAAAAATCCGTACTGAGTGCGCCGCTCTACAATCCCGTTACCGCATCGAGCAACGCAACCTTGAGGTACAAGCAGATACGCTGTGCCGATATAAACAATGACGGCATAATAGATATTCCGATTCAGAAAGCCGTTTTCGGTGACATTCGTAAGGCACAGGATCCGGATTACGAAAATGTCTATATTACCGAGTGGGCGAATTATTCAAACGGGAAGCTCAAAACGGTGAGCCGCAGCGTGGTAAATCCCGAGGACGGATATATGCTCAGCCTTGAAAAGCACGAAACGGAATATCTCGGAGCACGATACTATCCGTCGGATAAATGCCTTATCGTTTATGACGAAAGAAGCGAAAACGACAGTGAGCTGTTCTCCGTGATATATGTTACCGATGAACAGTGGGACGATGAAAAATATTCGTCATATATTAAAATCATGCAGAATGATAACGGCGCGTTGTGTGCATATGTTACGCAAAGCGGCATGGATGCCGGCTTTAACGAACGGAGCGTCAAAGAAAAAATAACGAAATTTCAGCAGAACGGAGGCTGAGTATGAAAAGGGTTTTGATAGCCGAGGATGAGGCGGCTATACGGGAGTTCGTTGTTATAAATCTCCGCAGAGGCGGCTACGAGGTAGTTGAAGCGGAGGACGGAGCGAGAGCACTTGAGGAGTATGAGGCGTGCAGCGGAGACATAGACGTTGCCGTGCTCGACGTTATGATGCCGAATGTTGACGGACTTGAGGTTTGCAAAAGACTCAGGGAAAAGAGCAACAACATAGGAATCATCATGCTGACGGCGAAAACTCAGGAGATGGATAAAATCACGGGCCTCATGATGGGTGCGGACGATTATGTTACAAAGCCCTTTTCTCCGACCGAATTGGTTGCCCGAGTTGATGCGGTATACAGACGTGTTGCAATGAATTCATCTCCTGCCGCATCCGATGACATTATCGAGCTCGGCGAATTTAAGCTGAATTTGAGAAACAGATCCCTCACCAAAAACGGAGCTTACATAGAGCTGACTCAGGTTGAATTTCAGCTCATGGAATACTTTTTCACAAATCCCGGTGCGGCACTGAGTCGAAACGATATTTTGAACAAGGTCTGGGGCGGTGACTATTACGGAGAAGAAAAAATCGTTGATGTCAACGTCAGACGACTGAGAATGAAGATAGAGGATACCCCCTCAGTTCCGAAACACATCGTAACGGTATGGAGCGTCGGATACAAGTGGGTCGTTTGATATAATTAACACGCTGAAAGGAGGAAGCGGAAATTGAAATTTGTGGGAATAACAAAGCGTTGGTTTTTGAGCGTTGCATCAATAATCATGGCAATTCTCATAATCATTTCATTTTCCATGTTTCTCTCATTCAGAAGCTACTACTACGGCTTTGCCGATATGACCCTTGATTCCTATTCGGCAGACGGAATGACCACGGCACTCAATCTTTACGGCAATTCGGGTACAAGCGGCTTTGAGCTTGCGGCAAGAGAATATGTCGGCAGCTTCACGGATAAAAATTCCGTTGCCGTTTGGGTTGTGGATGCCTCCGGACGGGTGGTTATTTCAAGCAGCGGATTCATGATAAACGAAAATGTCGATATGCCCGATTACGTTGCGGCAATGAGCAGTGACGAGGGTACGGCAAAATGGACGGGCAGACTTCCTTCCGGAGAAAAAATCATGGCGTCCTCCGCAATTGTGAGATATCCCGACGGAGAAACGGCAGGAGCGGTACGCTTCATGGTGTCCCTCAGAGTCATTGACGAGCAGCTTTTTCTAATTGCAATGATCATATGCATTGCAGCAATTGTCATGTTTGTCGCAATTATGATTGCAAGTATTATATTTATCCGCTCCATTGTTATGCCCGTAAAGAATGTCGGCGAAACGGCAAAAAGAATAGCGGACGGCAATTTTGAGGCACGAATAGAGCGTTATCCGTACAACGATGAAATAGGGGAGCTTTGCAGTACGATAAACGGTATGGCGGCGAAGCTCGCAACAACGGATACGATGAAAAACGATTTCATTTCCACCATATCGCATGAGCTGAGAACTCCGCTTACGGCGATAAAGGGATGGGGAGAAACTCTGCTCCAGCTCGGTAACACCGACCCTGCCATGACCGAAAGAGGAATGGGAGTAATAATCAGCGAGGCAACAAGGCTCAACGATATGGTTGAGGAGCTTCTTGATTTTTCACGCATGAGCAGCGGAAGAATGCAGCTCAATATTGAAAAGATGGATGCTCTTGCGGAGCTTGACGAGGTTGTTTTTGCCTTTAAGGAAAGAGCGATAAAAGAGGGCATCGAGATAGTGTATAACGTCCCGAGCTTGCCCGCACCGATGACGGGCGACCCGTCGAGAATAAAGCAGGTATTCTACAACATCCTTGACAACGCACTCAAATATTCCGACGAGGGCGGAAAGATAGTTGTCCTTGTTGAAATGCCGAATCCCGCAACGCTTGTGATATCTTTCTGCGATTACGGAAGCGGAATACCGGCACAGGATTTGCCCCATGTCAAAGAAAAATTCTATAAAGCAAATACTACGGTCAGAGGCTCCGGCATAGGATTGGCGGTTGCCGATGAGATAATAAATCTTCATAACGGAACTCTTGAAATTAACAGCATTTACGGCGAGGGTACAACGGTGCGAATAACGTTACCCACCGACCCGAGCGAATACGATACACCCGAAAGGGAAGGAGACGGCGAAACCGATGAGCAAAAAGAACAAGAATAACGAAAAAAGCAATTATGTGGCTGTCGGCGGTCAGGCTCTCATGGAGGGCATAATGATGAGAGGACCGAAGGGTACGGCAATGTCGCTTCGTTTACCCGACGGCACGATAGAGACGCAGATGAAGGAGTTTACCTCCGTACGCAAAAAGTACAAGGTGCTGAATCTGCCGCTTATCCGAGGCGTTGTTTCCTTTGTGGAATCAATGATATTCGGCTACAAGCTCCTTATGGAGTCGGCGGAAAAAACTTCACTTGATACCGAGGTTGAGGATGAATCAAAGCTCGATAAATGGATAACGGAGCATTTCGGCCCCAAGATGATGGCGGTTATCGGTACGATTTCAGCCGTTCTGGGAATAGCGCTTGCGTTTTTGCTCTTTATGTGGATGCCGAGCTTCCTGTTCGACCTTGTCAATGATAAGCTCGCAAACGGTTCCTTTACTCTTTCTCCCCTCAGAGCGGTATTTGAGGGAATTATCCGAATCGTCATTTTTGTGCTGTATATGTGGCTCACCTCAAAAATGAAAGAGATACGCAGAACGTATATGTATCACGGAGCGGAGCACAAGACCATCTTTTGCTTCGAGCACGGCAAGGAGCTTACCGTTGCAAATATTCGTGAAGAAAAGCGTTTTCACCCCCGCTGCGGAACGAGCTTCATTTTTGTTACGATAATAATCAGCATTTTGGTTTCGGCAATTGCGGCGACGCTTTTCCCCGCTTTAACCAAAACGAGGCTTGTGTGGATAGCCGTAAAGCTGCTGATAATGCCGCTTATTATGGGTATCGGCTTTGAGTTTATTCAGCTTGCGGGCAAATATCCCAATAAGCTCACAAAGGCACTTTCCGCCCCCGGTCTGCTCATGCAGCATATCACGACCGCCGAGCCGGACGATGCCATAATCGAGGTTGCGATTGAGGCGATGAAAGCGGCTCTTACGGGCGAAGTACCCGAAAAGCCCGAGCAGGATAATACGGAGAATGCCGAATGACGGTACGACACCTGCTTAACGACGGAATTGCTTTTCTAAAGAATGCCTCCGTTGAAAATGCCGAAGCAGAAGCAATGTGGATGCTTGAAGCGGTGCTTGACTGCGGCAGAACGGAGATCCTTTTGAACGGCGAAAAGTCCGTAAACGAAAAGGACGGGCAGAAATATGCGGATATGCTTTCACAGCGTGCAAGCGGCAGACCCGTTCAATATATTATCGGCTCATGGGACTTTTTCGGCAATGAGTTTTCGGTGGGAGAGGGTGTTTTGATTCCTCGACCCGAAACGGAGCTCCTTGTTGAATTTGCCGAGTCGTGCATGAAAGGCGGCGGCAAAAAGATTGTCTTTGACCTTTGTGCCGGAAGCGGCTGTATAGGTCTCAGTGTTGCAAGACTGTTCCCCGAAAGCCGAGTGTATTTGATTGAAAAAAGTCCCGAGGCATTCAAATATCTGAGCAAAAACAAGGACAGCTTGAATTGCCGAAATGCCGAAATTATTTTGGGAGATATTTTTGACGGCTTCAAAGCGTTTGACCTGCCGAAGCCCGATATAATCCTCTCAAACCCTCCGTATATCGAGAGTGCCCTGTTGCCGGAGCTTCAGAGAGAGGTTCAAAACGAGCCGACGGAGGCACTTGACGGAGGAAACGACGGGCTTGATTTTTACAGAGTGCTGGCAAAAAGCTGGTTGCCGTTTACAAGGACGGCGGCAGTTGAATGCGGCGAGGGTCAAGCCGAAAGAATAAAAGAACTTTTTTCCGAGGAATTTACCTTGACCGATGCTATCCTTGATTTCAACGGCATCGAGCGGGTTGTAACGGGAAAAGAAAGGAAGCACCATGATTTTTGATATACTCAGACACGGAATGAGTCTTTCGGTGTTCATTCAGCTCATGGCAAGAGTTTTTATCGTGTTTTGCATAATGCCGATACACGAATATGCCCACGCCCTCATCGCCTCAAAGCTCGGTGATGATACGGCGAGACTCAGCGGACGGCTCACGCTTAATCCCTTTGCCCATGTTGACCCCATCGGTGCAATTATGATATTGCTTGTCGGTTTCGGCTACGCAAAGCCCGTGCCGGTAAATCCGAGAAATTTCAAAAATCCCAAAAAAGGCATGGCTCTTACCGCCCTTGCGGGACCCGTTTCCAATCTTATTTTGGCTTTGATTTTTTTGATTCCCGCATACGGAATGCAGATTTTTGTTTACGACAACAATCCCATGATACAGGCAATTGCAGTATTTCTGTCTTCGGCGGCATCTCTCAATGTGGGACTTGCGGTGTTCAATCTCATTCCCGTTCCGCCGCTTGACGGCTCAAGAATTTTCAACGTCATAATTCCGTCAAAGTATTATTTTAAGATAATGCAATACGAACGCTATATAGTCCTTGCGATTTTTGCACTTTTGTTTTTCGGCGTGCTCGATATTCCGCTGAATTATGTAAGCAACCTGCTCATGAAGGTGCTCATAAAAATTGCATCATTGCCGTATTTGCCGTTTATTAAGTAAGTCTCCGAGGGAGGATAATTTTGGAAAAGATACAGTACAAGCTCGAGGTGTTCGAGGGTCCCATGGATCTTCTTCTTCAGCTTATCGGCAAAAAGAAGCTGAGCATAAACGACGTTCCCATAATGGAAATAATTGAGCAATATCTTGATTATGTTCGTCAAATGCAGGAGGAGGATTTGGACGTTTCAAGCGAATTTCTTGAAATGGCGGCAAGACTTCTCTATATAAAAACGGTGTCCTTGCTTCCCGTACATGAAGAAGCCGAAAAGCTCGTTGAGGAGCTGAGAGGCGAGCTTACCGAATATCAGGACTGCAAGCGAGTCGCTTCACAGCTCAAAGAAAAAAGCTCGGGCTTTGATTATCTTTCAAGACCGCCCGAGGAATTTGAGGTCGATATGACCTACACCCGAATCCATGAGCCGTTTGAAATATTCAAGGCGTACATCGCCGCCGTCGGTAAGGGTAAACGTCGTCTGCCGCCGCCCGTCGATGCGTTCAAGGGAATCGTTGCAACAAAAATAGTTTCCGTTGCTTCACGGGTCAAATACATAATCGAAAAATTCACGGCAAAAAAGAAACAGAAATTTTCTTCTTTTTTTGAGAACTCAGAATCCCGCTCCGAAATGGTTGCCACCTTCCTTGCACTTCTTGCAATGGTAAAGGCGAAGCGAGTGACCGTTGAGGGAGAGGGCGAAAACATGGACGTAACACTGCTTGAGGGCGGAGGGGAGAGAATAGAAATTGACGAATGATGAACTGCGTGCGGCGTGTGAGGCTGTCGTTTTTTCCTCGGGAGAGCCGATAGAGGCATCGAGAATTGCACAGGCTTTGGAGGTTGATATCGACAGCGTTACCGGAGCACTTTGGGAAATTTCAAGAATACTCGATGAGCGTAAGAGCGGCATATGTCTGCTCCGTTTGGGAAGCAAATATCAAATGTGTTCCCGTGTCGAATACGCAAAGCAGGTTAGAAGCGTGCTCGATATCAAGAAAAATGCTCCGCTTTCTGCGGCGGCTCTTGAGGTTCTGGCAGTTGTCGCCTATAACCAGCCTGTCACCAAGGCATATGTTGAGCAGATAAGAGGCGTTGATTGCTCGGGCGTCATCACAACGCTGTGCCAAAAGGGGCTTCTTGAAGAAAAAGGAAGGCTCGATTTGCCCGGCAGACCGCTTCTTTACGGAACAACACCCGATTTTCTGCGTTGCTTCTGTCTGACATCTCTGGCTGATTTGCCCGAATTGCCCGAGAAGCCCGAGGTAACGGATATGAATGACGATGAAATAAACAACGAACAGGGCGAGCAGATACGCAATTTCTTCCAATCGGAATAACGCAAGGGAGGCTAAAGAGTGACGGCACTTTATATCATTCTCGGAATAATACTATTCTTTGTCCTGCTGCTGTCGATAAAGGTTTCGGTCACCGTTCATTATGAAGATGAGCTGTCCGTTTCTCTCGGCTGGCTTTTCCTGAGATTCAACATCCTCCCCAAAAAAGAGGAGCATAAAAAGGCAAAGAAGAAAAAGGAAAAGAAAAAAGAAGAAAAAACCGACGAGACCGTTCCCGAACCAAAAAAGAAAAAGGACAATATGTTTGTTCGCTTTTATAAAAATCAAGGCTTTTCGGGAGTCGTACAGCTTCTCAGCGATGCAGCGGCGGCTGTCGGCGGTATGTTCCGCAGAATCGGCAGAGCATTTCTGTTTGACGAGCTGTTTGTTTCGCTTACGGTCGGCACGGGCGATTCCGCTCAAACCGCAGTAAAGTACGGCAAGGTATGCTCGGCGGCTTTTCCCGCCATGGGTCTGATAGTCAGCAATATGCGGGTAAAGAAATATAACATTGAGGTTACACCCGATTTTATTTCGGGCAGTAATTCGGCAAGATTTCATATCAAAGCGGGAGTTATCCCCGTAAGACTGATAAATGCAATAATAATCGTGGCATTTCAGTTGTTATTTAAGGTCGTTTTCAAACTGCTTAAGCACGGCAAGGCTGAAAAAGCCGAAGTTGAAAAGCAGTAAATACATAAAACAAAAATGAAAGGCGGAAAACAAAATGAAAGAACAGTCAGCATCGGGAATCCTCGGCACTTCAATTGATAAAATCAAGGATCTTGTGGATGTCAGCACAATTATCGGAGAACCCATAAAAATCAGTGAAACGCTTCAGATTATACCCGTTTCAAAGGTTACATACGGCTTCGCTTCCGGCGGAACGGATTTCCCCTCAAAGACCAATGCAGAGCTTTTCGGCGGCGGCGGCGGAGCGGGAATCACAATAAGCCCCGTAGCATTCCTTGTTGTAAATAACGGCAATGTTACCGTTAAGTATATTGATGCGGCGGAAGGCTCTGTTGAAAGAGTTATCGGCATGGTTCCCGATATCGTTGATAAAGCAACGGATGTAATTTCAACTCTCAAGAACAAAGGAAAAGATCCCGTTGATACCGCAATTGAAAATTATGTCAGCGGTGAGGGCTTTTCCGCAGAATAATAAAATCGTACAGTCACCGCATATATTTCAGTAAATGAGATATATGGGGTTGAGACGAGTGAAAAAAACAGCGGCTTTTCTTACGGCGTTCATAATATTTTTCGGCATCCTTTGCCTCAATGCTTCGGCACTCGGAGTTTCGGCAAAAAGTGCAGTGCTCATGTGTGCGGATAACGGCGAGGTGCTGTATTCCAAAAACGCAAATGAACGTTTACCCATGGCAAGCACCACAAAAATCATGACGGCATTGCTTGCGATAGAGGCGGCAACGCCCGATATGGAAATAAAAGTCACGCATGAAATGGTAGCTGTTGAGGGTACCTCCATGGGACTTGTCGAGGGCGACAGCGTGTCCCTGCGTGAGCTTGTTTACGGGATGCTTTTGCAATCGGGGAACGATGCGGCACACACGGCGGCGGTGGTTCTCGGCGGCAGCGAAGAAAAATTTGCCGAAAAGATGAATGAACGTGCCCGAGAGATCGGAATGACCGATACCAATTTTGTCACCGCTTCGGGGCTTGACAAAGAGGGACACTGTTCCACGGCGTACGACATGGCTCTGCTTGCCTGCGAGAGCATTAAAAATCCCGAATTTGCGGCGATATGTGCAAGCAAAACGGCGAAGCTCACATACGGCAATCCGCCCTATGCCCGAACTCTGCGTAATCACAATCGTCTTTTGTGGAGTGACGAAAGTGTTACGGGAATAAAAACGGGCTTTACGAAAAAAAGCGGGAGATGCCTTGTCAGTGCCGCCGAGCGGGACGGAATAACGCTTGTGGCGGTTACTCTCAATGCTCCCGACGATTGGAACGATCATCTTTCCATGCTTGAATACGGCTTTGAACGCCTCAAATCCGCTCCGATAGTATTTTCCCAAAGCGGACTGAATGTTTCGGTCTGCGGCGGTGTCAGGAACGAGGTTGCGGTGAGAACGGTCGGTACGGCACAATGCATCGAGGGCGAAAAATGTACCGTGGAATTTTTACTCAAGCCGTTTGAATATGCTCCCGTGAATGAGGGCGACGTGCTCGGAACGGCGGTGTTTTACGGCACGAACCGAGAAATCACGCGACTGCCCGTTGTTGCGGCGGAAAGCGTTGCCGTTTACGAAAGCACGGGCGAAGCCGAAAAAGGCGGCTTTTTCAGCGAAGCAATTAAGAAAATTAAGGATTATATAAATAGATTCAGAGGTGAATCAGTTGGCCGACAATAAAATCAGGCTGCAAAAATTTCTCTCCGAAGCCGGTGTTGCTTCAAGGCGTAAGGCGGAGGATATGATAAGGGCGGGTACTGTTAAGGTGAACGGAATAACCGCTTCAATCGGCGACAGCGTTGACCCCAAAAAAGATACCGTTACGGTCAAGGGCAAACGAGTCAGAAAAGAAAGCAATCTGCGTTATATTCTGCTCAATAAGCCCAGAGGATACGTGACAACGGCGGATGACGAGCTTGGCAGAAAATGCGTAACTCAGCTTGTTTCCGATGTTAAAGAGAGAGTTTATCCCGTTGGCAGGCTCGACAGAGTTTCCGAGGGTGCACTCATAATGACGAATGACGGCGAATTTGCAAATCTTATGATGCACCCGTCACACCACGTGCCGAAAACCTATCGCGTTACGGTTCGTCCTGCGGTAACGGCACAGCAGGTTGAACAGCTCGAGGACGGAATTGAGCTTGACGGCAGAATGACCCTTCCGGCACAGGTTCATGTCATCTCAAAGGAGGAGGGCAGAGCCGTGCTTGAAATCGTGCTTTATGAGGGAAGAAACCGTCAGATACGTCGTATGTGTGAGGCGTTGGAGCTTGAGGTTGCAAGGCTTCGCCGCGTTGCGGTCGGTCCTGTAAAACTCGGAATGCTGAAGCCCGGACAATGGCGAGACCTTACTCCCGCCGAGGTGCAAACTCTCATAAAAATGGGAGGCGGCACAAAATGATCAGCTTTCTTCCCGAAGAGCGAGAGAACGGCGTTGTCTTTACGGCATATGACGGAGATACCGTGCTCGGAAAATGTGAATTTGTCCTTGACGGTGACAGCATGACCTTTACCGCCGTTGAATGCACGGATGATATCATCACCGAGGGTCTTGCCCGTTCGGCAATGGGATATGCCGCAAGCAGAAACGGATATACGGCAAAAATAAATAAAAAGCTCTCCTCGGCGGCGTTTGAACGGCTCGGCTTTACGGGCTGTGAGAAATTGAGTGCAGAGATACCCGAGGTATTGACCTGCGGTTGTACCTGCCACCGAGAGAAAACGGAGATGTAATAAATGATTAAAAGCATGACGGGCTACGGCAGGGCGCAAATGCCCGTTGACGGAATGAATATAACCGTTGAAATAAAAAGCGTCAATCACAGATATTTTGAATTTTCTTCAAGACTGCCGAGAAATTACGGCTTCCTTGACGAGAAGCTCAAGAGCTTCTTTATGGGCAAGCTGACAAGAGGCAAGATGGAATGCTTCGTTTCCATTGAAACGCTTGAAGAACCGGATACCCTTGTGGCGTTGAATCATCCGCTTATCAAGGGCTACCTTGCCGCTTACGAGGAGCTTGCGGAAACATACGGAATTGAAAACGATATTAAGGCTTCGGATATTTCCCGCGTTCCCGATGTCTTCACTCTTCGCAAGCAGGCGGCGGATGAGGATAAAATCTGGGCGGCAGTCTCCGTCGTTGCGGCACAGGCTCTTGACGGCTTCATCGCAATGAGAACGAGAGAGGGCGAGAGGCTCAGAGCCGATGTCCTTTCAAGACTTGATACCATTCTCGAAAATGTTGCTTTCATCGAAAAGCGTTCTCCCGAAACGGTAAAAGAGTATAACGAAAAGCTGCTTGCACGCTTGCGTGAAATGCTTGCCGATACACATATCGACGAACAGCGTATTCTTACCGAAGCAGCCATATTTGCCGATAAAATCGCCGTTGCCGAGGAAACGGTAAGACTTCGCAGTCATATCTCTCAGCTCGGAACGTTCCTTGATTCCAATGAAGCGGTAGGCAAGAAGATGGATTTTCTTGTTCAGGAGCTTAACCGAGAGGCGAATACAATCGGTTCAAAGGCGCAGGATGTTGAAATCGCACGCCGAGTTGTTGCCGTAAAAGCGGAAATAGAAAAAATCCGTGAGCAGATACAGAATATAGAATAACGGAGGAATTGTAATGAAGCTGATAAATATAGGCTTCGGAAATATGGTCAACGCCTCCCGAATGGTTGCCATAGTCAGCCCCGAATCCGCTCCGATAAAGCGAATAATACAGGAGTGCAAGGAAAAAGGAACTCTCATTGATGCAACCCACGGAAGACGAACGAGAGCTGTTATCATTACGGACAGCGATCATGTTATCCTGACATATCTCCAAAGCGAAACCGTTGCCAACAGGCTTGACGATGATTCCGATGAGCTTGAGGACGAGGAGGATGAGGAATGAACGACAAAGGAGTTCTCATGATTCTTTCGGGTCCCTCCGGCTCGGGCAAGGATACCGTGCTCAATAAGCTGATTGAAGCAAATGAGGATGTCTGTGTTTCAATTTCCATGACCACACGTGAAATGCGTGACGGAGAAATCGACGGCAAGCACTATTACTTTGTGTCGAGAGAGTATTTTCAAAAGAAAATTGCCGAAGATAAAATGCTCGAATATGCCGAATATGCAGGCAATTATTACGGTACGCCCCGTCAGCCCGTTGAAGAAATGCTGAATGAGGGAAAATCCGTCATTTTGAAAATCGAGGTTCAGGGTGCCGAAAAAATTCGGAAGATATATCCCGATGTCACAAGCGTATTTCTTCTGCCGCCGTCAATGCGTGTGCTCGAGAGCAGACTCAGAGGCAGAGGCAGTGAGGACGAGGAAACGATAAATCATCGTCTGCGTATAGCAAGAGAGGAATTACGCAGAGCCTACGATTATGATTATATCGTTATAAATGATACGGTGGAAAACGCCCTGCACGGACTTGAAACCGTAATTGAAGCGGAAAAGAAAAAAACATCAAGAAACAAAAAACTTATAAGTGAGGTAATAGATAATGTTTAATCCCGATCTTCAGGTAGTTCTTAAAAACCATTTGAGCCGTTATTCTCTTGTTGTTGCAACGGCAAAAAGAGCAAGAGAAATAGCGGATCAGGCTGAGGAAAACAAAGAAATAATAACCGAAAAGCCTGTCAGCCTTGCACTTGACCAAATTCTCAAGGGCGAATATAAGATAATCGAGCCCGAAGAAATCAGATATATCTGATTTTTAATACCGCGGAAAAGGGGGTGACGGTTCAAATGAAATATGCAAAAGTTGCCGTTGAAGCGGCGGGATTTACCTTTGATAAGGCGTTTGATTATACCGTCCCCGCAGAATTTTATTCCACGGCAAAGCCCGGTTGTCGAGTTGTTGTCCCTTTCGGCAGAGGTAACAGGCGTTGCGTAGGCGTGATTTTTGAAATATGCGACGAAACCGAAAGTAAGAATCCCAAAAAGATAATTTCGGTGCTTGATATTGAGCCGATTTTGAACGATGAAATGCTCCGTCTTGCCGAATGGATAAAGGAAAGAACCTTTTGTACCCTCTATGAAGCGGCAAAGGCAATGCTCCCGACGGGAATAAACCACCGTATGGTGAATTCTTATGCTCCGTCGCAGTCCTTTGATGAAGAAAAGCTCGAAGAGCTTTCCGCAAACGAACGGGAATTTTTTGAATATGTAAAAAAGAGAGGAACGTTCGTTAAATCGGAAAATGTTTTCAAGGCGTTGAAAATCAAAAAGGATGAGAATATTCCCGAAGCTCTTGTAAAAAAGGGTCTGCTCATAACGGGCAGAGAAGCGGTGAGGAATCTCGGCGATGTCGGCATTAAAATGGTGAGACTGATTCCCGAATGCGAGGGTGTCAAATTCACTCAAAAGCAAAAGGAAGTGCTTGACGTGCTTGAGGATATCGGCACGGCAAGCGTCAAGGAGCTGTGCTATTTCACAGGTCACACTCCCGCCGTTGTCAACGCTCTTGTTCGTCTCGGAGCGGCAGAGCTTTACGACAGAGAAATAATAACGCTTCCCGATTTTGCATCAACCGAGCCTTGCAGAACGGAAATCCGTCTTACTGCCGAACAGCAAAAAGCGAAAGACAAGCTCTCGACTCTTGCAAAAGCACAAAAGGGTGCGGTGTCGCTTCTGTACGGAATAACCGGAAGCGGAAAAACCTCCGTTTACATGAGCGTTATAGATGAGGTTATTGACACGGGCAAAACCGTTATCGTTATGGTTCCCGAAATCGGGCTTACTCCGCAGACTCTTTCACTTTTCTGCAAGCGTTACGGCGGCAGAGTGGCGGTGTTTCACAGTGCTCTTTCCGTGCGTGAAAGGCTTGATGAATGGAAAAGAGTCAAACGCGGCAAGGCAGATATAGTTATCGGCACTCGCAGTGCGGTGTTTGCTCCGCTTGAAAATATCGGACTTATTATCGTTGACGAGGAGCAGGAGCATACCTATAAATCGGAGCAGACTCCGAGGTACAGTGCCTCCGATGTTGCCAAATTCCGAGCGGCATACAATAAATGTCTGTTGCTTCTTGCCTCCGCAACCCCGAGCATTGAAAGCTACGCTGCCGCAAAAAAAGGCAAATATGAGCTTTGCACGCTGACGAAACGCTACGGCAATGCAGTTCTTCCCGAGGTTGTCACCGTAGATATGCGAACTGCCGAAAAAATGCCCGGCAGTAATGCGATCAGCAGAGTGCTTTTTGAGGCACTGAGCGAAAATCTGCGTCAGGGCAGACAGTCAATACTTCTGATAAACCGCAGAGGCTTTCACACCTTTGCCGCCTGCAACAAGTGCGGTGCGGTGGTGAGCTGTCCGTATTGCAGTATTTCAATGACTTACCATGCGGCGAACAATCGGCTTATGTGCCATTATTGCGGTCATTCCGTTCCGTTTTCAAGCGTGTGTCCCGAATGCGGCGAGAATGCCGTGAGATATTCGGGCTTCGGTACGCAAAAAATCGAAAACGAGCTTGCCGCAATGCTCCCCGAGGCAAGGACGGTGCGAATGGATACCGATTCCACGGCAGGCAAAAATTCGCACGAAAAGCTGCTTGATGCGTTTTCAAAGGGCGAATACGATATAATGATAGGAACTCAAATGGTCGCAAAGGGCTTGAATTTTCCGAATGTCACTTTGGTCGGCGTTGTTTCGGTCGATCAACAGCTCTATAACGACGATTTCAGAAGTCTCGAAAAAACCTTTTCTCTGCTTACGCAGGTCGTCGGTCGTTCGGGCAGAGGCGAGCTTAAAGGTAAGGCGATAATCCAAACGCTTACCCCCGAAAATGATGTTATCCGACTTGCGGCAAGGCAGGATTACGATGCGTTTTTTGATACGGAAATACGCCTGAGACGGGCACTTGTTTATCCGCCGTACTGCGATTTGTGTGTCATCGGTTTTTCCGGAACGGATGAAATAATTGTAAAAACGGCGGCACAAAATGCACTCGATTTTCTCAAAAAAGCATTGTCGGGTGAATATAAAAACGAAAAAGCGATAATTCTCGGGCCCATGCCCGCAAGAGTGGCAAAGGTCAACGGGAGATTCAGATACAGAATCATAATCAAATGCAGAAATACTGCGGAAATTCGGCGGCTGATATCCGAGCTGCTGATTGCAACCGGTGAAGATACAAGATTTTCAAAGGTTACGGCATATGCCGATATAAATCCGGATACAACGGTATAATTTTAATAAATTTCAGCCTGTTTTTTCAAAGAAATTTAATTTTTGGGAGTTAGTATAGGGCTGTACTTTTTGTAAAGGCGGATGTGTGATATGGCGATAAGAAGCATAGTCAAGGTCGGGGATCCGATACTTGCGAAAACATCAAGAAAGGTTGAAAAATTCGATGAGCGTTTGCATTGCTTGCTCGATGATATGAAAGAGACAATGTATCAGGCAAACGGTGTCGGACTTGCCGCCGTACAAGTGGGAATTTTAAGACGGATTGTGGTCATCGACTGCGGTGACGGATATCTCGAGCTTATAAATCCCGAAATAGTCAGCAGCGAGGGAGAGCAATTCGAGGAAGAAGGCTGTCTTTCTCTGCCGGGTCAGTCGGGAATAACCTGTCGCCCGATGACGGTCAGAGTCAAAGCACAGGACAGGAACGGAAAATGGTGCGTATACAAGGGCGAAGCACTCAAAGCAAGGTGCTTCTGCCATGAAATAGATCATCTTGACGGAATAGTTTTTACACAAAGAGTTATCAAAAAGGAGAACAACATATGAGAGTTGTTTTTATGGGTACTCCCGATTTTGCCGTACCTTGTCTGCAAAGACTGTTCGACTGCGGCTGTGAGGTCTGCGGGGTGTTCACTCAGCCCGATAAGCCCAAGGGCAGACACGGAATCCTTACCCCGCCGCCCGTCAAGGAGCTTGCGTTAAAAATGGGCGTTCCCGTATTTCAGCCCGTAAAAATGAAGGACGGAACGGCGTTCGAGATGCTCAAAAGCGTTGAGCCCGAGCTTGTCGTGGTTGTTGCCTACGGTAAAATTTTACCGAAAGAGATATTGGAATATCCGAAATACGGCTGTATCAACATTCATGCTTCCCTTTTGCCGAAGCTCAGAGGAGCCGCACCGATTCAGTGGTCGGTCATAAACGGATTTGCAACCACGGGCGTTACCTCAATGCAAATGGACGAGGGACTTGATACGGGCGATATGCTCATAAAGAGCGAAACGGCAATCGGCGAAAACGAAACTGCGGGCGAGCTTCACGACCGACTTTCACTAATCGGAGCTGATGTTCTCGAAAAAACTCTTGAAGCACTCAAGGCAGGCAAGCTCGAACCCGTAAAACAGAATCATGAAGAATTTACCTATGCTCCCATGCTTTCCAAGGAGCTTTCTCCCGTGGATTGGACTTTGAGTGCACAAGAGGTGCATAATAAAATAAGAGGTCTTTCACCGTGGCCCTGTGCAACGGCAAAATTTGAGGAAAAAACAATTAAACTGCTTCGCAGTGTGCTTACGCAGGAAAAAGGAACAAGAGCGGGCGAGGTTGTCGTCTCGGATAAAAAGCTGCTTATTGCCTGCGGCGATTTAAGATGCATAGAAATAACGCTTCTTCAGGCGGAAAACAAAAAGGCAATGCCCGCCGCCGATTATCTCAGAGGAAATCCGATTGAAAAGGGCAGTCTGTTTGAATAAAACGAAAGGAGAACAAAATGCCTTACTTTTATTTTGACTATTACTATTTACTGCTTGTTGTTCCCGCAATGATAATAGCGATGTGGGCACAAATCAAGGTAAAATCAACCTATGCAAGATATTCAAAGGTCAGAAATTCACGAGGACTTACGGGTGCGTATGCGGCTCAATCGGTGCTGAATTATTACGGAATAACCGATGTTCGCATAGAGCGGGTGAGCGGAAGCCTCACCGACCATTACGACCCGAAAGCAAAGGTCATTCGTCTTTCCGACGGTGTATATGACAGTGCATCCGTGGCGGCGGTGGGAATTGCTTGCCATGAAGCAGGTCATGCCGCTCAGCACGCCGAAAATTATGCTCCGATAAAGATACGCAACGCCATTATTCCCGTTTGCAATATCGGTTCTACCATCGGAATACCGCTGGCTCTCATCGGTTGGTTTCTTCAATTTTCGATATTGATTTATATAGGTCTTGCTCTTTATGCGGCAATATTCGTTTTTCAGGTGGCAACCTTGCCCGTTGAATTTAATGCGAGCCGCAGAGCGATAAAGGTTATAGACGAAACGCATTTGCTTGCGGACGGTGAAACGGGCGGAGCGAAAAAGGTATTATCCGCTGCGGCAATGACTTATGTTGCCTCGATGATAGTGGCATTGGCAAATCTTCTGCGATTACTTCTCCGTTTCAGCCGAAATAACAGAAGAGATTAACCCGAAAGGAAATTGGTATGAAAAGTGCAAGGCAGCTTGCTTTTGAAGCACTCATTAAAATAAACAAAGACGGTGCGTACTCAAACCTTGTCGTGGACGCCGTTTTGAAGGATAATCCGGAGCTTGACGAGCGGGATAAGGCGTTCATGTGCAATCTTGTATACGGAACGCTCGACAGAATGATACTCATTGACTACAATCTCGGACTGTATTTGAATCAGCCCGTGCGAAAGCTGAAGCCGGAGCTTCATACGGTGCTCAGACTCGGTACATATCAGCTTCTCTTTATGGATAAGGTTCCCTCGAGAGCCGCCGTCAACGAAAGTGTCAATCTTGCCAAGGTGAATAAATCCGCTTTTGCGGCCTCCCTTGTCAATGCGGTTCTGCGGCGTGTTGCGGACAACGGCTTGAGGCTGCCCGACTGCTCGGAGGATGACCCCGAATATCTGGCGATAAAGTATTCATGTCCCGAATGGCTCATTTCACTTTGGAAAGATGCCTACGGTCTTGACAATGCAATTGCTCTTGCGGAAAAGGCTCTTGAAGCACCGCCGATGGTCATAAGAACAAATACGGAAAAAATCACTCCCGATGAGCTTGTGTGGAGACTTGCCGAGGAAGGCGTTGTATCACAGAAAAGCGAAATTCTTCCCGATGCCCTTGTCATAAGCAACACCGGCTCGGTGGATGAGCTTCTTGCATACAAGGAAGGACTTTTCCATGCACAGGATACCGCCTCTCAGCTTTGCTGTAACGCACTTGACCCGCAAAAGGGCGAAACCGTGTTTGACCTTTGCTCCGCTCCGGGAGGCAAAGCATTCACCATTGCGGAAAAAATGTGCAACACGGGAGCCGTCAGAGCGTTTGACATATATCAGTCAAGAGTTGAGCTTATAAAGCACGGTGCCGAAAGGCTCGGTCTTAATAATGTATATACATATCTTTCCGATGCCTCAATCTTCAACGAAAACTACGGTACGGCGGACAGGGTTCTTTGCGACGTTCCCTGCTCGGGTCTCGGAATAATTCGCCGAAAGCCCGAAATCCGTTTTAAGAAGTGTTCCGATATTGATGCCTTGCCCGAATTGCAATACAAAATTCTGTGCAATGCGGTCAAATATTTGAAGGACGGCGGCAGATTGGTTTATTCGACCTGTACGCTCAATCCCAAGGAAAATTCCGAGGTGTGTGACAGATTTCTCAAGGAGCATACGGATTTTTCACCGATAAAGATATTCCCCGATATGCCGAGATACACCGAGGATGAAAAATATCTCACCCTTATGCCGCATATCCATTCGACCGACGGATTCTTTATTGCGGTGTTTGAAAAAGACGGAGGCAAAAAATGAGCAAGGATATAATGTCCATGACCTTCGATGAGCTTGCCGCCGAGTTTTCCGAGCAGGGATTTCCTGCATTCAGGGCACGGCAGGTTTACCGCTGGCTTCATTTCAGCCTTGCGGCGAGCTACGAGGAAATGACAAATCTGCCAAAGGCGATGCGTGAACGGCTCGAAGCGGAATATCCGCTGAATATCTGTACCGTTGCCAAAAAGCAGGTGTCCAAAGAGGACGGAACGGTTAAATTTCTCTATGCTTTGCACGACGGCGACTATATCGAGAGCGTTGTCATGAAATACAAATACGGATATACCGTTTGCGTTTCCTCTCAGGTCGGCTGTAAAATGGGCTGTGCATTCTGTGCCTCCACCTTGGGCGGCTTCAAAAGAAGTCTTACCGCAGGAGAAATTCTTTCTCAGGTCTATACGGCACAGCGTGAGCTTGGCGAGAGAGTATCACATATAGTCCTCATGGGAATGGGTGAACCGCTCGACAACTTTGAGAACGTCATGCGTTTTTTGGAGCTTGTCACGGACGAAAACGGACTCAATTTATCAATGAGAAACATCTCTCTTTCCACCTGCGGAATCGTTCCCAAAATAGACGAGCTGATGGAAAAACGGCTTCAGCTCACTCTTTCCGTTTCGCTTCATGCACCGAGCGGAGAATTGAGAAGCAAGATAATGCCAATCAATAAAAAATATGATGTCGATGAGCTGCTCAGAGCGTGCAGACGGTATGCTAAAGAGACATCAAGGCGTATTTCCTTTGAATATTCAATGCTTTCGGGCGTCAACGATTCCGATGAATGTGCAAGACTGTTGGCGTCGAAGCTCAAAGGAATGCTCTGTCACGTAAATCTTATACCGGTCAACGAGGTTGAAGAAAGTCCGTTTAAGCCGAGTTCGCCGGAAAGAATAGAAAGGTTTGCCGAAATCCTGTCGAAAAGCGGAATCACCGTTACCGTGAGACGAAAGCTCGGTTCGGATATCGAAGCCTCATGCGGTCAATTGAGGCGTAAGATGAAGAAAAAGGGGGATAAAAGCATATGAGAATAGCGGCACGCACGGACAAAGGGTTTGTGCGGGAGAACAATCAGGATTCATACACTGCGGGTGAGCTTTCGGAAAGGGCGGTCTTTGCCGTGGTTTGCGACGGTATGGGCGGAGCTGCCGAGGGTGCACTTGCAAGCAAGAGTGCGGTCAAGGTCATACGGGATAAAATCTGTTCCGGCTTCAGCGAGGGTATGAGCGATATCGCGGTGAAAGGACTGCTGATATCCGCCCTTGAAAACGCAAACAAATATGTCTTTGAGCTTTCCGCCACCGATGATGAATACGAGGGCATGGGCACAACGGCAGTTGCGGGAATAGTCTCCGACGGCTTTGCATACATAGCTCATGTCGGCGACAGCAGAGCGTATTTGAGAACCGATAACGGATTGATACAGCTTACGAGAGATCATTCCGTGGTTCAAAAAATGATAGAGGACGGTCAGATCACGCCGCAGGAGGCAAAGGAGCATCCGAGCAGGCACATTATCACAAGGGCACTCGGAGTTGACGGAGAGGTCAGAGTCGATTTCTGCCAAGAGCCGTTTGGTGAGGGCAATGTACTCATGCTTTGCACCGACGGATTAACCAACAGCGTTAAGCAAGACGATATTTTCAACCTCAGCGGTTCGGTTCGGTTCTGCAATATTGCGAACACTCTTGTTGACTATGCCAACAAGGTGGACGGTGCAGACAATGTTACGGTTGTTGCCGTAAGCGACTGAGCGGAAGTGCGATATTGAAAGGAATGTTGATTATGGATAATTATACGGGAAAAAGAATTGACGGACGCTACGAAATACAAGAGGTCATCGGCGTGGGCGGAATGGCGGTTGTCTACAAGGCTTATGACAGCATTGACGACAGAATAGTTGCCATTAAAATTCTCAAGGACGAATATCTTGCAAACGAGGAGTTCAGACGCAGATTCAAAAACGAATCCAAGGCGATAGCCGTTCTTTCACATCCCAACATTGTAAAGGTTCTCAATGTTAATTACGGCGACAGGCTCCAGTATATCGTCATGGAGTATGTTGAAGGAATAACGCTCAAGGAATATATCGAACAGCAGGGCAAGCTCGGTATTAAAGAAACCGTGCATTTTACCATGCAGATTCTCCGTGCGTTGCAGCACGCCCACGATAAAGGAATCGTTCACCGTGACATAAAGCCGCAGAACATAATGCTGCTTTCAAACGGCAACATAAAGGTTACGGATTTCGGCATTGCACGCTTCAGCTACAGCGATACCAAGACCATGACCGACAGTGCCATAGGTTCGGTGCATTACATCAGCCCCGAGCAGGCAAGAGGCGATGCCACCGACGACAGAGCGGACATCTATTCCGTAGGCGTTGTTATGTACGAGATGCTCACGGGTCAGCTTCCGTTCCAATCGGAAAATTCCGTTTCCGTTGCACTCATGCAGCTTCAAAGCGACCCCAAGCGTCCGAGAGAGCTTAACAGTTCAATCCCCATCGGACTTGAGCAAATAGTCATGCACGCAATGCAGAAGAATGCCAATGACAGATATCAGAGTGCGGCTGAAATGCTCCTTGATATCGAAGAATTTAAGAGAAATCCGTCCATTCGTTTTCAGCAGAATTATTTTGTGGATAACGACCCGACCAAGTATGTCGGCAGAAAACAGGATTTCACCAACACCAAAATTCCTCCCGTTGTCAACGGAAATCCGATTCCGTCCGCTCCCGCAGTACAGGAGCCGGAATACGAGGAGGATGAGCAGGACGGCAATTCACGCAAAAAGCTCATTGCCATCGGTGCGGCAATTGGTCTTGCGGTTGTGGCTCTTGTGGTATTTGCGGCACTTTTCTTCTTTACAGATGTCTTTAAGAGCGAGACCTTGACCGTTCCTCAGCTCATGGGTCTTACATACGAGGATATCAAGGATGATGAAAAGTATGCGGACTTTGTCATTACCGCCGAGCAAGTATCAAACAGCTCATATACGGACGGCATGATATGCAACCAAAGCCCGACCGCAGGAACAAAGGTTTCCCCCGACAAGAATCAGATAGTCGTTTCCGTTGCGACAACCTACGAAAAGGTTGTTGTAAATGATGTCTACGGCTTGATGTATGAGCAGGCGAAAAAGCTGCTCGAAAGCAAGGGCTTTACCGTAAACGCACTTCCGACCATAAGTATTTCAGAGGAATTCGGCACCGTTATACGCACCGACCCCGAGAGAAACAGCGAGGTTGAAAGCGGTTCAACGATAAACATCTACTATGCGAGCGATCAGGACCTTATAACCGTTCCCATGGTTATCGGCGTAGATCTCGAAATGGCAAAATCCCTTATCACATCGGCAAAGCTGACCGTTGATGAGGATGTCAAGGTTGAAAACAGCGATAAGCCCGCAGGTCAGGTTATAGCTCAGTCACCCGAAAATCCCGAAAAGACCTATTCCGGTGCAAAGGTAACCTTGACTGTCAGCAGCGGTGTTCCTGCAATATCCAATGCAGCATTCAGCATCGTTCTTCCCTCCACGGGAACAAGAGGAACATTTGAAGTGTTCGTCAGCAACGAATCGTATGTCAGCAAGACCCTCCTTATGGACGGAAGCACATACGAGGTCAGCATCGAGGGAAGCGGCAGCGAAGCACCCGTCAAGATTTATATTGACAACAAGGAATATTATTCCTGCATTGTGGATTTCACGCAGAGTCCGGGTCTCGTCACTCATGGCACATATTCAACGGGCAATTCCGTTTTAAGCAAAAAGGCAATTCCCGATGTAAGAGGCTTGACGCTTGAACAGGCAAAGCAGCGTTTGAATGCAGAGGGCTTCAAGAATATCGAAATTGAGGGTGTAGTTGTCTATACCGATGCGGATAACGGCATAGTCAAGAATCAATCACCGTCACCCACGTCATCCTCGGGCATTTTCGGAACATCGTCCACATATTTCACCGACACGCTTATAATTCTCACTGTCGGTCAGAAGGACGGAGTCTGATAAATGGAAAAACTCGAAGGCATTATACTCAAAGGAATAGGCGGCTTCTATTATGTGGAAGCCGCCGGAGAGATATACGAATGCAAGGCACGGGGGCTTTTCCGAAAGGAGCACATAAAGCCTCTTGCGGGGGATTTTGCACAAATCAGCATAAACGACAGAGCAGAAAATACCATTGAGGCGATTCGTGAACGCAGAAGCGAATTTCTCCGCCCGCCCGTTGCCAATGTTGACAGACTTTTCATCGTTGCCTCAACCTGCGAGCCGAAGCCTGTTATGCTCGTCATCGACAGATTGACCGCCATTGCCGTGAACAAGGGCGTTGAACCTGTTGTGATTTTTACGAAATCCGACCTTGCCGATGCACGGGAATATACCGAGATATATCAAAAGGCGGGCTTTGTCAGCTTTTCTGTCAGCTCCGAAACAGGTGAGGGCGTTGAACGGGTTAAAGCGGAGCTTAAAGGTCATATTAGTGCTTTTTGCGGAAATTCCGGCGTTGGAAAATCCACGCTTCTCAATGCGGTAAATCCCGCTCTTTCATTGAAAACGGGAGAAATCAGCGACAAGCTCGGCAGAGGCAGACACACCACGAGAGAAAGTGAGCTTTTTAAGGTGGAGGGCGGCTATGTTGCCGATACTCCGGGATTTTCTTCATTCGATTTGGAGGAAACCGAAATTATCACCAAGGATGAGCTTCCTTTGGCTTTTCCCGAATTTGAACCCTATCTCGGTACCTGCAAATTTTCATCGTGCCTGCACGACAGAGACAAGGGCTGCGGTATAATCGAGGCAGTGAACAGGGGAGATATTCCCCTCAGCCGTCATGAGAGCTACCGTGCAATGCTCGAACAGGCAAAGAATATTAAAGAATGGGAAATACGCAAGCGTAACGAAAAAGCAAGAAGCTGATTATACTGTATTGAGCGATGCTCAAGTCAGTATAACGGCGGTGATAAAATGAGAATATGCGACAGACGCAGTGCTTCATGCATCGCTTTTGCGGCGGGCATGATAGTTGCTGCGTTTTTTCCGTGCAAGGCGGCAATTGTAATCGTTGCCGTTTTGATATTGCCGCTCGGCTTGAGCTTTTGCAGATATTGACAAGGAGGAGATACGGTGAAAATAGTAGTTGTTGACAACCCGAAGGTGCTCGGAGGCATTCTCCGATTGATTTTCGGAATAAAGCGACAGGAAATAAAGAGCTGAAAGCAGGAAAGTGTGCTCCGAGGTGTTGACAACGCACCGCAAGGTTGTATATAATATTCCCATACCCCCGAGTATTCGGGCGGAACATAAGGTGTCGGACAGCTTCCGATGCCTTTATTTTCGGAGGAACGATGAAAACAAATGTTAGAAAACTGACCGTTGCGGCAATGCTTCTTGCTCTCTGTATGCTTTTGCCCGTGATTACGGGAGGAATACCTGAGGTCGGGAATGCAATCTCACCCATGCACATACCCGTTTTTATTTGTGGCTTTGTCTGCGGTCCCGTCTACGGTTTTGCCGTCGGATTTATTGCACCGCTCATGAGAAGCGTTCTGTTTTCCGCTCCGTCGATGTATCCCATGGCTGTTTCCATGGCATTCGAGCTTGCAGCATACGGCGTGCTTTGCGGAATATTAAGAAAAGTATTCCCAAAAAAGAATATTTGGATATACCCGTCACTCATTATCTCGATGCTTGCGGGCAGAGCGGTATGGGGAGCGGCACGGTATATCATGGCGGGACTCGACGGCTCGGATTTCAGCATGGCGATGTTTATTGCGGGAGCGTTTACACAGGCTGTACCTGCGATAATTTGCCACTTGCTTATCGTTCCCCTTGCGGTTATGGCAATTGAAAAATTCAAAAAATAAGAAACGGGACAGTGTCATGTCGGCACCGTCCCGCTTTTGCGTTATATTATAAATGTATAGACGATTATTCGCCCAAAACCTCTTTTGCGGCTCCTGCAAGCCCCGCAAGTCCCTGAAGCTCACTCGGAATAATGAGCTTTGTTGCCTTTCCGTCAGCGGCGGCTTCAAACGCTTCAAGACTCTTTATGGTGAGATATCCTTTGCCGGGAGCGGCTGAATTGATAAGCTCGATAGCCTGAGCTCTTGCCTTTTCAACCTGCAAAATTGCCTCCGCTTCACCCTCTGCCTCTCTGATTTTTGCCTCTCTTATGGCTTCCGCGGCAAGGATGGCACTCTGCTTATCTGCTTCTGCGGCAAGAATCTTGCTTTCTTTTTGACCCTCGGCAACAAGTATTTTACTTGCCTTTTCGCCCTCTGCGGTGAGTATGGCTTCACGGCGTTGGCGTTCGGCTTTCATCTGCTTTTCCATGGCATCTTGAATTTCTCTGGGCGGGAGAATATTTTTAAGCTCAACACGATTGACCTTTATTCCCCACGGGTCGGTCGCTTCATCAAGCACGCCTCTGATTTTGGCATTGATAACATCTCTTGAGGTGAGAGTGTGGTCAAGCTCCATTTCGCCGATGATATTTCTGAGTGTTGTTGCCGTAAGATTTTCAATTGCGGCAAGCGGACGCTCCACGCCGTAAGCAAACAGCTTCGGGTCGGTAATCTGGAAGAATACCACCGTGTCTATCTGCATGGTGACGTTATCCTTTGTTATAACGGGCTGAGGCGGGAAATCAACTATCTGCTCCTTGAGCGAAACCTGCTTTGCAATTCTCTCGATGAACGGAATTTTGATGTGTATTCCCGTCTGCCATGTAGCACTGTATGCACCGAGACGTTCAATAACAAATGCCTTTGACTGCGGAACGATTTTAACGTTCAGCACCACAATGCCGATAATGAAAAGTGCAAGAAAAATCAATACAATGTAAACAACGGTATCCATATTCTTTCCTCCTTAGTTACTTTGTGCTTTGACAATGAGCTTTACCCCGTCGATGCGTTCAACCGTCACAAGCTCATCTTTCTTGAAAACAGAGCCGTCCGACGAGCGTGCAGACCAGCTTATGCCGTTTACTTCAACCCTGCCGTTCCCGGCTATGTTGTTGATATCCTCGGTAACTATGGCGGTTGAGCCTATGCACCTGTCGGCGTTCGTGGGCTGTGCTTTGACGGCGGTGATTTTTCGCACTACGGGTCTTGTTGCCGCAAGCATAACGGCGGATACCGCAACGAAAATTACCCATTGGAGCAAAATCGAAGCGTTGCATATCCGTGCAATAAGAGCGGCGAGAGCACCCAAGGCGAACCAAACGGTGACAAGCTGAACGGTTAGTGCTTCTATAATCAAAAGCACCACTATCAGGGCGATCCAAAAAATGAGCATAAACGTTTCCATATTTATATCCTCCTCCCTTGCTCATCGTAATTATAACATACGGGAGAAAGCAATACAAGAATCAGCGATAAAAATTCAGTGAATTTTTAAAATGTTTTCCCAGCTCAGCCGTTCGGAATTTACAAGATTTTCCGCTTGACTGAGAGCCTCGATACATTTTTGCTTAAATTCTTCTCTGTCGGCGTGCTTTAATATTTGCGGCAGAGCGGTTATGCTTTGCTCGACTTCATCCAAGGAGTCATGCATCACAAGAGCATGGAGCAGCTTTGAGGCTTTTTTCCAAGCGGCGGTGACATTTTCAAGCTCACGGGCTACCGTATCGCCGTCACCGTATTCCGAAACCTCAAGGAGCTTTTCAAGGGAGAGAGTTAAATCCTCCGTTTCTTTTTTGAAAACTGCGTTGGAACATATCGCCGCAGTGACGGCAAGAGCAAGCAGAACACAGGCAATTACGAGTTTTTTCACTTTTCGGCATCCTTTCTGACGATGTAGGTTTTTCCGTTCGGAGTTACCGTCATGATGAGAACATCGGAAATATCCATTCCAGCCGAGTCAACGGCTTTTTTGACCTTTCTGCGTTCAACACCGGACTGCTCGAGAGCATCGTCAATTATTGCACCGTCGCAGATTACGGCAAAGGGCATACCGTTGTTCTTCGGCTTTGAGCCTATGTCCTTTGCGGTAGCGTTTTCGTATTCGGGCTTCAGAAGCACGCTTATCTGTCCGTTCGTCTCAAAAATTGCATAGGAGACCTGAGAGACATCAAAAACATCCTTTTGCCGTAAGGCACTCACAAGGTCGTTGACGCTCATCCTCATTTTTTTAAGAGCTTTAAGGTCGATTTTTCCGTCACGGATTACAATGACGGGGTGCCCCTGCATAAAAACACGGAAGCGGTAGCTCTTGAGACTTACCGCCGAGGTTATCACTTCATATGCAACGAGCACGAAAAGCGCCGTCACGGAGCTGAGAATCGGTATGGTGTTGTCCTGCATGGGGATTGAAGCAATTTCGGAAATCAGCATGGTGATAACAAATTCGGCGGGCTGTAATTCGCCTATCTGCCTTTTGCCCATTACCCTTATCAAGAAGATGACAACGGCATAAAGCACTGTTGCTCTGACTATGGTTACTGCCAAAAAATCGCCCCTTTCGGTGAAGATATTGTTATACCGATTTATTTTTTGCACATAAAAGCAGTATATTACATTTATTTTCTTGACGGAACGGATTTTTCGGTATATAATTAACGGAGCAAGAGGTGAGAAGAATGAAATATTATCTCGGCATGGATATCGGAGGAACCAAGTGTGCGGTCGTGCTGGCAGAAAAAGGCTCGGTCGGAGTAAAGGATAAAATCCGCTTCGATACAAAAAGCGAAAGAGGCTGGCGTACCGTCGTCGGGGAGCTTGTTTCCTGTGCAAGGGAGCTTCTTGAACGCAATCAAATATCCGCCGAGGATGTTCTTTCTTGCGGCGTAAGCTGCGGAGGCCCGCTAAACAGCGAGACGGGCGTTATAATGTGTCCGCCGAATCTTCCCGACTGGGATAACGTGCCTCTTTCTCAAATCGTAACGGATGAATTGGGCATTGCCTGCCGTGTACGCAATGATGCCGATGCCTGTGCACTTGCCGAGTGGCAGTTCGGTGCGGGCAGGGGATGCAAAAACATGATTTTCCTGACCTTCGGCACGGGTATGGGTGCGGGCTTGATTCTTAACGGCAAGCTGTATGACGGCACCACGGGTACTGCGGGAGAGGTCGGTCACATGAGGATTGATTCCGACGGTCCCGTAGGCTACGGAAAGGCAGGCTCCTTTGAGGGCTTTTGCTCCGGTGCCGGAATTGCGGCGATGACGAGAAAAATGCTTCCTCTCTACAGCGGCGAAACCGTGCTCAATCCCAATGATATTTCAGCGAAAACCGTAGCTCAGGCGGCAACGGGCGGAGATGCCTTTGCAAGGGCGATATATCGTCGTTGCGGCGAAAAATTGGGTCTCGGTCTTTCAATCCTGATTGATATACTCAACCCCGAAAAAATAGTTATCGGCAGTATTTTTGCACGGTCAAGCCACCTGCTCATTGAGAGTATGGAAGAGGTAATAAAAAAAGAAGCATTGCCCGCTTCTGCGGCGTGCTGTAAGATAGTGCCTGCAATGCTCGGCGACGAAATTGGCGATTATGCGGCACTCGGAGTTGCCAAGGAATTGGCGGAGGGCTGATATGACGGATAAAATTTTTACGGAGCTTTTCGAACGTTACCCCTGTCTCGAGGAATGCCGAAACGATATTTACCGTGCTTTTGAGATAATATGCGACTGCTACGATGCGAAAGGCAAGCTGCTTTGCTGCGGAAACGGCGGCAGTGCGGCGGACTGTGACCATCTTGTGGGCGAGCTGATGAAAGGCTTCCTTAAAAAAAGACCCTTTTCACAGCAAGAAAAAGAGATGTTTGATGACGATATGCTTTCCGAGCAGCTTCAAAAGGGCTTGCCTGCAATATCGCTTTGTGCTCATTCCGCCTTGATGACGGCATTTGAAAACGATGCCGTGCCTCAGCTTGTTTTTGCACAACAGGTATGTGCATATGCAAAGGAAAACGATGTTCTCATCGCTTTCACAACCTCGGGCAATTCCGCTAACGTTGTCTATGCCCTTAAAGCGGCTAAGGCGAGCGGAATTAAAAGCGTGGCAATTACGGGCAAAAGGGAGAGCGAAGCATCACGACTTTCCGATGTTTGTATCCGTCTGCCCGAAAACGAAACCTTTAAGGTTCAGGAGCTTACTTTACCGGTTTATCATTGCCTTGCGGCGATGATCGAAGATAAATATTTTGAAATATAAGGAGAAAAGACTATGTCCATCCCCAGAAGTGAACATCCCAATCCGCAATTTCAGAGAAAGAATTGGCTCAATCTCAACGGCGAATGGGAATTTGAATTTGACTACGGCAACAGCGGTGCAGAGTCGGGTATTCTTGATAAGAGCGAATGGAGCAGTAAAATAACGGTTCCGTTCTGCCCCGAAAGCAAGCTCTCCGGCATTCAGCATACCGATTTCATGGATGCTGTTTGGTACAGAAGAAGCATCACCGTTACCAAAGAACAGCTCGGCGGCAAAGTGCTTATTCATTTCGGTGCCGTTGACCATGATACATATCTTTATGTGAACGGAAAGAAAGCCGGCTATCACAGCGGCGGCTATACCTCTTTTGCGTTTGATATAACGGAATATCTTAACGAGGGCGAAAACGTAATTGCCGTCAACGCTCAGGATATCACCAGAGATCCCATGGTGGCAAGAGGCAAGCAGAGCGAGCTTTATTATTCACACAACTGTGACTACACAAGAACAACGGGTATTTGGCAGACGGTTTGGCTCGAGTATGTTCCCAATGCATACATCAAGAGCTTCAAGCTCTATCCCGATCCCGATAATGCAACCCTCGGCGTTTCCGCAGTGCTTGAGGGAAGCGGCACTCTCAAGGCAGAGGCATTTTACGAGGGCAAGCCAGTCGGCTCCTTCGAGAAAAAAGCGGCAGGATTTGTCAGCGGTGAAATCAAGCTGAGCGAAACCCATCTTTGGGAGGTCGGCTGCGGCAGACTTTACGATTTGAAGCTCACCTTCTGCGATGATGAGGTTGACAGCTATTTCGGTCTCAGAAGCATCCGCATAGACGGCTACAGGGTTTTGATTAACGGCAAATCCGTGTTCCAGCGTCTTATCCTCGATCAGGGCTTCTATCCCGACGGTATCTATACCGCACCGAGTGACGAGGCTCTTGTAAACGACATAAAGCTCTCACTTGCTGCGGGCTTCAACGGTGCAAGACTTCACCAAAAGGTGTTCGAGCAAAGATTCCTCTATCATTGCGACCGTCTCGGCTATATCGTATGGGGCGAGTACGGCAACTGGGGACTTAATCACACGATGAGAGTATCTCTTGAAGCGTTCCTCAACGAATGGTGCGAGAGCGTTGAAAGAGACTTTAACCATCCCGCCATCGTCGGCTGGTGCCCGTTCAACGAAACATGGGATATGGACGGCAGAAAGCAGGATGACGAGCTTCTCAGAAATATTTACAGAGTTACAAAGCGTATGGATGAGACCAGACCTTGTATTGATACGAGCGGTAACTTCCATGTTGAAACCGATATTTACGATGTTCACGATTATGAGCAGGATCCCGCAATAATGAAAGCAAATTACGATAAGCTCATGACCGAGGGCACTCTTTATGAGAAGTTCCCCGAGCGTCAGCAGTATGACGGCAAGAAGCCCGCTTTTGTCAGCGAATACGGCGGAATCCAATGGACTCCTCATGAGGACGGAAACGCATGGGGCTACGGCAACGCTCCCAAGACCGAAGAAGAATTTTTCGAGAGATACAAGGGACTTACCGATGCTTTCCTTGACAATGACCGTATGTTTGCATTCTGCTATACTCAGCTTACCGATATCGAGCAGGAGCAGAACGGCGTTTACTATTACGACCGTACTCCGAAATTCGATGTTGAGAAGTTCAGAAAGATAAATTCACGCAAGGCGGCAATCGAAGACTGATTGAATTATAAAGGCTGCGGGAGCAATTCCGCAGCTTTTTTATATCTTGTCGCACTTTTTTGCATATTATATATTATACGGTATGCAAGGGGGCGGGCGGATGAAATATCGCAGGCTTTACTACAGGCGGAATACAATTATTTTCAAAACGGTCTGCATTTTAATCGCATTAACGGCGGCTGTACTGCTTGCCGATGCACGGCTTCGACCTGCGGTAAAGGAGCTTGCGGCTCTCGAAGCACACAGGCTTGCAACGGAGAGAATAAACACAGCCGTTATGAATGTTCTTTCGGAGTGTTCGCCGGATTATTCCGATATAGTAAAAATAAGCTATGGTGCGGATAATTCCATCACGGGAATCAGCACCGATGCGGTGAAGCTGAATCTTTTTAAGTCAAAGATTACCGAGGCGATAGACAACGCATTTGAGGATAAGGAGCGTACCGAGATTCGCATACCGTTGGGTACAGCAACAGGTATTTCACTTTTTTCGGGTGCGGGACCGCAAATTAAGGTTAAGGTGGGCTGTTCGGCTTCAACATCATCGGATTTTGACAATGTATTCACTTCTGCGGGAGTAAATCAAACACAGCACAGCGTCATGCTGAACATAGAAACCACCGTTGTTATTTCTCTTGCGGAAAAGCGACTGACCGAAAAGGCGGAAACCTCCTTGTGCATAGCTCAAACGGTGATAGTCGGAAACGTACCCGATGTTTCAATAGAATGAAATAAATGCATTGATTTTAATAAAAAAAGTGATATAATAAAAATAATAAATAACAAGGAAGTAAACGCCATGGAGTTTGAAAAAGCACGCCTGAGAGCAGAGGAACTCAGAACGCTTCTGAATTATCACAGCCATAAATATTATGTTGAGGATGATCCCGAAATAGAAGACAGCGAGTATGATATGCTTCAGCGGGAGCTTGCGGCGATAGAAAAGGAATATCCCGAGCTTATAACCGCAGATTCTCCCACTCAGCGTGTAGGCGGAAGTGCCGAGGGAATGTTTGAACCGGTGGTGCATTCCGTACCGCTCGAGAGCTTGCAGGATGCTTTCGGTCTTTCCGAGGTGCAGGCGTTTATAACGAGAGTAAAATCGGATTTCCCGAATGCGGAGTTTGTTGTTGAGCCTAAAATCGACGGTCTTTCCGTTGCGCTCGAATATGAAAACGGAGTGCTTGTGAGAGGTTCAACGAGGGGTGACGGCGTGACGGGAGAGAATGTTACGGCGAATCTCAGAACGGTAAATTCAATCCCTCTGCGTCTTAAAAAGGATGTAACGATAGAGGTGAGAGGCGAGGTGTATATGCCCAAAAGGGTGTTTGCCGACCTTGCACGGGAGCAGGAGCTGAACGGTGAAAAGCCGTTCAAAAATCCGAGAAATGCCGCCGCAGGCTCACTCAGACAGAAAAATCCCTCCGTTACCGCAACGAGAGGACTTGATATATTCGTATTCAATGTGCAACGCTATGACGGTGGCGAATTGACGGGGCACAAGCAGTCGATAGATTATCTTAAAGAGCTCGGCTTCAAGACGATACCGTTTTACAATAAATTTACCGATTCGGGAGATATAGAAAATGAGCTTGCGAGAATCGGCGAAATAAGAAGCTCATTGCCGTTTGATATTGACGGTGCGGTTATAAAGACGGATTCCTTTGCAATGCGTGAGGAAATAGGAAGCACGGCGAAATTTCCCCGTTGGGCGCTTGCTTTTAAGTATCCCCCCGAGGAAAAAGAAACAAGTGTCGTTGATATCGAGGTTGCCGTCGGAAGAACGGGTGTGCTGACTCCCACCGCCGTTTTTGAACCCGTGCTTGTTTCAGGCTCTACGGTGTCAAGAGCAACGCTTCATAATCAGGATTTTATAAACGAAAAGGGCATTTGCATAGGAGACAGGGTTATCATTCGCAAGGCAGGGGATATAATTCCCGAGGTCGTAAAGGTTGTGTCACATAAAGAAAATTCCGAGACCTTTGAGTTGCCGAGACTCTGCCCTTCCTGTTCCGCTCCGGTTATCCGCGAGGAGGGAGAGGCGGCTGTACGCTGTGTAAATCCCGAATGCCCTGCACAGCTTTTACGCAATCTCATTCATTTTTGTTCCCGTGATGCCATGGATATCGAGGGAATGGGTGATGCCGTGCTCGAAAAGCTGGTGTCAAACGGCTTGCTTACCAAGGCGAGCGATATATATACTCTCAAAAAAGAGAATTTCATGACTCTTGAGGGCTTTAAGGATAAATCGTCACAGAATCTTGTTGAGGCGGTTGAAGCTTCCAAAAAGAATGATCTTGCCAAGCTGATTTTTGCTCTCGGTATTCGCCATGTCGGTCAAAAGGCGGGCAAATTGCTGGCGGAGCATTTCGGCACGATGCAGGCTTTAGCGGCGGCGAGTGTCGAGGAGCTTACCGCAATTGACGGCTTCGGCGGAATAATGGCACAGAGCGTTGCCGATTTCTTTGCTTTGGAGCAGTCCAAAAAGGAGATTGAAGCACTTGCGGCTCTCGGCGTAAACATGGCTTCTCTCAAAGAAAAGGCGGACAGCCGATTTGAGGGCATGACCTTTGTTTTGACGGGAACTCTGCCGACCTATTCCCGAAATGAAGCGAGTGAAATAATCGAAAAATTCGGCGGAAAAACGTCGTCGTCCGTCTCGAAAAAGACAAGCTGTGTGCTTGCGGGAGAGGATGCGGGCAGTAAGCTCGTCAAGGCTCAGTCCCTCGGAATAAGAATAATATCCGAGGAAGAATTTAACGAAATGATACAATAATACGCCGCATACTCCGAATAAAACAAAAAGCGAACAAATAAAATGTATTTTCCTCTTGCAAAATCGGCGGCAATGTGTTATATTGTTATGGATAAATAAACGCAGTGATCGGGAGAGTAAGCAGGCCAACTCACCAAAGAGAAAATCCGTCAGCGGCTGAGAGCGGATTGTGAAGTGCTTTGCCGAAGTTCACCCGTGAGCGGTGAGGCTGAAATTCAGTAGGCTTCAACGGTTGCTCCGTTAAAGGCATTGAGAGCACGGTGTATGCCGTGAATCAGGGTGGTACCGCGGATTGTTATTCGTCCCTCGTCCTTGTGACGGGGGATTTTTTATTCAGTAACAGGAGACAATGAAAGGATTGATATAAAATGTTTGAAAAACCGGCAGAGCTGAAAAAGCTGTTTGAAGAAAAGGCTTCACAGGCAGCCGCAACCTCGGAGCTTGAACAGCTCAGAATTGAGTTTCTCGGCAAAAAAGGCTATGTTTCGAGCCTTATGCAGGAGCTTCGCAGCGTTCCCAACGAAATGAAAAAAGAAGCAGGTCAGAAGATAAACGAAACAAAGCAGTATATTGAAGAAGCACTTGCACGCAAGGTGGAGGAGCTTAAAAAGCTCGAGGAGCAAAGGCTCATTGATTCGGCAGAAAGCTATGACGAATCCATGCCCGTAAGCAAGGCTCTCGGCTCATATCACCCGATAACCCTTGTTCAAAGAGAGCTTGAAAATATTTTCCTTAACATGGGCTTCTCGATTGAGGATTATTCCGAGGTTACGGACGATTACAACTGCTTTGAGGGCGTTAATATTCCCAAGCACCATCCCGCAAGAGATATGCAGGATACCTATTATCTCAGCAACGGACAGCTTCTCAAAACCCACACCTCTGCCGCACAGAATACCATTCTGCGTAAATATGCGGCTTCTCTTGAGCAGGGCAATCCTCTCAGAGCCGTTTTCCCCGGTCGTTGCTTCAGAAATGAAAAAATCGACGCTTGCCACGAAAATACCTTCTTCCAGATGGAGGGTATGATGGTTGACAAGGATGTGTCGATATCCAATCTTATTTATTTTATGAAAACCATGCTTTCCGAGGTTTTCCAAAAGGATGTCACCGTCAGACTTCGCCCCGGCTTCTTCCCGTTCGTTGAACCCGGTTTTGAGCTTGACATACAGTGCCTTATCTGCGGCGGAGACGGTTGCCCCTCCTGCAAAAATTCAGGCTGGCTCGAGCTTTGCCCCTGCGGTATGATTCATCCCAACGTTTTGAAGCTCGGCGGCGTTGATCCCGAAAAATATACGGGCTTTGCGTTCGGTCTCGGACTCACAAGACTTGCAATGATGAAATACGGAATTAAGGATATAAGAGTCTTCAACGGCGGAAATCTTAAAGCACTTTCGCAGTTTACCGACAGACCCTTCACCAGACCGGAAAACGAAAGCGAGGAGGCATAAGAATGTTTGTTTCAATAAATTGGATAAAAGATTATGTTGACCTTGACGGTCTTGATATCAAAAAGCTCATAGAGGGCTTTACCCTTTCAACTGCCGAGGTTGAGGAAATTATCGTTAAGGGTGAGGACGTTCAAAATGTAGTCGTCGGTGAAATTCTTTCCGTTGAAAATCATCCCGAGTCCAAAAAGCTCCACCTTCTCAAGGTTGATGTCGGCACCAAGGTTTGCGATATCGTTTGCGGTGCTCCCAATGTGAGAGTCGGCATGAAAGTTGCCCTTGCACTTGCGGGCGGCAGAGTATGCGGCGGAGAAATCAAAACAGCCAAGGTTGCGGGCTATGTGTCCGAGGGTATGTGCTGCTCCGAAAAGGAATTAGGTCTGAGTGATGATAATTCCGGAATTATGGAGCTTGATGCCGAACTGAAAAACGGTACGGATATCAAGAGCATTTATCCCGTTGACGATATCATTTTTGAGGTGGATAACAAATCCCTTACCAACCGTCCCGACCTTTGGGGACACTACGGAATCGCAAGAGAGTTTGCGGCTATCACCGGCAGAGAGCTTAAACCGCTCAAGCTCGGCGATATTTCCTATGACGGTGACGAAAAGGTTGACGTTACCGTTGGCAGAGAGGATCTTGTTTACAGATATTCCTGCATTAAAATGGACAATATAACGGTAAACAAAAGCCCGCTCGAAATGCGTATTCGTCTGTATTACTGCGGCATGAGAGGCATCAATCTGCTTGCCGACGTAACGAACTACATCATGCTTGAAATCGGTCAGCCGACCCATGCTTTCAATGCGAATAAAATTGATAATATCGTTGTTACCACTCCCAAGGAGAAGATGAATTTCACAACGCTTGACGGAGTAAGCCGTGAAATCGACGAGGATACCCTTATGATATACAACGGTGATGAGCCGGTAGCAATTGCGGGTATCATGGGCGGTCTTGATTCCGAAATCGTTGAAGATACGGGAAGCGTTGTTCTCGAATCCGCAAACTTTGACGGTGTAAGCGTTCGTAAATCCTCCTCAAGACTCGGACACAGAACCGATGCGAGTGCAAGATACGAAAAAATGCTTGATCCCGAGCTTACCATGGATGCCGTCGGCAGATTTGTTGAGCTTGTCCGTTCGGCAGACCCCAATGCAAGGGTTGCTTCACGCCTTACCGATGAATATGTCAGAAAATATCCCGAGGTCAGCATTTCCTTTGATAAGAAATATGTTGACAGATACACGGGAATAGATATTGCCAACGAGCAGATTGAAAAGACTCTTGTTTCTCTCGGCTTCGGCGTTAAACGCAACGGTGACGATTACGAGGTCAGCGTTCCTTCATGGAGAGCTACCAAGGATGTTACCATGAAAGCGGATATCATCGAGGAAATTACGAGAATTTACGGCTACGATAATTTTGAAATAACCACCACCCGCAGTCCGTTAAAGCCCGTTCCGAACGATTACGGAAGATTGGAGGACGAGGAGGCAAAGGATATCCTTGTCAAGACCTTCGGACTTCATGAGATACATTCCTATCTTTGGTGCGACGGCAGAAAGTTCAAGAAATTGGGCATCGACGTTGAGGATAATGTCAAGGTTCTCAATATTGAGAATTCCGATAACGGCACGCTCAGAAATTCAATGCTTCCCACGCTTCTCACGGCGGCAAGCGAAAACAAGGATTTCTCCGACAGCTACGGCATTTTTGAAATAGGCAGAGTTGTTGACGGCGTTGACGAAAACGGAATCTGCAAGGAGAAAAAGCGTCTCGGCGTTGTTCTCTATGATAAGAGCGGCGACGAAAAATCCCTTTATTTCAAGGCTCTTGAAATGATAAATTGCCTTGTCGGTGAAATAAAGCAGACGAAAGCAGTATATAATAAAATTGCTCCAGAGCACAATTGGCAGCACCCCAAAAACACCGCAGAGATAGTTGTCGGCGGCAAAAAGGTCGGTGTTTTGTGTGCACTTCATCCCGCTTGCAGAGCAAAGCTCGATAAGGTTGCGGCGGCTGTTTGCTTTGAAATTGACATGACGGATTTCAATTCGGTGAACGCTAACGCAATAATGTTCAGCGAGCCGAGCACACAGCAGTCCACATACTACGATCTTTCCCTTGTTCTTTCCGGAGATATCAGATATTCTCAGCTTGAGGAATGCTGGAACTCTCTCGGCGTTGCGGAGCTTAAAAGTGCAAGAGTTATCGACACCTATGAAAAGCTCGGCATAAAGAGCATAACGGTTCGCCTTGTCTTTGCCGCCATGGACAGAACGCTCGAAATGGATGAGGTTCAGGGCTGGATTGATACGATTCTTGCAAATCTTGACCGTATCGGCGTAGTCCTCAGAGCGTAATTATTAAAGAAAAGTAAAATTTTCAAAAAAATATTGTTTTATTCCGAAAGGTGTTATATAATGGTCAGGTACGGAGGTGACCGAAATGACTGATAAAACCATAAAATTCTCTATTAAGGACGAAAATGAGGTTGAGATGAAGAAAAACCTTCTTGCCGTTTATGAGGCCTTGAACGAGAAGGGCTACAATTCAATCAGCCAGATTGTCGGGTACATCCTTTCAGAGGACCCGACCTACATTACCACACACAACAATGCCCGCAGCCTTGTCAGAAGACTTGACAGAGACGAGCTTCTTCAGGCTATGGTGAAGTGTTATCTCGGTATAAAGTAAACAAAGAGGAGATGATAGTCGATGGCAAAGAAAAACGAGTTTCTTATGTATAAGGGCAAGCCGCTTGTAAGAAACGGAAAGACCATCTATTACGGCTACATGAATGCCCCCTATGTTGCCATTCTTCAAATAACGAGCACCCGTGAGGTAAAGGGTGTCGAGGTTGCAGACAGAGTGCTTGTTCAGCTTGTCAACACCGATCCCGATGTCAGAATGAAAGACAAGATTGTTAAAAAAGCTGAGCGCAGGGGCTTGTACAGTGCAATAGAGATAGGCAGTATTTGGCTTGAAAGAGAATTAAAAGAAACTGCATAAATTAACAAGGAGCTGTCGTTTTTGAGCGTCAGCTCCTTGTTTTTTGCATGAAGCGACCTGCAAAAATGCAAAAACGGAGAAAAAATAAACAAAAAAACCGGTTTTTTTCAAGATTTCTATTGCAATATGCTTTTTCGTATTGTATAATAATAAAAAATATTCTCAAATATTTTGATGCGTACTCAGGAACTGAGGGGCTGTGATGCCCTTTGATTCATATTCTTTAACGGAGGTTTCCTTTATGAAAAAGATTATCGCAATTCTTATGGCACTTTTGCTTGTTGTCGGATGCTTTGCTGCTTGCGGTGATGGCTCCAAGGATGATGGCGGCAAAAACAACTCCGAGCTTACTCCCATTTCAGTCGAAGGCAATGTAATCAAAATCGGCGTTTTCGAGCCGGCAACCGGTGAAAACGGTGCAGGCGGAATGCAGGAGGTTCTCGGCATCAGATATGCAAATACCGTTGCTCCTACCGTTACCATAGGCGGCGTTGAGTACACAATCAAGCTCGAAGAGGTTGACAATCAGTCAGATAAGTCGGCTGCCGTTACTGCGGCACAGTCACTTGTCAGCAAGAAGGTTGCGGCAGTTCTCGGCTCTTACGGCTCCGGCGTTTCAATCGCCGCAGGCTCAACCTTTGCCGATAACAAGATAGTTGCAATCGGCTGCTCCTGCACAAATCCGCAGGTTACTCTCGATAACGATTATTATTTCCGCGTTTGCTATCTCGATCCGTTCCAGGGCACCGTTATGGCAAAGTACGCTCTTTCTCAGGGTGCAAAGACTGCTGCCGTTATCAATCAGAACGGTGACGACTATTCAACCGGTCTTGCAAGCTACTTCAAGGCAGGCTTTGTAGAAAACGGCGGTACCATCGCTTACGAAGGCACTTATAACACCAATGAAACGGATTTCAATGCTATCCTTGCTTCCGTCAAGGCGGCAAATCCCGATGTTGTTTTCGTTCCCTCTTCAATTCAGACTGCGGGACTTTTCATCAAGCAGGCTAAGGAAATGGGCATTACCGCAAAGCTCATGGCAGGTGACACATGGGAGAACGCAACCATCATCGAGAACGCCGGCAAAGAAAACTGCGAGGGCGTTGTATTCTCAACCTTCTTTGATGAGAACGATAAAGCCTCTGCCGATTTCGTTGCAGGCTATAAGGCATATCTTAACAGCAGTGCCGAAAATCTCAAGCTCAACGGCGGTAATGATACCGTTGCTGCAGTTTCCGCTCTCGGTTACGATGCTTACATGACTATCGTTGAAGCTCTCAAGAAGCTGGATCCCAACAACCTTACTCAGGAGGGTCTCAGAGAGGCTCTTACCACCGTTGAATATGACGGCGTTACGGGTCATGTTACCTTTGATGAAAACGGCGATGCCAACAAGGATATGACCTATATTAAGACCATGTCGGACGGCGGCTTCAAATTCCTCGGAACACAGAAGACCGACGGTACTTTCACTCCGGCTCAATAAGCATTCACAATACTAATGAACGGCGAGGAGCAGCTTGCCCTCGCCGTTTTGGATTTTTCTCGATTTTACAGGGGGTAAACCCATGACCACATTTTTTCAAAACTGCCTTACGGGTGTTTCTATAGGCAGTATCTACGCTCTTATCGCCATAGGCTATACAATGGTATACGGTATTCTGCGTCTTATCAATTTTGCTCACGGCGATATCTTCATGATGGCAGGTTATTTCATGATAATCTGCATGACAAATTTAACCATACCTTGGTATATATCCATTGTGATAGTAATTGCGGCAACGATTCTTCTTGGCGTATTCACCGAAAGAATTGCATATAAGCCGCTGAGAAGTGCCCCGAGAATGTCAATCATGATATCCGCGATCGGCGTTTCGTATTTCCTGCAAAACTTCGCAACCTATCTGTTTTCGGCTCAGCCGAAATCCTACCCGAGTATTGATTTTCTCAACAAGAGAATAACCATAGGAGAGGTCTCAACCTCCATAGTCACCTTCATAACCCCGATTCTTACCGTGGTGCTTGTTGTGGCACTTGTTCTTCTTGTAAACAAAACGAAAATTGGTATGGCAATGCGTGCCGTTTCAAAGGATTTTGAGACAAGTCAGCTCATGGGCGTTAAAATAAACTATGTTATCAGTATGACTTTTGTTATCGGTTGTGCACTTGCGGCAATCGGTTCTATCTTATATTTCACTCCGCGTCCGTCCGTATATCCTCTTTCCGGCTCACTTCCGGGACTTAAATGCTTCGTTGCGGCTGTTTTCGGCGGAATCGGCAGCATCCCCGGTGCTCTGATAGGCGGATTCATTATCGGACTTATAGAAACTTTTGTAAAGGGCAGCAGTATTTCCGAATTCAGCGATGTATTTACTTTTGTAATACTCATTCTTGTACTGCTTGTCAAGCCCACGGGACTCTTCGGAGAAAAAATTAAGGAGAAGGTGTGATTATGGCGAAAAAATCAAAACTCAACATCATTCTCCCCGTTGCGGCGGCAGCGGCACTTATAATTTCAATAATCTATTGCGGCGAATTTGCATCGAGCACATCAATGTTCAAATCCGTTTTACAGCTCAGTGCGATTTATATGCTTCTTGCCGTATCTCTCAATTTGCTTAACGGCTTTACGGGGCTTTTTTCGCTCGGACAAGCGGGATTTATGACTATCGGTGCGTACACATATGCGATTTTCACCATTCCCGTTAAGTCAAGAGGCAGCGTCTATTATCTTTACGGCGTTGCCGATTGGCTGAAGAATATCGAGCTTCCCATAATCGTTGCACTTATCGTGGCGGGTCTTGCGGCGGCAGTGCTTGCGGCTCTTATCGGAGCCCCCGTGCTTCGCTTAAAGAGCGATTATCTTGCCATTGCAACCCTCGGTTTTGCTGAGGTTGTACGAATAGTAGTTGCGTCTTCTCCGCTCAATAAGATTACAAACGGCTCCCTCGGACTCAAAAAAATTCCCGGCTTTGAATCCTACTACGGTATATTTATCGTTGTGTTCGTTTGCATTGCGGTGATAATGCTGCTTCTCAATTCAACCTACGGCAGAGTTCTCAGAGCTATCCGCGATGACGAAATTGCCGCTGAATCAATGGGTATCAACCTTTCTAAGAATAAGCAGATATCCTTTATTATCAGTGCGTTTTTCTCGGGAATCGGCGGTGCACTCATGGCGATGTATCTTACCGCCATTTCATCAACCACCTTTACCATTGCCGTAACCTATTTTATACTTTTGATTGTCGTTATCGGCGGTATGGGAAGCGTTTCGGGAAGCATGATTTCCGCCTTTGTTGTCATTGCGGCAAGAGAGTGGTGGCTTCGCTTCCTTGATAATGCTGACCTCGGTATTCCTCTTTTCAAGACAGGCTTCAGAATGGTTGTATTCTCCGTCATCCTTATGCTTGTTGTTCTCTTTTTCCGCAGAGGAATTATGGGCGACAGAGAGCTGCACAACATTGCAGGCTCGGGTAACCGCCTGAAGAAAAAACAGGGGGTGCGTTCAAAATGAGTAAAAATGTACTCCGTATTGAAGATATAACCATGCAGTTCGGCGGCGTCGTTGCCGTAAATAATCTTTCTATGGAAATAAACGAGGGCGAGATAGTATCGCTTATCGGTCCCAACGGTGCAGGAAAAACAACGGTTTTCAATGCCGTGACAGGTGTTTATCCGCCCACGAACGGACGGGTTGTTTTCCATGACGAGGTCATTGCCGCAAATCATCCTCACGGGAAAATGGCAAAAATGTATGCCGGAGAGAATGCGGGCAAGTATTCCAAGGTCGTTGAGCATACTCCGGATTTCATTGCCAAAAAGGGTATAGCGAGAACCTTCCAGAATATCAGACTTTTCAAGTCGATGACCGTTTTTGAAAACGTGCTTGTTGCAAAGCACATGAGAAGAAAGAGCAATCTTTTCACCGCAACCTTTATGCTCAACCGCAAGGAAGAAAAAAAGATGCGTGAAGAAGCTCTCAATTTGCTTGAAATTCTCGGACTTTCCGATGTTAAGGATGAAATTGCCGCGAACCTGCCCTACGGCAAACAGCGTCACCTTGAAATAGCGAGAGCTTTGGCGGCAGAACCGTCATTGCTTCTGCTTGATGAGCCGGCAGCGGGCATGAATCCGCAGGAGACGAACGAGCTGACGGAATTTATCAAGGACATTCGCAATAAATTCAATCTCACGGTTTTTGTTATCGAGCATCATATGAACCTTGTTATGGATATTTCCGACAGAATATATGTCATCGACTTCGGCAAGCTCATTGCGAGCGGAGCACCCGAGGATGTACAGAATGATCCCAAGGTTATAGAAGCGTATCTGGGGGTGAGCGAGGATGAGTAATATTCTTGAGATAAGAGACCTTGTTGTTTCCTACGGCGGAATTGAAGCGGTAAAAGGCATTTCGCTCGATGTTGAACAGGGCAAAATAGTAACGCTCATCGGCGCAAACGGTGCGGGAAAAAGTACCACCCTTAAAGCGATAAGCGGAATTGTCAAGCCCGTGAGAGCTTCAATAAAATTCAACGGCGAAGAGCTTGTCGGAAAATCTCCCGACTATATTGTTTCAAAGGGTATCACTCTTGTACCGGAGGGAAGAAGAGTATTCCCGAATCTTACCGTGCTTGAAAATCTTAAAATCGGTGCATATTTGCGTAAGGATAAAGAAAAAATCAAGGCGGATATTCATCATGTTTACGAGCTTTTCCCGAGACTCAAAGAGCGTGAATGGCAGCTTGCCGGTACGCTTTCGGGCGGTGAACAGCAGATGCTTGCAGTCGGCAGAGCTTTGATGAGCAATCCTAAATTGATAATGATGGACGAGCCGTCACTTGGTCTTGCACCGCTTGTCGTCAAGGGAATATTCGATATTATCAGAACCGTAAACGCAGACGGCATAACGGTTTTGCTCAATGAACAGAACGCAAACATGGCTCTCAAAATCGCAGATAAGGGATATGTTCTCGAAACGGGAACCATCACCATGGAGGGCACGGGTACACAGCTTCTCGAAAACGAAGAAATTAAGGAAGCCTATCTCGGCAAAAAGAAATAATCATGCAAAAAAAGCGGCGAGCTTCTTTTGAGGCTTGTCGCTTTTGGCATATAAAAATGCCTCCCGCAAAGGAGGCGTTTTATTATTCATTGATATACTTTTTGACGAATTTTTCTACCGTTGACCAATACAATTCGGGGTCAACAACAAAAGATGCGGCGTGCGGTGCGTTGGGAACGATGAGGCGTTCTTTTTCGCAGGAAGCATTTTTGTAAAGCGGATAATTCATCCAAAGAGGTACAAAATCATCCTTGTCACCGTGAATAAACAGAGTCGGAGTTTTGGATTTCTTAACCTGCTCGAGAGGTGAGGTTTTCTTGAAATCAAAGCCGACCATTACCTTTGCGGCGGCTCTTGCAATGTGCAGGAACGGCATTTCGGGCAAGCCTAAAACATTGCCGATTTGAACGCTGTATTCATCCCAAACCGAGGTATAACCGCAGTCGGCAACAGCACAAACAACATTCGAGGGGAGAGGCTCTCCTGTGGTCATCATCACCGTGGCGGAGCCCATTGAGGTGCCGTGAAGAATTATTTTTGCATTATGATTTTGCTCAATGATGAATTTAATCCATTCGATGACATCGTATCTTTCAAACCAGCCCATAGAGCAGTATTTATGCTCGCTCTTTCCGTGTGCACGCAGATAGGGTGCAAGCACGTTGAAGCCCATTTCATAGAAACGGTGGGTCACAACATTGTATTTTTCGGGGGAGCCGGTATAGCCGTGGCAGGCGATAACATATACATCCGTGGGCTTTGCAGCTTTATAGAATATTGCACGAAGGCGTTCGCTGTCTCCGTTGTAGGTGAATATATCTTCATAGGGCATTTTGCGGTAGAAGTCAAGTCCCGCATCGCTTTCGCCCGAAGCGGTGAGAAGCTCATGGTTTTCATCGCTGAGCATCGTCTGATTCGCACGGCGGGCAATACCATCCTTGCCGAGGAAGGAATCAACGAAATACTTACCGCCCGCTGCACAAGCGGCACCGACTACGGCAACGGAGGCTGCACCGATTTTTAATGCTGTTTTACCTTTCATATCAAACTCCTGTTAATCGGAATACTTATGGCGTTGGATTTTCGCCGTTGTTGTTTTGATAAATTCGGTACGGCGAATCTTAAAATCAACGATTTTCTTGTACGGCGGGAGCTTTTCATTTACGGATTTGACAACATCCTTGAAGATTGTGTGAAGCTCGCTGTCCGTCAGTTCATCCTTAGTTTTACCGAATCTTTCTTTCAGTTCCTCAAAATCCGGGAAAATTCTTGCGGCAACGATGGTTTCACCCTTGCTGTTTTCGTCGGCAAGAACGAGGCATTCATTTACAAGGTCGTTTGAACCGAGATGATATTCAAGCTCCTCGGGATAAATATTCTTTCCGTTGGAGGTAATGATTACATTCTTGCTTCTGCCGGAAATGTAATATCTGCCCTTCTTGTCAACATAGCCGAGGTCACCCGTGTGGAAGAATCCGTCGGAATCAATGACATTTGCGGTCTCCTCGGGATTGTTGTAATATCCGAGCATTACCATGGGACCCTTCACGCAGATTTCTCCGATACCGGTTGCGGGGTCGGCATCAACAATTTTAGCTTCAACGCCGGGAAGCGGTACGCCGACGGATTCAGCACCGTGAAGTCTGTCATGATTTATTATGGCAAGGGGAGCACACTCGGTAAGTCCGTATCCGAAGATAATTTGGATTCCGAATGCGTCAAAATCCTTGAGAATTTGCGGATTTATCGGAGCGGCACCGCAGATAATAAGTCTCATTGAGCCGCCGAAGGTCTCTTGGATTTCACCAAAGAATTTCTTTTTGAGATCAAGACCTATGTAAGAACCTGCCTTGCAGAGAACCTTGCCTACTTTGAAAAGACGTTCTCCGTTCGGCTTTGCATGAATTGCCTTGATGATACGCTTGTGTACGGTTTCAAGAACAAGAGGAACGCTGACAAAAACTGAGGGGTTAAACTCCTTCATGTTTTTGAGAACATATTTGAAGCCGTCGCAGAAAGTAACCTTTGCACCGCAGTAGGGAGCAAAGAAAAGTATAATCGTGCTTTCATAGGTGTGATGCAGAGGGAGCATTGAAATTCCGCAGTCCTCGGGAGAAATTTTAATAACGCCCATTGCTGCCATGACCTCGGAGCAGAAGTTGCGGTGGCAGAGCATAACACCCTTTGAAGTGCCGGTAGTACCCGAAGTGAAGAGCAAAGAGCACATAGCCTCGGGGTCGATTTTTGCTTCGAGATATCTTCTGTCGCCGCCGTCAAGAAGAGCCTGTCCCTTTTTGACGAGCTTTTCAACGGAGGGAGCATCTTCGCTCGGTGCATTTCTCATATATACGATTTTGAGATCGCTTTTCATCTCGCCGATACGGCCTTCGAGCTTTTCTGCGAATTTGTCATCACAAATAAGCAGCTTAACATCGGCAACATTGAGGATGCTGTTGACATCGTCAAAGAGAAGCTCACGGTCAATGGGAACAACCACGCCGACTCCGCAAACGGTAGCCATGTATGAAAGGCACCACTCATAGCAGTTGGCACCGGCAACGGCGATTTTTTCGCCGGCAAGTCCCATATCAACAAGTGCGGTACCGAGGCAGTTGATTTGATTACGGTAGGACTTATAGGTGATTTCGTAAAGTCCGACCTTGTCGCTTTTTATTTCAAAAGCGGGTCTGTCGCCGTAAAGCTCGGCACTTTGGTCAATAAGCTCACGCAGATCCCTGATAGACCTGACTGAGTAAAAAGGTTTAGTCAAAAAGTACACATCCTTATTCTGCATAATACCCATAGAGTATAGCATATTTTAAATGGTTTTTCAATGAATAAAATATTAAGATTTGTCTAAATATTCGCAAGTCCCTCAACGAAATGTCGTGAAAAATGCTTTTCGATATTTGCCCCGCTCATGACGCAGTCTTGAATCAGTGCCGCCATGCGTTCAAAGGAATCACGGCAGTCATTTTTCAACCATTCACCCACCAGAGCGAAAATACCGTTAAAATAGTATACCGCTTTGTAATGCCTGTCCTGCTCGGGAATGCCGAAGCGGTCGAAGATAGGGGAGATAATATCGTTGAAAACATTGGTATAAATGCTGTCGAGCTTGAAGAGCTTGGCATTTCTGAAAATCGTACCGAGCAGCTTTTGGTGCTCCGATACCCAACCAAGATACGGAATGAGGTATTCGGGAGTTACAAGATACAGCTCATCAAGAGGACAGTCACGCAAGCGTGTTGTAAACAAACGATTTTCCGGAGCAAAGGCGGCATTGAACTGAGAAAGCAAACGCACGATGCTTTCCTCCAAAAGCTCGCCCAAGTTTTCATAATGCGAATAAAAGGTAGAACGGTTCACGCCCGCTTTTTCGCAAAGCTCCTTGACGGTGACGGTTTCAAAATCTCTTGCATTGAGCAATTCGAGAAGTGCATTATCCATTTTGACGGCTGTATTTGAAAATTTGCTTACGGATTTATTCATATGACGGGCTCCTTTTCAGAACGAATATACCCAATTATAATAATTATATTTCTTTCGACGCAAAAGTGCAACAACACAAATGCGGAAAAGTGTTGATTTATTAAGATTATAACATATATTATGTATTTTGTAATGGAACACGGAAAAGAAATAAATGAAATTTTTATGAACGGATGACGACTTTTTGACACAAATAAACTTTTTTAAAAAGATGATACAATTATTTTGTCAAATCATTGACAAATCAGTTGAAAAGTGATATAATAATTCCGATTTCGGCTTTTGAACGGAGTACTTTTCAACAGTCTGTACGGCTGACCGAAAAACAGTGAAAAGGAGAGGTTTTGAAAATGGATTTTCTGTCGTTTCTGTATCAAAATGTTGTTGATAATTTTGATTACAGAATGATAATCATGTGGGCAATAGGCGGTCTGCTTATTTATCTCGCAATCAAAAAGGATATGGAGCCTACGCTTCTGCTTCCCATCGGCTTCGGCGTTATTCTCGTCAATCTGCCGCTTTCGGGTGCTATCGACCAAATCGTAGGCGGAGCAACTCAAGAAGGTGCGTTGAGCGTGCTTTACAGAGCGGGTATTGCAAACGAATTGTTCCCGCTGCTGCTGTTTATCGGCGTCGGTGCAATGATTGATTTCGGCCCGATACTCTCAAATCCCAAGCTCATGATATTCGGTGCCGCCGCACAGTTCGGTATATTCTTTACCCTTTGCATGGCATCAATGTTCTTTGATATCAACGATGCCGCTTCAATATCAATTATCGGTGCGGCAGACGGTCCGACCTCGATAGTCATCGCAATGCTCCTCAATTCCAAATATCTCGGAGCTATCATGGTTGCGGCGTATTCGTATATGGCTCTTGTTCCCATCGTTCAGCCGCCCGTTATCAAGCTCCTTACAACAAAAAAGGAGCGTATGATAAGAATGCCTTACAAGCAGAAAACCGTTTCAAAGACAACGAGAATACTTTTCCCCATCATAATTACAATCATTGCGGGTCTTGTATCTCCCAACTCGGTCGCTCTTGTCGGCTTCCTCATGTTCGGTAATCTTATTCGTGAATGCGGCGTTCTCAATTCGCTTTCCGATACGGCACAGAAGGTTCTTGCAAATCTCATCACAATATTCCTCGGAATTACCATTGCAACGCAGATGAGGTATGATGCTTTCCTCAAGCCCGAAACTCTGCTTATACTCGGTCTCGGTCTTGTTGCTTTCATCTTCGATACCGCAGGCGGCGTGCTTTTTGCAAAGTTCCTCAACCTCTTCCTCAAGGAAAAGATAAATCCCATGATTGGTGCCGCAGGCATTTCTGCTTTCCCGATGTCGGGCAGAGTTGTCCACAAGATGGGTCTTGCCGAGGATAACCAGAATTTCCTGCTCATGTATTCAATGGGCGTAAACGTTTCGGGACAGATAGCCTCCGTTATCGCAGGCGGTCTTATTCTCAATTTCTTTAGCCCCAATTGACGCATCCGAACCCGTCTTAAACGGCGTGCTTTCGGTGCTTTGCGGCTTAAAGTCGCTCAAAAGGCACAAAGCCTTACTTCGCTCCTTTGCACCGTAAATCCCTTTCAGGTTGCAGAATTTATTTTGAGAGAAATAGAGTGAATGCAAGGCAAAAACGCAGCTAACCCTGTCGGATTAGCGAGTATTTTAACACAGCAGTCGCTTCATTTATCCAAAACAAATCGAGTTTGGATGCATCGGTTGTGGCTAGCTAATAGGAGGAAAATCGTCATGAATTTTAATTTTAACCCCTCTGCATTTCTTGATTCGCTTCCGTATATGGGTAAGGGAATGCTCGGGATATTCATCGTTATCGGAATTATAATCGGCGTTACCACCTTGCTCAATGCAGTAACTTCAAAAAAGGATAAAAAACAGTAATCTTAATATCAATGCTCCTGCATACCGTCTTGGTGTGCGGGAGTTTTTGTATTTTTTTAATCTTCCGTTGACATTCGATTTTGGTATGATATAATAAAATAAAACGGCAGGATTTATCACTGCATACATAAAAAGGAGTTGTATTATTATGAAGAAAATTGTCAGCATTTTACTTGCCTTAACGATGATATTCTCTCTTTCGACAATTTCATTTGCGGCAGAAAACGCCGTCGTTCTCGGCGAGAAAAACACCGTGACGGTATGCGACGAAGCCGTTACCTACTCTTTTGTTCCGAGTGAAAGCGGAGTTTACAAAATTGCGGTCGAGCTTAATTCCGACGAGGAAACAGCCGTAAGCACCTATGTTTCTTTGGGCGAAAATGCTTTGACTTCGGTTTATCTTTACAAAGAATCTCCGGCACTTGATGAATATTCAAAATTGCAGGGAAATGAATATTTCCCCGTTAAAGCCGGCTCCGAGGTAACAATTGAGGTTTACAAGCGTGAATTTTTGGCTGAAGACGGCGTGGAGGTGCAGGTATCGTTTACTGTTTCCCGTGCCGACGATATCCGTGAAATCGCAGTAGGCAACAGCTATGATATCACCGATGAGTACGAATATTTTTCATTTTGTCCGACAAACGATGCGATTGTCAACATTTGGTCGTATGATGATGCCTATGCGTATGTTGATGACAGCGAAGGCGGCATTCAATCAAGCAAATACTATTATCAGGATATCGGACTTGATTTTTCGTTTAAGGTAAAGGCGGGAGAAATCTACACCGTAGTTGTTGGCGCCAATTATTTTTGGGACGATGAAAGCAAACCGATAACAATCCATGTTACCGATGGCTCGAAAATTGTTCCCGATTCCATTGAAATTGATGACATTCTTTTGATAAAGGGTGATTCGATTTGGGCTGATGTTTATGTTTTGCCGTTCGGCTCAAATTGTAATTATGAAACACTTATTATCGAGCCTGCCGATACAAGCATAGTAAGCTGTGAATTTATCGAAGAATTTGATCAGATTTACATAACCGGATTGAAAGCCGGCAAAACAACCGTTAAGGTTACCGTTCCCGGTTATAATGCGAGTACGGAATTTGAGGTTGAGGTTCTCTCCGGCGTTTCGGCGTTCTTCAGAATTATCGCTCAAGCCTTTGCTCAATTCTTTGCTTTGTTTAATGACTTTTTCATCGGACTTATAAATCGATTCTGATATTTGATAAACAGAGGCTCCTGCATACCGTCTTGGTGTGCGGGAGCCTTTTGCAAAAAAACTGACCCCGACGGTTTAGGTCGGGGTCATTGTCGTATCAGAACAAACCGGTGATTTTGCCGTTGTCATCAACATCAATTTTTTCAGCGGCAGGACATTTCGGGAGACCGGGCATCGTAAGAATATCTCCGGTCATAACAACGATGAAGCCTGCACCTGCGGAAACCTTGACATTTTTTATGGTAACGGTGAAATCCTCGGGAGCACCGAGCTTTGTCGGGTCGTCGGAGAAGCTGTACTGCGTTTTCGCAATGCAAACGGGCATCTTGTCGAAGCCGAGAGCGGTAAGCTGTGCAATTTGCTTTTTGGCGTTGGGCGTTACCGTAATGCCGCTTCCGCCGTAAATCTTCTTGACGATTGCTTCAATTTTGTCCTCGATGCTTCCGTCAAGCTCATATGAGAAGGTGAAATTGCCTTTCTCCTCCTCACAAAGGCGAACGACCTCACGGGCAAGCTCCTCGCCGCCTTCACCGCCCTTTGCCCAGACATCGGACAAAACGGTGTTGACGCCAAGCTCGCGACATTTTTCGATGATGAATGCCGTTTCCTTATCGGTATCGGTTGGGAAGCGGTTTACCGCAACAACGCAGGGTAAGCCGTATACATTTTTAATGTTTGAAACATGGCGGAGAAGATTGGGAATGCCCTTTTCGAGAGCTTCAAGATTTTCTTCGCCGAGCTGTTTTTTATCCATGCCGCCGTGCATTTTGAGAGCACGGATTGTAGCAACAACAACAACGGCATCGGGGGTAAGACCCGCCATGCGGCATTTGATATCAAGGAATTTTTCTGCACCGAGATCAGCACCGAAGCCGGCTTCCGTGATAGCATAATCACCCATTTTCAAAGCGAGCTTCGTTGCGGTGACGGAGTTACAGCCGTGTGCTATGTTGGCGAAAGGACCGCCGTGGACAAATGCGGGAGTTCCCTCGAGAGTCTGAACGAGATTCGGCTTTAATGCATCCTTGAGCAGAGCCGTCATTGCACCTACCGCCTTGAGGTCGGCGGCGGTAACGGGCTTGTCGTCATAGGTGTAGCCGACGATTATTCTTCCCAGACGCTCCTTGAGATCGGAAATCGAGCTTGCAAGGCAGAAAACAGCCATGATTTCGCTTGCAACGGTTATATCAAAGCCATCCTCACGGGGAACGCCGTTTGCCTTTCCGCCCATGCCGTCAACGATGAAACGGAGCTGGCGGTCGTTCATGTCAACACAGCGTTTCCAAGTGATTTTGCGAACGTCAATACCAAGGGCGTTGCCCTGCTGAATGTGATTGTCAAGCATTGCGGCAAGAAGATTGTTAGCCGCACCGATTGCGTGAAAATCTCCCGTGAAATGCAGATTGATATCTTCCATGGGAACAACTTGAGCATATCCGCCGCCTGCTGCACCGCCCTTTACGCCGAATACGGGACCGAGGGACGGCTCGCGAAGTGCAACGGTAACATCCTTGCCGATTCTTGAAAGACCGTCGGCAAGACCGATGGTGGTGGTGGTTTTGCCCTCTCCTGCGGGAGTGGGGGTTATCGCCGTAACAAGAACGAGCTTTCCGTCGCTGCGACTTGTGTCGTTCATGAGAGACAGGTCAACCTTTGCCTTGTATTTTCCGTATTGCTCTATGTAGCGTTCGTCCAAATGTGCCTTTTTGGCAATTTCGGTTATCGGCTTCATTTCACATTGTTGAGCAATTTCTATATCAGATAAATAAGCCATTTGAACCCCTCCGATTACTTAAAATACTTAACTGCCGCTTCAAACATACGAATATCGTAGTTGCCGAGAACGTTCTTATAAAGTCCGCTTCCGATGCGTTCGCTGTGACCCATTTTGCCGAATACTCTGCCGTCGGGAGAGGTGATACCCTCAACGGCGTACATGGAATTGTTGGGGTTAAAGTGAACGTCGCTCGTAGCGTTGCCGTCAAGGTCAACATACTGAGTTGCTATCTGTCCGTTTTCGGCAAGCTGTTTGATAAGCTCATCACTTGCAAGGAAACGACCCTCTCCGTGAGAGATGGGAACGCTGTATATATCGCCGACCTCGGTAAGCGAAAGCCACGGCGACTTGTTTGATGCTATGCGGGTACGAACGATGCGTGATTGGTGGCGGGCAATGGTGTTGTATGTGAGCGTCGGGCAGGAATCATCTGTGTCAATGATTCTTCCGTACGGAACAAGACCGAGCTTTATAAGTGCCTGGAAGCCGTTGCAGATACCGCAAATCAAGCCGTCACGGCTGTCAAGAAGCTCTGTAACGCCGTCCTTAACTGCGGCATTACGGAAGAAAGCGGTGATGAATTTGCCGCTGCCGTCGGGTTCGTCGCCGCCCGAGAAGCCGCCGGGAATGAATATCATCTGTGCCGTTTTAAGCTCATTTGCGAACTTTTCAACGCTTGACTGAATACCGCTTGCGGTAAGGTTGTTTATGACGATAATTTCAGGCTGTGCACCTGCATCACGCATCGCCTTTGCACTGTCGTATTCGCAGTTGGTGCCGGGAAATGCGGGAATGAGAACCTTCGGCTTTGCCGTCTTAATTGCGGGAGCGGGATAGCTCTTTGCACTGTAAGCAAAATTCTCAACGGGAGTTTTCTTATCTGCGATGTTGCAGGAATATACGCCCTCGAGCTTGTTTTCATATATCGAAAGAAGCTCTTGAAGCTCAACACTTTCACCGCCGAGAGAGATTTTTGCATCATCCGTTATCGTACCGATTGTAACCGCATCCGCAACCTCTTCGCTGACCTCCAAAAGGAATGTACCGTAGGAGTAATCGAAAATGCTTTGAACGGAAATGCCGTCGGAGTACTTGAAGCCGAGTCCGTTACCGAATGACATTTTCATAACAGCCTCTGCAATGCCGCCGAGACCGGGAGTGTAGCAGGATACTGCTTTTCCCGTGCGGATAAGCTGAGTAACCTTATCGAAAACCTCAAGAAGCGAAGCAGTTTCGGGAAGTCCTGTTTTTGCATCATAAACAGGCGTGATAACAACGAGCTTGTTGCCTGCTTTCTTAAATTCGGGAGAAACGATATCGCGAACCTTTTCGGTGGTTACGGCAAACGAAACAAGAGTGGGGGGAACGTCGAGTTTTTCAAAGGAACCGCTCATCGAGTCCTTGCCGCCTATCGAGCCGATGCCGAGCTCTTTTTGAGCCTTGAACGCACCGAGAAGTGCCGCAAGAGGCTTGCCCCAACGCTTGCCGTCAGTTCCGGGCTTTTCAAAATATTCTTGGAAAGTAAGATAAACATCATTGAATTTTGCACCCGTTGCAATGAGCTTTGAAACGGATTCAACAACTGCAAGATATGCACCGTGATACGGACTTTTCTCCGTAATGAACGGATTGTAGCCCCACGCCATGAGAGAGCAGTCGTCGGTGTGCTTCTTTTCAACGGAAATCTTTTGTACCATTGCCTGAATGGGAGTGAGCTGATTTTTTCCGCCGAAGGGCATGAGAACCGTGCCTGCACCGATGGTGGAATCAAAACGCTCCGAAAGACCTCTCTTTGAGCAAATGTTGAGGTCATCGGCTATTCTCTTGTAATTATCGGTAAATGTACCGCTGATGTTTTCGCCGAAGCTCTCGGGAGCGGCGGGGGTTATCGTAATGTGCTTTTCCGCACCGTTGGAATTAAGGAATTCGCGGCTGATGTCAACTATCTTTTTGCCGTTCCAATTCATTACGAGGCGAGGCTCCGCCTTAACAACTGCAACGGGGCAGGCGTTAAGATTTTCCTTTGCCGCAAGAGCCAAGAAAGCATCGACGTTTTCCTTTTCGACAACGACCGCCATACGCTCCTGCGACTCGCTTATTGCAAGCTCGGTACCGTCAAGTCCCTCATACTTTTTGGGAACGGCGTTGAGATTTATTTCAAGACCGTCGGCAAGCTCACCGACCGCAACCGATACGCCGCCCGCACCGAAGTCGTTACAACGCTTAATCATTTTGGTTGCCTCTGCGTTGCGGAAAAGTCTTTGGAGTTTTCTTTCCTCGGGAGCATTACCCTTTTGAACCTCTGCACCGCAGGTCTCAACGGAATGAGCGTTGTGTGCCTTTGATGAACCGGTTGCACCGCCGATACCGTCACGACCCGTGCTTCCGCCGAGAAGAATTACCACATCACCCGGAGCGGGAACCTCACGGCGAACGTTTTCAGCGGGAGCCGCGGCGATGACCGCACCGATTTCCATACGCTTTGCGGCATAGCCGGGATGATAAATTTCATCTACGATGCCTGTTGCAAGACCGATTTGGTTGCCGTATGACGAATATCCGTTTGCCGCCGTGGTAACGATTTTACGCTGCGGGAGCTTTCCGGGAATTGTTTGACTGACAGGCACGGTGGGATCTGCCGCACCGGTAACACGCATCGCACCGTATACATAAGCTCTGCCCGAAAGGGGGTCACGGATTGCACCGCCTATGCAGGTGGCGGCACCGCCGAAAGGCTCAATTTCGGTGGGATGGTTGTGTGTTTCGTTTTTGAACAGAAGAAGCCACGGCTCGCTTACGCCGTCAACGTCAACATTGATTTTTACCGTGCAGGCGTTGATTTCCTCGGATTCGTCGAGCTTGTCGAGCTTTCCGTGGGCCTTCAGATACTTGACGGCAACGGTTGCGATATCCATGAGGCATATCGGCTTTGTTCTGCCAAGCTCCTTGCGAACTTCTATATATTCGTCGTATGCGCTTTGCAAAAGCTCATCTTCAAATTTAACCGAATCAATAACGGTAAGGAAGGTTGTATGACGGCAATGATCCGACCAGTATGTATCTATCATGCGGATCTCCGTAACCGTCGGCTCTCTGCCCTCGGATTTGAAATATGATTGGCAGAAAGCGATATCGTCCGTATCCATGGCAAGTCCCATGTCGGAAACGAATTTTTCAAGTCCCGCACGATCAAGGTCGAGGAAGCCCTCAAGAGTTTTAACCGTTGTGGGAATATCGTAATTTACAATAAGCGTTTCGGGCTTTGCAAGCTGTGCTTCACGAGCTTCAACAGGGTTGATTACATACTTCTTGATTTCCGCAAGCTCCTGTTCGGAAATGTTGCCGTAAAGAGCATAAACCCTTGCCGAACGGATAACGGGACGCTCACCCTGAGAAATTATCTGAATGCACTGTGCGGCACTGTCTGCACGCTGGTCAAACTGACCGGGGAGAAATTCAACGGCAAAAACCGTTGCATCGCCTACGGAAAGCTCACTTGAAGTTATATCAAGCTGAGGCTCCGAAAAGACCGTTCCTATAGCGTAATTGAAAAGCTCCTCGGTTATGTTTTCCGCATCATAGCGGTTGAAAATCCTGATGTTTTCGAGATTGTTTATTCCGAGCAGACCCTTTGCATCGGCAAGCAGTGCCGCCGCTTCATTGGCAAGCCCTTTTTTCTTTTCAACATAAACTCTGTAAACCATTATTTTGCCTCCATCGCTAAAGCCTTAGCACCTATATCTTTACGGTAATAGCTGTTGCCGAAAGTGATTTTTTCAACCTTTTTATAGGAGTCACGAACGGCATTTTCAAGAGTGTCGGCAATGCTGACAACGCCGAGAACTCTGCCGCCGTTGGTGAGGAGCTTATCCTGCGAGAGCTTTGCACCCGCAACGTAAACATCCTTTGAAATGTCCTCGGGAATGTTTATTTCAAAGCCTTTTTCGTAAGAAACGGGATAGCCCTCCGATGCCATGATAACACAGCAGGCGTTTTTATCGCTGAATTTAACCTCAACCTCGGAAAGTTTTTCGTCGGTGACAGCCTGCATTACCGTCAGCAGGTCACTTTCAAGAAGCGGGAGAACGACCTGCGTTTCGGGATCACCGAAGCGGCAGTTGTATTCTATTACCTTGGGACCCTTTTCCGTTATCATAAGTCCGAAGTACAGACAACCCTTGAAGGCTCTGCCCTCCGCTTTCATTGCACGAATCGTGGGCAGGAAAATTTTTTCCATGCACTCATCGGCGATTTCTTTTGTATAGCAGGGATTCGGGGCAACGGTGCCCATGCCTCCCGTGTTGAGTCCCGTATCGTTGTCTCCTGCACGCTTGTGATCCATGGAGGATATCATCGGAACAACGGTCTTGCCGTCGGTGAAAGAAAGAACGGAAACCTCGGGACCCGTCAAAAATTCTTCAATAACGATGCTGTCACCGCTTTTTCCGAATTGCTTGTCACGCATCATGGAAATTACGGCATTCTTTGCTTCTTCACGGTCATTCGCAATGATGACACCCTTACCGAGTGCCAAGCCGTCCGCCTTGATTACCGTGGGAACGGGTGCTGTTTCGAGATAAGCAAGAGCCTTTTCCATATCGGTGAATACCTCGTATTCAGCGGTGGGAATACCGTATTTTTTCATCAGGTTTTTGGAGAACACCTTGCTTCCCTCGATGATTGCCGCCGCTTTGCTCGGACCGAAGCAGGGGATACCCTTTGCTTCAAGCACGTCAACAAGTCCGAGTACAAGCGGATCATCGGGTGCCACAACGGCGTAGTCTATTGCATTCTCGGTTGCGAATGCAGTAATGCCGTCAATATCCGTGGCGGAAATGTCAACGCAAACGGCATCCTTTGCAATTCCGCCGTTTCCGGGCAGAGCATAGATTTCTTCAACCTGTTTGTTTTCTTTGATTTTTTTAATTATGGCGTGCTCTCTGCCGCCGCCGCCGACTACCATTATTTTCATGTTAACACCCTTGAATCAATGATGGAACAAACGCATTCCCGTGAATGCCATTGCCATGCCGTATTTGTTGCAGCAGTCGATTACCGCATCGTCTCTTATTGAACCGCCGGGTTCGGCAACGTACTTAACGCCGCTTGCATGAGCACGCTCGATATTGTCGCTGAACGGGAAGAAAGCATCGGAGCCCAGAGCAACGCCGTCAATCGTTTTAAGATATTCCTTTTGTTCCTCACGGGTAAAAGGCTCGGGTCTGACGGTAAAATATTTCTGCCAATTGCCGTCGGCACAAACATCCTCTTCGTTTTGATTTATGTAGCCGTCAATAACGTTGTCACGGTCGGGTCTGCCGATATCGTCTCTGAACGGAAGAGCAAGCACCTTTTCGTGCTGACGCAGGAACCAAGTGTCTGCCTTTGTTCCCGCAAGACGGGTGCAATGAATGCGTGACTGCTGACCCGCACCTACGCCGATAGCCTGACCGTCAACCGCATAGCAAACGGAATTTGACTGAGTATATTTGAGAGTTATGAGCGAAATTATGAGGTCACGAACCGCACTTTCGGGAAGCTCCTTGTTTTCGGTAACAACGTTTTTGAGAAGCTGTGCGTTGATTTCAAAATTGTTTCTGCCCTGCTCAAACGTGATGCCGTAAACCTGCTTCGTTTCAATTGCGGCGGGAACGTAATCGGGATTTATTTTAACTATGTTGTAATTGCCTTTTCTTTTTGATTTGAGGATTTCAAGTGCCTCGGGCTCGTAGCCGGGAGCAATTACGCCGTCGGAAACCTCACGCTTTATCATTTTCGCCGTGGTGACGTCGCATACATCCGAAAGAGCAACCCAGTCGCCGAAGGAACACATACGGTCGGTTCCTCTTGCACGGGCATATGCACAGGCAAGGGGAGAAGCGTCAAGTCCCTCAATATCATCAACGAAGCAAGCCTTTTTCAGCTTGTCCGAAAGGGGAATGCCGACTGCCGCAGAGGTGGGGCTGACGTGCTTGAAAGAGGTTACCGCAGGCAGACCGAGAGCTTCTTTAAGCTCCTTTACAAGCTGCCATGAATTGAACGCATCGAGAAAATTGATATATCCGGGCTTGCCGCAGAGAATTTCAATGGGAAGCTCGCTGCCGTCGTTCATGTAAATTCTTGACGGCTTTTGATTGGGGTTACAGCCGTATTTAAGCTCAAATTCTTTCATCTTGTTTCTCCTCAAACATTCTTGTTTACTATTCTTGATTCGTACTTGCCGCTTTCAAGGTCAATGTATCTGACAAAAAGCGAAACCTTGTTGTCGCAGTTCAAATTGTTCCAGATAAGCTCTGTAAGAGAATCTATATCCGTATCGGGGAGCGTTACCGTTTTCGGCTCGCCCTCGAAGCTCGGCAGAGGATTGCCGTCGCATTTGTAGGTGTGAATGAATTTTGCTTTGCCCGCAACTGGATTTGAGTACGCATAGGTGTATCTTTCGCAGGAGCTTGCATCTCCCTCTGCGGATTTAAGAATGGACATGGCAAAGTTCATATCGCCGTTTTCAAGTCGGATAATTCCCGATATGCGGGGAGTGTAATTCGGTGCATCATCCTCAAATTCACGGGTACGAAGTGCCTGCTCAAAGGTCATCTGTCTGTCCATAAGCTCGTATATCGTGTCGGTTTGGTCGCCGTTCGTAACTATCGTCTTGTTGCCCAAAACTCTTACGGGTGCGTAAATTATGAGATGCGGGTCAACCATTTTGGATTCGTCAAACGCCTGAGTCCTTATGCCCTCGCCGTCGGTGACGAAAACACGGTTGCGGCTGTTCTCGCTTCTGCCCATGATGAAATATGCGGTTACGGCGTGCTTGCCGTCGGCACTCTTGCCTATCATGATGCCTCTGCCGTGATAAGCCAGTGAATTGAGCTCGCTTTCAATAGTTTTGATTTCCATTTCAGCACCTCTTACTGTATTTTATTCAGTGATAATTGTTTTTCCGTTTTCGACTCGTATTTTTTCCTCGCAAAGAAGCCGTACCGCCTCGGGGAGAAGTCGCCATTCCGCCTGCTCCATGATACGTCTTTGCAGACTTTCGGGTGTATCTCCGTCGGCTACCTCAACGGCTTTTTGCAGGATTATCGGTCCCGCGTCGCATTCCGCCGTTACAAAATGTACGGTAGCGCCCGAGACCTTTACGCCTTTTTTCAAAGCCTCTTCATGAACACGCAGACCGTAAAAGCCCTTGCCGCAGAAGGACGGAATGAGTGCGGGGTGAACGTTTATCATGCGGTTCGGGAATGCATCGCATACATTTTCGTCGAGAATTGTCATGAAGCCGGCGTATACAATGACATCGGCATTTTCCTCAATAAGAGCATCACGCATTGCAATGCTGTAGGAGGCAATATCCGCATAGTCACGCCGTACGAGCACCCTTGTTTTAATTCCGTTGTTTTCGGCACGGGTGAGAGCGTAGGCATCGGGCTTTGAAGAAATTACGCAGGTGATTTTGCCGCAGCCGAGCTTGCCCTGCTTTTCAGCGTCAATGAGAGCCTGCAAATTTGTTCCGCCGCCCGAAACCAAAACAACGATATTTTTCGTATTATTCAATGATAACACCCTCGTCGGATTTTATTACGCTGCCGATTATGTAAGCATCCTCACCGTTTGCTTTGAGAATTTCAAGAGCAGTCTCTGCATCCTCTTTTGCAACGGTAACGCTCATACCGACACCCATATTAAATGTATTGAACATATCTCTCTCGGAAATTCCGCCCGTCTTTTGAATAAGCTCGAATATCGGCAGGATTTTGAGAGCGGATTTGTCAACCTTTACGGAATAACCGTCGGGGAGTGCTCTCGGGATATTTTCATAGAAGCCGCCGCCCGTAATGTGAGAAACCGCCTTAACGTTGATTTTCTCAAACAGAGCAAGCATGGACTTAACATAAATCTTTGTGGGGGTAAGCAGAGCTTCACCGAGAGACTTTCCTCCGAGAGCCTCGACGGGAGAGGTGAGGTCTGCATTTTCAATGTCGAATACCTTGCGAACAAGCGAAAAACCGTTTGAATGTACGCCCGTTGAAGCAAGAGCCAAAACGACGTCACCCTCGGAGACGGTGTTTTTGTCAAGGAGCTTTGATTTATCGACAATTCCCGTGCAGTAGCCCGCAAGGTCATAATCGTCCTCGGGCATAAGACCCGGATGCTCCGCTGTTTCGCCGCCTATGAGAGCACAGCCCGCCTGAACGCATCCCTCGGCAACGCCGCCGACTATGGAAGCTATCTTTTCGGGATAGTTCTTGCCGCAGGCAATGTAATCAAGGAAGAACAGAGGCTTTGCACCGCAGCAGATAATGTCATTAACGCACATTGCAACACAGTCAATACCTATGGTGTCGTGCTTGTCAAGGAGCATGGCGAGCTTTATTTTTGTTCCGACGCCGTCCGTTCCCGAAACAAGAACAGGCTCGGAAATACCGTCAAGGTTGAGACCGAAGCAACCGCCGAAGCCGCCTACGTCATCAAGACAGCCCTCATTTTTGGTTCGGGCAATGTGCTTTTTCATAAGCTCAACGGATTTGTAGCCGGCGGTGATGTCAACGCCGGCCTGAGCATAGCTGTCGGATTTTGATTTATTTATCATCATTTTATTCCTTTCCGTTCCAGCAATAGGTGCAAAGCTCACATTCGTCAAGACCGATTGCTTTTATTACGCCCTCCAAGGACTGAAATTCCAAGGAAGCAAAGTTGAATTTTTCACAGATGGTGCGTCGCAGTGCCTTGCCTCTTTCCGTTTCACCGTTTGAGTATTCTTCAATATGATTGAAGCCTTCTTCGCCCTCAAGCTCCATAATGATTCTGCGGGCGATAAGCTCCATGTTGTCGGTGGAGCGTGAAAAATTGAGGAACTTACAGCCGAACATTATCGGCGGGCACGCTGAACGCATATGAACGGCTTTAGCTCCGTTCTCATAGAGAAACTCGACCGTTTCGCGAAGCTGAGTACCTCTTACGATTGAATCGTCAACGAAAAGAAGATTCTTGTCAACAATGAAATCGTGTACGGGAACCTGCTTCATTTTGGCAACCTTGTTGCGTTCGGATTGCCTTGCGGGAGTAAAGCTGCGTGACCATGTGGGAGTGTATTTGATGAAAGCACGGGCGAACTTTTTGCCGCTGCAATTTGCGTAGCCAATGGCGTGGGGAGTACCCGAATCGGGAACACCTCCTACATAGTCTACATCGGCTGCGGTGTTCGTTTTTTTATCGTATTCCGCCATGATTTCACCGTTTCTGCAACGCATCGCTTCAACGTTGACGCCCTCATAGGTAGCAGTCGGATAACCGTAGTAGGTCCAAAGGAAAGAACAGATCTGCTTTTTCTTTCCCGGTTTTGCAAGCTGTGTCACACTGTCGGGCGTGAGCTTGACGATTTCACCGGGGCCAAGCTCTTTTACGCATTCGTAGCCGAGCTTTTCAAAAGCAAAGGATTCAAAGGTGGCGGCATGACCGAAGTCATCCTTGCCGATAAGCAGAGGAAGTCGTCCGACCTTGTCTCTTGCGGCAATGATTGAGCCGTCGCTTGTGAGAATAAGAACTGCGCAGGTGCCCTCGATAACTTCCTGAGCATATTTTATTCCGTCCGCAAAATTATCCTTTTGGTTTATGAGTGCCGCAACCAATTCGGTGGTGTTTACCTTACCGCCGGTCATTGCATCAAAATAACCGCCGGCGTGATCGAGGCACTCATCTATCAGCTTTTCGGCATTGTTGATAACTCCTATCGTGCCTATCGCATAGGTGCCGAGCTTTGAACGAATGAGCATGGGCTGCGGGTCGGTGTCGCTTATGCAGCCTATTGCGGAAGTACCCGTCATTTCATCAAAAATCTTTTCAAATTTCGTTCTGAACGGGGAATTTTCAATGTTGTGTATTTTTCTTTGCAAACCGATTTCTTTGTCGTATGCCGCAAGTCCGGCACGGCGAGTGCCGAGGTGCGAATGATAGTCAACGCCGAAGAAAACATCGGTCATGCAGTCTTGAGTTGAGGTAATGCCGAAAAAACCGCCCATAGCAAGTCACATCCTTATTTTACGCAAAAAAGAGCTTTGAAAGAGTCATGGGATCAATGTACTCTCCGTTCTTGTAAACACGCATATTACCCGAAGCGATTTCGTCGATGAGCATAACGTTTCCGTCTGCATCGTAGCCGAACTCAAACTTGATGTCATAGAGGTCAAGATTCTTTGCCTTGAGGTCGTCGGCAACGATTTTGGTTATCTGCTGAGTCATGCTCTTGATGCTGTCATACTGCTCGCCGCTCATTACGCCGAGAGCTACGAGAGCATCCTTTATTACAAGGGGATCGCCCTTTTCGTCGTTTTTGAAGGTCATTTCAACATATGCGGGAAGATCGGCACCCTCTTCAATGTAATCGCCGTATCTGCGGAAGAAGCTGCCTACTGCCTTGTAGCGGCAAATAACCTCAAGACCCTTGCCGAAAACCTTTGCGGGAAGAACCTCCATGGTGGTGTCATTAAGGTCTGCACTTACATAGTGAGTCTTAATGCCTGCTGCATTGATTTTTTCAAAGAAATAAACGGACATACGAAGATTTACGTCGCCTACGCCGTCAATGGTGAGACCGACGGAATTTTCGCCGGGATCGAATACGCCGTCCTTGCCGGTGCAGTCGTCCTTAAATTTGAGCAGATAATTGCCGTTGTCAAGGGCATAAACGTTTTTGGTCTTTCCGGTGTAAACAAGTGATTTTTCCATGATTTTTTTGCTCCTTTGTATTTTAAATTGAATTTTTGGCTGTTAGATACGGCTCATTATTTCGGCATCCTTTTTGAGGACTGCCTGAGCATCCGAGGCACGCTTTGCATCGAGCTTCTCAACAAGAGACGGCTCTTCAAGCGAAAGGATTTGAGCGGCAAGCAATGCAGCATTCGCACCGCCGTTTATCGCTACCGTGGCAACGGGAATACCCGAGGGCATCTGTACCGTTGACAGGAGAGCGTCAAGTCCGTCGAGATTTGAAGATTTACAAGGGATACCGATAACGGGAAGAGTTGTATTCGCCGCTATTGCACCCGCAAGATGAGCCGCCATACCTGCCGCCGCAATCAGGACTCCGAAGCCGTTTTTGCGGGCGTTGAGTGCAAAATCCCGAGCCTCTGCCGGAGTGCGGTGAGCCGAATAGATATGCACCTCAAACGGAATGCCGAGAGACTTGAGGGTATCGGTTGCTTTTTGGATTACGGGCAGGTCACTGTCACTGCCCATAATGATTCCTGCTTTTTTCATTTGTCAGTCACCTCGTAATAAAAAATAAAAGGGCGCACTCGGACCATAAAGTTCAAGTGTGCCCAGACGGTCGGCTAATATATACGATGCTTTGCTCCTTCGTGGTGCTCCACTTTAAGTAAACGCCGAAAACTGAAACGGCGGTTATTCTATATCCGTCAGTTGCAAAGAAAGGTACTGAAAACGGTGTTTAAGTACATATAAACTATACCATTTTAAATACCTACTGTCAAGGCTTTTTCGCCTTAAAAATTGCAAAATCATATGCCGAAAATGCAATGCTCCGAGGCAGTGGAAAATATCAATAAAAATGTTTGATTTATTCCGCCGTTTGTGATACAATATTAACACAAGAAACGAAACGATGAGAATGTTTACAAATTGTTCACAATAAAAATATCACATTTTGCCGTCTTTCGGTGTTTTATTTTTAGAAGATGTCGTTCTTTGAAGGGAGCTTGCTATGTGTGCGGTAACCGCTCATTATAATGATGAGTTTCGACATATTGAATATGCTGTTGAAAAATACAGTAAAATGCTGTTCAGAATCTGCTACGGTATCCTTTGCAACAAGGAGGATGCCGAGGATGCTTTGCAGGAGACCTTTTTGCGTTATATGCTTAAAGCTCCGCTGTTTGAAAGCTCGGAGCATGAAAAGGCATGGCTCATCAAGGTTGCAACCAACATCAGCAAAAATATGTGCCGCTTCAACGCACGCCACGCAAACGAAAACATTAACGAGCTTCGCAATATCGGAATAAGAGATGACGACAGAGAGATTTTCGAGCTGATAATGCATCTGCCGTCAAAGTACAAAATCGTCCTTGACCTCTACTATATTGAGGGCTACAAGGCAAACGAAATTGCCGATATAACAAACACCTCGCCCGTTACGGTGCGAAAACGCCTGCAATACGGACGCAAGCTGCTGAAAGCACAGCTTGATTGATAAAACGCAAGATATTTTGAAGGGAGCGATTTGCATGATGCCCAATAACAAATTAAAAGAATATGTGAGAGTTATGAATTGCATAGATGTTGATGAAGCGGTTAAACAGCAAATCATTAAGAACTGTGCCCGTCACGGAACGCTTGCGAAAATCAAGACAGGCAGGTTGAAGCTGGTTCCGGTTAATAAAGACGAAACCCCCGATAACATATAAAACATAATATATAACTGCTTTGCGGCGGAGCTTTAGGGCTTCGCCGTTTTTTATATGTGGGCTTTTGTTAAAAAAATCAGAGAATAATTTGTGCAAAATAAACAAACAAGGAGGATGAATATGAAAGAACCGCTTTTTTATCGTTTTGTACGCCGTCCGGTAACATTTATATTTAAGGCTATCTATAAGCCCTCGATAACCGGCAAACGCAACATTCCCGAAGAGGGCAGAATTATTATTGCAGGTAACCATACCAATTTTCTCGATTGTCTGCTTGTTGCCTGTGCCACCAAAAGATGCGTTCATTATCTTGCAAAGGATGAGCTGATGAAAGGGCCGCAAAAGGTGATATTCAAGGGTCTCGGCATAATTCCCGTAAACAGGAGAACAAAGGACGCCGCCGCACTCGGCAAGGCAAAGGAATATCTTAACGATGACAAGCTGATAGGAATATTCCCTGAGGGGACGATAAACAGAACCGATGACATAATAATGCCGTTCAAATTCGGTGCAGTCAAAATGGCACATGACACGGGGACAAAAATAGTACCGTTCATAATTACGGGCAAATACAAGCCCTTTGAAAGAAGCGTTAAAATTCGCTTTGAGGAGCCGATAACGGTTTCGGAAAATCTCGAAGAAACAAACAATAAACTCATGGATATCGTTTCGGACGGTATCAGAAAGGCAGGGGACAAAAAATGAAGAAGCCCGAAGACAGAGAGCTTGGTTATAAGCTCCTTACACCGATAATGAGACCGCTGTTCAGTCTTTATTACCACCCGACAATAATCGGAGCGGAGAAAATTCCCAAAGGCGTGCCCATCATAATAGCGGGAAATCACAAGCACGTATACGATCAGTGCCTCACCATTATCGCAACAAAAAGAGTTATTCACTACATGGCGAAAAAGGAATATTTCGACGGCAAGCTGGCACCGCTCTTCAGAGTTGCGGGATGTATTCCCGTAGACCGCTCAAGAAAGGATTTTTCAAGTGCGAAGTCTGCAATGAAGGTGCTGAAAAATGACGGTGCCATCGGAATTTTCCCCGAGGGAACAAGAAACAAGACCGATAAATTCTTGCTTCCGTTCAAGAAAGGCACGGTTTCAATGGCTCAGAGAAGCGGTGCATATATCGTTCCGTTCGGACTTACGGGTGACTACAAATTCAGAAGTAAAAATCTTACCGTCAGATACGGTGAACCGTTCAAGACCGACGGTATGACGGCAGAGGAAGCCAATGCAAAGCTGTACGCCGAGGTGGAACGCCTCATGCTTGAAAATCTCGGCGAATCGAACAAAGAGCAAAAGAGAGCTTAAACGGAGGTGCGGGAATGAGAATAGGTATGGATGTCGGCTCAACGACGCTGAAATGTGTTGCCGTTGACGACAATAATAAAATTGTTTACAAGGAATACGAAAGACACTATTCCAAAATTGCCGAGAAAAGTGCAAAGATGCTTTCCGAAATAGTTGAAAAGCATCCCGAATTTTCTAAAGCCTCGCTGACCGTTTCGGGCTCTGCCGGAATGGGCTTTGCGAATGTTCTCGGTTTGGATTTCATTCAAGAGGTTTACGCAACGAGAGTCAGCGTGTCACGCCTTTTGCCGGGTACGGATACCGTAATCGAGCTTGGCGGTGAGGATGCAAAAATACTGTTCTTCACAAACGGCGTTGAAGTCAGAATGAACGGCTCATGTGCAGGCGGTACGGGAGCCTTTATCGACCAAATGGCATCCCTGCTCGGCGTTGACCCCACCGAAATGAACGAGCTTGCAAAGACGAGCGAGAAGATATATTCCATAGCTTCACGCTGCGGCGTTTTCGCAAAATCCGATATTCAGCCTCTGCTTAATCAGGGTGCGAGAAAGGATGATATTGCGGCAAGTATTTTTACCGCCGTTGTCAACCAGACCGTTGCCGGTCTTTCTCAGGGCAGAAGAATCGAGGGTAACGTTGTTTATCTCGGCGGTCCTCTTTTCTTCCTTTCGGAGCTTCGCAAGGCATTTGATAAGGGACTCGGCACAAAGGGTGTTTGCCCCGAGGACGGACTTTATTTTGTTGCTCTCGGTGCGGCTTTTTCGTCATCGGGCAAGGAGCTCGACATTAAAGAAATAACCGAAAAAATCAAAGGGGCAAAGGGAAGCGGAGAGTATCTCGGCTCCGCACCGCTCTTTACAAGCGAAAAGGAGTATGACGAATTTTCACGCCGCCATGCAAAGGCTTCTGTTTCAACGGATGCACCCGTTAAAAGCGGAGACGGCGTTTGCATCGGAATAGATGCAGGCTCCACCACCGTAAAGGGCGTTGTTATTGATAAAAACGGTGAAATCGTCATGCAGAGATATATGCTCAACAACGGCGATCCCGTTTCACTCATAAGACAGTTCCTTATTGACTTCTATAATGCTTATCCCGACGCCAAGGTGATATCAAGTGCCGTTACGGGCTACGGAGAGGATATAGTAAAGAACGCCTTTGCCGTTGATATCGGACTTGTTGAAACGGTGGCACACTTCACCGCAGCAAAGAAATTTAAGCCCGATGTTGATTTCATAATTGATATCGGCGGACAGGATATCAAGTGCTTCAAGATAAGGAACAATGCGATTGATAACATATTCCTCAACGAAGCGTGTTCTTCGGGCTGCGGCTCTTTCCTCCAGACCTTTGCCGCCGCATGGGGCTATGATATTGCGGAGTTTTCAAAGCTCGGCTTGTTTGCCGACAGACCCGTTGACCTCGGTTCACGCTGTACCGTATTCATGAATTCCTCCGTAAAGCAGGCTCAAAAGGACGGTGCGAGCATTCAGAACATATCCGCCGGTCTTTCGATAAGTGTTGTAAAGAATGCACTTTATAAAGTAATAAGAGCTTCGAGTGCCGATGAGCTCGGAAAGAACATTGTCGTTCAGGGCGGAACCTTCCTCAACGATGCTGTTCTGCGTGCTTTTGAGCAGGAGATAGGCAGAGACGTTGTAAGACCCACCATCTCGGGACTTATGGGAGCTTACGGTGCGGCGTTGTACGCCATGGAGCGTGCTCCGAAAAACAGCACTTTGATTTCTCTTGATGAGCTTGAACACTTTGAGCATAAGGTAAAAGCGGTCACCTGCGGCAAGTGCAGTAACAATTGCCGTTTGACATTTAACACTTTCAGCTCGGGCAGGAGCTTCATAGGCGGAAACCGTTGCAGTAAACCGCTTGTAAAGGCAAATTCAAACAGCGGCAAGAACCTCTTTGACTACAAACGAGAGCTGCTTGCAAAATATAAGCCCGTTGAGGGTAAGCGTGAAACGATAGGCTTGCCCATGGGTCTTAATATGTTTGAGCTTCTTCCGTTCTGGCACACCTTCTTTACACAGCTCGGCTTCGGCATCGCACTTTCAGATAAATCCTCAAGAGAGCTTTATGTTTCGGGTCAGCACACCATTCCGTCGGATACCGTATGCTATCCCGCAAAGCTGCTCCACGGTCATATCGAATCCCTCCTTGCTCAGGGAGTCAAAAATATTTTCTATCCCTGCATGAGCTATAATCTTGATGAGGATCTCGGCGACAATCATTATAATTGCCCCGTCGTTGCGTACTATCCCGAGGTTATCCGTTCAAATGTCGGGGAGCTTAAAAACATCAATTTCATGAGCGATTATGTCGGACTTCACCGCAGAAAAGACTTTGAAAAGAAGATATGCGGCATTCTCGAAGCAAAGTTCAGCGGCATAGATAAAAAAGCCGTAAAAGCCGCTTCAGACAAGGCTTATGAGGAATATTACGCATTCATGAACAGCATACATACCAAGGGTATGGAGTATCTCAAGGATGCCAAGGCGAACGACAGACCCGTTATAGTCCTTTGCGGCAGACCGTATCATCTTGATGAAGAAATAAACCACGGCATAGACAAGCTCATATGCGAATGCGGTGCAACGGTCATAACCGAGGACAGCGTCAGTCCGCTTGTGGATAAATTCCCGACGACCGTTCTTAATCAGTGGACGTATCATTCAAGACTGTATGCGGCGGCAAAATATGTTGCCGACCAAAACGACAAGGATTTGAACATCGTTCAGCTTGTTTCATTCGGCTGCGGCGTTGATGCCATAACAACGGACGAAATGAGAACGATTCTCGAAAGAGAAGGCAAGATATATACGCAGATAAAAATTGATGAAATTTCAAACCCCGGTGCGGTTAAAATCAGGCTCAGAAGCCTCTTTGCCGCAACCGGCAGATAAGGGGGAATAAGGATGAAAAAGCAAGACGCAGACAGAGTGGAATTTACAAAGGACATGATGGATTATACCATCCTTGTCCCTAATATGCTGGAGATACATTTCAGCCTGCTCATCAACATTTTCGGACAGTACGGCTACAAGACGGAGCTGCTTAAAAATGACGGAAGAACCGTTATCGACGAGGGATTGAAATACGTTCACAACGATACCTGTTATCCCGCATTGCTTGTAATCGGACAGCTTATAGATGCCCTCAATACAGGCAAATACGACCCGAACAAAACCGCTTTGATGATAACTCAGTCGGGCGGCGGTTGCCGTGCTTCAAATTACATACATCTGCTCAGAAAAGCCCTCAAAAAAGCCGGCTACCCGCAGGTGCCCGTAATTTCCTTGAACCTCTCGGGTCTTGAAAAGAACAGCGGCTTCAAAATTCGCATTTCAATGGCTCTCAAAATGCTTTCGGCGGTTATATACGGCGACCTTATAATGCTGCTGAAGAATCAAGTTGAACCGTACGAGAAGAATAAAGGCGATGCGGCAAGACTTACAAAGAAGTGGACGGACGATATCAGTGCCCAAATGCAGAAAGGAAAGGCTATTTCTCTTTCCGAGATAAGACGCATACTTCCCGAAATCACAAAGAGCTTTGCGGAAATTCCCGTGGAGAAAACCGAAAAGACCAAGGTGGGAGTTGTCGGCGAAATTTATGTTAAATATTCTCCGCTTGCGAACAATCATCTTGAGGAATTTCTCTTCGGTCAGGACTGCGAGGTAATGGTGCCCGGTCTTTTGGGCTTCCTCCTTTTCAAGGTGGATAACAGACTTGAGGACATCAAGCTCTACGGCGGTAATCCGTTCAAGAAAATCGCAATGAAAATAGCCATGCGATATCTTACGAATGTTGAGAAAACTCTCAATGATGCGGCGGCGATGTACGGCAATTTTACCGTTCCCACACCGTATGCTCATATCAAAGAGACCTGCACTAAAATAATCGGCCCCGGCTGTAAAATGGGTGAGGGCTGGCTGTTGACTGCCGAAATGATGGAGCTTATCGAAAACGGCTACGGCAACATTGTTTGTGCTCAACCGTTCGGCTGTTTGCCCAATCACATAGTCGGCAAGGGCATGATAAGAAAGCTTAAGGAAATGTATCCGCAGTCGAACATCGTTCCCATAGACTATGACCCCGGTGCGACAAAGGTAAATCAGGAGAACAGAATCAGGCTCATGCTTGCCGTTGCAAAGGAAAATGCAGGCTGTGACGGATGCTGCTCCGAGGATTGCCATTGCTGCTCCGCCGAATAAATTAAATGAAATAAAAATCAAACGGTAGCTCGGTCGAAAATGACGGGGCTGCCGTTTCTTTGTTTTGCGTATTATCTTTTTGCTGTTTGCGAATAATAAAATGACCGTCGGCATAATCCCAAACGGTCATTTTGAGCTTATTTGATTATTTCCGCACTCCAGCAGAAATCGAATTTTTCGCCCTTTTCAAGACGGCATATTCCTCTCTTTTCGGAGATATCGTTCTTAACCTCTCTGCCGTCGTTGACGCCGTACCAAGGCTCAATGCAGACATACGGTGCACCGGGCTTTGCCCAAATGCCGAGGTAGGGACATTCGCCGAACGTGAATGCCACTTCGTTTTCGCCCTTTATAGAGAGCTTGCGGGATTTTATGCCTGAGAGAATGAGTGCATCCGCCTTGAAAATTTCCTCGGAAATAACGATTTCGCGGCTGTTTTCAAGCAGGGGGAATTTTTTATCCATGATGAGATTGTCGCTGTCAATTCGCTCCGTTGCAAGAGTTTCGGGCAGTTCAAATTCAATGATATCGCCGACTTTGCAGTTAAATCCGGGATGAGCACCGATTGAAAAATACATTTCGCCGTCGTTTTTGTTTATGACCGTCATGGTATTTACGAGAGAATTTCCCGTAAGCTCAAAGGTAACAAGCAATTCAAATTCAAACGGATAGCTTTTAAGCGTGTTTTCGTCACTTGTAAGGCTGAATACCGCCTTTGAGCCCGAGCATTCCTTGACGGTGAACGGGAGCTTGCGGGCAAGTCCGTGCTTCGGCATGGAATATTCGGTGCCGTTGTAACGGTAGCTGTCATTGATAAGCTGACCGATTATCGGGAAAAGCACGGGTGCCTGACCGTACCAAATCTCGGGCTTTCCGTACCAGATATATTCCTTTCCGTTGCTTTTTGAAACGAGCGAATGAAGCTGAGCACCCATATCGTCGATTTCACAGGTTAAAAATTCGTTTTCGATTTTGTAAAACATAGCCGTTCTCCTATCTGTCGGTAAGATTTTTTATCCATTTTTTGCTTTTGAAGCGAACAAGACTCAATATTATTTTCGGTATATCCTCACACGCATACATAGCCACTATCAGATACACAAAATCAACCTTTACCCAAAGCCCGAGAATACACACGACGGGAATGCTCAGAAGATATAGCGACATACAGTCGTAGAGGATACCGATTTTTGTGTCGCCGCCCGCTCTGAACATGCCGACAATGAGCGTGTAGGGGATATTGTGAAACGGAAGCCAGCAGCAGTATATGAGTATAAGTGTGCTTGCAAGATTGAAAGCTCCCTGCGTTTCTATATCAAGCAGTGAAAGCAGGGGATTTCTCACCGCGGCAAGCAATGCACCGCTGAAAACGCCGATTATCGGAGTCATTATCACGAATTTCTTTGCGAGTTTATATGCATCGTTTTCCCGTCCCTCACCGATGGTTTTTCCCGTCATAATGGAACAGGCGTGACATATTCCCACAAAGAAAACAAAGGCAATTTGTTCAATGGAGCTGAATATCGTGTATCCCGCATAAGCCTCACTGCCTTGACGGGCAAATACCATGGAATAAATATTCGTACCGACAGCCCATATTCCCTCATTGAAAACTACGGGCAGGCAGGTTATCGAAAAACGGCGTACAAAGCTGCGTGACAGCTTGAAAAATTCCTTTATTGGTGCTTTGAACACTTGGTTTGCATTGCGTATATAAATGAAAAGTATGACCGATTGAGCCGCCGCCGATATCAGCGTTGCCGCCGCCGCACCGCTGATGCCGAGTGCGGGGAAGCCGAGCTTTCCGTTTATCAAAATGTAATTCAGTGCCGTGTTTATTACTACCGATGCCATGGAGGTGAAAAGCGGGGGATTTACCTTTTCCGTTGCTCTGAGCACAACGCAGGTTATCTGATTGAATGAAGAAAACAGCCCCATGAAAGCGACTATTCGCATATATTTTTCGGCTTCCTCTATGACGGGAGCCTCACTCGAAAACACCCGAATGAGCTGCTCCGGAAAGAAAAACATTGCCGTAAAGGAAATTAACGCAACTCCCGTTCCGAAAATCAACGCTACGCCGTAGGAACGCAGGATGTGCTTTTTATCCTTTGCACCCCAAAACTGTGAAATGAGAGCCGCAGAGCCGGAGGATATGCCGAAATAAAACAGGTTCATCAGAAATATCCATCTTGAAGAAACTCCGACGGCGGAAACCACCACGTTGCCGAGAGGCGTTACCATTGCGGTATCAACGAGCTGAGCACAGGATACCAAAAGCTGCTGTAACGCTATGGGCAGAGCGAGCTTGCCCATGTTTTTGAAAAATTGTTTGTTATTCATTTCCATTCTCCGTGTCCGTAATACAACAATTCTATTTCATTATGTTCAAAAAGTCAACGATAATATTAAATATTTATTAAAACAATTAAGATAACTATTGATTTTTCCTTTTTACTGCTGTATACTCTACATGAATAAAAATCGGAAGGGACGATTACTATGGCACAATACAATGAATTTGCAGGCGTTTACACTCTTCTTCTTACTCCGTTCAACCTTGACAGAAGCGTTGACTACAGAGCATATGAGGAATATGTTGACTGGCAGGCTTCCTTTAAGCCTCAGCACCTTTTCGCAGTTTGCGGCTCATCGGAGATGAGAGAGCTTTCTCCCGAGGAGAGAGTTAAGTGTGCGGGTCTCGCAGTTAAAAATTCCAACGGAATCCCCGTGTTTGCGACCGCTAACCTTCAAGAGGGCTTTGATGACCAGATTGAAGAAATGAAGCAGCTCGAAGCTCAGGGCGTCAGCGGACTTGTTTTTGTTACAAAGGGTATGTGCGACAAGCACACCGAAATATACGATTATCTCACCTCTCTTGCTTCACACACGGAATTGCCCATCGTTCTCTATGAGTTCCCCGGTATGCGTCCGTGCCACATGGATGCAAGAACCTACGGAAAGCTCGTTGAAACCGGCAGATTCAAGGGCATCAAGGATACCACCTGCACAATGCCTCTCATCGAGTCGAAGATAGCCGTCCAGGGTGATTCCAATGTTCTTCAGGCGAACATTCCTCTCCTTTACGATTCATGGGTAAAGGGTGCAAGAGGCGTTATCGCAACTCCCACTTCCTGCGGTGCGGGACTTTTCGTTAAGATGTGGGATGAGTTTGTCAAGGGTGATCTTGAAGCGGCAAGACGCACGCATCAGCATATCATTCTTCTTGACAATGCCATTGATTCAGGCTTCAACGCAAGTGCAAAGTATCTTGCAAGACTTCAGGGTGTCAATATGAATTGGTACACAAGAGGCAGCCATAATCTTGACGATGCACGCATGAGATCAATCGAGGTATTCCACGATTGGGCTAAGAGCGAAGGCATAATGAAATAAAATTATTTTACCATTCGGGGGAGCATATGAAAAAACTCAGTGCCGATGTATGTGCGGTAACGCATGCAGGCAGGGTAAGACGGGAAAACGAGGATAATTACAGCCTCAACGGCAGAATGACAACGACCGACCTGCGTAAGGGCTCGGCGTATGTTCAGCATATGAAAGAGCCGTTTCATCTTTCGGTTTGCGACGGGATGGGCGGCGAAAGCTACGGCGAGCTGGCATCCGGCATAGCCGTTGAAACGATAGCCGAACACGCCGAAAACATTTACGATTCGGGTGAAGATTTCAGCTTTGCGGTGTCAAACTGCCTTGAAGATGCGAATAACCGCATTTGCAATAAAATAAATGAAAAGGGCAAGCGTATGGGTACCACTCTTGCGGCGATATATGCCGTTAAGGGTAACATAATCTGTGTCAATATCGGAGATACGAGAATATACCACTATTCAAAGGGCGTTCTCGAACAGATTAGCTTTGACCATACCCATGCCCAGACCATAGTTGATGCAGGCGGAGTATCGCAGGATAATGTCAACCGTATTCCCGATGCCAAGCGTCTGACCCGTCATCTCGGCGTTTTCCCCGAAGAATCAAGCCTTTCACCGAATATCAGCGTTATAAACGATGTTGATAACGGAGATATAGTCATGCTTTGCAGTGACGGCTTGACGGATTATCTGACCGATTCCGATATCACGGGTGTTCTTTCGACAAGCGAAAGCCCGCAGGATGCGGCAGGCAGACTTGTCCGTATGGCTCTCGAAAGAGGCGGCAAGGATAACGTTACCATTATCACCGCATTTATCGGAGCACAGGAGACTGCCATATTTGCTCCGAGAGCGGCGGCAATGGTGGGCGATACCGATGCCGATTACGAGGAGGAATATCTCAACAGCTACGGCTCCAACAGAACCGAGGCAGAGGGAGAGAATGTTTCTCCGTATGCAAACGCAGATGCAAGAGCCTACATAAAGCCGACGGATAAGATGAAAATAATCAAAGTCGTTGCAATTGTTGCGGCGGTTGCACTTGTGATTGTTGCGGCGGCACTTTTGATAAAAGCTGTGCTTAAAAGCGAGCAGGAGGAGGTTACAACGCTTCCCCCCTCAACATATGCAGAAACATATTATTATCCCACACAGGCACCGCTTGTGGTTTGGAGTGAGCCCGTAACGGAGGAAAGTACGACGGAAACGACCACCGAAAAGGTGACGAAGCCGACGACTACAAAGAAAAGGGTAACGCAGACGAAGCCGACAACAACGAAAAAGCCGGTTACGCAGACGAAGCCCACAACAACCGTGAAGGCAACCGCGACAACACAGGCGGCAACGACTTCAACAACCGTTGCCGAGACCACGGCGGCGGAAACCACGACCGAAGTTACCGCCGAGACAACAACTCAGCAGGAAACCGTCACCGAATCCACCGAACAGCAGGCGGAAGAATAAATAAAACGCAGAAAAGCTCGACAGCCTTTATGACTGCCGAGCTTAATTTATTGCCGTTTATTTTATTTTAACCATCTTGTCGCCTCTGACGAGATAGGCGTTTTGAGCAAGGTCGATCATGGGTTGATCATTGTAAGAGTCGGTGTAGAAGTTTTCAACGACCGCATCGGGATAACGCTCACGGAACGCCTTTACCTTATTTTCTCTGAAGCAGAAATTAACGAGTTTTCTGCTGTTAAGATCGGTCTGCGTTGCAATGTAATTCTTGATATTGAGTCTTTTGCAGATTTCTTCAAGAACAACATCTATGCAGGCGGAAAGGATAACGTCGTCATCCTTGCGTTGCTTGAGATAGAAAGACTTTATCTTGCGGCTGTGTTCATCCCAAAAAGCATCAACGTCCGAGCCGATATCTTCAATTCCCTGACAGTATTCTTCAACAACGCCCGAGTAGGTGTTCATAACCTCATCGAGAGAAATTTTTCCCGCCTTGTATTTTGTAATAACGGTCAAAGCCATGGGAATCTTTGATATCAATTTCGGGTCCTTTTTCAAATAGTAAAGAAAAAGGTCAACTCCGGATTCTCCTTTGTAAATTGTGTTGTCAAAATCGTAAACATTCATATCATTATTCTCCCTTTCCTGTTTTATCCTCCTTGACGGAGATACCCTCTGTCAAGTATTATAGCATTACAGGAAAGGAAGATTTTTCTGATAAAGAATAAATTTCTTATGGTTTTCTTAATGTTTGATTAAGATGTCTTAATAATTATTTTTGATTTTTCTCAATAATATTTGTGTACGGTTCATCCGCCTTTTTCATATATGAGATAAGCAATTCACGCATTTGACTGCGAACCTGTGCATATTCGGGATTACAAATCAGATTGTTTTTCTCGAACGGGTCTTTTTCAAGGTCATAGAGGAAATCCTCCGTGTAGCTTTCGGCAAAGGCACCGTCGCGGTTTTTGGCGGCAACGCTGTATTTCCACCTGTCCGTCCTTACCGCTCTGCCCGTTTGACTTTCGGATATCTGCATGAAAACGCTGTCGTGACCCTTTAAGTCGGTGAGACTTTTGCCTGCAAAATGAGAGGGGATATCCGCTCCGGCAATGTCAAGAACCGTGGCGGGCAAATCAATCAGGGAAACGAGCTCGCTTATTCTGCCGCCGCCCGTGAAAGCACCGCCCGTTATTACAAGCGGAACCTTGATGCTTGCTTCGTGGCAGGAGCGTTTGTATTCGGCGTTTCTGGTACGAAAATGACAGCCGTGATCCGAGGTGTAGATGATAACGGTATTGTCGTAAAGTCCGTTGTCCTTGAGGGATTTTATCAGCTTGCCGAAATTCATGTCAACACGGTTACAGCAGGCAAGGTACGACGGCATTTGCAGCCGCCAATCGCCGAGAGTGCCCGCAAGGTCACCGGGGACGTCGTAATTCTTGAACGCCTTTTTTGCACCCCTCGGAGCTTCAAATCTTAAATGGTCGTTTTGATGATGCGGTTCAAGCTGAGAAATAAACATAAAAAACGGCTTGTCGTGTCTCTTTTTCTCTATGTATTCAATTGCATAATCATTTATTGCATCGGCACGGTAGCCGGTAAAATCGAGGCGGTTTTCGTTTTCGTCAAAGACATAGCCGTTATAGCCGTGTGAGGTAAATTCAAGAACGTCAGAGGCTCTCCAATAGTCGTAGCCGCCACGCCTTTCGCGAGGCGTAGCCTTGGTCTTGAGATTGTGCTCCTTGTCGGATGCCAAATGCCACTTGCCGATATACGCCGTATCATAGCCCGCACGGGAAAGACATTTTGCAACGGTTTCACAGTCGGTCGGCAGGGCGATATCATTTCTGTAACAGCCCGTTTGTGTTGCATATACGCCGCTTTGAAGACAGGCACGCATCGGGCCGCATACGGGCTGACAGGAAAAAGCGTTTTCAAAAACCGTGCCCTCCCGAGCAACGGCATCAAGACACGGAGTTACGGGAAGCCGCTGTCCGTAACAGCCTGCTGTGTCCGCTCTCTGCTGATCGGAAAAATAAAAAATTATATTCGGTCTGTTCAAGGCTTCTTACCTCCGTATGCTTTTGATTTTTTCGATTATGTGAATAAGTGCATCCATTCTCGGACAGTAGCCGTCAAGCCGGTTGTAAAGACTTCTGTATCTTTTACAGCCCGAACCGCAAATTGATTTTACGGGACATTCGGGACACAGCCGATTTTCAGGCTCCGTATGCTCAAAAAAGCGGCGAAGTCCGTCACAGCTCAAAATATCTTCAACGGATGCCGTGTTTATGTTAAGACATTCAAATTCATCCAAGCAGTAGAAGTCGCACGGATAGCAGGTGCCGTCCGCCTCAACAACAAGCTGAGCGTTGCATCTGCCGCTTGCACCGCATTGCTCTGCTCTGCCCGTGGTCAAAAGCGACAGAATGTTGTCAAAATCTCTTATGTACATTCTTTCACCGTTGTTTACTGCGGAAAACCAGCGGTTGAAAAGTCTTTTTTGAAAGCGTGCAAGCTCCTTTGCTCCGAGACTGTATTCTGATTTTTCTCCTCCGAGAGGATCGAGACAGTATATCGGCTGAACGTCTCTGAAATCGTTTTCAATATAAAAATCAAAAAGCTCCGAGGCGTCGGTATCTGCGGTAATTACGGAAAGAATGTTAAAGTCAACACCATGCTTGCGTAAAAGCTCGATTCCGTTCATTGCCTTGTCAAAGGATTCGGAGCGGTATTTGTCGTGCAGAGGCTTTTTGCCGTCAAGAGAAACGCCGACAAGAAAATTATTCCGTTTGAAAAATTCGCAGAATTCATCATTCAACAGAGTGCCGTTTGTCTGTATCGACCAATTGAAAGAGCCGCCGCGAGCTTTCAGATTTTCGGCAAGTGATACAAACCCCTCAAAAAACCGGAGTCCCGCAAGCAAGGGCTCTCCGCCTTGAAACATGAACGAAATAACGGAATCCTCTTTGCAAAAGGTAACAACCCTTCGGATGAGATTTTCCGCCGTGTCCATGCTCATGCTTCCCGTGCCCGAAACGCTGCGAGAGCTTGCTTCGTCACGGTAAAAGCAGTATCGGCAATTGAGATTGCAGGCTGATGAAGCAGGTTTTACCAGAACGGTCATGTTTCGCATAAAAATACCTCTTTTGTTAAACCTAAATCGGGTGATGAATGTTGAAACGCAAAACGATTGAATATATCACGGCTTTCGGGATTGGTGCGTATCTTTACGGCGGCATTGAGGTCGTCGCAAGAGGATATACACATTGGACAATGGCATTGACGGGCGGAGCGGTGATGCTCCTGTTTATGCTCATAAACCGAACAAAAGGGATAAATATATTTCTCCGCTGTCTGCTCGGTGCGTTTGTGATAACAAGCCTCGAATTTTCCGTGGGAATGATAGTGAATGTACGCCTCGGCTGGAATGTATGGGATTATTCGGATAAGCCGCTGAATGTCATGGGACAGATATGCCCGTTGTTTTCGGCAGGTTGGTACGCCGTGAGTCTGCCCGCCTTTGTTCTGTGTACCGCCGTTGAAAACAGGCTCAGCTCGCCGAAATATACTTTTTGATACCCTCTGCCGTCGCCTCGGCAAGAATATCTCTGTTTGCCGCATTTTGGAGTATCTGGCATTCATCCGTGTTTGAAACAAAGCCGTATTCAATGAGCACGGCGGGGCATTCTTCAATTCTCGTCACGCGAAATGCGTAGAAGCTCGCACCTCTGCTGATTTTGCTCTTGAATTCTTCGGGCTTGTCCGCATATATTTTTGTTTTGTAAGCGGAAACTATGCTCTCATGGAGTGCTTTTGCAAGGGGCTGAGAATATGCACGGTAGTAGTAAGCGGAGGTTCCCATTGCCGAAGCGGTCGTGCTCGAATCACAATGCATTGAAATGAACATATCCGGCTCTTTGCTGCGTACCGCATCGTTTCTTTGAGTGTAGGATACCCATTTGTCCGTTGAACGGGTCATGAGTACCTTTGCTCCCTCTGCTTCAAGAAGGGATTTTACCTTTAATGCAACGGAAAGATTTATGTTTTTCTCTTGACCGAAATCCGTTGAAGATACCGCACAGCCTGCACCGCCGTCGATTCCGCCGTGTCCGGGGTCGAGCATTATCGTATATCCGCTGAGTGATGACGAGGGCTTATGCTTAAAGGAAATAACAAGATTTCCGTTTTCGGAGTATTCGCAATGGAAACCGTAAAATTTTCCCTTTTGAGCAAGCTCGAGTGAAAGAGTTGCTTCGGCGGCGGATTTGTCAACACTCCATTTTCCGCCCTTTATAACCGAATTTACAAACGCCATATTTTCATCGGCTGAAACGGTATCGCTGAAAGTGATTTCAACACCCGTGCAGTTGAGAGAGGAAACGGTGACGTTTCTGCCGTTGTATGAGCCGTAGGTTTGACCCGTCAGTTTGATGTTGAAAACAACGTTGCGGTTCATGTCAAGCTCAATTACGGTCTTTTCGGCATACGCCTTTGCACTGACAACTTTAATATTATTTTTAGGCATAATATAGCCGTCAACGACCTTGAGGTGTGTTATGTTCCCCTCAATGCCCGATGCAAGGCGTTCGCTTCTCAGAAGCGGAACCTTAATTCCCGAGGCAAGAATATAATATGTATCGCCGTCATAGGTTGCACTGCCTTTTATGTAATCCGAAGTACCCTTGAGCAGGGGAGAGCAGTCGGGAACAGAGTAGGTTGCCGTGGTGTTGCCGGGATATACCTCTACATAATCGTCCGTTATCTCGCATATTTTTGCCGTGCCGAGACCGTAGTTGCTTTTATAGCTGTATTTTTCGAGCAGTTCACCCTGTGCGGAGGAAGCCGATGAAGCAGTTTGAGATGTGCTCGATGACTGTGAAGAATCAACGGAAACAGTCGTTTGCTCCGAGGTGCGTTCCGTTGTTGCGGCACTCGAGGTTTCGGGGATAACGGGCGGCTGAATTTCATTTGCACTGACGCTGACACTTGCCCCCGTTTTGCTTTCGCTGAGTCCTTGATATTTTGCCGTTACCGTGTATTTTCCGAGCTTTTGAACGGAGGAAGTGCCGTTCGGAGTGGTAAGCTCTGCGGCAAAGGTGGTGAAATCGGAGTCACGGTCGGGTGAGGAATCATCCTCTCTCTCCGACTGAACGGCTTTCATCGTATATGTTTTGCCGTTAAATTCAACGCTTACGGAAGCACTCTTGTGAGCAACCGCCGAAACCTGAACGAGCATACCGCCGGGAACGGAAATATCCTCCGAGGGAGCTACGCTTTTGAGCAGCTTAATCTTATATGTAACATTATATGTATAGGACTTGCCCTTGTGCTCGAATTTAATTGTGTTTTTTCCGACCTTTAGGTTGCAGTCAACCGAAAAATCACCCGTTTTCGCAACGTTCAGTTTTTTACCGTTGCACGTAAGGTCGTATGCAGGACTGCTTGTACCTCTGAAGGTTACGGTGGATTGTTCAACAGTAAATGTTGTTTTGGAATAATTAGACACAGAAAATTCTTTGTCAAGCAGATATGTGTCACGCTTTTTTATGTAGTTCAAAACAATTTCCGCCGCAGTACCGCTTGCCGATTCGATATCTTCAAAGGGATAAAACGCAAGAGCACGGCAAAGAGACATATCTGCGGAGCGTGAAATCGAGGAAACGGTATCCGATGCCTTTTGAGTAGTAAAGGCTTTGAGTCCCTTTACGCAATGGCACATCCATACGGGCGATGCCGTTTCGTTCCATGCCGTTTGAGCATTCTTAAAAAGCTCCGAGCCGGAGGAATCATTGCTCTGCTGAACAACAAAAACAAAATCGGATTTTCCGCTTTCGATAACCGCTTTAAGCTCCGATGATATATTTGAACAGTAGACGGGCTCGATTCCCGTTTCGGTTGCAGGGTCAACAGCTTTGATTTTATCGTAAAGCTCCGAAATTTTTGTCGGATAATCGCTTATTGTTTCATCGAGATTTGAAAGAATTACAAAATCCGCATTGTTGTCCCTCAGAAAAGCCAAAAGGTCATTGCCGCCGCTTGAAGCATCGGCACGAACGCCCGTGTATATTCCTGCAGTTTTTGCGGCGTTCATAAGAACGGAAACGGCATAGGAATTGCTTTGAGTGAAATCAATTATTGCGGTGTTAAAGCCGTAGGAGTCGAGCTTTGAAACGGTATTTGCCGTATCCTCGGTGACATTCTCCATAAGTATCGCAACGGGCTGATCGGGCTTTTGCGTTTTGGGCCTTGCAACAGCGGGTACTGCCGTCGTGCTTTCTGTTTGTGTCTGAGAGGTTGCGGATTCGTCCGAAAAATGATTTTTGAGTGCGGAAAATCTGCCCGTTGCCGCCATAAAAGCAACGAGGGAAGCCAAAATTACGGCAATGAAAATCACCGTTATTGTTATCGCCTTGTTTTTTTTCATCACTTTTTCTCCGTTTTGACTCAGCTCTGTTCATTCATGTATGCTTTAAGCTGCTTCATTTCATTTGCACAGCCGCTTCTTGTGAGGTCGGAATAAGAATAAACAACGAATCCGCCGTAATTCTTGTTTGCGGTGATGCTTTTTGCCTGCCGCAGGAGAATATCGCTGTTTTCGAGCCATTCTCTTGAGCCCGAGCCTGCGTATTTATCCTCGGTTCCGCATTTGTATGCACCGATTCCGCAAAGGAGACGGACATTTTTACTGCGAGGAAGCCGTGCCCATTCGGAAAGCACGGTGTTAAACGCAAATTTTTCATGCTCGAAGCCGAAATATATCTGCGGTATGATCATATCCGCATAGCCGTCCGCTGATAGCCACAGCTCACAGTCGGCATAGAGCGTATTGCGGTTTTTTTCGATATCTGCGGCGGGACTTATGCTGAATGTCAGCGAGGAATCATGAGCCTTGACCGCCGAATAGAGCGAGGAAACAAAAGCGTTTACGCTCGAAATACGCCAATCCTTGAGACTCAATTTTCCTCCGCCGGCGAGATAATCGGAGTATTGCTTTTTGTCAATTGCTTCATCGGTGGACGGATAGAAATAATCGTCAATGTGTATGCCGTCAATGTCATATTTTCCGATGATTTCTTTTACGCCCTTTATTATGCTTGCGTGAACGGAGGTGCTTGCCGGATTATAGTAAATTCCGTTTGAAAGAATGCAAACATCGCCGTTCGGATTTCCTGCATCGAGAATTGCTTTTGCGGGATTCTTTTCGCTGAGAAGAGACGGGTCATTTTTGTGCGAAACACGGAACGGATTTATCCAGCCGTGAACGGAAACGCCGTATTTTTTCGCACTTGAAAGAAGAATTGCAAACGGGTCGTAGGAGAGAGAACCGCCCTCCTTGCCCGCTATGTAAGCCGAATAGGGATAGATATCCGATTTATAAAAAGCATCGGAAAAGGCTATCATGTGAACGAAAGCCGTGTTGAATCCGTAATCGCTGATATTCTTGAACATTTTGTCCGTTGCGGCTCGGTATTCCTCCGCCGTTTTACCCGATGCACTCGGATGGTCGTAGCAGGATATCCATATGCCGTATATATTTTTGCTTTGAGTCGGCTTTACCGCTTGAGTAACGGGAGTCGTTACGGTGGTGACGGGCTTTGTCATGCCGTTTTTGCGTGTGGTCGGGATTTGAAATGCCGACGAAGAAATAACGCTTGCCGTGCTTTGGAAAACGGATTCCGTTTCGCTCATCGGAACGTCATACGGCGGCGGCTCGTCAAATTCACCTGCGGTGTAGGGCTCGGTATGTGATGACGACACGGAAAAGCCCGCAGTGTCAATGGCTTTGGGTTGACATCCGCAGAGTATAAGAGATATAATAAGTGCCGACAAAATAATTTTAATTTTCATTTTTATCCTCTTAGCCGCAAAGCACCGAAAACACGCTGTTAAGTATTTGCCGACAAGCCGTTAGGTGCGATTCGGTCAGTAATTACTACGGGCGGGTTCGGATATGTCGGTTGCGGCAGGCCTAAAGTTTATACAAAATTATATTGAGATGAGGTTCCGAAAATGCTCTTATATACTGAACTTGCTTTGATTTATTTTGCTTTGATATCGTTTGTCGCCGTTGCGGTGACAATAAAAGACAAAAGAGCCGCAGTCAAGGGGAAGTTTCGTGTTCCCGAGGCAACGCTGATGTTCATCGGTCTTTGCGGCGGAGCAACCGCCATGCTCATAACGATGAAGATCATACGACACAAAACGAAGCACTTAAAATTTATGGTCGGCTTGCCCTTGGAAATAACTCTCCATGTCGCACTTGTGTGTGCGATAGCTTGGCTGCGGCTGAATTAAACCTTGACAAAAGGTTAGATTTTGGTTTTTACCTTTCTGAGTGCATTGCTGACGGGTACTCCGATAAGAATACCTACGGCAATTTCAACAACCGCATTTATACCGAATGCGGCAATAATATATTTTGTGAGACCGCCGAAGCTGGTTGCACCGAGTCCTATTTCGGAGCTGTAGAAAAGGTAAATTCCGCCCATTACGAGAGCGGTGTTGCATACACAGCAGCATACAGCCGCAACGCCGGAAGCAAGATTGCGTTTGCCGTGCTTTGATATGAGCGAGAATATCGCACCTGCCGCAAGACCTGCAAGAACTCTCGGAATGAGAGCAACGAGCGGATTTCTGAAAATGATGCCCTCAAGCGGACTCGGGGGTGCAAGAACCGCTTTGATTATGCAGGTTACGCCCCATACTCCGCCGAGTACGGCACCGCCCTTGGCTCCGAGAACGCAAGCTCCGATTATGACGGGAATGTGCAAAAGCGTGATACTCAGCGCACCGTAGCTGATGTATCCGATATACGGCACAAAGGTCATTGCGATTATCAGCGCACTCAAAAGAGCAAGCTGAGCGATGGTGAGATTTTTTCCTGCTGTTGATTTTTTTGACATATATATTCCTCCTTGCTGCTGCCCCTTTGAAACCGTGCTTCCTGATTTCTTTTCGGGTGCAACGCAAAAATAAGCAATATTATTTGAGAGAATGTCGCTTTTCGGCGGCATATTTTATTTTTTGTTGTTCTTTTCGTAGAGAACCTTGAGACCGTAAAGTATCAATTCACCGTTATATACGATATCCCTCTTGCAGCTCTTTACAAGGTCTTTGGCAAGTCCGCCCGTGGCAACGGTGGTCATGACGGTATCCCCAAGCTCTGCCTCGAGCTTTTCGCAAAGACCGTCTATCATGCCCGCAAAGCCGAAAACCGTGCCCGATTGCATTGAATCAACGGAATTTTTGCCTATCGCTCTTGCAGGAGTTTTGAGGCTGATGTTGGGAAGCTGTGAAGTTTTTGCGGAAAGAGCATCAAGGGATATGCCGATTCCCGGAGCAATTGCACAGCCGCAGAATGAACCGTTTTTATCAATCACGCTGATTTTGCTTGCCGTTCCGAGGTCGATAACGAGACAGGGGAGCGGATACAATGCCGCCGCACCGACTGCGCCTGCAAGCAAGTCCGCACCGAGCTGAGCGGGATTGTCTATGAGAATGTTCATGCCCGTTTTTATCCCGGGTCCGAGCATCATCGGAGTACAGCCCGTAACAAGCTGTACCGCCGCACTTACGGCAGGGGAAAGCTCGGGAACAACGCTGCTTATCGCCGCAGAATCAAAAGCACTGAGCGGTGTGCCGTAAAGTGAGAAAAGCTGTTTGAATTCTATTGCATATTCGTCTGGCGTTTTGGAACGGTCGGTGGATATTCTCGATACGAATATCAGCTCGTCACCGTCGTAAGTACCCAAGGTGATGTTGGTATTACCTATATCTATGGCTAAAAACATAACAGTCATCCTTTGTCTGAGAAATTGATATTTGTATTTATTTAATTATACCCCATACTGATATAAAAAGCAAATAAAAAATATCTTGCTTTTGTTAAATATAGTTGTATAATGTATATATATTTTATGAACGGAGTGAAGAAAATGAACTGCACCGCTTGTCCGAGAGGCTGTAACGCCGACAGAGACACGGGTACGGGAGTGTGCGGAGTCGGGAATGAATATATCGTTGCGAGAGCGGCACCGCATTATTGGGAGGAGCCGTACATAAGCGGAGAAAAGGGCTCGGGAACGGTGTTCTTTTCGGGCTGTAATCTTCGCTGTGTTTTTTGTCAGAATTACGAGGTCAGCCGTGCCGATTGCGGAAAAGCGGTAAGCGAGAAACAGCTCATGCGAATTTTTGACGCTCTTGTTGAAAAGGGCGTACATAACATTAACCTTGTCACTCCGACCCATTATGCTCCGATGCTTGCGAAAACGCTTGAAAAATACCGTTCTCCCGTGCCGATAGTGTATAATTCCTCGGGCTACGAAAGCGTTGAAACGCTGAAAATGCTTGACGGACTTGTAGATATTTATCTCCCCGACATCAAATATTTTGATTCCGAGCCGTCGGCAAAATATTCGGGAGCACCGGACTACTTTGAATTTGCTTCAAAGGCGGTGCTTGAAATGTACAGGCAGACGGGAAATCTTGTTGTCGGTGATGACGGGACGGCAAAAAAAGGCTTGCTGATTCGTCATCTTGTGCTCCCCGGCAATATCTCACAAACGATAAAAATATTCTCATGGATTGCCGAAAATCTGTCCGACGAAACATACATAAGCCTTATGCGGCAATATGTTCCCTACGGAAAAGCAAAGGAAATGCCGCCTCTGAACAGACGGCTGACCGACAGGGAATATTCAATAGTAAAGAAGAAAATTCTTGCTCTCGGCTTTGAAAACTGCTGTTTTCAGAGTAAATCGGCGGCGGAGGAAATATTTATTCCTGATTTTAATCTTCAAGGTGTTGACCTTTAATGAAAATTTTGCTAAAGTATTAACAAACAATAAGATTCGGAGGAAAAAGCAATGTCAAAAGGAAAAGGATTTATAAACGAATTTAAGAAATTTATCATGAGAGGCAACGTTATTGACCTTGCTGTCGGCGTAATTATCGGCGGTGCATTTCAGACGATAGTAAAGTCGCTTGTCGATGACATCTTCATGCCGATTATTTCTCTTGCAACAAAGGGAATTGATTTTACCAATTGGTTCATCGCTCTTGACGGCAACAAATACGAAACGCTTGCAAAGGCTCAGGAGGCGGGTGCCGCCGTTATCAGCTATGGTAATTTTATAAGTGCGGTAATCAACTTCATCATTATGGCGTTCGTAATTTTTGTTTTCGTTAAAGCAATAAATACTCTTGCAGAAAAGACGAGCAAGCCCGAAAAGCCCGCCGATCCCACCACCAAAAAGTGCCCCTACTGCAAGAGTGAGATTGATATTGAAGCGACAAAGTGCCCGCATTGCACGTCTTCACTTTAATTTTTCGGGGAGGCTGTGCGTATGAAACTCGGTTTTATCGGAACGGGAAAGCTCGCTTCCGCCGTGCTCGGTGGAATTTGCAATTCAGAAAAGGTTGCCTGCAATGACATAATCATTTACGATATCAATAAGGATGCGGTTGAATCGCTGACACGGCGTTATTCGGTCAATGCCGCCGAAAGTGCGGCTCAGGTGTCGGCGTCGGCGGAATATGTTTTTGTTGCGGTAAAGCCCAAGGATATACCGTCACTTATCGGCGAAATTTCCGAAAGTGCAAGGGAGCATGATCCCGTTTTCATCTCCACCGCCGCAGGTACGCCCGTTTCAAGCCTTGAAGCCCTTTTCGGTTACGGTGCGAAAATAATCAGAATAATGCCGAACATCAATGCCTGCGTGGGCGAGTCGATGACGGCTTTGTGTGCCTCGAATGCGGTAAATGAAAATGAGCTTGAATATGCCTCGGAGCTGTGCTCCTGCTTCGGCAGAGCCATAAGGCTCGATGAAAAATATTTTTCCGTGTTCACGGCAATAGCCGGCTCCGCTCCCGCATTTGCGTATCTCTTTGCCGATGCACTTGCAAATGCCGGAATAAAGTACGGAATGACAGCTTCTCAGGCAAGAGAGGCGGCGGCACAGATGCTCTACGGAAGTGCAAAGCTGCTTCTTGAAAGCCCTCTTTCCGCAGACGAGCTTATCAAAAACGTTTGCTCACCGGGCGGCACAACAATAGAGGGACTTTGCAGTCTCAAAAAGACGGGCTTTGAAGCCTCCGTCATAACGGCTATCGACGAAACGGTTGAAAAGGATAGAAGAATGTCCGCAAAATAATGAGGTGTACCGAATGGAAATCATTGCGTTAAGCTCTCTCGAAAAAGTGTTTTGCGATGAAGCGTTGCCCGAGCGAGAATTAAAAGCTTTCTCCATGCTCAAAAACGAACGAAGCTCCTTTCAGGTTGCCTTTTGTCCCGAAAACGACGGCGATTTCACCGTGGAGGTTTGCGGCGAAGCGGATTGTGCAACAAAGGTGTACCTTGTGCGTGACGTGCCCGTGGGTCTGCCCTGCCCCTCCAATGCCGATGATTACTATCTGAAAAAAACGCCGGGGAATTATCCCGATGTATTGGATGAAATCTGCGGTGCGTTCTCGGTAAAAAAGAACTGCCGATATTCCGTTTGGATAGAAGTATCTCCGAACGGCTTTGTCGGGGAAAACGAAATCACCGTCACTGTTTCCGGAAATAACGAAAAGGCGAGTGTCACCGTGACGGTTGATGTCATTGATGCACTCTTGCCCGAAAATGACGGCGTTTGCACCATGTGGTATCATTCCGACTGTATATGCAATTACTACGGTGTTGAGCCGTTTACCGACGAATATTGGCGTATAAACGAGAATTTTATGCGTACTGCCGCAAGCCACGGAATGAACTGTATCCTCACACCGCTGTTTACTCCGCCTCTTGATACAAAGGTTGGCGGCGAAAGAAGGACGGTTCAGCTCGTCGGAGTACGGCGAACGGGCGGAAAATACAGATTTAATTTCTCAAATCTCAAAAAATGGATAGCTCTTGCTCAAAAATGCGGAATCAAATATTTTGAAATGAGCCATTTCTTTACTCAATGGGGTGCAAAGCACACACCCAAGGTGGTTGCTCTCGACAGCAAATACCGAGAGAAAAAGATTTTCGGCTGGTCAACACGAACGTCAAGCAGAGATTATGACGATTTTCTCAGACAGCTTGCCGCCGCACTGATAAAATTCATTGATGCGAACGGCATACGGGAATACTGTATGTTCCATGTTTCCGATGAACCGTCGTCCTCTCAGATAAAAACATATAAAAGGCGGGCAGCGTTGATATCGGAAATATTCCCCGATTTCACCGTCATAGATGCTTTGTCGGATCTCGAATTCTATAAAACGGGAGCAGTTCGTCAACCCATTCCGAATGAGAACGAAACAGAAAAATTTTACGGTAACGTCCCCGTGCTTTGGACATATTACTGCTGCGGACAAGGAAAAGAATATCTGCCCAACCGCTTTATTGCAATGCCGTCGCTCAGAAACAGGGTGCTCGGCGTGATAATGTATAAATTCAACATAAAAGGCTTCCTGCAATGGGGCTATAATTTTTACAATACGCAGTATTCAATCGAATGCATTGACCCGTATAAAGTTACCGATGCGGGCGGTGCCTTTCCGTCGGGAGACTCCTTTGCGGTATATCCCGCAAGTGACGGAAAAGCCGTGCCGAGTCTGCGTATCAAGGTGTTTTATGATGCGTTCCAAGACCTTGCGGCTCTGCGACTGCTCGAAAGAAAAATCGGCAGAGAAAGAGTTTTGGAGCTTATCGAAAAGGATTTACAAAAGCCGCTTACGTTCAGAGAATATCCGCATGACGAAAAGTGGTTGTTCAATTTGAGAGAGCGGATAAATTCTTTGATAAAGGAATAAATCGCCGCAGTGCAACGGCGGTTTCAATAATTACGGAGGTTGATTCGGGATGAAAGAAGAAAACAGGAAGTATGCAAGGGAAGCGTATGATATCGTAAAGCACGCTTCTCAAAAAATCGGAGCGAGAACTCCGGGTTCTCAAAACGAAAAGAAATATGCCGACTATATGGGCGATAAGCTCAGGGAAATCGGTATTGAGCCGGTGCAGGAGGAATTTGCCGTTTCTCCCCGTTCGTCCATCGGAGGCGTACCCTATGCGGGCAGATACGGTCTTGTGCTGAGCGTTCTCGTCTATTTTGCACTTTCAATTCCTACGCTTTGGTTTGCAATGGCACTTTCGGGTATTGCCGTTACGGTCTGGCTTGTGCTGAGTGTTTTTCTGTATAAGACATGGTTTGATATTTTCTTCAAGCAAAAAATATCGCAGAATACATACGGCGAGCTGCTTCCCGAGGACGGCAAGTATGATTATACGATAATTCTTTCGGGTCATACGGACACAAGCTGGAACTGGTATCACTCGGAGCATTCCTACAAATTCAAAAACAAACCCGCTCTCGGACTTGTTGTCACCTTTGCCAAGGTCGGCTTCGGTGCTGTTTGCGTGTTCTTCCTCATTGCGGTCTCAATTGCAATGGCGATAATTTACGGTGCGGCGTATGCGGGCGAGAATTGGGCTTTATACATGATAAACTACGGCGAGACTTTCAATAATTTCCAACACGCATTGCTTTTCATTCCCGCCGTTACCGCAATCGGCAGCTTTTTTGTTGCAAAATGGGCGGATTCCGATGAAGCAAACGCTTCGAGAGGTGCCATGGATAACGCAACGGGCTGTGCTTTGAGTTATGAGGTAACAAAGTATTTCAAAGAAAATCCCGATAAAATGCCCAAGAACTGCCGTATAATCGACTTCAACTGCGGTTCGGAGGAGGCCGGTCTCAGAGGCTCAATTGCTTTTACAAGAGCACATAAGGGTGAGGATATCCTCAAAAATGCGTGGAATATCAATATAGATTCCGTTGCCGACAAGGATTATTTTGAAGTTGTAATTCAAGATGACTGGCAGTTTACCCGTTTTGATTCCGATCTCGAAAAAATGTTTATTGATACATTTAAGGAAGTCGGCGTTGAAAGCAAGACGAATTATTGCATTCATAACCCCGTCGGCGGCTGTGACAGCACTCCGATGACCAAGGCGGGCATAAAGTCCGTTACCTTTGCCGCACAAAATCCTACCCTTACCCATTATTACCATACATGGCGTGATACCGCCGACAGATTCGATGAGAACGTTGTCGGTGACGGCTTCGAGGTGATTCTCGGCGTTATTGAGAAAATTGCGGCTTTTCAGGAGTCTAACGGATATAACGGTCCGCAGAAAGGATAATATATTCTCATGAATAAAGAAAGCAAGCTGCACGGCGGTGAGGTTTATGACCCAAACGATTGCGAGATAATGGAAGAACAGCTCACATATCTTGACCGTCTGTACGACTTCAACATGACACGCCCGACGGAGCTTAAAAAGCGAGCGGAAATGCTTAAAGAGATGTTCGCAGAAATCGGCGAGAACTGTTATATTGAACCGCCGTTTCACTCGAATTGGGGCGGTCATCACGTGCATTTCGGCAATGCCGTTTACGCGAATTTCAATCTCACTCTTGTTGATGATACTCATATATATGTAGGTGACTACACTCTTTTCGGACCGAATGTCACGGTTGCAACGGCGGGACATCCCATTTTGCCCGAGCTTCGGGAAAAGGCGTTGCAATATAATGCTCCCGTTCATATCGGCAAGAATTGCTGGATAGGTGCGGGCAGCGTGATTCTTCCCGGAGTGACCATAGGTGACAATACAGTTATCGGTGCGGGAAGTGTTGTTACGAGAGATATTCCGTCAAACGTTGTTGCTTTCGGAAATCCGTGCAGGGTAAAGCGTGAAATCGGGGAGCACGACAGAGAGTTTTATTTCAGAGATAAACGCCTGCCGCCCGAGCTTTTGAAGTGAAGCCTGCGTTTTTATTTGTAAAATGTTTACAAGCACGCAAAATTGTGCTATACTCCATATATGGGATTACGGCTTTGCCGTGAAGTCTTTTGACCCCAACACCCAAAAAAGAAAGGATGTCTTTTGTATGCAGTTAGAAAACAAATCCATCGTTGTAACCGGTGCTTCCTCCGGCATGGGTGCCGAGATCGTTCGCTTGTTTGCCCAAGAGGGTGCAAACGTTATTGCGGTTGCACGCCGTGCGGAGCGTTTGGCTTCTCTGGTTGAGTCACTCAAGGATGCCCCCGGTAAGGTCGTTGCCTTTGCGGGCGATGTTTCAAAGCGTGAGGATGCCGAGAGCATGATAGATGCCGCCGTTCAAAACTTCGGCAAGCTCGATGTTCTCGTGAACAATGCGGGAGTTATGGATGATATGGCTCCCATCGCTCAGGCTTCCGACGAAAAATACGAATATGTCATGGCTGTTAATGTTTACGGCCCCATGGCGGCAATGCGTAAGGCTTGCACCGTTTTCCTCGAGCAGGGTAACGGCGGAAATATAATCAACGTTTCCTCCGTCGGCTCAATGCATCAGGCGGCAGGTCCGATATATTGTGCATCAAAGGCGGCTCTCAATGCGATGAGCAAGAATACCGCTTATATGTATAAAAAAGAGGGCATTCGCTGTAACGTTATCGCTCCCGGCGGAATTAAAACGGAGATAAGCTCCGCAATGGGTATGCCCAATATGGAGGGCTACGGCAGACTTCAGCCCGTTCTTCAGCTTTCACCTCCGCAGGGCGAATCCTCCGATATTGCCAACGCCGCTTTGTTCCTTGCAAGTGATGCTTCGGCATATGTCAGCGGTGTAATTCTTCCCGTTGACGGCGGCTGGATTTCATTCTGACAGCAGGATAATTTACCCGTGCGGAGCAGATGCACCGTGCGGGCTTTGATTTTTTCATTGACAAGCCGAGCAATATATTTTATAATAAGCAGGCTGAAAGTCGGCATATACAGGAGAATCGAGGTGATGCCGTTGAAGAGCTTTACCGTTGCAAAAAACGATGCGGGTCAGCGGCTTGACAAATTCATATCAAAGGCGGTTCCGCTTCTTCCGCAGACCTTGATGTATAAGTACATACGCACAAAGCGGATAAAGGTCAATTCAAAACGCAGTGAAATTTCCTACAGACTTGCCGTCGGCGACACGGTGGAAATGTATATCAATGATGAATTTTTCGCACCGAAAGAGGAGCACTACGATTTTCTTTCCGCCTCAAAAAAGCTCGATATCGTTTATGAGGACGAAAATATAATGCTTCTCAATAAGCATGTTGGTCTGCTTTCACATCCCGACGAAACGGAGTATAACGATACGTTGATAACGAGAGTGAAGCGTTACTTATACGAAAAAGGAGAGTATGACCCAAAGGATGAGCAGTCATTTACGCCGTCACTTGTAAACAGGATAGACCGCAATACGAGCGGAATAGTCATTGCCGCAAAAAATGCCGAAAGTCTGCGTATTCTCAATCAAAAGCTCAAGGACAGAGAAATTGAAAAATATTATCTGTGCATTGTTCACGGCATTCTCGGCGAAAAGAGCGGCATTCTCGAGGGCTGGCTTGTTAAGGACGAAAAAAAGAATAAGGTCACGGTAAGCAAAAAACGCACGGACACAGCAAAGCAGATTCGCACGAAATATAAAGTGCTCTCGGAATCCGACGGGCTGAGTTTGCTCGAGGTCGAGCTTCTTACGGGCAGAACCCATCAAATCAGGGCACATTTTGCAAGCATAGGGCATCCGCTTCTCGGTGACGGAAAATACGGCAGTAATGCACTGAATAAGCCTCTCGGCTACAAAAAACAATTTCTTTGTTCGTATAAATTAAAATTTGCATTTGACACGCCGTCGGGAGCCTTGGAATATCTCAACGGAAGAACATTTACGGTGCCGCAGGTATGGTTTAAGGACGAATTTTTAAGCGGAAAGCTGACTAAAATGTGAATTATTTTCAAATTCGGTATAAATTTTTATGAAAACTCTTGTAAAATTCGCCGAAATGGTATAATATATAGTCATTGTGCCGATTCTGTATCGGCAGACAAAAAACATACAGAAAACAGAAAAGGATGAAACAATAATGGCAAAAAACGAAAGCTCAAAGAGCAAGGCCGAAATCTATCGTGAAGAAAGAAAAGAGCGTATAGCAAAGGCTAACAAGAAGAATGCCAAGAGCATTGCAAAACGCACTGCAGCCGCAGACGTAACCAAAAAGGTTCTTGCGATTGTTCTTGCCGTAGCAATAGTTGCCGGCATAGGCTGGAAGCTGGTTGACAGCTTCGGTCTTGTTGAAAAAGCTACTACCGCAGTTAAGATCGGTAACGAGAAGGTTTCTTCCGCTGAATTTGCATATTACTATGCCGCTCAGTATCAGCAGATGTCATATATGGCAAACTACTATTCACAGCAGGGAATGAATCTCGGCTTTGATACCACCGTTGCACCCGATGATCCCTCCAACACCACCACCGATGCAGACGGCAACACCATCACATGGGATAAATATTTCCTTGATGCCGCCGTTGATCAGGCTCAGTTTGTTGAAGCGTATTACGGCGAGGCCGTTAAGAATGGCGTTACTCTCAGCGAGGACGAGCAGAAAGAGATCAATGAGACGGTTGAGGAATACAGATCAAGTGCCGCAGAAAACAATTTCTCCATCAATGCATATCTGAAAGCAAACTTTGGTGCAGGCTTCAATGAAAAGCTCTTCAAGGAGCAGCTTGAAAAAGAAACTCTTGCCCAGAATTACTACAACGATCAGCAAAGTGCTTTCACCGCAGGTATCACCGATGATGAAATTGCAAAAGAATATAAAGAAAACGCAAAGAATTACGACTATGCAAACGTTCGCTACTATTCATTCGGCTATACCGATCTTACCGCAAAAGAGGGTGAGACTGAGGACGAGCTGAAAGCGAGACAGACTGAGGCGAACAAAGAAACCCTTGCCAAGGCAAAGGAAGTTTACGCAAAGGTTACCGATGTCGATTCGTTTGTTGAGGCTGTTAAGGCATACAAGAATGAGGGCTCGGATACTCCCTCCGATACAGACCTTACCGTTACCAAGAACCACATAACATACAGCTCCGCAAAAACCTCTCTTACCGAAAAGGGTGCAGATTGGCTCTTTGATGCGGCAAGAAAAGCGGGCGACAAGACTTTTGTTGAGGACGACAACGGTGCATACATCATCATTTGCGTAAAGCCCTCCTACAACAGCAACAGCGTCAGCGTTCGTCATTGCCTTGTTGAATTTGAGGCAGAGGACGAGAACAACGTAACCGACGAAGAGAAAGAGACAGCCTACAAGAAGGCTAAGGAGCTTTATGACAGCTGGCTTGCAGGCGACAAGACCGAGGACAGCTTCAAGACTCTTGTTACCGAAAACAGTGCAGATACAGGTTCAACCGAAAACGGCGGACTTTACGAGAATATCAGAATCAGCGACAATTATGTCTCTTCCTTTATCGACTGGAGCTTTGACGATGCAAGAAAAGCGGGCGACAGCGGTATTATCGAAACCGAATACGGCTATCACATTATGTATTTCGTAAGTGACAACACCGATGACGTTGACTGGAAAAACACCATTCGCACCGAAAAGGGCAATGCGGCATTTGAAGAATATCACGAGAGCCTTATGGCTGAGGACGGCGATTATAAGGTAACCGTTAACGATTCCACCGCTCAGCGTGTCAGCAAGGCCTTCTGCAAGAAGATTAAGAGAAACCTTGCTTATTCTTCTGCATCATAATTAAAAATCGGGCTGTATCCTTGTGATACAGCCCTTGTTTTTTCAAAAAAATCACCCGAATGCACCAAAACGGTATATTCGGGTGATACTCATTTATATTCGGATTTATCGGTTGTGGCTAAGATAATCTCTGCTCAAATCAATGAGCTTGCTGAGCTTTTCGGAAATTTCGGAGGGAGAACCGTCAATGTCGCTGCTGAGCCAGCCCAACAGTACTGTCTTAACTCCGCTTGTTATGTAAAGAAGATAGATATCTATTTCATTACGACTGTATTGCGGATGCTTTGCGTGAATCGAATCGAACAGCTTGTCGTAATACAGATTGATAATGCGGGCAACAAAATTATCAAGCAGATTGGACTGCGAGAGCATACGGTAATAATCCATGTCGGCACTCATGTATTCACAGGCAGCCTTTATTATCCTGTCAATTTCGGAGGTGTCCGGATCAACATCAAGACCGCTCAAGAGGGAAGTGAATTTTTCAAGCTCCTCACTGATTATCTGCTCCATGACGGCGTTGATATCGCTGTAATGCGCATAAAAAGTGCCGCGGCTGATATCTGCCTCGCGAATTATATCGGAAACAGTTATTTTACCGATTTCTTTTTCATGTAACAGCTTTGCAAGAGATTTTTTAATAAGATTCTTTGAACGAATCGAGCTTCTGTATTCTGCTTTAGGCAAAAAAGCACCCCCAAAAGTGTAATGACATCGAATAATATTTTATTTGAAAAGCGAGAGAAAGTCAACCTAAAATAAAATTTTTTTACAATTGATTTAAAACCTTGCCGCTGTCCGAGCTGAACAGCGGCATGAAAATTATTTAACGGGAACGAGCTTTTCTTTTCCACCCATGTAGGGTCTCAATGCAACGGGAACGTTTATGCTGCCGTCGGCGTTGAGGTTGTTTTCAAGGAAAGCTATGAGCATTCTCGGAGGAGCAACCACCGTGTTGTTGAGAGTGTGTGCAAAGTATTTTCCATCCTTGCCGTCAACTCTGATTTTCAGACGGCGTGCCTGTGCATCACCGAGATTTGAGCAGGAGCCGACTTCAAAGTATTTTTTCTGTCTGGGTGACCATGCTTCAACGTCAAAGGATTTAACCTTGAGGTCGGCGAGGTCTCCGGAGCAGCATTCAAGCGTTCTGACGGGAATATCGAGGGAACGGAAAAGGTCAACGGTGTTCTGCCAGAGCTTGTCAAACCACATCATGCTGTCCTCGGGCTTGCAGACAACTATCATTTCCTGCTTTTCAAATTGATGAATCCTGTAAACGCCCCTTTCCTCAATGCCGTGAGCACCCTTTTCCTTGCGGAAGCAGGGAGAATAGCTTGTAAGAGTGTGGGGGAGAGTATCCTCATCAATAATCGTATCAATGTATTTGCCTATCATTGAATGCTCGCTGGTGCCGATAAGATAGAGGTCTTCACCCTCGATTTTATACATCATTGCATCCATTTCTGCAAAGCTCATAACGCCGGTTACAACGTTACTGCGAATCATAAAGGGCGGAATGCAGTAGGTGAAGCCTTTGTCAATCATGAAGTCTCTTGCGTAGGAGATAACAGCGGAATGAAGTCTTGCAATGTCTCCGCAAAGATAATAGAAGCCGTTGCCCGCGACCTTTCTTGCTGCATCAAGGTCAATGCCGTTAAAGCGTTCCATGATTTCCGTATGATAGGGAATTTCAAAATCGGGAACGAGCGGCTCACCGTATTTTGTCACCTCAACATTTTCGCTGTCGTCCTTACCGATGGGTACCGACGGGTCGATAATGTTGGGAATGACCATCATTATTTTTGTGATCTTTTCGGTGTATTCGGCTTCGAGGCGTTCGCATTCGGCAAGTCTTTCGGAGAACTCGGTTACCTTTGTCTTTGCCGCCATCGCCTCGTCCTTTTTGCCCTGTGCCATGAGAGCACCGATTTCCTTGGAAACCTTGTTTCTGTTGGCTCTCAGGGAATCCGCCTCCTGCTTTATCGCTCTTGATTCGGCATCGAGTGCGATTACTTCGTCAACAAGAGGGAGCTTCTTGTCTTGAAATTTCTTTTTGATATTTTCTTTGACTGCATCCGGATTTTCTCTTAAAAATTTTATGTCTAACATTTTATCACTCCTGATTACTTATGTCACGGTTTATTATTCTGATTTGAGCAAAAAGTCAACGGCATCCGAAATGTATTTGTCGTCGGTCAGCTCAACGGCACCCTTGTCAACAAGAGAGGCATTTTTCGGATCGAGCGGAAGTCTTGCCAAAACGGGAACGCCGAGCTCCTTTGCAACTTCCTCAATATGACTTTCGCCGAAAATGCTGAATTCCTTGCCGCAATCGGGGCATACGGCATAGCTCATATTTTCAACAAGTCCGAGAACGGGAATGTTCATCAGCTTTGCCATGTTGTATGCCTTTTTGACTATCATTGTTACAAGCTCCTGCGGAGTGGTGACGATAACAATGCCGTCAACGGGAAGATTTTGGAATACCGTCAGAGGAACGTCGCCGGTTCCGGGAGGCATATCAACGAACATATAATCAACATCGCCCCAGGCAACATCTTTCCAGAATTGCTGAATTACACCCGAAATGACGGGACCTCTCCAAACAACGGGTGAATCTTCATTCTCGAGAAGAAGATTTACCGACATAATTTTAATTCCCGTTTTGCTTTCTTCGGGCAAAAGACCCGTTTCATCAGCCTTTGCTCTGCCTTTTATTCCGAAAGACCTCGGGATTGACGGGCCCGTTACGTCCGCATCGAGCACGGCACAGGATTTTCCTCTTGCCTGCATTGCACTTGCAAGCATCGAGGTGACAAGCGACTTGCCTACGCCGCCCTTGCCGCTGACTACGGCAATTACCTTACCGACATTGCTGAACGGACCGCAGGGGATTCTGAGGTCTTGTGCTTGCTTTGATGAGCAATTGCTTGAACAGGTTGAGCAATTGCCGCTGCATGATTCGCTCATGTTTTTATCTCCATTCATTTTAGAATATAATATACTGCCTGAGCCGCCAAAAATAAAAGCGGCATATGAACTATATAGATGATAAGTGCTTTTCTGCCGAGAAAGGACAGAAATCCGCATCGCTTTTTATAAAGTGTCTCGGGAAAGCCTCGATTGAGAAAATATCTGCCGAGAAAATATCCGAAAAGGAAAATAAAGAAATTCGGCAAAAGCGGGAAATAATCTGCCGAATAAAAGGATGGCGAATAAATACCGAGTGGCATGAGCAGATTGGTACCGTAAAGTGCTTCGGGAAGCTCCAAATATATAAGCTCTCCGTAGCTCAAAATTCTGCCTTCTATTCCGCTTGTAAGAGGATACAAAACCGCACATAAAAGTATACCTGCAAACGGCGACAGCCTTTCGAGCGGCTTTTTCAGCGGTACGCACAGAAGAATCGATACCGACAGAAAATGAAGTATGCCGAAATATATTTCCATACCCTCAAATCCGAGAGCAGGGAGGATCAATGCCGTAACCAGCGTAAAGCCCGTTGCGACCGCAAGCAAACGAAGTCCGCGTTTGAGGTTGCTCCTTGACAGACTGCAAGAAATCCCGCAAAGAGAAATGAAGATTGCGGCGAAGAACGGCTGTATCGGTTCAAAAAAGTTAAAAAGCGTTTCAGCACGAGATATTCCGAAGAGAGAATACAAAATGAAAAAGGCGTGATAAAAAATCATGCAGAAAACCGCAAGTCCCCGAAGCTCGTCAAGAAAGTGTATTCTGTTTTCGGAAGAGCTGTTCTTTGTCATTTTGATTACCTCACTAAAGTATTATTTTAACATATCACAAGGAAAATGCAAGGGTTTATTGATTTTTTGACCCCAAAAAGTGAGAATTTAAAAAAATTATAAATAATATATAGCGTATTCGGCTCAAATATGCTATAATTTTTCAAAACAAAGGAACGGACGGTATTGTATATGATTGATAAAATCAGAGAACTGCTTTTTAAGCTGTTCAAAAAAGACAGCTTTATCGGCAAGCTCATTGACAAATTCTTCACAAGAGAGATTGTAACATATATAATTTTCGGTGTGCTGACCACTGCCGTGAACCTTGTGACTTTTTATATCTTCAAGCAGATTTTTGTCTCGATAGGCTGGGACGGCGTTTTCAACAAGCTCTTCGGATCCGCCGGTTGGGATAAAGCACTTGAGCTTCTCGGAAGCGGAACGGATTATCTTGATGCAACGGTTATCGCTTGGACGGTTGCAGTCGTTTTTGCCTTTGTGACAAATAAACTTATTGTTTTTGAATCAAAGAGCTGGAAGCCTGCCGTTGCGGGAAAAGAATTTCTCGGCTTCATCGGTGCAAGACTGTTTTCGCTTATTGTCGAGCTTGTTATGATGTTTGTCATGGTAACGCTCCTGAGATTCAACGAGTTTATCGCAAAGCTCATTGTTCAAGTTGTTGTCGTCATTTTGAATTATGTTTTCAGCAAGCTCTTGATTTTCAAAAACAAGTAAACGGGGGAAAATTATGTTTATAACAAATGATATTAAATATGTCGGCGTGAATGACCGCAAAATTGACCTTTTCGAGGGTCAGTTTGTTGTCCCGAACGGCATGGCGTACAATTCATATGTCATCCTTGACGAAAAAACGGCGGTGCTCGATACCGTCGATGCCGCCTTTAACGAGGAATGGCTCGGCAATATTTCATCGGTTCTCGGAGAAAGAAAGGCCGATTATCTTATCGTACAGCACATGGAACCCGACCATTCGGCGAATATAGTCAATTTCTTAAAGGCATATCCCGAGGCGACCGTTGTTGCAAATTCAAAAACGCTCACCATGATGAATAACTTTTTTGATTTTGACTTTGACGGCAGAATTTTGCTTGTTGAGGACGGCAGTGCTCTTTCTCTCGGAAAACACACTCTCAGCTTTGTTTTTGCTCCCATGGTTCATTGGCCCGAGGTAATGCTCACCTATGATTCTGCGGATAAGATACTGTTTTCTGCGGACGCTTTCGGAAAATTCGGAGCACTCGACACCGATGAGGATTGGGACTGCGAGGCAAGACGCTATTATTTCGGAATCGTCGGAAAATACGGTGCTCAGGTTCAGACGGTGCTTAAAAAAGCTGCGGCACTCGATATTGCAATTATATGCCCGCTCCACGGTCCCGTGCTTACCGAAAATCTTGGTCACTACCTTGAAAAATATGATATCTGGTCCGCTTACAAAGCTGAATCCGAGGGCGTTATGATAGCATACACCTCTGTTTACGGCAACACAAAAAAGGCGGCTCTCCTGCTTGGTGAGAAGCTGACCGCAAAAGGCTGTCCCAAGGTGGTGCTGTGTGATCTTGCAAGAGAGGATTCTGCTGAAGCGGTGGAGGATGCGTTCCGTTACGGCAAGCTCGTTCTTGCCACAACAACCTACAATTCCGATATTTTTCCATTTATGAAGCATTTTATTGATGCACTTACCGAGAGGGGATACCGCAACAGAACGATAGGCTTAATTGAAAACGGCTCATGGGCACCCGTTGCCGCAAAGCTCATGCGGGATAAATTTGAAAAGAGCAAGAATATTGAAATTCTCGAACCCGTTGTCAAAATAAAATCGGCACTGAATGCCGAGAGCGAAGCACAGCTCGATGCCCTTGCCGCAGAGCTTTGCAAATAAAAATCAAGGCTGTAAGATGCGTTGTCGATCTTACAGCCTTTAATATTACCTGTTCAAAATTTCTTTCAGATATTTACCCGTATAAGATTTTTTGCATTTTGCCACTTCTTCGGGTGTGCCTTGAGCAACGATTCTGCCGCCGCCGTTACCGCCCTCCGGCCCGAGGTCGATAATGTGGTCGGCGGTTTTTATTACGTCAAGATTGTGTTCGATAACTATAACGGTATTTCCGTTGTCAACGAATTCTTGAAGCACGTCAATGAGCCGATGCACGTCGGCGGTATGCAAACCCGTTGTCGGCTCGTCGAGAATGTATACGGTTTTGCCCGTTGCATATCTTGAAAGCTCCGTTGCGAGCTTCACACGCTGAGCCTCTCCGCCGGAAAGAGTGGTTGCCGACTGACCGAGCTTTACATATCCGAGACCGACATCGTACAGCGTTTTGATTTTGCGGTGGATTTTCGGAATGCTCTCAAAAAATCCCATCGCTTCCTCAACGGTCATTTCGAGAACGTCGTGAATGCTCTTATCTTTGTATTTAACCTCAAGCGTTTCCTTGTTGTATCTCTTTCCGCCGCAGACTTCACAGGGGACATAGATATCCGCAAGAAAGTGCATTTCTATTTTAACTATTCCGTCGCCCTGACACGCTTCACAGCGACCGCCCTTGACATTAAAGGAGAAACGGTTTGGCTTGTAGCCGCGTTTTTTTGAGTCAGTGGTGGAAGCGAAAAGATCGCGTATATCGTTGAAAACGCCCGTATAGGTTGCGGGATTTGAACGGGGAGTTCTGCCGATGGGGGATTGGTCTATGGTAATTACCTTGTCAAGATTTTCAAGTCCCGTTATCGAATCGAAGCTGCCGCTGATTTTGTGTGCGCCGTTCAGCTCGTTTGAAAGATGCTTGTTGAGTATTTCGTTGACAAGAGAGGATTTTCCGCTGCCCGATACGCCCGTAACACAGATGAATTTGCCGAGAGGAAAATCAACGTCAATATTTTTCAGGTTGTTTTCCTTTGCACCGTGAACGGTCAGCGTTTTTCCGTTGCCGTTACGCCGCTTTTCGGGAACGGGGATAAATCTTTTTCCGCTCAGATATTGACCCGTTATTGAACGTTCGCAGGAAATTATGTCATCAACACTGCCGCAGCATACGATTTCGCCGCCGTGAATGCCCGCACCGGGGCCGACATCCACAATATAATCCGCCGCACGCATGGTATCCTCGTCATGCTCAACCACTATAAGCGTGTTTCCGATATCGCGAAGATGCTTCAGCGTTGCAAGCAGCTTTTCGTTGTCACGCTGATGAAGTCCTATGCTCGGCTCATCGAGAATATAAAGCACGCCCATGAGTGACGAGCCTATCTGCGTTGCAAGTCGAATACGCTGTGCCTCGCCGCCGGAAAGAGTGGCTGAGGCTCTTGCAAGGTCAAGATAATCAAGTCCGACACTTGAAAGAAAAGTCAGACGGCTCTTGATTTCTTTGATTATCATATCGGCAATCATGTGCTCTCGTTCGGTGAGTACGAGAGAGTCAAGAAAAGCAAGCTCATCCGCAATGGATTTTTCGGTGAACTCGGAAATGTTTATTCCGCCCACGGTGACACCGAGTGACTCTTTTTTGAGCCTTGCACCGCCGCATTCGGGACATTTCGTTATCGACATTACGGATTCTATTTCGGAGCGGGAATATTCGCTGTTCGTTTCTCTGTAACGGCGTTCCACATTGTTTATTACGCCCTCAAAATCGGTCATGTAGGTTCCGCTTCCGTATTCACTGCGGCGTTCCAATTTGATTTTTTTGCCCTTTGTACCGTAGAACAAAACATCCTTGGCTTGCTTTGAAAGCTCCTTGAACGGAGTGTCAAGCGAAAAGCCGTAAGCCGCCGCAAGTCCCTCATAATACATTTGAGCTATCGTACCGCCGTCGGCAATTGACCATCCGCTGACTTTTATTGCACCCTGACGAACGGAAAGACTGTCATCGGGAACGACCATGTGAGGATCAACCTTCATAAACGTTGCAAGACCGAGACATTTCGGGCAGGCACCGAAGGGATTGTTGAAAGAAAATGAGCGAGGCTCAAGCTCCTCAATGTTTACGCCGTGCTCCGGGCAGGCATAATTGAGAGAATACAGTTTTTCTTCTCCGCCGATAACGTCAATCAAAAGCAGACCGTCGGTAAGTCCCACAGCCGTTTCAACGGAATCCGCAAGTCTTGAACGAATGCCGTCCTTGATGATGAGTCTGTCAACGACAACTTCAATGTTGTGTTTAATATTCTTTTCGAGCTTTATTTCTTCGGAAAGGTCGTAGGTTATCGAATCAATGCGAACTCTTGCAAAGCCGCTTTTGCGTATGCCGTCAAGCTCCTTGACAAATTCACCCTTTTTGCCTCGAGCAATCGGTGCCATGACTTGAATTTTAGTGCCCTCCTCAAGCGAAAGCACGTCCGCCGTTATGTCATCGACGGTTTGACGGGCTATCTCTCTGCCGCAAACGGGGCAATGGGGGATACCGATTCTTGCGTAAAGCAAACGCAGATAATCATATATTTCCGTTACGGTTCCGACGGTTGAACGGGGATTTTTTGAGGTTGTCTTTTGATCAATGGATATTGCGGGCGAAAGTCCATCTATAGCTTCAACGTTGGGCTTTTCCATTTGACCGAGAAACTGCCTTGCGTAGGAGGAGAGAGATTCAACGTATCTTCGCTGACCCTCGGCATATATTGTGTCGAATGCAAGGGAGGATTTTCCCGAACCCGAAAGACCCGTGAATACTACGAGCTTGTCTCTCGGAACGGTAACGTCAACATTTTTAAGATTGTGTTCCCTTGCACCCTTGACGGTGATGTATTTTGAAGCCATGTTATTTACCTCGTTTGAGCTTTTCTATCCTGTCTCGCAGGTATGCGGCGTGTTCAAATTCAAGAATCTTCGCCGCCGCTTTCATTTCGGCGGTAAGACGTGCTATCATTGCTTCACGCTCTTTCTTGCTGAGCTTTGAAACAGCCTTGTCATCATCATTTTTCGATGAAATTTCTATTATTTCGTGAACATCCTTAATTATCGTTTTGGGCGTTATGCCGTGTTCTTCGTTGTATTTCATCTGCTTTTCGCGGCGACGGTTCGTTTCGGTTATCGCCCTCTCCATGGACGGAGTTACGCTGTCGGCATACATTATTACCGTGCCCTCTGCGTTTCGAGCCGCCCTGCCGATGGTCTGAATCAAAGAGGTTTCCGAACGAAGAAAGCCCTCCTTGTCCGCATCGAGAATTGCAACAAGCGATACCTCGGGAATGTCAAGACCCTCACGCAGCAGGTTGATTCCGACAAGAACATCAAAATCGCCGAGGCGTAGACCGCGTATTATTTCCATTCTCTCAATCGTATCAATATCGTGATGCATATACCGCACCTTGATTTCGAGATTTTCGAGATAAGCGGTTAAATCCTCCGCCATGTGCTTTGTAAGCGTTGTTACGAGAACTCGCTCGCCCCTTGCGGCTCTTTCGTTGATTTCGGAAACAAGGTCATCTATCTGACCCTCTACGGGACGAACGGAGATCTCGGGATCAAGCAGTCCCGTGGGGCGTATGACCTGCTCTGCAATTGCGGAGCTTTTTTCTTTTTCAAAATCGCCCGGTGTTGCACTGACGAATATTTTTTGCCCCGTGCGTTCGTAAAATTCATCAAAAGTCAAAGGACGGTTATCGTATGCCGACGGCAGACGGAAGCCGTAATTGATAAGACTTTCCTTGCGTGCTCTGTCGCCGCCGTACATTGCCCGAACCTGAGGCAGAGTCACATGGGATTCATCAACAAAAAGCAGAAAATCATCGGGAAAATAATTCAAAAGCGTGAACGGTGCGGTACCCGCCGCTCTGCCGCTCATCACTCGGGAATAGTTTTCTATACCCTTGCAAAAGCCCGTTTCTCGGAGCATTTCAATATCGTATTCGGTACGCTGCTTGATACGCTGAGCCTCGAGCAGCTTGCCCTCGCTCTCAAATTCCTTTACTCTGTCAAGCATTTCGGAATATATAGCGGCAATGGATTTTTCCATTTTGTCGGGAGCTATGACATAGTGCGATGCGGGATATATTGCGGCGTGTGCAAGCACGCTTTTGACCTGACCCGTAAGGGCGTTTATTTCGCTGATTCTTTCTATTTCGTCGCCGAAGAATTCAACTCTTATTGCGTTTTCGTTGGAATATACGGGGAAAATTTCAACCACGTCACCGCGAACACGGAATTTGTTTCGGCTGAAATCGAGGTCGTTTCGCTCATATTGAATGGAAACGAGCTTGTCGATAAGCTCTTCACGGCTTTTCTCCATGCCGGTACGCAGAGAAATTACCATGCTGCGGTAATCAATCGGGTCGCCGAGAGTGTATATGCACGAAACGCTTGCCACGATTATTACGTCTCGCCTTTCCGAGAGGGCAGAGGTTGCCGAATGTCGGAGCTTGTCAATCTCATCGTTGACGGCGGAATCCTTTTCTATATATGTGTCCGTTGTTGGAATATACGCCTCGGGCTGATAGTAATCGTAGTAGGACACAAAATATTCAACGGCGTTTTCGGGAAAAAATTCTCGGAACTCGGAGCAAAGCTGAGCGGCAAGAGTTTTATTATGTGCAAGAATCAGCGTAGGACGGTTCAGCTCTGCAATTACATTCGCCATTGTAAAGGTTTTACCCGAGCCCGTAACACCGAGAAGAGTCTGCTCGGAAAAACCCTTGTTGACGCCGTCAACGAGAGCCTTTATTGCCTGCGGCTGATCGCCCGTAGGCTTGTATTTTGAAACGAGCTTGAAGCTGTCCATTTACCTTTCTCCTTGCAGAATAATTATGATGATGCCGCTGCTGCCGCCGAAGCTCTGAGACACGCATCTATGACAAGCACCACACAAAGTGCGGCAAGCTCATCGGATTTCTTTGCGACATTTATGGCATAGGCATCTCCGAGAGTGAACCATTCCTTTGAAACCGAGGCAATGGTCTCGGAATCGGAGCTGACTGTATATTCATGAGCAAAAAAGTTGCCCTCAACAGTCCAGCCGAGTCCTTCAATCGAATATGCCTGACGAAAAAATGTGAACTCCTTTACCACGGTTGCGATTTCCGTTCCGTTTATATAAATAATATATTTCGGCAGAAATGAGAACGGCTTTTGCTCGATATAAGCCACTTCCTCGCCCAACGGGTTATAAACGTGCAGCTTTTTGCCGAAGGAAAATACTTCTCCCTGAACATAGTAGAGGTCGTTCCCATTTTCATCATATATTGTGAACTTATCGCCCCAAGAAAAAACGCGTTGCTTGATAAAAAGATTCATGCAGCCTGCCCTCCTGCTAATCGTACAAATGTTCTAACAAAATTATATCACAGCAATTTTAAAAAAGCAATACATATATTGAGATTTTTTAAAGAAATTCGCCGACGGGATTTCTCTCGCCGGCGTTGATATTACAGCTTGCTTCTTTGGATTTTTCCGCTTGTCGTTTTGGGGAGCGACTCCTTGAAAACAACGATTCTCGGATACTTGTACGGAGCGGTGCGTGATTTAACATACATTTGTATCTCTTTTTTAAGCTCGTCCGAAGGCTCGGTACCCTTTGTGAGAACGATGCTTGCTTTGACAACCTGACCTCTGACTTCGTCGGGAGCCGCCGAGACTCCGCATTCGAGAACATAGGGAAGCTCCATGATAACGCTTTCAATCTCAAAGGGTCCTATACGGTAGCCGGAGGACTTGATAACGTCATCCACTCTGCCGACATACCAATAAAAGCCGTCCTCGTCACGCCACGCAACGTCGCCGGTGTGATAGTAGCCGTCGTGCCAGACCTCGGCAGTTTTCGCTTCGTCGTTGTAGTATCCCTTGAAAAGTCCGCAGGGAGCACCGTCGGAGGTCTTGATGCAGATTTCACCGCTCTCGCCGGCGGCGGCACTTTTGCCGTCGGGAGTAAGAATGTCAACATCATATATCGGAGCAGGCTTTCCCATTGAACCTATGCGGCTTTCCGCACCGGTGAGATTTCCGATAACCATTGTTGTTTCCGTCTGACCGAAGCCCTCGAGAATGCTAAGACCCGTAGCCTTTTCAAATTGACGGTATACCTCGGGATTGAGTGCTTCACCCGCCGTTGTCATGCGGCGAACGCTCGAAAGGTCATATTTTGAAATATCCTCCTTGACCATCATACGGAGCATGGTCGGGGGAGCACAGAAGGTGGTGATGTGATATTTTGCGAACATCGGAAGAATATCGGCGGCATTGAAGCGGTCGAAATCATACACGAACAGTCCCGCTTCACAAATCCATTGACCGAAGAATTTACCCCACATTGCCTTTGCCCAGCCGGTATCGGAAATGGTGAGATGCAGTCCGTCAGGGTCAACATTGTGCCAATATTTTGCGGTATGGAAATGACCGAGAGCATATTTGAAGCTGTGTGCGGCGATTTTGGGATATCCCGTCGTACCCGAGGTGAAGAACATAAGCATGGTGTCATCACCGCAGGCGGCATCGTCGGGTCTTTCAAAGTGTGAGCTGAAAAGTGATGCTTCTTCATCAAAGCTGCGCCAGCCGTCACGCTTGCCGTCAACGATAATTTTGTTTATCAAAGAGGGACAATTGCTTGCGGCAAGCTCCGCCTGATGAGCCGTGTCACCCTTGGAGGTACAGACTATCGTGCTTATTCCCGCCGCTTTAAAGCGGTATTCAAAATCGTGTTCGAGAAGCTGATTCATTGCAAGCACGGCAACTGCGCCAATCTTCTGGAGACCGAGCATAGCATACCAGAATTGATAATGTCTGCCGAGAACAAGCATTACCTTGTCGCCCTTTTTGATACCGAGAGACTTGAAATAATTTGCCGCCTGAGAGGATTTCTTTTTGATATCCTTGAAGGAAAAACGGCGTTCTTCTTTTTCGGCGGAAATGTGGAGCAGAGCGAGCTTGTCGGGTGACTTATCCGCAATGGCATCAACGATATCGTAGGCAAAATTGAAATTTTTCGTATTCTTGAATTTGATTGAGGTTGGAGTACCGTTTTCGTCCTCGGTAATATCAATGAATTTGTTGTAAACTCTGTCCTCATTATCCTTTTGAGCGGGCAGGGCGGTGAATTTTTGCGATTTTTGAAGCTCGGGGATAGGTTCACCCGTGGGATTGAGGACTATCGCATAGAACAGGCAGTCCTTTCCGTCAACGGCTATCATTCCGTGCGGAGTTGCACTGTCGTAATATATGCTGTCGCCGGGCCCGAGTACCGCCTTGTGTTCGCCGACCTGAACCATCAGCTTGCCTTCAATTATCAAGTCGCATTCCTGACCCGAGTGGGTGGTAAGCTCAATGTCACGGTGCTGAGCTTCTTCGCTGTATACACTGCAAACGAGCAACGGCTCGGCAATTCTGTTCTTGAATGAAGCGGCAAGGTTATAGTATGTCATGCCGTGAGCCTGTTCGATTTTTTGTCCCTCTCCGTTTCGCGTGATAACGTAGGATTCGAGCTTCGGGCTGTGTCCCTCGATTATATCGGTGACGTCAACGCCGAACGCAAGAGCACAGCGATAGATGAAAGCAAAGGTAAGATCGCTTTCTCCCGACTCACAGGCGATATATTCCTCCTGCGAAACATCGGTTTTTTCTGCCATTTGTGCAACGGTCAGAGCTTCGATTTCACGCAGCTCCTTAATTCTTGCCGCCATTTCTTTGATTTTGTAATCAAGTCCCGTAATTTTTTGCATTTTAATGCCGCCTTTCTTTTTTCGGGGCAAACAGAAAAGCCCGCCCCAAAGCCTTAATGCTTTGAGACGAGCCTGAAAATCGACCCGCGGTACCACTCAAATTGCGATAAATATCGCCACTCTTCGAGGTCAAACAACCTCTATGCAACTGACGCGGCAATCACGGGGAGGTTCTACTTGCACAACGCTTTCTTCCTCCCGGCTCAGAAGCTACAAACCGTAAGCTGTGTTTCGGCGGCTCGCACCAAACGCCGCTTCTCTGAGAAACCATAACCTCGGTCCTCTTCGTCAACGCCTTTAGATTAAGTTTTGTATATTTTAACACCGAAACAGCCTTTTTGTCAATCCCTTTTTGAAGAAAATTCTCTTTGACTGCAAATTGCATATTCAAGTGCGGTTAAATCCATTGTTTGTTGACATTTTCAACAAAAGGTGGTATTATATACGCAGGATGGCTTCGGCGAATACAAATAAAACTATTCTGAACGGAGTGTTTAATGTGAAAGGTATTATTCTTGCCGGCGGTTCTGGAACAAGACTTTATCCCCTTACCATGGTAACGAGTAAGCAGCTTTTGCCGGTATACGATAAACCGATGATATATTATCCGCTTTCAACGCTTATGCTTGCGGGTATAAGAGAAATACTTATTATATCCACACCGGCGGATACACCCAAATTCGAGGAGCTTCTCGGAAACGGCAGACAGTTCGGACTTAATCTTTCGTATGCCGTACAGGAGCACCCCGACGGACTTGCTCAGGCGTTTATAATCGGTGAAAAATTCATCGGAAACGACGATGTTGCAATGGTTCTCGGCGATAATATTTTCTACGGCAACGGTCTCGGTCATATGCTTCGTCAAGCATCAAAAAACAAGGGCAGAGCAACAATATTCGGCTATTATGTGGATAATCCGCAGAGCTTCGGCGTTGTTGAATTTAACGAGCACGGCGTTCCCGTTTCGATTGAAGAAAAGCCCGAAGTACCGAAATCGAATTATGCCGTTACGGGACTGTATTTTTACGACAACAGAGTTGTTGAATACGCAAAATCGCTCAAGCCCTCCAAAAGGGGAGAGCTTGAAATAACGGATATCAACCAAATATATCTGCAAAACGGAGATCTCGATATCAAGCTCATGGGCAGAGGCTTTGCTTGGCTCGATACGGGAACGGTTGAAAATCTCATGAATGCCGCAAATTTCATACGCACCGTTGAAAAGCTGCAAGCAATAAAGATATCCGCACCCGAGGAAATTGCATACAATATGCGTTGGATAAGCCGCGAGGCTCTTTTGCGTTCGGCTGAAAAGTACGGAAAATCCTCCTACGGTCAGCACTTGAGAGCCGTTGCGGAGGGCAAGATACTTTATTCGTCGGATAAGCCCGGAGAAAGACCCTGCTGGGGATTGGAGGATAACGAAACCGATGGAACTGCTAAAAACTGAAATTGACGGCGTTTTTGAGGCGGTCCCCGCAGTTTTCGGAGATAATCGGGGCTGGTTTTGCGAAACCTATTCAAAGCGTGAATTTGAAAAGCTCGGAATAACCGCAGATTTTGTTCAGGATAACCGTTCCTTTTCCGCAAAAAAAGGTACTCTCAGAGGTCTGCATTGCCAAACCGATCCAAGGTCACAGGCAAAGCTCGTGTCCTGCACAAGAGGTGAAATCCTCGATGTTGCCGTTGATATCCGCAAAGGCTCGCCTACATACATGAAATGGGTTGCCGTTAAGCTCAGTGCCGAAAATAAGCATATGCTTTTTATACCGAAAGGCTGTCTGCACGGCTTTGTTACGCTGACGGACGATGTTGAAATATCATACAAGGTTGATGATTTTTATTCTCCCGAAAATGACAGAAGCGTTTGCTTTTGTGATGCGGCGATAGGCGTAGAGTGGGGCATTGATTCTCCCGTTCTTTCACAAAAGGACAAAAACGCACCTCTGCTTGCCGACAGCGACATAGAATTTTATTACTAAAATTTACCAAATACATATTGAATAACACATCCGTTTCGGCTCATACTATCAACGAAAAGCAAGTAAGGAGTTGAAACGGATGCTTGATAAGATTTCATTGGCTCTTGTTATAATCGGTGCTCTCAATTGGGGCAGCATCGGACTGTTTCAGTTTGATATCGTCGCATGGATTTTCGGCGGACAGGGAGCAATACTCAGCAGAATCATATATACGCTCGTAGCTCTTGCGGGTATATGGTGTATCTCTTTGCTGTTCAGAGAGAGCGAAACCGTAGCCGTTACCGAGTCCGATGACACGAGAAGCTGAAAATCAAATAACAAATAACAAAAATCGGGGCTCGAGATTAACTCGGGTCCCGATTCGGTATAATTAAAGAATTTTTTTCAAACGGGCGTTAAGGCTTGCTATCGGCAGACCGACAATGTTGAAGTAGTCTCCCTCGATTTTTTCGACCAAAACACAGCCTTTTCCCTGAATGCCGTATGCTCCCGCCTTGTCCATCGGTTCGCCCGTTGCAACGTATGCTTCGATATCCTCATCGCTCAACTCATAAAAGCATACTCTGCTGACGGCATGATATGTCTCGATTTCTCCGTCATGAACAATGCAAACACCCGTCATTACAAGGTGTTCTCTGCCCGAGAGCATTGAAAGCATTTCCTTTGCATGATTTGCATCTGCGGGCTTGCCGAGAATTTTTCCGTCACACACAACAACGGTATCTGCTCCGATGACCGCCGCATTCGGATAATCGCAGGCAACGGCAAGAGCCTTTTTGCGTGCCGTGATTTCAACCGCTTTTTCCGGCTCGGTGCCGTCGGGTACGCTTTCGTCAACCGATTTAACGCACACTTCAAATTCATAACCCGCAAGGCTCAGCAATTCCTTTCGCCGAGGTGAAGCGGAGGCAAGGACGAGCTTTTTCATTTGCTCTCCCTCCTGATGATTTCGGCGGTACGAAGAACCAGAGCCTGCGTTTTTCCGTCGGGTATTTCACCGTTCATAACCATTTCAACCGCCTTGTCAAGCGGGATTTTTTCCATTTCGAGATATTCATCGTCGTCAAGATGCTGCTGAGTAAAGCTGAGTCCTCTTGCAACATAGAGATAGATTATTTCGCCGCAATAACCGGGGGAGGGGAAAAATTCGCCAAGAAACTTAAAATCAGAGGATACCGCACCCGCTTCCTCTTCAAGCTCACGCTTGCCCGCTTCGCAATGGTCCTCACCCTTTTCGAGCTTGCCCGCAGGAAGCTCAAGGACGACCTTCATATACGGATATCTGAACTGTCTGACAAAAAGCAAGCAGCCGTCATCCGTCAGCGGAGCAACGCAAACTCCGCCGTTATGCTCAACGACCTCACGCGTACAGCCCTTGCCGTCGGGCAAAAGTGCGTCATCACGGCGAACATTGATGATTTTTCCGTTGTAAACATAATTTTTATTTACCGTTTTTTCAAAAAGCTCCATACAGTCATCACCTTAGGTTTTATATTTTTATAGAAATGAATAGAATTATAATACATTTTTTTGACGAGGTGTATTATGGATTATATCACAAATTCACGGAGCTTGACAACAGAAAATCAAAGAAAAATGATTTTTTCACTGAAAAAAGCCTTCCCTATGCTCAATTGCCGTTTGATAGGACATTCTTTGTGCTCACGGGGAATATTCTCTCTCGAAATCGGCAGAAGCGATGAGCCGCTCCTTATTGCGGCGGGCTTTCACGGGCAGGAATGGCTGACCTGTCTTGCGGCACTCAGATTTGCCGAATTGCTTTTGAGAGCACGCACGGGCGGAAAATACATATGCGGAATTGATGTGCGGTGTATATCCCGAGAGGTAATAATTGTTCCGTGTGTGAATCCCGACGGAGTGCAGATAGCGATAAACGGTCGGGACGGAGCAGGCAGATATTCCGAACAGGTGGGTTGCATATCCGCCGCATCAAACGAAAAATGGAATGCAAACGCAAGGGGAGTGGACATAAACCATAACTTCAATGCAGGATGGGATAAGGCACGCGAAGCGGAAATTGAAAGCGGGATTCTCGGACCTGCACCGAGGCGGTACGGGGGATATATGGCAGAAAGTGAACCGGAAACAGCCGCCCTTGTCGCACTGTGCCGTATGCGTCGTCCGAGAGCGGCGATAGCCTTGCACAGTCAGGGTGAAGAAATATATTGGAGATACGGAAACAACATTCCGCCCGCAAGCGAAAGATTTGCAAAGGTTTTGTCTGCCGCATCGGGATATCGGCTTGTTGATAATGAGGGCCTTGCCTCTCACGCAGGCTTCAAGGACTGGTTTATCGAATATTTTAACCGTCCCGCAGTTACGGTAGAAATGGGAAAGGGCGAAAATCCGCTTTTGCTCGGCGAGCTTGACGGCATTCTTGAAAAAATTGTCCCCATGCTCACCCTTGCGGCGGTGATGTAGATGCTCTTTCGGCAACTCTTACAAAAATCACATTCTTTTTTAGGTGAATTTGTTGTCTTTAAAAAGCAGAAAATAAATGTTATAATATAGTGAAATTATTAGGTCGCAGGACCGACAGATTATTCATGATAAGGAGAAAAAATAATGACAAACCGTTACTTCTGCGCAAAAGAAAACGGCAAGCTCCATTATCCGCACACCATTCTTACGGGCTTCGGATTTTTGGCTTCCTCAATTGCGTGGGCAATCTATGACCCCTATATCACAAAGATACTCAACCGTTTGCTTTCAAACAGCACAACCATCACCGCTTGGAGCACAAAGCTCAACGAAGCCTTCCCGAAGCTGGCGGAATTTGCCGCCGCCAACGGTGAAGATGTTGCAACGGCGGCGGGCGGTATAACGCTTGTTCCTCTTTTCATCGGTATCATAATGACCTTTGATAACATTTTCGGCGTTATTTTCCAGCCCACATTCGGCAAGCTCTCCGATAATACGCATTCACGCTTCGGCAAACGCCGTCCGTTCGTTATTTTCGGTGCTCCCGTTTCCGCAATTCTTTTTGCAATTATTCCTCTTATTGCAGTCGGAACAAAATCTCTTCCGCTCACGATGCTCTTTATCATTCTTTTTGTTTTCGTAATGTCACTTTGGAGAGCGCCTTGTGTTGCTCTTATGCCGGAGCTTACCCCGAGTGAAATTCGCTCCGAGGGTAATGCAATAATCAATCTTATGGGCGGTATCGGCAGTGCTATCGGACTTTTCGCAGGCACGATAGTTACGGCAATTTACTGCTCCGTCAACGGTCTTGATTCAAGCTCCCCGACCTTTGACGAATACGACACCTTCCCGTATGTTTTCCTGCTCGGCTCGATAGTTATGGTTATCGGTATGCTTGTCATACTCTTCTTCGTTAAAGAGCCCGACAGCAGAATCAAGGTTCAGGGCGAAATGAATCAAGCGGCAGACGAAGCTGCCAAGAGAAAAGCCGAAAAAGAAGCTCGCAAGGCTGAAAAAGAAGCCCGCAAAGCTGAAAAGCTCTCCGCAGGCGAAAGAAAGAGCCTTGTTTTCATGCTCCTCGGTTTGTTCTTCCTTTTCTGCGGCACGAACGCAATTTCAACATTCTTCTCACTTTTTGCCGCTGAAATTCTCCATAAGACCACCGCAGAAGCAACCATCATGACAACCGCATTTGCCGCCGCTTCCGCAATTGCCGCGATTCCCGCAGGCTGGCTCGGAAAGAAAATCGGCAGAAAGAAGACAATTCTCAGCGGTCTGCTTATATTCATTGCCGCCTTTATCGCTTATCTCGTAACCGAGGCTGTCGGCATTGATTCGCTCAGCGGCGTATTCATTTGGATAATTCTTGTTGTCGGCGGTGCGGCAAATATGTTCATCACCGTAAACACTCTGCCTCTCGTTCTCGAAATCGGCGGTATTGATAAGGTCGGTACTTTCACAGGTTATTATTACACCGCAACCTTCTCGGCTCAGATTGCAACTCCCATCATCTACGGTATCGTTCGTATGTTCACGGGCACATATATGTCATTGTTCTATTACTGCCCCATCGCATTCGTTCTTTCAACGCTTTGCATACTTGTTGTTCGACACGGCGAAGCAATACCCGATGATATAATCAAGGCAGTCAAGGAAGAAAACGAAGACTAAAATTTCAATTTATAGAGATGGAAGCACCGAGCCTTTCGGTGCTTTCGTTTTTTAAAAGTAAAAAGCCGACATTTCCGTCGGCAATAACGAATTATTCAAGGGTCACCGCTTCAGTTCTTCTTTTTGGGATAGGGCGTTCTTTCGTCAGTAGATAATCAAGGTATTTTCGATAGAAAACGGCTATGTTCAAGTTGAAGCTGATTCAAGTGACTTGTGGTTTCATTATGTTCTTGCATATTATTCAAACAGCGAAAAAGAAAAATTAGGTAATTTGTCAAAAGGTGACCGCATTACCTTTACCGGTGAATGTAAAGGAGAAAGCCGGTCGGGAAGTACGATAATCGAAGTCAAATTTTGCACAATAAACTGAGAAATCTAAATATAAACGGGACCGATGCTTGTGAAAATCAAACGCCGGTCCTCGATTTTTAATTAAATTTGCCGCCGAAATCGCGAATCTCAATAAAGTTGAAAAAAAGACTTGATTTTTTGAACGGTATATATTATAATGCTTTAGTCAGCTGATGAATGACAGCAACAGAATACTTCGGGGTGTAGCGCAGATGGTAGCGCGCTTGGTTCGGGACCAAGAGGCCGTGGGTTCAAATCCCGCCACTCCGACCAAAAATTCCGTTCACTTTTGTGGACGGAATTTTTTACTTCCTGACTCTTGATTTTTCAATTTTCACTAAAAGGTAGACTGAATTTCAGTTAATAACGAAGAGCGAAAGATAAAGAAGTGAATGACAAGGAAATTGCGAACAAGATTATTTTACTCAACACCGAAAAAATATGAATCAAACCAAATCTTAATTACCTTTCGTTTAAGCGGTTGATAATTACTCCCTTTTCGTAATCATCAAGTGCTATGTAATAATTTATATCGTGCATATCGCAACCTCCGCTGAGTTGCTACCATAATTGTAATCAAAGATACCCGAATAGTCGAATGTACCGATATAAAATAGAAAAATGCCAAGAAAAAAGAGAGAAGTCAAACCTCTCTCTTTTTTCCTTCGCAATGCTCGTATCTTTTAAAAAGGTACGGTGCAACCGCACGGGGTTTTCTTTGCTGTCAATTTATATAAATTGGGATATTATGTTACATATAGTGATGATTGCTAATCTAAAGAAAAACGAGAATAAAACATTCTGAGAAAAATTACCTTTATTTCGATTTTTGAAGCTGATAAACACAAAAGCAATGAATATTAAGTCTAAAAGAATAATACAAAGTGGATGACCATCATAATACCAAACACTGTAAAAATAATTGCAAAAGCCGTAATAAATCAAATCGCAAAAGCCGTATAAAACGCTTGCCACTAAAAGCATTATATTTGAACCGGTCGGTTTTGCTTTTGAACCAATTTGAGTTTGAGATGTTTCGATTATATTTACATTTGACTTAAAGTCCCAGCCACAGTCAACACATATAACCGCATTTTCATGGCATTGCTTGCCACATTTCGGACAGGGCTTTGTGTTCTGCAATACATTATCATTTTCCATAAAAACACCCCACTTAAATAAATTTCTCGGTGCTGACTTCATAGGAGCCGGTGAGCATTTTTACAAAGTCAATCAAAGCAAAAATTCCACCGAGCAAAAACAAATCCATTACGATTTTGAAGATTCCTTTTTTCGTTTCGCCGAGATAGAAATTGTGAATACCTATAGCACCTAAGAAGAAAGCAAGAATAATTGCCACCATCTTATCTTTATCTGCAGGGCACCATCCGTCATTTCCTTTTGAAAGTGAGGAACTTTTTTTACTTCCGAAATCGGCAGAAACTCCACATGACATACAAACAACGGCATCCTTATTTAGCTTTGCACCGCATTTTGCACAATAGTTTTGTCCTGTACCTTTTTCGCAGCCGCAAGACAGGCATACTACTTGGCTGTCATTCATTTCTTTTCCACAAGTTTTACAATACATTTTTTTGCCTCCTAATCATTTTTGACATCTTGTGAATGTCGTTTTCGCATGTATTATAACATATAATTTTCCTAATGACAAGCACTAAATGTCATAAAAGGAGAAATTTTTATGTTTATTAACAAAGCAAAGCACGGATTGAATAACATTTGTGGGCAAAATATTGCACTTTTTCGCAAAGATATGAAGTTATCACAGCGAGAATTGTCTGATAAGCTACAGCTTATCGGATTGGATATTGATAAAAATGCAATACAGCGTATAGAATGTGGTAAAAGATTTGTTACGGATATTGAACTGATTTATTTTTCTAAGTTTTTCAAAAAGAGCTTTGATGAATTGTTAAAGATAAACATAAATGAAGAATTATCCGATGATTGAAATAATAGAGAATATCAACGGTTCTTTAAGTGTTTATACTTTTATGTATAGTCGAATGTACCGATATAAAATAGAAAAATGCCAAGAAAAAAGAGAGAAGTCAAATGCAGCTCCCGTTTTGTTTATTCTTCTGATTTTATTCTGCCAATACTTAATTATTCACGTTTTTCTTTCTCCGTTCCCGATCCCGAGAAGCTGCCGCAGAGGTTATGAAGTCTTGCACGATCTATCGGCTCTATGCCGACAATACCGAGGGCATGATCATGGATGTCTCTGAGATCAAAGCTCATGCCGCACAGGGCGGTATCTTCGGTGTGGAGAAATCCGATTGGCAAGCAGTCATTGAAAAGGAAAATCATCTCAAGTTTGTGGAGATGAGCATGGAAGATGATTACGGCATGATCGACGGGATCATCAATAACGGTCCGAAGGAAGAAAAAGTCCCTGAGCGTGGAGAGAAAACCTCCATCATGGATCGGCTCAAGTCTGCAAAGGCTGAAAAACCTCAAAAGGAATGCCCTCCAAAGCAGAAGCACAAAGGAGAAATTGACTTATGAGCAAAAGCCAGAAGTGGAAGCTGGAATGGAGCTTCTTTCTGGACACTGACGGACGGCGCAAGTACAACGACTTGTGCCGCCGCTGCGTCCACTCATGTAAGCAGAGTTTCAGGGCAGAAATCGTCAAATGCCCGTGTTACATCTCCAAACGCACGAGCGTAGACAGATAAGCGTTATTTGTGTTGGAAAAAGGGTTGAAAATCAAGGATTTCTCGCCTTGTAAACGGCGCAAAGAAGTTGCCCTGTATGTTTTCTTGTCCCAGCGTCAAATGCTGAAAATGTAGGAATAAAGGTCGATTTTGAGCCTTTCATTGAAGTCGTCCCAAAGCACAAAGAGCCTAGGTCACTGCCCGTTTGGGTGGTGGCTT
>CAZPMK010000003.1:0-103226 GCA_964587915.1 uncultured Clostridium sp.
GCACCTGCAAGAAGCTGATTAAAGAATGAATTGGATGTAGCGGGTTTTTCTTCGGAAACAAGATCTTCGAAGGTTGAAGCGTCTGCGTTGTAATAGACGGCACTTATCCAAGAGTAATTTTCTCCTTCATCATTAAGAATTACCGTCCAATCGTATCCTGTTACCACCCAGCAATGCTTTTCGCCCCATTCGGTTTGATGCCAAACAATAACATCATTCCACTGCTCTTCCGTGCCGCAGAAATAAATTTCGGCATCATCCGCAAGATCAAATGCACGGTCATTTATTACTTTCATATTACTTCCTATGATGATTCTTTTAAGGCTGGTGTCTCCGGCGAAGCAATCGTATCCAATTTCCGTAACTGTATCCGGAATTGTAACGCTTAAGGTTTTGTCGGTTCCGATATATCTGAGCATTGTTACCGTTTTGCCGTCAAGAGTTGCGGGGATTTTTATGTTCAGGTTTTCTGTTCCACCGCCTTGCACACACAACGTACCGTCTTCAAGTATACGGTATTTGAAATCCGGATTTTCCTTTGAAACAATCCAATTCAATTTTTCGCCCGGCCAGTATTCCCACACGGTTCCGTCGGGAGCAATATATTGACGGTCTTCTCCGTAATCCCAAAGAGGTTCTTCTTGTTCGAGATGTTTAAGATATCTTTCACAGGAATAAGCATCCTGTTCTGCCTGACTTCCTATAGGCACACCGCTACCCGGTGCTGCAAATGCAATAACACCTACAGAAACCAACATCATTGCAGCAAGTACCATTGATATTATTTTCTTTATTGTATTCTTCATAGTAATTTCCTTTCATTATGTTTTTAATTAGAATTTTCATTTGTTTGTTTTTGTTTAGCCTTGCCTAAGTGCCGTTCACCGTTATCATCCTTTCGAATTTTAGGTTCATACTGTTTTGTTTTGTCGTTGAAAGTATGTAAGATTTATTCGGGGCAAATCTTTTCCACACAGAAAAAGCATCTTTTTTTGCTCTCCATATACTAAGACGACTCAAAAACAAAAAGGTTTCAAGGTTTTTGAAAAAGTTGATAATTTTATATATCGTAAACAGATACTTCCCAACATTTCAAATTGACTTCAAACAACGGCGAACCGTCAGCACCCCGTTGGAATTGTCGGCAGAGGAACAGCGGTATGTTTTTAATGCTTTGCTCGCCTTCCGCAACAAATTGATTGCACAGGGCAGATATACGGATGCCGTTGACGAGGTCATGATAAAGTTTGCAAAATGAGCATACGGCGGCAGGGAAAAATTCTTGCCGCCTTTATTTTCCGTTAGACAGCACATATTCAAATTCTCGCTGTTTCTGAACAAGTCCGTTAAAAACGGACAATAGAAAAAATAACCCTCCTATGGTAAAATGAATTATCATAGGAGGAATTTTTATGCCCGGAAGTTATAGAAACATACAACAATATGAAGAAGAGATATTAAGAATGCGAGAAACAGGAATGACTCGACAAGAAATGCAACTTCAAAGATGAAAAAAGGGTAAGCAATTATCAAAAATTGTGAGAACAAAAAGGACTTCTTCTATTCACGCATTGCAGAATAAAAAACGCACCGCCGCACTTCGTAATGAAATGCAGCGGTGTTAAATTTTTATCGTCCGAACCGTTTGTTCAGCCAGCTTATGCACATATCGAACCAAACGCAGGTGTGGGAATTGTATTCCGCCGCCGATTTGTCGCCGTATACAAGGCTGTTGCCGAGAGAAAAGCCATGATATCCCTTTTCAAAAATGTGCATTTCAAAGGGCACTCCCGCTTTTTCAAGAGCACAGGCATATGCAAGAGAATTTGCTATCGGAACGGTGGTATCCTCCCGTGATGCGAATATAAAGGTTGGTGGTGTATCCGCCGTAACCGCCTCATCGAGTGACGGGACAGGCTCGGCAAGAATATCGCTTATCGAGGAAAGTATGCACGGATAACCGAGCACGCACGCCGCCGGCTTTATTCTGCCGATTGTGCCGAGAGCCGCACAAAGATGTCCGCCCGCCGAAAAGCCGATTGCCGCAATATGGTCACGCTCTATCCCCCATTCATCGGAATTTTCCGCTATGAGTTCAAGTGCTTCTTCGGCATCGTTCAACGGAGTCGGGAATTTTGCCGCTCCCTTTCCGACGGAATAACGCAGAACAAACGCCGCATAGCCCTTTGCAAGGAAGGCAAGAGCAACAGGCTCCGCCTCCCTGTCTGAGCACATTTTGTATGCACCGCCCGGTATGACAAGCATTGCGGGGCGTTTTTTGTAATTCGGAATTTCGTCGGATGCCGCAGGCAGATACGCCGTCAGGGTCACTCCCGAATTTGTAAGCTCTTTTACAAAGGTCTTCATATCAGTATGTAACCTTGAGGGTCTTTATCTCAAAGGGACCGAATGCAAGCTCGTTTTCGGTAAGCTCACTCTGTACTTCTTCGAGCATATTGGTTATTTCTATCTTGCGGGCACCGTCAAAGAATTTAACGGGGCAGGCGGTGTATGTTCCCTCAGCCTCATACATTCTTACGATGAACGCCTTTTCGCTGTCCTCGCAGGGCTTGATAACCTCTACTATGATATTATCCGCCTCGGGAAGAACAAGGGGCTTCGTCTCAAATTTGCCCTTGCTGACAATTACGGGGATATTAAGCTCATATGCGGGCTTGACAACCTCGTTTGCACCGAAAGAGCCGATATGAGGCAGGAACGAATAAACCGTTCTGTGCATACCGTGATCACCGTAATAATCGGGTCTTGTGCCGCCCTTGTGGAGCGAAAGACGCATTTTGCCGCCCTCAACGCTGATGGCATACTTGCTGTCATTGAGCACCGCAGCACCGCCGCGTGTCTCGGAAAGGTCGGTAAACTTATGATTGAGCACTTCAAACTTTGCTTTTTCAACGGCGTTGTTGCGTGTTGTAGGTCTGAGTGCATTACCGTATTGGATTTCAAAGCGTGCAAAATCACTTTGAAGAGAAGTGTCAAATGCCGCCTTCATGAAGCGGTGGTCATCCTGCCAATCCATGAGAGTATCAAATCTTATCTCTGCCGTATCCGCAAAATAGAAAGCATCCTGAGTTACGGTTGATTTCTTTGTCACGGCATACTTGCTTCTTATTACGACTGCCGCCGCACCGACTGAAACGACTTCACGGCTGAGAAGCTCGGAATTATCCGCAAACTTGCATTCAAGATCGGCGTCAATATCCCAGTTATCCCATGCGGTGGGAACATCCTCGGCAACAAGGAGCGTATTGAACGCATATCCGTCGCCTTTAAGCTGACGCTTCATTCTCTTGTCATAGAAAGATGAAATATATCCCTTACCGTCAAATTCGATTTCTGCAAAGGGAGTTGAAACGCCCTTATCGGTCAAATTGACGCTCGATGCTTTATCCGCCTCGCCCTTGACAAGGTTGAATGAAATACTCGAAAAAGCAGGAACGGTAACGCCGCTGATTATGAGCATGCTTCTGCCGTCAAGGTCGGTATAATGCTGCTGCTTGCACTCGATATCGGCGATATAGCCCTCGGGGCACTCAACAAAAATAGCATCGTTTCTGTCAAAGGAAAGGGTGTTCGTTACGCTTATGCAATCGCCCTCGCCGTTTACAGCCTCGCCTATAAGCGTTTTTGCGGTTGCGATAAGCTCGTCCGTCTCTTTGAGGGACTGCTCATGAGCGGAATGAATGCATGTGCCGGGAAGAATATCGTGGAATTGGTTTATAAGGAGCTTTTCGTAAAGAGGATGCGTTTTCTCGTCCGTTGCCGCAACGCCGTCCTTTACCGCCTTATCAACCGTGAGAAGCTCAAGGTCTCTGAGTGTAAGCTCCGCCTTACGGTTATTGCGTTTGATTCGGTGCTGATTGGTAAGGGTTCCTCTGTGGATTTCAAGATAAAGCTCGCCAACATAAGTAGAGGGATTCTTTGCACTCTTCTCAAGCTCGGTCATAAAGTCGCCGACGGTCGTATAATAAGTCTTACAGCAACCGTTGAGGTCGGCAACACGCCTTGCCATTTCTATCATTTCAAACTGCGGTCCTCCGCCGCCGTCACCGTAGCCGTAGGAAATAAGGCGTTTATTGGTAACGGATCTCTCTCTGAGATTGTTCATCGGTTCGCGCTTTCCGAATACGGTTTTGCTCAAATCCGCAGGAGCGGGCCAGCAATGGGTCTTGTTGAAATGAGTGAACACCTTTGTTCCGTCAATACCCTGCCAATAAAATGTATCATACGGGAAAGCGTTGGTGTCGTTCCAGTCAATCTTGGTGGTGCAGAAATAATCAACGGCACAGCCCTTCATAATCTGCGGAATTGCGGCACTGTAGCCAAAGGTATCGGGAAGCCAGAAGGTATTTGAGGTGAATCCGAAATACTTTCTCGTAAAACGCTGACCCCAAAGGAACTGACGAACCATGGACTCACCTGAGGTTATGTTACAGTCGCATTCAACCCAAACGCCGCCGTTCGGCTCATATCTGCCCTCGGCAACCTTTTCCTGAATACGTTTGAACAGCTCGGGATAATTCTTGCGTATCATATCCGAATGGCAGGAGGAGCTTTGGACGAATTTGTATTCGGGATATTGCTCCATGAGAGAAATCTGATTTGAGTAGGTTCTCGCACACTTTTTCTCCGTCTCGGGAACGGGCCACAGCCATGCGGTATCCATGTGGGAATGACCGAGAATGCCCGCTGAGGGAGCCTCGGGGCCGTTTTTAACTGCAAGAGCCTCTTTTATAAAGGGCTTTGCACTTCTCAATGCCTCTCTGAAGGTCTCGTCATCGGTATCCTCGTATGAATAATAAACTCTCTTGTGAACCTCGTAAAGAGTGTTTACAAGCTCGCCGCGTCTGAATGAATCCTCGGAAAGCACGGACACAAGCTCGTTGAGAGTTTTGAGATCAAAATAAAATTCCTGAATCTCATAATCCTTGACGCAGATATCAATACCGTCAAAAATATAATCGTAATCGAGCAAGGGGTTGTTGTCAAAGGGATCGGTTCCCTTGTAAGGATGTCCTGCATAGACCTCAAGAGCTATATCAATTGTTTCGCCCGCCTTTGCCGACGATTTAAGCAGGTCGCAGTAATGGTTTCCGTGACCGGTGAAAACTATCTTCGTTGCAAAGGTGCCGAACGGTACACCGTCCACCCAAAGCATGGTTTCATAGCCCTGAGTATGAGGCTTGATGAATAAATCCTTGCCGTCAAGCTCCTCGGGAACGGTAAGACTCGTTTTGAACCAGCAATACGCGCTGTCGCCGCCCCAATGTGTTCCCTTTTCTATGGGCGTGAACAATGAAGCATCGGGGATCTTGTGAAGTCTTTCGGTTGTTTGATAGGAGCTTGCATCTACCTCGGCAACCTTATTGAAAATCATAGGCTCGAGCATATCTTCAAAACGCTTGAGCTTACCGAGCATACGCTCAATTTGCTTATCTGTGAACATATTTCACTTTCCTTTCGCATTAAGTTTATTTATCGGGCATACCTTTATGCAGATACCGCAAACCGCTCCTCTGCCGATATGCTTAAATTTTTCTTTCATGTAACGACTGCAAGCCTCGGGGTCAAAGATTTCTTCTCTTTCAACGCCGTCAAACCATTCTCCGCCCTTTATCGCATGAGCGGGGCAGGCTTTAACGCAGATGTCACAGCCGTTGCAGGCACTTTTTTCAATCGGAGGTACGCATTCAAAGGGGCAATCGGTAAAGAGGGTTCCGAGACGAACAAGACTGCCGTAATCCTTATGAATGAACAATGAGTTTTTGCCTATGGTTCCCATTCCCGCAAGGCGTGCCGCTTTTTTGTGGGAATACCTGCCGTTGTAGCTCCAGCCGTCTTTGTTTATACTTTGCGATGCCGCAACGGTGATATAGCGGTATCCTCGACGCTGTAAAAACAAGCCCGCTTGAAGAAGCATTGAATCTATGAAAGCGTTGACGCTTCTGTAATGATTGAAATATGTGTGCGTAGGCTCACCGTCAATCTCGCTCATTATCTCCTCGGAAAGTCTCACGGCTATGCTTATGCCGTAGGGCATGGGTGCCTCATCGTCGTAAAAAAATCCAACGTCGGAAACTCCCTTGTCGAGAAGAAAATTGCGTATTTCCTCTTGAATATTCATCATTTCACCTTTGCCTCAAAGCAAAGCCAGCCGCCGCTTTCGTGACGCTCGATAACCTCGATGCCGTTATCTGCAAAGGCGTTCAAGACATCCTGCTCTCTCGGCTCGATTATGCCTGAGGTAATGAACACTCCGCCGTCATTCAAGAATTTTTTGACATCCTTGCACAACAGGATTATTATATCCGCAACGATATTTGCAACGATTATATCGTATTTACCGCTTATGTTATCGGTCATGGAGCCTTTTACAACGGTGAATTTCGGCTCGGAAAAGCCGTTTGTAATTCCGTTTTCCTTTGCCGTTTTGACGGCAAGGGCATCAATGTCAACTCCGACGGCGTTGTCTGCTCCGAGAAGCAATCCTGCTATCGACAAAATTCCGCTGCCGCAGCCGACATCGAGAATTCTTTTGCCCTCTTGTGCATATTTTTCAAGGCTTTCAAGGCAAAGACGGGTTGTGTCGTGAGTACCCGAACCGAATGCAAGACCCGGTTCAAGATGAAGCACCGCCCTGTTTCCCGCATCGTATTCCTGCTCCCATATGGGACGAATGAGCAATCTTTCGCCAACGGGCATGGGCTTGAAATACTTTTTCCAATTATTTTCCCAATCGGCATTTTTGCAAACATTTTCGTCAATTTCGTGAGCAATTCCCTCGGCGGTAAATCTTTCAGAGAGAAAAGACACCGCTTCTGCGGGATTCTCCTCAGGTGAAATATAAATATGTACTATGCCCTTTGTTCTGTCCTTTGCAAGAAGCTCCTCGTCAATCAGGTCGATTCTTGCAATTTCCCACGCCTCCTGCTCGAGCGTGCGGTAATCCTCAATGTAGATTCCGTAAGGCACAACCATCTGTGCGATATCTCCCGCACGGTCAACCTCGTCGGCATCAACGGTAATTTTTATTTCTGTCCAGTCCATTTTTATCTCCGTATCAATATTTATTGTGAACATCCTCGGCAAAGCAGAGCATATCCTTTACCTCGATAACCGTGCCGTCATCGAGTATGGCTTTACCGCTGAGTCTGCCGAAAACCTGATGCTGGTCAGTGATGATGAATTTAACATCTATCTTGGCAGCTCTGTCGATAATCGGCTTAAATTCCATTTCAAACCTGCCGTCGCTTGAGGTAAAGGTCCACGGGTCGGTATACCCGCTTGCGGGAATGTTAAACGTTACGTCATCGAGCTTGTGACACTTGCCGTCGTAGAAAAGTATGTTTTCGCTCGCCGCCGTTGTATCACCGAAGCCGTAGCCGATATTGAAGCCGAATGTGTGACCGTCAATATCCGCATTTCCCGAGCCCCAATACCATGTGTTGTCGTATGTCCAGACTCCCCTGCCCCAATCGAGCGTACCGAAATCGGTTGCAGGGTCGAATATGTATTCCTTGCCGTCAAAGGTTGCCTTGCCGCTTGCACGCATACAATTTATCTTTTGATTGTAGTAAAAAGCGGTCTTTTTTTCTTTCCACGGCGTTGCAATTACCATGGTATCCATATCCGGCTGTTCAAGGGTTATGTCGCACGAAAAGGGCTTGCCGTCATGAAAATTTTTGAAATCGCACAGCAAACGGCGTTTTCCGTCGGAAACCCTGAATTCCATGTTGAGACGCTTATCGTGATATACCGTATCTCCTCTTTCGCTTGTGGAGGGGAGCTTGAATTTGCCCATTGGGAACGGATTGAGAATCGTCTCGGTATGCTCCCACGGAACGGAAAAATCAAGCAATGTTGCCGATTGAAGCCCGATATAGCCGTCATCGGAAACGGTGAGTGCAACTCCAAAATTATTTTTTTCGGAAATAACCAGATAGTAATCCCATTCTTTTATTCTGAACTTGGGAGCTTTAATTGCGTTTCGGTCATAGACCTGAAACAGCTTTTTTGACCAGCCCGGTTCCGTCAATGAGCCCTTGGAATTGAGCAGGGGCTGAACCTTAGTTACTTCGTGGTTTCTCACGACAATTCATTCCTTTCTTCGGGTGTATTACTTAATAGCTCGAGCTTATCCTCTCCACCCTTACCGTGATTGAAAAGATTTCTGTTGTCAAGTGCCCACTGGCGAGGGGTAAACTCTCCGCTTGAAACGGCTGAAACGGCATGATTCATCTCATAAAGTCTTGCATCAAGAAGGTCAAGCTCCGAAAGAAGCTCCGCTTCAATGAACATCGGCAGCTTTGCCGCACCGAATTCGGGCGTACCGTGGTGGGAAATAAGCATATGCTCAACAAGAGTAAGGGTCTCATCACTTATTCCGTTCGCTCTGCCTATACGGTCAATCGTAACGGCACCCATAACAAGATGACCGAGAAGATTTCCTCTGACGGTATATTCGCTTGCTATTCCCGTTTCGGACACCTCAAGTTCTTCGATTTTTGCAATATCGTGAAGTATCGCTCCGCTGCAAAGAAGATCGCGATTTACGAAGCCGTATATTCCGCATACCGCCTCGGCAAGACGGAGAATGGAAAGCGTGTGCATGAGCAATCCGCTGCGTACCGCATGATGAAGATTCTTTGCGGCAGGCCAATAAAGGAGCTTTTCACGGTATTCTTCAATCACCGCAAGAACCAACTTTTTCAGCTCATCATCGGAAAAGCTGCCTACGATGCTAAGTATCTCGGCAAGCATATTCTCTCCCGAGAAGCAAGCTGAGGGAACGTAATCCTCGATTTTGGCACCGTCCTGCGGTATAACCTTGCGTATACGCTCAACACGGAACTGCATTGTATCGTTGAACGGAACATAAGAGCCGCGTACCTTAACAAAATCAAATTTTGCAAAAACGCCCATCGGGGTCTCTTTATAATCCCACAGCTTTGCACCGATTTCGCCGCTGTTATCGGCAAGAACAAGATCAAGATACGGTATTCCCTTTGCGGTCAGCTTCTTTTCGACCGACTTAATAAGGCAAAAACCCTCGTAGGCGGCAGTTGTGCCTATCTGTAAAAAATTCATGCAAAGCCCTCCAATCATTTTTACTGATTTATTGTAACATATATACAGACAAAATACAAACAATTTATTGAATATATTATGCAAATTTTTATTGACAAATGCTCCGTGCGTAGTATAATGATATCAAATACTATTCTCGGGGCGGGGTGAAAATCCCCACCGGCGGTAAAAGTCCGCGACTCGGGCATCGGCTCGACCGATACGGTGAAATTCCGTAACCGACGGTAACACTTTAGGTGAAGTCCGGATGAGAGAGAATGCCGAAAAAGCACTCGCTCCGCATTTTTTGCGGGGCTTTTCTTTTTCTATTCCTCCGAGCAAAAAGGAGTAATTCAAATGCAAAACAAAAAAACGACATTTCGCCTTGCCTGTGCCGCAATGCTCACCGCTTTGTCGGTGGTTTCTCTCTATGTGTTTCGTCTGCCGCTGATACCCTCCGCACCGTTTTTGGAATACGATGCCGCAGACATTCCCGTTCTCATAGGCTCGATGCTTCTGGGCACACGCATGGGACTGTTCATTCTTCTTGCGGTCTGTGCAATACAGGCATTTACCGTCAGTGCCGCAAGCGGTTGGATAGGCTTTGTTATGCACCTTGCCGCCTCCGGTGTGCTTGTACTTATCGCTTCTTCGATTTACAAAAGCAAAAGGAGCTTCAAGAGCCTCATAGTCGGTCTTGTTCTCGGCTCCGTTGCCATGGTTGCGGTCATGGTCCCTCTCAACATAGTTTTCACCGGAATTTTTCTCGGTCAAGGCACAAAAGCCGTGGTGCAAATGCTCATTCCCGCAATAATTCCGTTCAACGCCCTTAAAGCGTGCATAAATTCTGCGGTAACGGTCGCCGTATTTACACCCGTTTCAAAGGTTCTTTCAAAATATTTAAGCAAATAATTTTTCATTTTTGTGCGGTTTTGAACATAATATTCTATTGAATTTCAATGGGAGGGCTGTTCATGAACTGCTGTATTACGGAGCTGAGATGTAAAGAGGTCATAAACAAAGCGGACGGTTGCAGAATAGGTCTTGTCAGCGACATAGAAGTTGATTCCTCCTGCGGACGCGTGGTTGCAATAATCGTGTACGGCAGGCCGAGATACTTCGGGCTGTGCGGCAAACGGGAACGAATACGCATTTGCTGGGAGGATATTGATGTCATCGGTGAGGACACCGTTCTTGTATGCAAGGTTCCGCCGTGCAACAGACCGAGAAGAAGATCCAATATATAAAAACGGAGCTGCCTCAATGAGACAGCTCCTGATTTTTTATTCAATTAAGCCTTGTCTGCACAGCCGAGAACGTTCTTTATCTTGTGCTCAACCATACCCTGAATTGCGGTACGGGCGGGAGCAAGATACTGTCTGGGGTCAAAGTGTGAGGGATTCTCAGCCATGTACTTTCTGATAGCGGCGGTCATTGCAAGACGAAGGTCGGAGTCAATGTTTATCTTGCAAACGGCGTGCTCTGCAGCCTTGCGAAGCTCGCTTTCGGGGATACCGATGGCGTTATCCATCTTGCCGCCGTACTGATTTATCTGATCAACAAACTCGGGGATAACGGAGGAAGCACCGTGAAGAACGATGGGGAAGCCGGGGAGCTTCTCTTCAATCTTTTCAAGAATGTCAATACGGATTTTGGGATCCTGACCGGGCTTGAACTTATATGCGCCGTGGCTTGTTCCGATAGCGATTGCAAGGGAATCAACACCGGTTCTGGTTACGAAGTCGATAACCTCAGCGGGGTTTGTGTAGGAAGCATCCTCTGCGGAAACGTTAACGTCATCCTCGATGCCGGCAAGCTGTCCGAGCTCACCCTCGACAACAACGCCGTGAGCGTGTGCATATTCAACAACCTTCTTTGTGAGAGCAACGTTCTCCTCATAGGGAAGGTGTGAACCGTCAATCATAACGGAGGTAAAGCCGCCGTCGATGCAAGCCTTGCAGGTCTCGAAATCGGGGCCGTGGTCAAGGTGGAGAGCGATGGGCAGACCGGTTGTTTCAACAGCCGCCTCAACGAGCTTTACAAGATAGGTGTGGTTTGCATAGGCTCTTGCGCCCTTGGAAACCTGAAGAATAAGCGGAGCATTGAGAGCCTTGCCGGCTTCAACGATACCCTGAATAATCTCCATGTTGTTTACATTGAAAGCACCTACGGCGTATCCGCCCTTGTAGGCATCCTCAAACATTTTCTTTGTGGTTACTAATGGCATTCTAATCACTCCTGAATTTTAATAAAACTAACCTTGTATATTATACCAAAAAAATATGGAATGTCAACATTTAAAGAACGAATAATTGACTTTCAGCTCAGCAGAGAGATAATTTCTCTTTTAATCATATCAAACACGTTTATGACCGCACCGACAAATTCCGCTATGGGATTTGAATAAACGGTATACGGCTCATAGGATTGAATTTCAAAGCGGGCATTATTTGTTTTTACGCTTCCCTCATATGTATAAAGCACGCTGTCATAATTTGCGACATCATTCTCATAAATCGTGAAAACTCTCATGCCGTAGGGACCGGGCTTTGCAAATTCGCTTCCGTAGGTAAAGCCAAGCTCGATGCCGTCCCATGTGCCGGTATAACCCTCGGTGTGCCAATGACCGAAGTATGCACCGAGAACGTCGCCGCACTCTTTCCATGCCTTGAACTCATCACTTGTTTGACCCGGAACAACGGCACCGGCATGAAAACCGTCCGCAATATCCTTATTGAGACGGTAGCATTTGCCGTCGGCTATGCTTGCACCCTCATCCCAAAAATTGCATTCCTCAAAGAGATTTCCGATATCGACGGTGTTTATATGCTGAAAAACGATTGATTCAACGGGCTTTCCGCCGTTTGCCGCTTTAAGAACCGCACTCTCGGATTTATACCAATCAAGCTGTTCCTGCTTGACCGAATTTTTACCCGTATCCATTATCCATATGTTGAACGCCGTTTTACCGTCTCTGCCCTTGATTTCAAGGTTATAATCTATCCTGCCGTTTTCGTCGCGGCTTTCGTCCGTCACAAGGCAATGCTCATAGCCGGAATAGATTTCGAGCCAATCTTCGTTGGATATTCCCGCCTTATAATCGTTATTTCCCTGAGCTACGGCATAGGGTATTTTAAATTCCTCGATAACGGAAAATATATTGTTAACCGCCGCCTTTACATTGTCGAGAGTTTCGTCATAAACAAGGTCCCCGTGTATATCCTCGATTCTGACTCCCTCTCTGAAATTCTCACCGTCAACGCCGATATCGCCTATGCGGCTGTCCTCGACAAGATCGCCCGTAATTATAATCAAATCGGGATTCGTTTCCTCTATCGAGAGCCTAACAAGATTGAGCATATCGTATGCGGGATAACGGTCATCCTGCATATCGCTGAGCTGTAAAACGGTGAATTTTCCGTCTGCTCCGAATTTCAAATCGTTTGTCTGTTCGGCATAGGCAGGCATAAATGCAAGAAGCAGAATTGCCGCAGACATCAGCACGCATAAAAGCCTTTTCATTTTTATTTACCTCAAATCAATATTTGTCCATGCTTTCGACATCAAGCACAAACACGGTGGCACCGCCGACGGTAACCTCCTCCTCAAGGCTGTTGTTTTGAAGTCCTCTGCCGAGAGAACCGGTTGTCATGGCAACCTTATTGCGTGTTCTCGAATATTCATGGATTATTTCCTTTGCTCTCGCAACTCTGTCATCCTCGGCACCGACAAGCAAGGTGGTGTTGCCTATCATAAGAAAGCCGCCCGTGGTGGAGAGCTTTGTAACGCTGTAGTTCTCCTTGGTGAGTGTTGCGGAAACAACTGCGCTGTCATCATTATTAACAATTGCAAGTATGAGCTTCATAATATCTGTCCTTTCTATAAATTACATATTCGGAAGAATGAGCTTTTGACTTCTCTTGTCAAGCTCGTAAATATTCGGAATTTCGTATCGGTTGTCGTTGTTGTCCTTGATAAGTATACGCTTATCGTAAAACATTTTCATGGAGCGGATATGATTCACTATCTCAAAGGTGTAATTTCCCCTGTCCGTTTCAACCGTCCACATCCATATTTTATGCTTTTCGCTGAAGCTGACAAGGCGTGTAATCTTGGGGATTCTGTAATACTCCTCGAGACAGCCTATCAGCAACGACTTTTGCTCGGGCTCCATATTTTCAAGCCGTCTGAGAATAAACTGCTCCTCACCCTCACTGTCAAGGAAGCTGATATAATCATTGAGACCGCTGACGGGGAAAAGTCTGCGCGGTTCAAGGTCGGTGAATTTTTCGCCCGTATAAAATTCTACGTCGCAAAACACCTTATCCTTAACGGTCAAGCGGATTTCGCTTCCGTCGATAAAATTTCTTGACATTCTTTCCCCTCCTTATTCAAAACGCTCTGCGGCTTTTTCCGCCTCGGCTTTTTCGCTCATGGACTGAATCTTTATCAGCTTGTAATACTTGCCCTTGAGTGCCATAAGCTCCTCGGGAGAGCCGAATTCTATAATGTTGCCCTTATCGACAACGATTATTTTATTCGCCTTACGCAGTGTGGAAAGACGGTGGGCTATCATGAGAGTGGTTCTGCCTCTTATCAGGCGATTGATTGCATCCTGAATGAGCTTTTCCGTTTCGGAGTCAACCGCCGACGTAGCCTCGTCAAATATAAGTATACCGGGATTTTTAAGCACGGCACGGGCTATTGAAAGTCTTTGCTTTTCACCGCCTGAGAGTCCGACACCTCTTTCGCCCAAAACAGTATCGTAGGCATCGGGCAGGCGTGAAATAAAGCCGTGTGCGTTTGCGATATCCGCAGCGTTTATTATCTGCTCCGGATGAGCACCGGGGACGGAATAGGCAATGTTGTTGAATATTGTATCGTGGAACATCATCGGCTCCTGCTGAACATAGCCTATCTGCGAACGGTAATAGGACATATCAATATCGCGGATATTAACGTTATCAACAAGTATTTCTCCCTCATAATCGTCATAGAAACGCATGAGAAGATTTATAAGCGTTGATTTTCCCGAGCCTGTAGTGCCGACAATACCCACAACGTCACCGGGTTCGATGACAAAATTGATATCGTTAAGCACCTTTTTGGAGCGGTCAAAGGAGAAATTGACATTCTTAAACTCAATACGTCCGTCGATTTTTTGAAGCTCCTTGCCCTCACCGAAATTGTGTTCGGGTTCGGCATTGACTATCTCCATAACCTTTTCCGCCGAGGCTATTGCGTTTTGATATGAATCGCTGAGATTAGCAAAGAAGTTGACGGGATTGTAGAACATACTTGTATAGGATATAAATGACACAAGCACACCGAGAGAAAGTCTTTCGGGAGTGTTGATAACCATTTCACCGCCGACAAGCCATATAATGACCGAGCCGCAGGTTATCAAAAACGTAATTGCCGCAGGGAAAATTGCTGCTATCTTTGCCGCTCTCCTGTCCTCTGCCATCCAGTCATCAATGTGTCTGCCGAATCTGTTTATCGTTTTCTGTTCGCGGGAAAAGGATTTTACTATTCTTATCGCCGGAATCGTATCGGAAAGTATGCTCGATATTGCCACGCCTCTGCGCCACAGACGGCGGTACATCGGGCCTATCTTTTTGCCGAAATAGCGACTGCAAAATACAACGACGGGAACGGGAATAAGCGACAAAAGCGTGAGCCGCCAGTTCATTGAAAGCATTATTATGATAATGCCTATCATCATGAAGAGCTGTACGACAGCCTCCTGCGTAATACGAAGCATGAATTGCTGGAGCACCTGTGTATCCGAATTTACGCGGTTTATCACCGAGCCGGTGGAGGTTTTGTCGTAAAACTTCATCGGCAAATACTGTGCCTTTGCATATATTTCTTTTTTCAGGTCGGCGATTATTCCGTCGCCCGCTATACGGAGCATATATGAACGCACCGCTCCGATTGCATATTGTGCAAAATATACACCGAGAAGTCCCGCAATAACGATAACAAGCCTTTTCATATCGCCGTTCGGTATGACCTCATCAACCATGAGGCTCGTTACATAGGGCGGAACAAGTGCCGCCGCAGTTGTTATTATTGAAAGGAAGATACAGAATATCAGCTTGCCGAGATAAGGCTTGATATAGTGCATCATCGTAGAAAGCAGCTTACCCTTGCCGCTGCAATTGAGACATTCGGCACCCGGGGCTGCCAGCTTTCTGCCGCATTTCGGGCAGAACGAACGCAGATTTCTGTAAACGGATTCAACCGCCGCAAAACGGCTTTCAACGCTCTCACCGGCTTTAACCTTGGTGACAAAATCTGCCGCCGCATCGCAGATATCCGCACAGGCGAACGTAAACCTCAGAATATCGAGTGATGAGCCTCCCGAGGTCTTTACCTTGAGTACGGCATTACCGTACATTCTTTTGACGGTGATTTCACTTATGCTTGCAAAATCAAGGCTGATAAATCCGTCGTCGTAGTCCTTTCCGATGCTGACAATTCTGTTCGGCGTAACGTAAACCGCTCCGACACCATAATCGCTGTTGCCGTCAAGGTCGGAAACCACCGCAAACATCGGTTCATCCTCCTTGAAGCACTTTTCGGCAATGCTTGCAATTTCATCGGGTGCAGGTCTGTTTATGAGCAGATTCTTCGGCAGCATACGCTCTCCCCCTTTGCAGTGTGAATTTGAGTAAATAATATCCGTTACCTCGGCGGATGTCAATAAAATTTTGAAAATAATTTAATTTCGTTATTTTCGCTAAAAACAGCGGTAAAAAGCTGTTAATAAACACTATTTGAGGAAGCGTCAATAACCCTTTGGGCAAGCGATTTTAATTGCTCCATGCTTTCAAGAGAGCCTATCTCCTGACGGAACGATGCCGCATTTCTCATACCTTTTATATACCAGCCCGCGTGCTTTCTCGCTTCACGCATTCCGACGTAGTCTCCCTTGTATTCACACATTTTTGCAATATGCCGAAGCATGACATTCATTCTTTCTTCAATCGGCGGTTCGGGGAGAATGCGTCCGCTTGCAAAATATTCGTTTATCTGAGAAAAAAGCCACGGAGCACCGAGAGCTCCTCTGCCAATCATCACCAAATCACAGCCCGTGTAATTATACATTTTTTCGGCGGAAATCGGGTCTGTAACGTCGCCGTTTCCGATAACGGGTATGGCAACGCTTCTTTTCACCTCTGCGATTATATCTAAATTTACGGGCGGAGCATACATCTGCTTTCTCGTTCTGCCGTGTACGGTTATTGCCGCCGCACCCGCATTTTCGAGCTTTTTTGCCATTTCAACGGCATTTATGCTCTCGTCGTCCCAGCCGGAACGGATTTTCACCGTAATCGGAATATTCACCGCCTTAACGCATTCCTCCGTTATTCTTGCGGCAAGGTCGGGATCTTTCATCAATGCACTTCCCCCGCCGTTTCCTGCAACCTTGGGAGCGGGACAGCCCATGTTTATATCGACTGCACAGCATCCCGTTTCAGCCGCCTGCACCGCTGCTTTTGCCATTGTTTCGGGCTCACAGCCGAATATCTGCACCGCCGCAGGTCTTTCGGTCTCTCCGAGACACATAAGACGGTCGGATTTTCTGTCGTTCATCGTCAAGCCCTTTGAGCTGACCATTTCCGTAACAACATATCCCGCACCGTATTCGATGCAAATTTCTCTGAATGCTCTGTCCGCAACACCCGCCATGGGAGCAAGAGCGGCACCCTTATTTATTTCAAAATCACCGATTTTCATTTATGCTTCCTTTCGGTTCCTGTACTGTTAAAGCTATGATATCATTATTCAATTTCGATTTCAACAGATTTTTTTCGTTAAATTTTAAAAAAACGGTGAAAAATTCAAAAAGTATGTTATACTGTACGGGAGGTGATTATATGAAACTGCTTGCTCTTGACGGTAACAGTATTCTCAACCGTGCTTTTTACGGAATAAAGCTCCTGACGACAAAGGACGGTACAAAATTCACAAACGGCATATACGGCTTTTTGAATATACTTATCAAGCTGTGTGAGGAGGTCACTCCCGATGCGGTGGCAATAACCTTTGACGTAAAGACACCGACATTTCGCCATGAAATGTATGACGGCTACAAAGCGAACAGAAAAGGAATGCCGCCCGAGCTTGCACAGCAGCTCCCGGTTCTGAAAGAGCTTCTTTCCGCTATGGGATATAAGATAATTGAATCCCCCGGCTGGGAAGCGGACGATCTTCTCGGCACTCTTGCGGGAGCTTGCAACGAAAACGATTTCTGCTTCATTGCCACGGGCGACAGGGATTCGTTACAGCTTGTCCGTGAAAATGTAAATGTTTTGCTTGCCTCCACCAAAATGGGCATGCCCCGGAGCGTTCGGTATGACCCTCAAAAGATTGCAGAGGATTATTCCGTTTCCTCCCCCGAGCTTTTAATTGACATAAAGGCTTTGATGGGTGACAGCTCCGACTGTATCCCCGGTGTTGCGGGTATCGGTCAAAAAACGGCAAGTGAGCTTGTTTCTAAATACGGCACGATAGATGAAATATATGCTTCACTCGATACTCTCGACATAAAAAAAGGAGTTCATGACAAGCTCGCCGCCGACAAGGATTCCGCATATCTCAGCCGAACCCTCGGAACGATTCGCACCGATGCTCCGATAAGCACCGATTATGCCGATTACGTTCCCGCCGATGCCGATGCTTTCAAGGTAACCTCCATGCTTTCCGAGCTTGAAATGTTCAAGATGATAGAACGGCTGAATTTAAAAGCCGCTCCGAAGCCAGAAGTCGCCGAGGTCAAAGCACCCGTGAGCACTGAAGTATATACTCAAAACGATTTGCGTTTGCTTTTGAATACGCTTAAAAAAGCGGGAGAAGCATTTTTCCTGTTTGATGACGGCATTTTTTCGTTCAAGACGGATAACGGCGTTGCCCGCGTCACGCCCGAAAAGGATGAATATGTTGCATTTTGCACCGATTTTCTTTTTGACACGGAAATCAAAAAATACACCTATAATTCAAAGCGTTTGTATTCCTTCTTTTATGATTACTCCGTCGATATAAAAATCAACGGCATACAGGGAGATGCCATGCTCTCGGCATATATTCTCAATCCGTCCTCGGGAGAATACGGTTTACGCAGAATAATCTCGGAATATGCCGGCGTAAATGCCGAGTCAGCCGGAGAAGCGGCATTGGCAGCGTATCTTCCGACGGTTTTCGAGAAAACGGACAAAGCCATAGCCGAAAACGGACAGGAAAAGCTGCTTCACGAAATCGAGCTTCCCCTTGCGGAGGTTCTCGCATCAATGGAGCGTGAGGGATTTTTGGCTGATGCCGACGGAATAAAGCGATTCGGCGATATGCTTTCCGAACGGATAGAAAAGCTCGTTGCCGACATATACGTTCTTGCGGACTGTGAATTTAATCTCAATTCTCCAAAACAGCTCGGTGAAGTGCTTTTTGAAAAATTGGGCTTACCTGCGAAAAAGAAAACAAAAAGCGGTTATTCCACCAATGCCGACGTGCTTGAGGGGCTTGCCTCCGATTATCCCGTCGTTGCAAAAATCCTTGAATACCGCACCCTCGCAAAGCTGAAATCGACATACTGCGACGGTCTTCTTAAAGCCATCGAGCCTGACGGCAGGATTCGTTCCACTCTCAACCAGACCGAAACACGCACCGGCAGAATATCCTCAACCGAGCCGAATCTTCAAAATATTCCCGTTCGCTCCAACCTCGGCAGAGAAATGCGTAAATTCTTCATTGCCGATGAGGGAAAGGTTTTGATTGATGCCGACTATTCACAGATAGAATTGCGTGTTCTCGCTCATGCGGCGAACGACAAAAATATGCTTGACGCTTTCAACAACGGTGACGATATCCACGCCATCACCGCTTCTCAGGTATTCAATATGCCCCTGATGATGGTAACTCCCCTGATGAGAAGCAGAGCAAAGGCGGTTAATTTCGGAATAGTATACGGCATCGGTGCATTTTCCCTTGCAAAGGATATCGGAGTCAGCCGTGCCGAGGCGGACAGCTATATCAAAGGCTATCTCAAGAATTTCGGCGGTGTTGATTCCTATATGAAAAATACGATAGAAAAAGCAAAGGAACAGGGCTATGCCGAAACTATTTTTGCCCGCAGAAGATATCTGCCCGAGCTTCGCTCCTCCAACGGAATGCTCCGTGCTTTCGGTGAAAGAGTGGCAAGGAATATGCCGATACAGGGCACGGCGGCGGATATAATCAAAATTGCAATGATTCGCGTATACGGTGAGCTGAAAAAGCAATGCTTCGCCGCAAAGCTCATAATGCAGGTACACGATGAGCTTATCGTGGAGGCTCCCGCCGAGGAAGCGGACAAGGTTGCAAGCATAGTAAAGCGTGAAATGGAAAACGCCGTAAAGCTGAAAGTTGCTCTGCAAGCCGATGTCGGCACAGGCAAAAGCTGGTATGATGCAAAATAAAATCAGTCACTTGGTATCAATTAAACTGCCCCAAATTGTGCTGACAGTACAATTTGGGGCAGTTCATGCAACCGCTTGTTTGCTTTTGTCTGTATAATTATTCGCCGATGTTCTCTTTAAGAGTTTCAAGCTCGCCCTTGAGCGTTTCGGGAAGTCTGTCGAATTTTGAATAGAATTCCTCGATACCCGCAACCTCGTCCTTCCAGAGCGACTTGTCAACACTGAGGATCTCTTCAAGCTGAGCGGGGCTAACCTCGTCCTCAATACCCTCAAGGTTGATATCCTTTGCCTCGGGAACAAAACCGATGGGAGTTTCAACCGCATCAACCTTGCCCTCGCAACGGTCGATAATCCAATCGAGAACACGAAGATTATCGCCGAAGCCCGGCCACAGGAAATTGCCGTCGTCATCCTTACGGAACCAGTTAACGTTGAATATCTTGGGAGCCTTGTCTGCATCAAGACCTGCACCGATATCAATCCAATGCTGCCAATAATCAGCCATATTGTAGCCGCAGAACGGAAGCATTGCCATGGGATCTCTTCTTACAACGCCGACTGCACCCGATGCCGCAGCGGTAGTCTCTGAAGCCATTATTGAACCGACAAATACGCCGTGATTCCAATCTCTTGACTGATATACCAGCGGAGCGAGCTTTGCTCTTCTGCCGCCGAATACGATAGCCGAGATGGGCACACCGTTCGGATTTTCAAATTCGGAGCTGATGCAGGGGCAATTCTTTGCGGGAGCGGTAAAGCGGCTGTTGGGATGTGCGCCCTTTTCGTCGCTCTCCTGACCGTTCCACGGGTTGCCCTTCCACTCAATTGCATTTACGGGCGGATTCTTATCAAGACCCTCCCACCAAACGGTGTTGTTATCGAGATTATGAGCAACGTTGGTAAATATCGTTCCTCTCTTGGTTGAAGCAAGAGCGTTGGGGTTTGATTTCTCGTTTGTTCCGGGAGCAACGCCGAAAAATCCGTTCTCGGGATTGATGGCGTAAAGTCTGCCGTCCTCGCCCTTTCTTATCCATGAGATATCATCGCCTACGCACCATACGCGGTAGCCTTTTTTATAATATCCCTCGGGAGGAATGAGCATTGCAAGGTTGGTCTTGCCGCAGGCTGAGGGGAAAGCGGCACAGATGTATTTAATTTCACCGTTGGGCTTTTGAAGTCCGAGAATGAGCATATGCTCCGCCTGCCAGCCCTCGTTTCTTCCCTGATAGGAAGCGATACGCAGTGCAAAGCATTTTTTACCCAAAAGAACGTTTCCGCCGTAACCGGAGTTTACGGATATAATCGTATTATCCTGCGGGAATTGGCAGATATATCTCTTTTCTTCGTCAATATCGCACTTGCAATGGAGACCTCTTACCCAATCCTCGCTGTCGCCGAGAGCCTCAAGAACCTTCTTGCCCACTCTCGTCATAATCGCCATGTTGAGAACAACATAAATGCTGTCGGTAAGCTCAATACCTATCTTTGAGAATTTTGAGCCTACAGGACCCATCGAATAAGGAATTACATACATGGTTCTGCCCTTGTAGCTGTCCTTGGCGATATCATAGAGCATTTTGTATGCTTCGGCGGGATCCATCCAATTGTTTGTGGGACCTGCCTCCTCCTTTGTGGGGGCACAGATAAAGGTTCTGCCCTCAACTCTCGCAACGTCATTGACAGCGGTGCGATGGAGATAGCAATCGGGAAGAAGCTCTTGGTTGAGCTTTATCATTTCACCCGTTGCACAGGCTTCTGCACGCAGAGCTTCAATCTGCTCGTCGCTTCCGTCAATCCAAACGATTTTGTCGGGCTTTACAAGATCGACTTTTTCGTTAATCCATGAAAGCACGCTTTTATTGGCAGTCATATTTTCCATAATGTTTTCTCCTTTCTTCGTGGAAAACCAACTAAAATATACATAATTAAATACATGAAAAAGGCGGGATTTGTCGCTCTTGACGAACGGCTTTGACTCGTTCTTCAACCTATCCCAGTATAATTATACCATGAAATATCTTAAAGTCAAGATTTTGCATTAAAAAGATACAAAAAATTCATATTTTGCTCTCTTTTCAGCTTTCAAGGCTGTCAATCGGCATTGTTGCGAAGGCGTTAAGCTCCAATCCTGCAATATTACCGTTTTTGAACTCGTAATATCCCTGTGATCCGACCATGGCGGCATTGTCACCGCAAAGTGAGAGCTTGGGCATATAAAGCTCATAGCCCTTTTCGGCACAAACGCTTTGCATACGCTCTCTCAGGCGTGAATTTGCCGACACTCCGCCCGCCAACGCAATTTTCGTAAAGCCGTATTTTTCCGCCGCCTTAAACGTATTTCCCGCAAGGCAGTCAACCACCGTTTCGATACAGCTTGCTCCGAGGTCGGGTACACTTATTTCCGTCCCCTTTTGTTTGGCGTTGTGAATGATGTTTACAACGGCGGTTTTAAGTCCCGAAAAGCTGAAATCATATTCTCCGCCGTCAACACGGGGGTGCGGCAGCTTATACAGCGACGAATCGCCGTCCCTGCTCACTCTGTCAAGATTCACTCCGCCCGGATAATCAAGCCCCATGGCTCTCGCCGCCTTGTCCATGCACTCTCCTGCGGCATCGTCACGGGTTCTGCCTATAATATTAAAATCGGTATATCCGTTCACCGCAACGATATGGCTGTGTCCGCCCGATACCACAAGGCAAAGGAAAGGCGGCTCCAATTCGGGATATGTCAAATAATTTGCGGCAATGTGGGAACGCAGATGGTGTACCGGCACAAGCGGTATTCCCGTTGAATACGAAAGACCCTTGGCAAAATTCACACCGACAAGCAAGGCTCCGATAAGCCCCGGTGCGTAAGTTACGGCTATTGCGTCAATATCGTCGTATTCAGCCTCGGCATCGGACATCGCCTTTTCAACAACACCGCTGATTGCGGCGGTATGCATTCTCGAAGCAATTTCGGGTACAACGCCGCCGTATATAATATGTTCCTTAACCTGTGAAGCTATTACACTTGATAAAACTTTTCTTCCGTCCTCGACAACAGCCGCCGCCGTTTCGTCGCAGGAGGATTCAATTGCAAGGATTTTCATACAGTTACCTCTCAGTAAAATACTTTGTATATATTATTCCGTTCTCGGCAGGGCGTGAATAAAAGCCCTTTCTTATTCCCGCCGCCGTAAAATTTTCCGATTCATACAACGCTCTTGCGACACGGTTGCTTTCTCTGACCTCGAGCGTTATAAATTCGCACTCTCTTTTCTCTGCTGCGTCACAAGCCGCACGAAGCAAGGCTCTGCCGACGCCGCAGCCTCTCGCCGTTTGTGTAACGGCAATATTTGTTATATACGCTTCACCGCAGATTTCCTGAACGCCGATATAGCCGATAACGCCGTCTGAAACGGCAACAAGAAAATGCGAAACGGGATTTTCAAGCTCCTCGGCTATTCCGTCCTCGCTCCACGGTGACGAAAAGCATTCCTCTTCAAGACGGGCAATCGGTGAAATATGCTCCGCCGTCATTTGTACTATAGTATAATTCATTTCGTTTTTTCTCCGACAAGCTCGTTAAACTGCCGTTCAAGGGCGGTACGTATTGAATTTGCACATCTCATGTATGTTTCAATATCGCCGCCGAACGGATCGGGTACGCCGTCGCCCAAAACAACAACCTTTTCATTCGGAACATACATTGAAAGGCTCGCCGCCTGCTCCCGTGTCATGCAGACAAAGATATCCGTTTCGTCCAAAATATAGGAGGTTATTCTTCTTGAACGGTGAGACGAAATATCCGCACCGAAGCGTTGAGCCGCCTCGATTGCATTGGAGCATGCCTCGTCACCGCTCATTGCGAAAAGTCCCGCACTCGAGCATTCAACATTCTCGATTTTTCTGTCGGAGAGCATTTTTTTGAATATACCCTCCGCCATGGGGCTTCTGCAGGTATTTCCCGTACAGACAAAAAGTATTTTTCTCATTCTCCCGCCTCCCGACAGACCGCTTTTGATTCTATATTCTACCATAAGTATCCTCCGTTTTCAATTGAAAATGCGAAAATATCCTCAAAAACACCGCCTTGTTGCAATAAAGTTTTCAAAAAACTAAAAAAATACTTGCATTTTCCTCGAAAGTCTGTTAATATATCATCTGTTAATGAGTAAACAAGGAGGTGTGACACATGGCAAAATGCGATTTCTGCGGTAAAGATGTGTCCTTCGGCATTAAGGTTTCCCACTCTCACAGACGTTCAAACAGAACATGGAAGCCCAACGTAAAGAGAGTAAAGGCAGTTGTTAACGGAACTCCCAAGAGAGTTTACGCTTGCACCCGTTGCCTGCGCTCCGGTAAGGTTACGAGAGCCGTTTGATAAAAACGCATGATTAAGAGACTGCTTCGGCAGTCTCTTTTTCTTTGTTGCTTTTGCCGAGTGCCTTGTGCTCCTTCGCTTTGCAATGCACAACCGATTGCGGTTTATCCGAGCAAGCGTGCCGAGGTCAACAAAATTGTTTTTTTTCAAAAAATCTGTTTCATTTTTCGTCAAAATTGTGTATAATAAATTTCTATCACATATAAACGGAGTGTCAAAATGAGTTATTCGGTAAACCCCTCAAAATTCAAATCAATTTTCGCCGTACCTGCGGAAATTGTTGACAGTCACATAAGAATAGCAAACGGCGATCAGCTCAAGGTTCTGCTTTGGATTCTTCGCAATTCGCCGGACAATCCCGATATTTCCGAGATGTGTACCGCTTTGAAAATGAATCCGTCGGATGCTCTTGACTATTTGCAGTATTGGCAAAATTCAGGAATACTCATAAGCGACGGCTCCGAAATTCCCGCTCCTCCCGCCGTTCCTGCGATAAAATTGCCCGAAAAGCCTGCGGTACATATTGAAGAAGAAAGCATACCTTCAAAGCCCTCGAGTGCCGAGATTGCCGCACGAATTGACGAATCCCCCGAAATCGGTCATCTGTTCAACGAAGCACAGCAACGACTCGGAAAAACGATAGGATATGACGGGCAATGCACTCTTTTACTGCTTCACGACCGCTACGGACTGCCCGTTGAGGTGCTGTTCATGCTGATAGATTACTGTGTTTCCGTCGGCAAAATGAATTACGGCTACATTGAGGCGATAGGCAAGGATTGGGGCAAGCGTGAAATTGACACGGTTATCAAAGCCGCAGAGCAGATTGAATCGCTCAACGAAACAAACCGTCTTTGGCGAAATCTTGCGGCGTTCGCAGGCATATCAGCCTCCCGTCCCACCGTAAAGCAAACGGAATATCTCCGCCGCTGGAGCGGTGAATGGCACTTCACGCTTGAAATGATAGAGCTTGCATATGATGAAATGATGGACAACATCGGCAAGGTCAGCTTTGCATACATGGACAAGGTGCTTTTGAATTGGCATTCTCAGGGATTGAAGAATCCTGCGGAAGTCAACGCATACAATGAACAGCACAAAAAAGCCTCGGCGGCTTCAAGAAAAAAGCCGTCCGCCGCTCCCGCATCACAGACGGCATCATATGACCTTGATAAATTCAACGAGCGTTCAGCCCATGCTCCGCTCAAATATGAAAGGAAGAAAAAGGAATGAGTTACGGCAAGTCAACGCTTTTGAAAACGGCTCAAATTCTCTCCGAAAGGCGTTCCAAGGCTCAGAGCATTCAGCGTACTCACCATGATGAAATCACGGCGGCTCTGCCCGAAATTGAAAAGCTCGAAGCGAAGCTCTCGGAAAGCGGTCTTGCCGTTGTTAAGGCTCTCGGAATGGGAGCGGATGCCTCAAAATACATAGATGAGCTTTCACGGCTGAATCTTGCCGTGCAGGACGAAATCCACGCTTTACTCACATCAAACGGATATCCCGCCGACTATCTTGAAACGCCGTACACCTGCAAAAAATGCGAGGACACGGGCTTTTGCGGCGGTTATTCATGCGAATGCAGAACTGCATTACTGAAAATGGTTGCAAAAAACGAGCTTGAATCGGTGTCGCCGAGCAGGCATTGCCGCTTTGATAATTTTTATCTTGATTATTATCCCTCTGACCCTCTCGGGGAATACGGTGTTTCGCCGAGGCGGCGTATGAGTGAGGTGCTCGAATATTGCCGATGCTACGCCGACGATTTTGATAAAAGCTCCGACAGCCTTTTCATGCACGGTGCAACGGGTCTCGGAAAAACGCATCTCTCCCTTGCAATTGCAAACGTGGTTGCGGAAAACGGCTTCGAGGTCATCTACGCATCGGCTCAAAATCTTATGTCGTCACTCGAAAAAGAAAAATTCGGCGGCGGAAACGGAGACAGAGAGAGGCAAATTCTCAACTGCGACCTTTTGATAATTGACGATCTCGGTTCGGAATTTTCCACTCAGTTCACCGTTGCGGCACTATACAATATTATAAACACCCGCATAAATTTAGGTAAGCCCGTGATAATCAGCACAAATCTCACCGGCGAGGAGCTTGAAGCAAAATACACTCAGAGAATAACCTCGCGAATAATAGGAAACTATGTTTCACTGCTTTTTATGGGCAGAGATATAAGACAAATCAGAAGCAATGAGGTATAAAAATGGATATCATTCAGCAACTCACAACGCAATTTAAGCTCCAAGCATGGCAGGTTGAAAACACGGTAAAGCTGCTCGACGAGGGCAATACCGTTCCGTTCATCGCAAGATACAGAAAAGAAGCTCACGGAACGCTTGATGACCAAATCATAAGAGAGCTTTCCGAAAGACTTGAATATTTGAGAAATCTCGAAAAAAGGCGTGAAGAGGTCAGAAATTTAATTGCCGCACAGGAAAAGCTGACCGATGAAATTTCAGCCGCCCTCGATGCCGCCGCAACGGTTACGGAAATCGAGGATATTTACAGACCGTTCAGACCCAAGAGAAAAACAAGAGCCTCCGTTGCCCGTGAGAAGGGGTTGGAGCCTCTTGCCGATGCGATTTTTGCACAGGAGGCAGACTCCCCTGCTCCGCTTGAAATGGCGGCAAGCTACATCAATGAGGAAAAGGGAGTTGCCTGCGCAGAGGATGCTCTCAAGGGTGCATTGGATATAATAGCGGAAAACATTTCGGACGATGCCGACATTCGCCGCAGATTGAGAAATCTTTTCACCGTTATCGGCAACGTAGAGGTTACGGCGGCGGACAAGGATGCCGACAGCGTATACACAATGTATTACGAATTTTCCGAGCCTGTCAGCAAAATTGCGGGTCACAGAATTCTCGCCATTGACAGAGGCGAAAGAGAAAAATTCCTCAAGGTCAGCGTAACTCTCGATGCGGTAAAGGCTTCAAACGTCATAACCGGCGTAACGCTCAAGCCGGAGGGCTCACCCTGCACCGAGGCGGTTCGTGCCGCGGGAGCCGATGCATATGAAAGACTGATATATCCCTCAATAGAGCGTGAAATCAGAAATATGCTCACCGAAAAGGCGGCGGCAAGTGCAATAAAAGTTTTTGCTCTCAACACCAAGGAGCTGCTGCTTGCTCCTCCCGTCAAGGGCAAGGTCGTAATCGGACTTGACCCCGGCTACAGAACGGGCTGTAAGGTTGCGGTTGTTGACAGAACGGGCAAGGTTCTTGACACGGGCGTTATATACGTTACCCATTCAGCCGCTCAGCGTGAACAGGCTAAGGTTCTTATCAAGAAGCTCATTGCAAAGCATTCGGTAAATTGCATTTCGATAGGAAACGGCACGGCATCCAAGGAAACGGAAATTTTCGCCGCAGAGGTTTTACATGAAATCAACGCCGAAGTTTCATACATGGTAGTCAGCGAAGCGGGAGCATCGGTATATTCGGCATCAAAGCTCGCCGCCGCAGAATTTCCGCAATATGACGTTTCTCTCAGAAGTGCCGTTTCAATCGCAAGGAGACTTCAAGACCCGCTTGCTGAGCTTGTAAAAATCGACCCCAAGGCAATAGGCGTAGGTCAGTATCAGCACGATATGCCCCCGAAAGAGCTTGATGCCGCCCTTGACGGTGTTATCGAGGATGCGGTTAACTCCGTAGGCGTTGACCTCAACACGGCATCCGCTCCCCTGCTTTCAAGGGTATCGGGAATAAACTCAACGGTTGCGAAAAACATAATCGACTACCGTGACGAAAACGGCGAATTCAGCGATCGTTCACAGCTTAAAAAGGTTCCGAAGCTCGGTGCGAAGGCGTTTGAACAATGTGCAGGCTTCCTGAGAATACCCGAGAGTAAGAACATTCTCGATAACACGGGCGTACACCCCGAGAGCTACAAGGCGGCAAAGGAGCTGCTTTCCCTCTTTGGCTTCACCGCCTCCGATATAGGCAGCGACAAGATTTCCGACATTGCCGCAAGGGTTGAGGAAGCAGGTGCCGCACAGGTTGCCGAGAGACTCGGAATTGGTATTCCCACCTTGAACGACATCGTAAAAGAAGTAATAAGACCTGCAAGAGACCCCAGAGACGAGCTTCCCCCTCCCATGCTGAGAACGGATGTCATGGACTTGAAGGACCTTGTTCCCGGAATGGAGCTTAAAGGCACGGTCAGAAATGTTACAGATTTCGGTGCTTTTGTTGATATCGGCGTTCATCAGGACGGACTTGTTCATATCTCGCAGATAACGAACAAATTTATAAAGCACCCCTCCGAGGTTCTCAAGGTCGGAGAAGTCGTAACCGTTTGGGTTCTCTCCGTAGAGCCCGAAAAGAAACGTATTTCCCTGACGATGAAAGGTAAAAAGGATTAAAATATGCCCCCGACTTATTGCGGTCGGGGGCTTTGGCAATTGCTTTGTGTTTACTTATTCAGCAGTACATCGGGTACATAGCCGCAAATGTAGGTATTGTCATCGTAACGCAGTATCACATAGCTTCCGCTTTCGGTGAGCGGGCAATACATTCTCATTGCGTTTGTGTATTCGGCTATCTTTTCCTTATCGGTTACGGTTTCATAATCCGACGGGAATACCGGAAGCTGACTCACCGGCTTGTAATCAACCATTTCATTGCCTTCCGAGGGATCAACGCAAATCCGTCCGCTGAAGAGATTTACGGTATAGTTACCGTATAAGACCGTATCGGTGGAATTTTCCGCATTATAGCGGCATACTCGCATTTCAACGGGTTGTTTCGTGCTTTCAAAGGATTCAAGAAGTCCCGAGGTTTTCATCACGGCTACGGTGTTTGTCATGCCGGAATATACCGGGATTTTCAAATTGGTGCTTAGTGAAGAGACATCAAGGAGTGATACACCTTTTTCTTCATCAAGCGACATATAGAGGACGATATATCCGAGCAAATCGGAGGTTGGAGACATATCGAGAGGCAGGAGGTCATCTTTGATATCCTGTGCAACGGCACTCAAAAGAACCCGTCTTGAATCGCCGTTCGTGTAATCGGGCAATGCCGTCAATTGCGTAAAGTCGGGAGAAGCCAAGGCAATTTTTGTTTCATCGTTATAAAACTGATTATAATTTCCCTTGCTGCTATAATTCTTCTCGCCGGTCAGCCTTTCCGTTACATATTCTTTATAATTATCGGTTTTCGTAAGCTCCGCAAGCTCTCGAAGAACGGTATCGCTCGCATAAGTGTACATTCTGTTCATAACCTTACCGTTTTTGAGAGTATAGCTTACTCTGACGGAGGCATTCATTAGTCTTTCGCCGTCGGCGGCATAGAACGTTTCGTTCGTGACGGACTTACCCTTGAGCTGTATAAGGAGCTTATGGATATTCACTATCTTTTCGATATCTTCCTTTTTCGTAAAATCGCCCATAAGCGCATGAGGGGATTCTTGAAACTCGTATCTGAGTGCGGCATCAGCATTTACGTTATAGGACGACATCTCACTTCCGCCGCCCAACGGTACCGTGAGCAAATCGCCCGTTTCAGTTGTTATCGCAGCCGATTTAACCTCATCGGCCTCGGGGAGCTTTGATGAATATCCGAACAGTCCGAGGGTAACGACAAGAAGAGCAACGCCGACAATTCCCCAATGGATCGCAAGCATCCAAAGATTCTTCAAAAGCTGCTTGAAGCTCCGAAGAACGAAGAGCTCGACTATGGCAAATACAAGCAAAGAAATAACGGCAAAAATCAGGAACATTCCCTTTTCAATGCCCGCCTCATAACCGTCGGTGCTCACAAGACCGGAAACAAGACCCGACAAAAGAAGCGACACAGAGAATATTGCGGCGTTGGTCGTGAGCTTACTCGCTCCCAAAAATCCCGCTTTTTCAGCCTTACGGCGGTTATATATAACACAAGCGATAATTGCGATAAGAGCCGTAAAGGCAAGGAATATAAGCACTCGCTTAAAGGAATTGGCGTAATCAAAATTGAAATCGAGCAAAGTCCGTACTCTCGAAACGTTTTTGATATTTCCGAACATTATCGGCATAAGATATGATTCAAAGGATACGAACGGAAAGACTCGTTCCACTACGGGTGATGAATTTATGTCGTCCTGAATGAGAATCCATGAATCATACAAGCCCAGCATAGAATTCTGATAGGGCGAACCGTAAAGCACATCTGAGGCAAGATTTTGAAAAGCCATTTTAAGAGCTATCGGCAAAAGCATAAACGCCGCAATATAGCCCGCTTCAACCGTCGAGCCTACCACACAGCAGACAAACGCCGAGAGGGTGAACATAAACATCATCGATGCGAAAAGAGAAAGCGATATATACAATGCGGTTTTCCAAATACCGATTGAATTGCCGAAGCTGATGCTGTTCAAAAGTCCGCAGATTAAAATGGGTATAACGGTTGAAAAAGCACAAAGGAGAGTTCCTGCAAGATACTTTGACAAAAACATACTTGTTCTGCTCTGCGGAACGCTGAAAAGCACATTTGAGGGTGCCTTGGCAAGCATATAGTAATAAAGTATCATCCCTATTGCGGTGCCGCTCATTATTATAATGATATTAAGGAAGAAAAAGGAAATTCCTTCATCAATTTCAAAATTCCAAACATAATTCACACCGCCCTCTTTGATGTGCATTAAAAGCAGACCCGATGTCAACGCAAGAGCTGAGAAAAATGTAACAAGAGCCGCGGGAAGTGCGGATTTCAGGGAATTAAAGAATGTATGTCTGAAAACATCAGCCGAATATTTCTTTGAAGTCATAATCAGTGTCCTCCATTTCTTCAAGGAATATTTCTTCGAGCGTAAGCGGATATTTTTCAACAAGGAGAGGCGACATATTTTTGAGTTTTTCCTCGTTTTCTTCGGCATTTCCTCCGAGCGAGAGGGTGACTATCTTTCCGTCTTTTTCAAAGCGTTTGATATCGAAATCGGAAAAATCACTTTCTTCCTTTTCCTCATTAAATACCACACGGAATTTACAGCGGCTTGCACTCATCTCGTCAACGGAGCAGTCGAACACTATCTTTTTACCGTTGATGAGAGCTATATGGTCGCAGATATCCACAAGCTCATGCAGATTGTGTGACGAAACGATGATACTGCACTCTTTGTCGGCGGCGTATTCAATGAGCATATTATTCATCATATTGCGTTTTGCGGGGTCGAGGCCGTCAAAGCTCTCGTCAAGCAGAAGAATCTCCGGAAGCGTTGACATACCGAGAATCATCGCCGCCTGCCTTTGCATTCCCTTTGAGAATGAATTTATTTTTGCCGTCTTGTCGAGCTTGAAAACTCCGCACAGCTTATCAAGCGTTTCATAGCTGAAATCGGGATAATATCCCGCATAGAATTTTGCCATCTTTTCAATTGAATAATTGTATCCGAAATAAAGGTCGTCGGGAACATAGAACATTTTTCTTCTTGCATCTGCATGAGAAAAAACGTCCTTGCCGTCAATAGTCACACTTCCTGCATCGGGCTTAAATATACCGGCAATCGTTTTGAGAAGTGTGGTTTTACCGGCACCGTTATAGCCGACAAGTCCGTACACGGAGGATTTGCCGACAGTTAAGGAAAGGTTCTCTATTGCAACAAATTTTCCGTATTTCTTTGTCAGATTTTTAACTTCAATCATTCCGCTTCCTCCTTATAAACAGCTTCGGTCAGCTCTTTTATTTGCTCCCGCGTAACCCCCACGGAATACGCCGCTTTAAGTGCTTCTTCAAGGTCACGCAAAGCCTTTGCGGTTACCGTTTCGCTTTCAAGAGCATTTGGACTTACAAAGCTGCCCGTTCCGGGAACGGTATAAATGACTCCGCTGAGTTCGAGCTCGGCGAACGCCTTTTTTACCGTGTTGATGTTTGTTGCCGTCTCCGCTGAAATTGAGCGAATGGACGGCAGCTTTGAATGCTCCGGATAAACGCCTATTCTTATATAGGTAATTATCTGGTTTTTAATCTGTTCGTACACCGGCACTCTGCTCTGCTTATCAATTATTATCAAAGACACTCCCCCTTTGATTGGCAGGTTAGGTGTGCTATCTGTGATATCACACTTGCATTATAGCACGGGTATTTCGGACTGTCAAGAGGTATTTCCAAAATCTTTCTGCAAATTTTTCGTGAAAAATCACGATATATTTTTATTTTTACTGTTGTTTTTTTTAGTAATATGTGATAATATTTTATAGGTAAACAGTTATATCATCATATAAACGGAGGATTTCTAATGGAAAGCAAGGATTTATTCCGCAGAGAAGAAAACGGATACAACGTCGCCGATGTCGAAAAATACATAGACACTCTCAAGGCTCAGTACAGAAAGGTATTTGAGTATGCAAAGAAAAACGAAGCAGATAACGAAAAGCTCAAAAGAATTTGCCGTAAGATGAGCGAAGAAAACAAGGCTCTCAAGGCAAGCGGAGCGGTTGCGGGTGCCGTACCCGATTCCTCGGATGCCATTGAAAGCGTTGAGAAAATCGCTCGCCTTTGTGCGGCTTTAAGTGCCGAGAATGCGGCTCTCAAGGAAAAATTATCCAAATAATCACCGAAAGGGCATAACCATATGGAACAGTTCAAACTTAAAAGCATTGACGAGCTTGATCTCGACTTTGTTCAGCAAAGAGAAGCTGCGGCGGCTCCCTCGGAGGCTCCTGTTCAGCCCTCCGCTTCAAGCCTCATTCCCGAAATAAGCAAGGACGAACCTGCCGTACAAGAGCCGGTACATAAATATTTCAAAAAAACTGCCGATCAGTTTGATGACGATGCAATCTTCTCCCCCTCCTCGGGAACGGATGAAACGGTGCATCCCTTTGCCTCTTATTCACCCGTAGGTGCTCCCAAGGAAGAGGAATCCAAGCCCGAGAGCTACGGAGAGGTTTCCGTTGAAAAAAACGCAAAGGCTAAAAAGCCTGCGGGCAAGGGCAATCTCATAGGAAGAATTGCCTCTGTCGTTATGCTTTGCATCACGGTTGCGGTCTTTGTTTTCGGCTGTGTCATCTCAATTTTCATCAACAACAACGGAATTGATTTGGCGGGACTTTGCTTCAATTCAATGTATCAGACTTTTGATGAAATCGGAGTTTCAAAGGGCGATCTTGTTATTTCAAAGAAGCTCGAAGCCTCGGAATATCAGCTTAACTCTGCTGTTGCCGTTCCCGCTCCGAACGGTCAAGCAGGCTGTGATATTCAATACATAACGGCGATTACTCCCACATATGACGGCTGTGAGCTTACAACGGGCGGTATATCCGGCGGAATCAACGTAACGAACACATACAGCTCCTCCGTGTGCTACGGTTCGGTTGCTTTCTTTATTCCGTTTTTCGGCGGACTTATCACCTTTGCCATGGACAATGCAATTTTCGTATGTGCATTCTTTGTTTTGCTCTCGGCACTTTGGTGCTTGCTTCTGATAATGCTTGAAAAGAGCAACAAGGCATCATCAAAGCCCAAAAAGTAAAAAACGGTAAAATTTAAGCCGACAGTTAAAACGCTGTCGGCTTTTTCTTTGCCGCAACAAACGAATCAAAAAGATAATTGAAGCGTCTGCCGCTGCTTATTTAATTTTCTTGATGAGCTTTGCCGCCGCAGAAGCAACAGCCGTAACGCCTGCCGCCGCTCCCGCAACAAGTGCGGCTTTTTCTTTACCGGAGCCGTCTGCATCCCAGATATATCTGAGCTTTGCACCGACACCTCTGCCGCACAAATCGGTATAATTCAAAAAGTATGTCAGCACATCCGAGGGGTCTGCCTGATTTATTTCAAACACTCTGACGCCTCTTGTATCATCTCCGTAGCAACGGAACGAAGCACATGAGGTTTGAATGAAATCCACGCCCTTGTATCTGCCCTCAAAGCAGTTCGTGTGGTCATGTCCCGTAACTATCGCCTTAACTCCGCCGCATTCGAGTACGGCATCGAAAAGCCCCGCATCGTCCTCCAAAACGGCGGGAAGCTCGGTAAACCTGCCACCGCCGCAGCCTTCCTTAAAGCGGATATATTTACCGCTTGTCGTTTTAATTGCACCGTTTTCGTTCGAGCCGCATTCCTCGAAAAGCTCGAGCGTTGCGGGAATGGGAATGTGCAAAAACATGAGCGACGGAACCGGAACACCGCCGTTTTCGGCAGAAAGCCGTGCAGAGGTTCGCCTGAACCATTCCACAGTTTCGGGTTTGATGCGTTCGATGCATTTATCCTGTGCCTTGTCGTACCAAGCACTGTCAAGCATCCAAATGTTGAAAAGCTGTTTTTCGTCTGCAGAATCATAGACGGGAATGTTGTATGTACCGCAGTCCGTTTCGGAACAATCCGTATTCATCGGCAAACAGCAGAAATAGCTTTTAAATATACTTGCCTGCTCCTCCTTGCTGACGAGATTACGGTCATCGTGATTTCCGAAAACCATGGCAAAGGGTATTCCCCTCTTTTGAAGCGGAGAAGCAATATTGTCTATCGACTCACGCATGACTTTAAGGGTTGCTTCCTTGCCCGAGGCAATTTGTCTGTTGCCGAAGCGTGCATCAAGCAGATGATTTCCGAGTATATTATCACCCGTAAACAGAACTAAGTCGGGCTTGACAGAATCATACGCATTGTCAAGCATTTTAACCATTGCGGGGCGGATATATTTCATATCCTGCGTATCGCTGACCTGCATTATAACGAGCTTGCCCGTTTGATTGAATTTTATCCGATTTGGGTTATTCATATGTTTCTCACTTAATTATTCTGTATTTTCCTATTATGGGAAGCTCTTTCGCCTGTCCCTTTACGGCATTGACTATGCCGAGGATAAAGAAAACAATTGATGCCACCGTGCCGATTGCCGTCGCTATCCAGCCGACAAAAGGAATAATCGCAAGCACGCTCGCCGCTATTTCAAGCAGGAACAGGAGCAAGCCCTGATTTGCATGGAATTTTGCGTAGGGAGAATTCGGAGCGGCAACAAGAGGAACGATAAAAAGTATTCCCAAATACGCCAACACCGCCATAACCTTGTTGGAGGCAATGTCCTCCGGAGCGTAATCCGCCGTGGTGTTTGCCGTTTCTTTGAAAGCATTTACGGCATTGTCAATCTTGCCTTGGAAGCCGCCGTCATTGTTCTGAGTCGGCGGAGCCTGTGTTTCCGACTGAGCCTGAGTCTGCACCTGTGCCTTTTGACCGCAAACGGAGCAGAATTTTGCAGTTTCCTCAAGCTGAGCACCACATCCCGTGCAATACTTCATATGTGTCCACTCTCCTTATTTTATTTCGCCTGCAGCAATACGCTTTTCTCTGTCCGCAAGGAAGGGTGAACCTGCGGGAACAACATATACCATGCCCTTTTCGATAAGCTCAAAGGTGGCATCGGTAACATATTGAGTTTCGCCGTCAACATTTACTGCTGCGGGTTTTTCACTGTGAATTACCAGCTTTTTGCCTCTGCGGAAATCGGTGATATCCCAATCAAGATGCTCACCTCTCTTGTATTTGTTAAGAAGCGTTGCGAGCTTTAAGCGGCTGAGCTTACTTTCAACTATTACAAAATCCAAAAGCTGATCATCGGGATAGGCTTTCGGGGCAGCCATGAATCCGCCGCCGTACCAGCGTGAATTTCCGATAAAGCAGAAAAGGCAGTCCTTTTCAATTATTTCGCCATCATCAATCTGAATGGTGAAGCGGTTACGGAATTTTCTCATTAACGCATAGAAACAGCCTATGTAATACGCTCCTTCACCGGTTACGAGAGGGAATTTTTTGATGGTTCCCTGCATCGCACAAACCTCGGCATCCATACCCATGGAGCACTGATTTATCGCTATTTCGTCTCCGCATTTGATAAGGTCAAATTCAACGGGAACGCCGTTTATGACATTTTCAAGCACAAGATATTCATCCTTGGTGCCGAAAAGACGAATGAAATCATTACCCGAGCCGAGCGGAATAACGGCAACCTGAACATTCTTAAAGCCGTACGCTCCGTTGACAACCTCATAGAGAGTGCCGTCACCGCCGCAAGCATAAAAGCGAAGCTCCTCGCCGCTTGCCGCACGCTGTTTGACAAATTCAATTCCGTCATTTTTCTTTTGAGTGATAAAAAGCTCGTATTCAAGCGAGAACTTTTTGCAGACCTCCTCAATTTTCGGCTTAATGAAATCGAGAGCTTTACCCTGTCCTGCCGCAGGATTGATAACAAATATGTGCTTCATAATAGCAACAACCCTTTCACACTTATTTATAATACATAAACAACTGACATTTTATCATGCCGTTATACAGCTTTCTGCGTTTATCCGCTTTCCTGCCGAAAGCGGCTTCAAACTCCTCATCGGGACTGATTATGCTGTAAGACCAGCCGTGTCTTTTCTCAAATACCTTGCCCATCACTTTATACAGCTTTTCGCATTCGGTTATATCGAGCAATCTTTCACCGTAGGGCGGATTACACACCAGAGTGCCCCTGTCCGTCTGCGGTGCAAAATCCGCAATATCTGCGGTTGAGAATTTAATCATGGAGCCGACGCCCGCTCTTTGGGCGTTTATTGATGCTATTTCGGCACTTTTGGGGTCGATATCCGAGCCGAACGCCTCAAAATCTCGGCATTCACGCACGAGACTCTTTGCTCTGTCGCGTTCTTCCTCCCAAACATTTCTCGGAATCACACCGAATCTCTCAGCGGAAAAGCTGCGATTTACGCCGGGAGCGATATTCGCTGCCATCATCGCACCCTCAATGAGAATCGTTCCCGAGCCGCACATTGGGTCATAAAATTTATGATACGGTCTGAGATGTGACAGACTGCAAAGTGCCGCCGCCAAGGTTTCCTTTATGGGGGCATCGTTTGCATCGAGCCTGTAACCTCTTTTATGCAAGCCGTAGCCCGAGGTATCAATGAGCATGGACACCTTGTCCTTCATAATGGAAAACTGTATTTGATGCACGGGTCCGCTTTCCTCGAACCATTCGATGTGATATTTAGCTTTGAGCCGTTCAACGACGGCTTTTTTGATTATCGACTGACAGTCTCTTGTGCTGAAAAGAGCCGAGTTAATCGAGTATCCTTTGACGGGAAAGGCATCGTCCGAGCCTATCCACTTTTCCCATTCAAGAGAGCGAACACCCTGAAACAGCTCCTCAAAGCTCCTTGCTTCAAATGAGCCTACGAGTATCTGCACTCTCTCGGCAAATCTTGAACAGATATTTACTCTTGCGAGCATTTTTTCATCGCCGCTGAAAAGCACTCTGCCGTTCTCGGCGGTAACATTTTCAGCCTCAAAGTCTCTAAGCTCTGCCGCAATAAGCGATTCCATGCCGAGTAAGCACGGAATAACAAAATCAATTTTCATAAAACTCTCCATATTAAGGATTGTCATATCAAGAGTAAAGCGGGAACCGGAAATTTCGGTTCCCGCCGTTGACTAATCCGACTTTATAGGAAGCAACGCTCATTCAACCTCGGGAGTTATAAGCCCGTAGCCGCCGTCGTTGCGCCTGTAAACTACGCTGATATCGCCGTGCTCCTCATTAAGGAACACATAAAACTGGTGACCCACAAGATTCATCTGAAGAATTGCCTCATCAACCGATTCGGGTTTGAGAATGACGGTTTTTCTTCTTACAAGCTCAAAGGCTTCCTCCTCGGCAACGCTCTCCGCCTCATCCGAGAATGCATCAAAGCTGCCGCTTCTGAGCCTTTTCTCGATTCTTGTTTTGTTCTTGCGAATCTGCCTGACAAGCGTGTCAACGCACTTATCGAGAGCTTCGTTCATATTCTCGGCTCTCTCCTGCGCCCTGAAGACCATGCCGTTATTATTAACGGTGATCTCGACCGACTGCGATGACTTTTCAACAGTTACCGTTACCTTTGCCTCTGCATCAGGTCCGAAGAATCGCTCTATTTTGGCTAATTTCTTCTCGGCGTGTTCCCTGAAGGAGTCTCTCGGTGAGCATTTACGCCCTGTAATTGTGATTTTCATATAGTCATCTCCTTTATTGCTTTTGAAGCTGTCTTGCTTCACCGTTATTATAGCATATATAAACAAAAAAATAAAGGGGTTTTCAAAAAATTTATTGTAAATGGCGAAATATTTACAATTAAATCACAATTTCCGCGTGTCTGGTGACGTGACAACCGACATTTACGGCAACAGGCAGTCCCGCAATATGGGTAGGCTTGACCTCGACGGCAACCGACAGTGCAGTTGTTTTACCGGAAAAGCCCTGCGGTCCTATATTCAATTTATTCACTTCTTCAAGCATATCCGCTTCAAGTCGGGCGTAAAATTCGTCCGGATTGTGCTCCTGAACATTCCTGCAAAGAGCCTGCTTTGCCAAAAGAGCACATTGCTCGAAATCTCCGCCTATTCCTACGCCGAGCACCATGGGAGGACAGGGATTGCTCCCCGCAAGTCTTGCCGTTTCAACTACAAAATCAATGATATCCTCTCTTGTTGCCGACGGTGTAAGCATCTTGATTCTGCTCATGTTTTCACTGCCGAAGCCCTTTGGAGCAACAACGATGCGAAGCGAATCACCGGGCACTATTCTCGTATGCAAAACAGCAGGGGTATTGTCCCCCGTGTTCACCCGTCTGAGCGGGTCTGCAACCACGGAGCAACGCAAAAGCCCCTCGGTATATCCCTCGGCAACGCCCTCGTTCACCGCTTCTTCAAAAGAGCCGTTGGTAAAATGTATTTCCTGCCCGACCTCGGCAAAGACTACAGCCATTCCGGTATCCTGACACACGGGGATATCCCTCTCCCGCGCCGCCTCGATATTTTCCGTAAGAAGCTGCATAATGCGTTTGGGCAGAACACCCTCCTCGCACGAAGTGCATTCGGAAATTCTGTTTTCAAGCTCCTTGGGAAGCCGTTTGTTTGCATCAATGCAAAGTTTTTTTACAGCATTTTTAACCGTGATAAGACTTATCTCTCTCATTTTGCACCATTTTCTCAAAAAGAAAACGGAGGCAATACGCCCCCGTGTCTGTTATTTTTGACCTCTGCGGGAAAATCCGACACTGCCGCGTTTTGAATCTGTACGCTTGAGGTCGGTCATTTTTTCATCACTGACCTGCTTAAAGCGAGCCATCATATCTTCAAAAGACTGCTTTTCACCCGTAGGCGCTGATTTTTGACCGTTCCACACCTGAGGCGAACGTCTTTCACCTCTCGGTCTTTGACCCCCGTTGCGGGTCTTTCTCTGTTCACCCGACTGTTCATTGAGCTTCTTGATAGAGAGACTGATTTTGCCCTGAGGAGTTACGGAAATAACCTTCGCGGTAATCTCCTGCCCCACGGTCAAATGCTCTTTGATATCCTTGACATAATTGGACGCAACCTCGGAAATATGAACCATTCCCGTTTTTCCGCCCTCAAGCTCTACAAAAGCTCCGAAATCGGTCAATCCGGTGACCTTGCCGCTGACAACTGCGCCTTCTTCAATTTGCATAAACTAAGCTTTTTCCTTCCGTGTGTTAATATATCAAAACCGATTTGAGAACCGGCTTTTATGACACCTCTGAGTCAAAATAAACTCTTTCTTCGGGCTTGGCATAACCGTACTGTTCTCTTGCAATGCGTTCGATATATTCGGCGACGCCGCTGTTTCCTATATACGCCTCGAGATCGGCATTTTCATCAAGCTGAAGATTATATTGTGACATAAGCTCGGCATTTACCCGCTTTTGAGCAGACACCTTAACACCGAGACTGATAAGCGTTGTTACGAAAAAGCATAAAAGAGCAAAAATGAAGGCACAAACTATCACGCTGTGTTTGCGGGTTCCGTTTTTAACAGCAGACATAGTATCTAATCCTTTCGATTTTTGAAAAGAAAACAATTCTTGTAATAACCTAATACATTATACACTATACCTCTATGCTTTTGCAAGATAAATTTTGCATTTTTATTACTTTTTTGAGAGATTTTTTTCATATGAGCCGTCTTTTCTCTCACTTTTCTTCGGATTTTTCTTTTCAAACGCACGAACGGCGAAAATACCGCAGAAAATATACGGCGAACACGGCGTACAACAGAGGATGTAATCTTTATTGCAACAGCTCCGAACGATATATAATAAATCAACCAGCCGAGAACTTCACCGAAAACGGTAAAGGCTCTGAGTCTGCCCGAATCAAACGCCATAAAAAAGCAAAAATTAAAAAAGGTGCAAAAGCAAAAATACAGTATATCCGTTACGGGAACAAGCACGGCGGAATTTGAGAGTATAAGCCGCACCGTGCGGAAAGCGTCGTACAGTATTCCCAAAAGAAAGCCGAAGCCGAGTGAAAGCAGGAAAAGCCGAGTTTGCTCCGTTATCCCCTGTATGTATATCATCTGAAAACTCTGCTGAAAAAGCCGCCGTTTTTAACGGTTTCTTCGGAATATATCAGAGCCGATATGCTCCCCTCAACGGTAAGCTCGCCGACCTCAACGCTGAGTCTGTTTATGTGAAGATCTCTGCCTCTTATCGTAAGCTCCCCCAAATCGGTAAAAATCACCACGGTTTCTTCGTCAAAGCTGTCAACATCCGAAACACCGGAAACGGTCAAAAGTCTCCTGTCCTCAAGGACAAGATTGTGCGGCATGGCGGGCATATTTTTTTCATCAGGCATAAAATAAACCTCCCGTTTTATTATTCGATAAATAATATGCTTCGGGAGGTGTGTTTATTCGTATTCTGCGGTATCACAGCTGGCGGAACATAAGTGCCGCACTTTCTTTTGTCGCGTGCTCGCTGACATTAAGGACTTCAAATTTGCTCGTATTTGAGCCGAACGTAAGCTCGATAATGTCACCCACCTTCACATCATATGATGCTCTTGCAGGTTTTCCGTTGACGCTGACGTGCTTTGCATCGCAAGCCTCATTTGCAACGGTACGCCTTTTTATAATCCGTGATACTTTAAGATACTTGTCAAGTCTCATGCTTTTCACCTAAAAATCGAGGGACTGTCAAAGCAGTCCCCCATAAGTTTAATTATTCGGCAACCTTTGCCTTGAGAGCGGAACCTGCCTTGAAAGCGGGAACCTTGGTTGCGGGAACGGAAATAACTTCGCCTGTTCTGGGATTGCGAGCCTGCTTCTCTGCACGCTCACGAACCTCGAAAGTACCGAAACCGACGAGCTGAACCTTTTCACCGTCTGCAAGAGCATCTGCTACTGCTGCAAAAACAGCGTTAACTGCCTTCTCGGCACACTTCTTCTCAATGCCCTCGTTCTTTGCGATTGCGTTTACAAGATCTGACTTGTTCATTTGATTTACTCCAATCTTTTAATTTCTATTTATAAATACGCAAGGTATTCATATTCTTTACATTCTTTTCTTTGCTTCATCCCAAAGGCTGTCAAGAACGGCAAGACCCGCCGTGTTCATATCTATGCCTCTTTGCTCTGCCAACTTTTCCACAACGGTAAATCTGGCAAGAAATTTATCGCTTGCCGCAGTAAGAGCCTCCTCGGCATCAACCTTGACAAATCTTGAAATGTTGACGGCACTAAAGAGAAGGTCGCCCAATTCCTCGGCAATATTCTCTTTGTCGTCATTTGCGATTGCCGCTTTCAGCTCGGCAATTTCTTCATCCGTTTTATCGAGTGCTCCGTTTACGTCGCTCCAATCAAAGCCGACATCCGCCGCTTTCTTTTGGAGCTTCGTTGCTCTCATGAGAGCGGGAAGCTCTCTCGGAACACTGTTCATCGAATCGGTCGTCGTTTTCTGACCCTTGGTCTTTCTCTTGATTTCGTCCCAATTTGTAAGAACGTCATCAACGCCGGAAACGCTGACCTCGCCAAAAACATGGGGATGGCGTTCAATCAGCTTTTTGCAAACTCCGTCTGCCGCATCATCAAAGGTGAACACTCCGTTCTCCTGTTCCATGAGCGAATGAAAAACCACCTGCATAAGCAAATCGCCGAGCTCCTCGCAAAGCAGAGCCTTATCGTCCTTGTTGATTGCCTCGATAACCTCGTAGGTTTCTTCAATCAGATTTTTCTTTATGCTCATGTGCGTTTGCTGTGCATCCCACGGACATCCGCCGGGTGCACGCAGGAGCTGCATTATCTTCACCAAATCATAAACATCATATTTATCCTTGAACTGAAAATCCTGCATTTTGCACCTCCGAAAACGACTAAGTAGTATTTTAACCTAAAAGTCCGTATTTTTCAAGCACTTTTGCAATTTTTTCTCCCTTTGGTATAACAGAAATATCATCTTTTGATACACCTTTTACCAAAAGCAGGGAAATAACGTATACAATAACCGCCAAAACGATTGCTATGAGTGCAGAAACGGTACCCATGTTGAGTATACTCTCGGAGGTATCCGCAGGGAAAATGCGGTTAAGCAGACCGTTTGAAGCGTATGCCGTGACGCCGCAAAGCACCGCACAGATGAAAGGTTTGAGAAAAACGGAGGACCAACGCACATGGATTTGGGATATTCTCAAAAGTGACGCAAGGTTGCAAACAACGATAATTACGTAGAAAAGTATCGTTCCCGCAACGGCTCCGTAAATGTTGAATTTCGGATTACCGACAAGAATGAAATTGCACAGTATCTTGCATACCGCCGCAACAACGACGGATTTTACGGGAATATCCGCCCTGCCTATCGCTTGAAGCATATTTGTTGTGGGAGTGGATATTGCTATGATTCCGGTTGCAAAGCCGTACGCCGCCATTATGGGAGCGATGACCGAAACGGCATCCGAGCTTGAGCCTCTGCCGTAAAGGATGGTGAGAATCGGTGTTGCAAGAGAAGCCATGCCGATGCCGGCGGGCAGAGCTATGAGCATTCCGACTCTCAAAACGGTTTCGATGGTGGAGCGGGTAGCCTTTTTATCCTTAATAACCCATGCCGCCGCAAGAGCGGGAAGGGCGCTGACGCCGAGCTGTATTGTTATTGTGGGCACAAGATTTTTGAAATCAAGTGCAGAGCCGTAAGCTCCCCAGAAATACTTTACAACCTCATCGACATCGGAAAGGTCAACCCTTGAAAGTCTGACCGCTTCGTTTATTGCCGTCGAGTGCATCTGTATTACCATGTTAAAATTGGATTCAAGTGCCGATTTGAGCCTTGCCTGTATCGTAACGGTATCAATGAGATTCGTTATGTTCAGTATCAAAGCACTGATAACCATGGGAATGGCTATCTTTATCATTTCTTTCGCAAGAGTTTCGCCCTTGGGAGGCTTCGGAGAATTGACAAGCTGTACTCTTTCAAAGCCGTCGCCCTTGATTTTATGACATATCATGAGGAAAAGCAGGCTTGCCACGGAGCCTATCGTAACGCCGAGAACGGCACCTGCCGCCGCCCACGGAACGATAACGCTGTTTGCCTCGGTAAGGCTTGTGACCTGATTGCCGAAAACGGTTGCACTGACATTTCCCGATGCCGCCATTCCCTTTTCATACTGACTCGTACCGACGGAAATTATCGTTTTTGCAAGAAGCAGACCGACTATGAGCTTGCCGAGAGCCTCGATAACCTGAGATATCGCCGTCGGCGTCATGTTTCTCAAGCCCTCGTAATAGCCTCTGTATGCCGACATATAGCAGCAGAAGAACACGGACGGAGCAACGCACAAAATGGCAGGAATGCTCTTTATACCCGCAACAAAGTGTGCATAGGGATACGCAACAATGAATATTATCAGCGTTCCGACCGTGCCGACAATAAGGAAAATCCTTTTCGATACATTGAACACCGCCCGTGCATCACGGTATTTGTTCAACGCAACGCTTTCCGCAACCATTCTCGACACCGCAACAGGCAGACCTGCCATGGATATCGCGAATATCGGAGTGTAAATTTCGTATGCAGATTGGAAATATCCCCTGCCGACCGTACCGAGCATATCGGTAAGAGGCATTTTGAACAATGCACCGATTACCTTTACGGAGACAACGGCGACCATGAGTATCACCGCTCCGTTAAGAACCGATTGATTTTTTCGGGAAGCCAATAGGCTCACTCTCCTTCATCCTGTAAATTCCCGCAGGAGCGAATCCGACGGAAGAAAAGAAATATCTATATTCTTAAACAGCTTCAGCTTATTTATCAGCAGTGCCGCCTTTTCCTTGTATTCACCGTCACCGACCTTTGAAAACAAGTCGATTGCCTGCCGTGACAAAATGCATGGCTCGCACGGGTGAAACGAATTGAGTTTAACATCGGCAAGATTTTCAAACGGGAAAAGATATTTATCCTCGCCCCGTGTAACGCTCTCCCATATTCCGAAGGTGCGTTCAACGGGCATAGCCCTGAACAGGCTGTCCCTGACGGCACGGCGTATAAATCTCAGCTCTCTCTTTGAGAGAAGCACGCTACCGTCATTTTCATAAACTCTCGATGAAACGCTCACATATATATTGTATAGGCGTTCTCCCGAAAGTTCGGCTGTCACGGCGGGGTTGAGAGCGTGCAGTCCCTCCGTGATTATGATGTCGTTTTGCGAAAGAGTTATCTTTTTGGCGTTATCGTGCTTTATTCCGCTCGTAAAATCGAACACGGGGAACAGAGCCTCTCCTTGCTCCAAAAGCCGAGAAAGGCATCGTCTGAGCAATTCGGTATCGAGTGCTTCAACGCTCTCATAATCCGGCTCGCCGTCCTCACCGAGCGGATAAGGTTCATCATGCGAACGGTAAAAATCATCAAGAGAAACAACATACGCCTTACCGCCGAGATGACTTATTTCCTCGGAAATAAGAGCCGCCGTGGTGGTCTTACCCGATGATGACGGTCCCGCAAGCATGATTATCCTTTTGTTTTCATCGTAAAAAACGGTTTTTGCCGCCTCTTTTACGGCGGTTCGGTATTCACCCGTGCATTCAAGAACAAAATCTTCCGGTGCAAGAGCAAGGTTATTTATCCTTGAAAAGGTATATTTTTCTTTCACGCTTTCATCACCCCTCGCCGCAGCCGACAAATCAAGTTCGGATGTATCGGTTGCAGCTAATAAAGCTGTTGTTACTTTAGTATGACAGATAAAAGCTCTTTATTCCGTTTTTACGCTCCGTTATTTTATCGAAGCCCGATATATATTCATACGGATATTTATAATTGAATATTCTTTCTATTTTGGTGCCGCCCGGTTCACACAGCTTTGTCACTCCGCCCGCACCTGCGGCAAGAACGGTGTGGCATTCCTCCATCATATATACATTATATAAGCCCTGTGTGTTGTTTTTGCACCAACCGACATTTTCAAGATTGCCGACACATTTGCTTTGTCTGTACATATAATAGGGCGAATATCCGTTTTCGTCAAGAGATTTCCACGCATATTCAAGCATTTTTTCTGCGGCTTTACCGCTTGCAACGCCTGCACCCGAAGCATTAAGCTCGGAGGAACGCTTCAAAGCAAGGGTGTGAACGGTGATATTTTCGGGAGAAAGAGCCACCGCCGTATCGACACTTGCGATGAAATCATCAACGCTTTCCTCGGGCAAGCCCGCTATCAAATCCATGTTTACGCAGTCGAAATCATAGGATTTTGCAAGCTGATATGCTTTTATTGCCTGCTCAACGGTATGCTTTCTGCCGATGAGCTCCAGCGTTTTTTGATTAAAGGTTTGCGGATTTATGCTTATTCTGCCGACGTTATGTATTCTCAAAGCTCTGAGCTTTTCGGGCGTTACGGTATCGGGTCGTCCTATCTCGACGGTATATTCACGAAGGGAGGACAAATCGAAGCTGTCCTCGATGCGGCACAGAAGCCTGTCGAGCTGAGGTGCTTCAAGGACTCCCGGCGTACCGCCGCCAAAATAAACGCTTTCAAGCCGCAAGCCAAGCTCCGCCGCCGTTTTTCCGATGCCGTCAAGCTCCTCGGAGAGCTTTTCGAGATAGTCGGGAAGCAGTTTTTTTGCATTTGAGTTTGCTATCGAATGCGAAACAAAGGAGCAATAGCTGCACCTTGTAGGGCAAAACGGTATCGACACATAAAGACTGAATGAATTTTTCGACGATGCCTCAATGATTCCCCTTTCGGCACGGGCAACGGTTGCGGCAAGGTTTGCCTTTTCGGGACTTACAAGCAAATCACGGGTGAAATACTCGATTGCTCCCGCCTCGCCGAGCTGTTCCGTCAAACGAAGCATCAGCTTTGAGGGGCGTACTCCCGTAAGCAGTCCCCACGGAGGGATATATCCCGTTTCCGCACTGAGCAATTCAAAAATCAGACGAGCCGTTGCAAGCTCGCATTCATCACGGAAGCCCTCATCCTTTGCTTCAACATAAGCCGAAGCGGAGCGGATACTGCCGTTTATATTGCTCTGTGCCTCAATGCGTGCTCCCTCTTCATCGGAAATCATGCGGGTAACAACGGTTTTTGAATCCTCGCCGTCGTCGTCATATTTAATTTCAATTTTCTCATTGGGATAATACACACGGCACAGATTCTCGCATTCATAATGAAAATCGTGCCCGAATATTCGCAAAATCACTTTCTGTTCATCCTTCTTATCCAATGATTGCTTATTCTTTCGGAATCAAGCGTGGTTTCACGGTTATGACCCGGAAGCACTCTGTAATCTCCGTCAAGTGCTATCAGACGGCGAACGGAGGCATTCATGTCATCGACGCTGCCGCCGAGAAAATCAGTTCTGCCCACCGTTCTGCAAAACAGAGTATCACCGCTCAAAATCACACGGTCATCCTCCAAAATATAGCAAACGCCGCCCTTGGTGTGTCCCGGGGTATGCATAACTTTTATTTGACTTTCTCCGAGAGAAATTATATCGCCGTCGGCAACCAAAATATCGGCATTAACCGGCTCGGGGTCCTGCGGAAGATTTCCGTGTGCAAGGCTTTTGTTGGGATCAAGGAGGCATTCGCTGTCTTTTTCGTGAATGATGACCGCCGCACCCGTATCCTTTTTCAAACCGTACGTACCGCTGATATGGTCAAAATGACCGTGTGTGAGCAAAATATAACGTAAATCGGCATTTGCATCTCGCAGGGCATTTTTGATTGCATCGCCGTACCAGCCGGGATCGACAATCGCCGCTTGTCCGCTCGCTTCATCAACAAGCAGATAGCAATTGGCAAAAATCGGATGCTCGAGCTGTATTTTTTCTATCTTCATAGCATATCACCTTTTAGTCCATATGTCGGTATCCGCCACTATCGTAACAGGTCCGTCATTTTCAATGGAAACAAGCATATCCGCCGCAAAAACTCCCGTCTCCACTTTCTTTACGCCCAACGCTCTGAGCTCATCGCAAAAGGCAAGATAGAGCCTGTTTGCCTCCTGCGGCTGTGCGGAAGCGGTAAAGGACGGGCGGTTTCCCTTTTTGATGTCGGCACAAAGAGTAAACTGCGAAATGACAAGAATTTCTCCGCCGATATCAAGAATGCTCAGATTCATCTTGCCGTTCTCATCCTCGAACACTCTCAGCTTCGATACTTTCGCCGCAAGCAATTGAGCCTCGGCATCGGTATCTGTGTCCATCACGCCGAGAAGAATGTTGAAGCCCTTTCCCGCAGAGCCTTTAAGCTCGCCGTCAACGGTTACTTTGGTACCGATAACCCGCTGAATTACTGCTCTCATTAAAGTATTCCTCCGTTATTAAATACCTGCTCTCTCAACGCTCAACACGCCCGATATCTTCGACAGCTTTGCCGTGAGCGAATTGAGATGCTCGACGCCGTTGACCGAAACGGTGAGCATTATTGAGGTTCTGCCGTCCTTAGTGTTGCGGGCACTTATATCGTTTATCATTATGTGCATATTTGCAAGCAGACTTGAAACATCCGCAAGCAAGCCTATGCGGTTAAGGCAGGACAATTGAAGGGTACATTTGAAATCCTCTCGAATATTGGTATCCCAATATGCCACTACCCATCTGTCCGGCTCTCCCGCCTTTGAAATATCGGCAGGTACGTTCGTACAGCTTCTTGTATGAATGGAAACGCCGTGTCCTCTCGTTATGAAGCCGATGATATCGTCACCCGGCAGAGGATTGCAGCAGCGTGAAAATTTGACAAGGCAGTTGTCTATTCCCTCAACTACGACACCCTCGGTGCTCTTGGTACGCTTTTTGACGGGAGCAACGGTTATGACCGGCTCCTCGGTCTTTGTCAGCTTTACGTAATCTTCTTTGATTCTCGGCATAAGACGCATGAGAGAAATTCCGCCGTAGCCTATTGCGGCATAAAAATCTTCAATGCTCTTGCAATGCTGTCTTTCCGCGATTTTTTCTATGAAGGTCTCGTAATCCGCATCGCTCAGACGGATAAAATTGCGTTTGAACTCCTTTTCGACTTCGTTTTTACCCTCGGCAATGTTTTCGTCGCGGCGTTCTTTTTTGTACCATTGTCTGATTTTCGCCCTTGCCTGACTCGTTTTGACGATGTTCAGCCAATCACGGCTCGGACCCTTGCCGGGCTGTGAAGAAGTAAGCACTTCAACAATTTCGCCCGTTTTAACGCGATAGTCGAGCGGCACTATTCTTCCGTCAACCTTGGCACCCGTCATTTTGTTGCCCACCGCCGAATGTATGGCATAGGCAAAATCTATTACGGTTGCACCCATGGGCAAATCGAATACGTCTCCCTTGGGGGTAAATACAAAGACCTCCTCGGGGACAAGGTCGCTCTTTATGGTTGTAACAAGATCCTCGACATCCTCGCTGTCATTTTGATTTTCGAGAAGTCGGCGAATCCATGCAAGTCTTTCTTCAAATTTGACCGTTCCGTTAATGCCGAGCTTGTATTTCCAATGTGCGGCAATACCGTATTCGGCTGTATGATGCATTTCCCATGTTCTTATCTGAACCTCGAACGGAATGCCCTCCTTGCCCAAAACGGTGGTATGGAGAGACTGATACATATTCGGCTTCGGAGTTGAGATATAATCCTTGAATCTGCCGGGAATCGGCTTGAACATATCGTGAATTACGCCGAGACAATTGTAGCAGTCTATTACGGAATCAACGATAATTCTTACCGCATATATATCGTAAATCTCATCAAAATTCTTGTTTTGCATATACATTTTTCTGTATATGCCGTGAACGGATTTTATTCTTCCGCTGACCTTGGCGCCCGAAACAACGGTCAGTATTCTTTCTTCTATTCGAGCCTTGATATCCTCCAAAAACTCGTTTCTCGTTTTGCTCTGCTTTTCAAGCGCCGCACCGATATCGCTGTACGCCACGGGGTCGAGATAGCTTATCGAAAGGTCTTCAAGCTCCTCTTTTATGGGTCTGATACCGAGGCGGTGAGCAATGGGTGCGTATATTTCTATGGTCTCCAAAGCGATGTCACGCCGTCTTTGCTCCGGCTTATACATAAGAGTTCTCATGTTGTGCAGACGGTCAGCGAGCTTTATAATGATTACGCGAATGTCACGGGACATTGCCATGAGCATTTTGCGGATATTCTCCGCCTGCTGTTCTTCCTTGGTCTGCAACGGAACCTTGCCGATTTTGGTAACGCCGTCAACAAGCTCTGCAACGGTTTCGCCGAAATCACGCTTTATTTCATCGTTGGTAAGCTCGGTATCCTCCACGGTATCGTGAAGCATTGCCGCAATAACGGATGCATCATCCATGCCGAGACGTGCAAGTATAATCGCAACGTTCAGCGGATGCATTATATACGGCTCACCCGACAGCCTTTTTTGCTCCGCATGGAAGCTCGCCGCCACATTGTAAGCCCTTTTTACGTTTTCGATTTCCTCCTGAGTATAGCTCTTGCCGATAATGCTTATCAGCGTTTCAAGCCCCTCTTCGGGAGTAGTGAAAACACCGGCCTGTTCTTTTCCGTAATCTTTCATGTTGCCTCCGTATCAGATAAAGCTCCTGAGTCGTTTCATAATTTCCGAATCCTCGAGATTGACCTTTTGTGAAGTTTTCGGAGCTGTAACATCGTTGTATTCGTCAACTGCCAGCACACCCATTTCAAGCATGACTTCAACCGTGACGGATATGGCGGCAAGCCTCTCTCCGTCGTCGCCCAAACGGGTACACAGCACCTCGCAATATTTATCCTTGAGTGAATTTAGCTTTATGCTCTTGAACACCTCAACCTCGAGAGCACGGTCGGGCAACAGCTTTTGTGCTTCCTCCGAGGTCAAGGTATCGCCTCTCATGAATTTATCAAAAAGAGAAAGTGAAGTCAGCACCTTTTCCTCGTTCGTGCCGGTCGGTCTTATTCCTCTTATGACAACGGACACTCTTGTATCTCCGTTGTATGTATTCTTATCGAGATTCACTGCAAGATCAACGGTATCGCCCTTTTCAAACGGGAAGGATTTTTCCTGCATTCCGAAATACACAACGCCCGTGCGTGCTCCGTTTTTGGAAACCACCATTCTCAGGTGCTTGCCGTCGGAAACGGAAGCAATCTCGTCAAGACGAACACCGAACAGTCCGAAACAAGGCTGTGGATTTCCTGCTCCGAAAGGTTCAAGCACGGAGATAGCCGACAGCATATCGAGCCCTATGGAGGCGGGCTGAATGCGGCAGTCTATTCTCTGTATTGCAAAGGGAACCTCTTTGTCTTCGGCATATTCGTTTATTCTTTTTCTGAATTCATCTATTCTGTCCGAATTTAAGCCTATACCTGCGGCAAGTGTATGGCCGCCGAAATGGTCAAGGCAATCCGAAACGCTTTCTATCGCATCATATATCGAAAAACCCTCTATGCTTCGGCAAGAGCCCTTAGCTTTTTCGCCGTCCCTTGAAATGACGACGGCGGGTCTGCCGTAACGCTCGGTTATTCTTGCGGCAACTATTCCGATAACGCCCTGATGCCAGCCCTCGCTGTCAACAACGATTATCTTGCCTCTGTTTATATCGAGATTGCTTTCTATCTGTAATACCGCTTGTGAAAAGATTTGCGTTTCGGTCTTTTGTCTGAGCAGGTTCATTTGGTTGATTTCTTCCGCAAGAAGCTGTGCCGAATCGTCATCATCGCAAAGCAGTAAATCAAGTGCCTTGTGTGCCGAGCCCATTCTTCCCGCCGCATTGATTCTCGGGCAGAGCGTAAACGCCGCCGTTGATGCGGTAAACGGCTTTCTCGAACAGCCCGCCGCTTCGGCAAGAGCTGAAATGCCGGGTCTCGGCTCTTCGTTCATGATTTTGAGTCCCTTGCGTACCATGATTCGATTTTCACCCGTCAAGGTAACAACGTCACCTATCGTTCCCAATGCAACAAGGTCGCCGTACTCGGAAAGAAGCATATTCTCCTCCGCTCCCTCAAGAGCACAGACGAGCTTAAATGCAACGCCGACACCTGCCATTTCTTTGAACGTACTCGGGCAGTCGGGGCGATGCGGATCGACAACGGCACAGGCATCGGGAAGCACGTCCCCCACCTTATGATGGTCTGTTATGACGAGAGAAATACCGAGCTCCTTTGCATGAGCGGCTTCCTCGACGGCAGAAACTCCGTTATCCACCGTAACAATCAAACGCACTCCGCGTTCGGCAAGAATGTCGATGGCTCCGTTGTTCAGTCCGTAGCCCTCGGTCAATCTGTCGGGAATATATCTTATTACATTCGCTCCCCGTGCTTCAAGATAGGAATACAGCAGAGCCGTAGCCGTTACGCCGTCGGCATCGTAATCTCCGAAAACGCATATAAGCTCAAATTCATCAATGGCTCGGTTTATACGCTCGGATGCCGCATCCATATCCTTTATCGAAAACGGATCAAGAGACAAGGGCGCCTCTCTGTCCAAAAAATCGGAAACGGAATCTATATCGTTAAAGCCTCTGGAGGTAACGAGGAGGGCGGCAAAAGGGTCAACGCTCAGCTCTTGTGCAGTTGCTGCGGCGATATCCTTACTGCTTTTTGCCACTACCCACTTCTTTCTTCTCATCAGCAATCATCCTTTCAATCATTTTAGTATAACATTATTTTATAGATATTTCAAGGTTTTTTAATACTTTAACCGAAACGCAAGAAATATATTTCATTTTTAGAATTATTTTGCTGATTTGGTACATTGCAATATCTTGTGTTAATTTGCTTAAATTGTCAATATCGTAACTCTCTTTTTGGCTCGGAATATCGGCACATATCGGTTTCCGTTGCAAAAACTTATTCAGAGATTCGGCAGAGAAAATTTCGTCTCAAAATGGTATCAAAAACTGTTGTTTTATTTGTCGAGCTGTGATATAATACGGTTGGTTAAATATAATTACGGAGGTTTTTACAATGATCTATGATGTTGCCGTCGTAGGTGCGGGTGTTATCGGCTCACTCATTGCCAGAGAGCTGAGTCGCTATGAAGTCAAGGTTGCCCTTATCGAAAAATGCAACGATACGGCAATGGGCACTTCAAAAGCGAACAGTGCGATAGTTCACGCAGGCTTTGATGCAAAGCCCGGCACTCTCAAGGCAAAATTCAATGTCAGAGGCACCGAAATGATGCCTGAGCTGTGCAAGACTCTCAGTGTACCGTTCAAGCCCGTAGGTTCCCTTGTTGTCGCATTTTCCGACGACGAAATGCAAACTCTGAACGAGCTTCTCGAAAGAGGAAGGGCAAACGGTGTTCCGGGTCTTGAAATCTATGATGCCGCAAAGCTCCATGAGGTTGAGCCGTCTGTTTCCGACGATGCAAAGGGTGCTCTTTGGGCTCCGTCGGCAGGCATTGTATGTCCCTATGAGCTGACGATAGCAGCGGCTGAAAACGCAGTTGTAAACGGTACCGAATTTATCCGTAATTTCGGCGTATCCGACATTGAGTTCAGCGGTGAATGCTTTACTCTTTCAAACGGCTTCGATACCGTGCAGGCAAGATATATCGTCAATGCGGCCGGCGTGTTCTGTGACGAGATTGCCGCTCTCATCGGTGACAATTCAATCCACACCGTTCCGAGAAAGGGCGAATATATGCTCTGCGACAAATCGGTTGGCTCGCTTGCAAAGCACACAATATTCCAATGCCCGTCAAAAATGGGTAAAGGCATTCTTGTTACTCCTACGGTTGACGGCAATCTTCTTATCGGTCCGAGTGCCCTTGACATAGAGGACAAAACGGATGTATCAACAACCTCCGCCGCTCTTGCCGACATTCTTACCGCCGCCAAGAAATCCGTCCCCTGCCTCACTACAAGAGAGGTCATAACCTCCTTTGCGGGTCTCAGAGCACACTGTGACAGAGATGATTTCATCATTGAACCCAGCGAAAAGAATGACAGATTTATAAATGTTGCGGGAATCGAATCTCCCGGACTTTCCTCCGCTCCCGCCATTGCGGAATACACGGCAAAAATGCTTGCCGACGCCATGAATGCAAAAGAAAAAAGCAACTTCAAGCCCGAAAGAGCGGAGCCTGTTCGTTTCAGACACATGAGCAATGAGGAACGCAAGGCTCTCATTGAGAAAAACCCAGCCTACGGCAGAATAATCTGCCGCTGTGAAACCATAACGGAGGGTGAAATTCTCGATGCAATTCATGCTCCTGCCGGAGCAAGAGACGTTGACGGCGTTAAACGCAGAACGAGAGCGGGCATGGGTCGCTGTCAAGGCGGCTTCTGCGGCTCCAAGGTCGTTGAGCTTCTTGCTCGAGAGCTCGGTGTTGAAATCAACGAGATAACCAAGTTCGGCGGAAATTCAAAAATCCTTTATGAAAGAACAAAGTGAGGCGGAAAAAATGCTTAATTATGATATCGTTGTAATCGGCGGAGGTCCCGCCGGCATGGCTGCCGCACTCAAAGCAAAGGAGTGCGGAGTTGACAGCATTCTCATTCTCGAAAGAGCGGAGACTCTCGGCGGTATACTCGAACAGTGCATACACACCGGCTTCGGTCTCCATTATTTCGGCGAGGAGCTTTCCGGACCCGAATATGCAGACAGGTTCATTCAGCTTGTAAATGAGCAGAAAATCGAATACAAAACCGACACCATGGCTTTGGAAATAACCGAAAACAACGTTGTATATGCCGTAAACAAAACGGACGGCTTGCTTGAAATACAAGCAAAGGCGATTATTCTTGCCATGGGCTGCCGCGAACGTCCGAGAGGTGCTCTCAACATTGCAGGCACAAGAGCTTCCGGCGTTATGAGTGCCGGAACGGCTCAAAAATACGTGAACATAGACGGCTATATGCCCGGCAAAAAGGTCGTTATTCTCGGCTCGGGTGATATCGGTCTTATCATGGCACGCCGTATGACGCTTGAGGGTGCAGAGGTCAAGGTCGTTTGCGAGCTTATGCCCTATTCGAGCGGTCTTACCCGTAATATCGTTCAATGTCTCAACGACTTTAACATTCCGCTTCGCTTGAGCTGTACCGTTATCGAGGTTCACGGCAAGGACAGAGTCGAGGGCGTTACCATTGCCGACGTTGACGAAAACAGAAGACCCATCAAGGGTACGGAGCAATATATCGAATGCGATACCCTGCTTCTTTCGGTAGGACTTATCCCCGAAAATGAGCTTACGAGAGCTGTGGGCATTCAGCTTGATCCCGTTACCAACGGTGCAACCGTTGACGAATACAGAGAAACTTCACACAAGGGCGTTTTTGCGTGCGGAAATGTTCTTCACGTTCATGACCTTGTTGACTATGTTACTCTCGAAAGTCAGACTGCGGGCGAAGGTGCGGCAAGATACGTTCTCGGCAAAACGAGCGAGCATGAATATATTTCCACAAAGGGCGTAAACGGTGTTCGTTATATCGTACCGCAAAAGGTTGACATTAAAAACGAGGGCGACGTTAAGCTGTATTTCAGAGTGGGTCAAACCTACAAAAACGCCAAAATCGTTGTAAAATATAACGGTCAGGAGCTTCTCAGCCGTAAAAAGCCCAGACTTGCCCCCGGTGAAATGGAAAATGTTGTTATCAAGAACGATATGCTCAAGGGCTTTGAAGCCGACGGAGTTATCGAGATATCGGTGGAGGGTTGATTTATGCAGAAGAATATTATTTGCGTAGCCTGTCCCATGGGCTGCGGCATAACCGTTGAGCTCGGCGAGGGCGGTGAAATTCTTTCCGTTACGGGCAACACCTGCAAAAGAGGCGACGCTTACGCCAGAACCGAATGCACAAATCCCGTCAGAAGCCTTGCAACAACCGTTAAGGTGGACGGCGGCATACACAATGTTGTCCCCTGCAAATCGGCAGGTGCTCTCCCCAAGGATATGATATTTGAGTGCATGGATGCCATCAACGCCGTTACGGTAAAAGCACCCGTCAAGCTCGGCGACGTTTTGGTTGAAAACGTATGCGGTACGGGTATAAATATCATCGCAACCAATCATTGTCCGTCCAAATAATTCGGACTGAAATTCGGCACGTCGAACCTGTTTTTCGGCGTGCCTGTTTTTGCACTTTCATTATGCATAAAAAGTAACAAATTTTGTTACTGAATTTTAACAATTTTTTAATTGCATATATTCTTTTGGTGTTGTAGAATATGCGTATGATTGATATGGGGAAGTATATACTTATGAAGAACGCAAAGAGCATTACGACGGTTGTTGTATCCGTGCTTGTCATAATCGGAATAATCGTCGGAATTAAACATATTACCTCGGCAAAGGATGAGCCGACAACCGCTTCAAGCTCCGCAACCGAAACGAAAACGGATAAAGTCTCGGGAACAAGCACAACGCAGACGGAAACCGAAGCAAAAACAACTACCTTACCGGAATCCACCACGGCAAAACCGAAGCCGACATATAAAATAACGGAGCCGTCAAAGGTAACAACGACCAAAAAGAAAAGCGTTTCAAAAGAAACAATGACATACCGTGAGATGGATTATTCCTGCTTTGACGACTGTGCTTTCATCGGCAATTCAAGAGTTCTCGATCTCAAAAACTATGGTCTCGCCGAGAACGTTTACGCCTCGGTAGGTCTTAATGTCAACACGGTATTCACCGTAAAGGCGTCGGGCAGCGATGTTCCGATAATTGATGAGCTTAACGGCAAGCATTTCAGCAAGGTATTCATCATGTTCGGTGACAATGAATGCGGCTGGCCGAACACAAGCGTTTTCATCAGCAAATACGCGAACATAATTGATGCCGTCAGAGAGAGGGTTCCCGAGGCGGAGATATACATTCAGTCCGTTCTGCCCATAAGCAGAGCCGCCGATGCAAGAAACGAATACGGCTGTAATATGCAGGCGATAAACAAAATCAACGATGCGTTAAAGCAGCTCGCCGCCGACGAAGGCGTGCATTATATCAATCCCGCCGCCGCAATGACGGATTCCGAGGGCTTTTTGCCCGACGAAGCGTCAAGTGACGGTGTCCACCTTAAAAAGAAATATTGCCGCATTTGGATGAACTATCTCGCGGACAATATGTGATATACTCGGAGGTATGAGAGAATGAAAAGATTTACAGCGTTTATCCTTGCCGCCGCTATTGCGGTATTGTTCTGTGCCTGCACAAACGGTAAGACTCTCCCCGAGGCGCCCGAGCTTGCCGCCGAAATAGTTGCGGGACTTGAATTTACCGATGAGCTTGAAGACAGCGGTGCCGAAACCGCTTATTCTTTCTACGGAGTTGAGCCGAGTATGTGCAAAAACGCTTCTTTCTTCAGAGGAAGCAGTGCAACGGTGGATGAGGTTGCGGTATTTGATTGCGTTGACAGCGATGCCGCAAAGGAGGTTCTTCTGTGTGCCGAGGAGAGACAGCAATATCTCGTTGACGGCTACAGCAATTACGGTCCCGAGCAGGTTCCGAAAATTAACACTGCCGTGATAAAAGCAATAGGCAACACGGTGATTTTCTGCATAAGTGATACACCCGAAAAGCTCGACAAGGTGATAAAAGCATCATATAAATAATTGCGGAGATTAAACATATGGTATTTTCGGATTCTGTTTTCCTGTTTATATTTTTACCGCTGACACTCGCTGTCTACTATGCGGTTCCGTTTGCTTTCAAAAATGCGGTGTTGTTTCTCACCGGCTTGCTCTTTTATGCATGGGGTGAGCCGGTTTATGTTCTCATAATGATTCTTTCCACCGCAATAGACTATTGTGCCGGCAGACTAATGCACCGTTACGACGACAAGCCCGCCGTTCGCAAGGCAACACTGCTTGTGTCCGTGATAATGAACCTTTCCTTGCTCGGAGTTTTCAAATACGGAACGTTCTTTGCTACGAGCGTAAATTCGGCTTTCGGCACGGCAATCCCCGATCTCGGCTTGCCTCTGCCAATAGGAATCAGCTTCTTTACATTCCAGTCGATGTCATATACGATTGACCTCTACCGCCGAAACATAAAGGTTCAAAAGAGCTTCATTGACTTTGCCGCATTCGTCACGATGTTCCCCCAGATAGTGGCAGGACCGATAGTACGTTATGAGGACGTATCGGCACAGCTTCAAAGCCGCAAAATTGATTTTGCCGATATCAGCGACGGCATCACACGTTTTATTTGCGGTATGTGCAAAAAGGTGTTGATAGCAAATTCCGTCGGTGAGCTTTGGAGTAACGTCAAGGAGCTTGATTATCAAACTCTCCCCGCCGCAACGGCATGGCTCGGTATTGCGGCATTCACCTTGCAAATATATTTTGATTTTTCCGGCTACAGCGATATGGCAATAGGTCTCGGAAAAATGCTCGGCTTTGATTTTCCCGAAAACTTCAAATATCCTTATAACTCCAAAAGCGTCAGCGAATTTTGGCGCAGATGGCACATAACCCTCGGTGATTGGTTCAAGAGCTATGTATATTTCCCGCTCGGCGGAAGCAGAGGTACGACTGCGGCAACCGTTCGCAACACTCTTATCGTTTGGCTTCTTACGGGACTTTGGCACGGAGCAAGTTGGAATTTTATAATTTGGGGACTGTATTACGGCGTACTCATAATATTTGAAAAGTTCGTGCTTAAAAAACCTCTCGAGCATATTCCGAGTGCCGTTCGGCATATACTCACCATGATTGCCGTTATCCTCGGATGGGTGATTTTTGAAATTTCCTCCCCCGCCTCAGAGCTTGACTTCATAAAAGCAATGCTCGGTTTCGGCGGCTTTGCGGATTCCTTCACGCTGAACGCACTGCACAACTACGCCGTAATTCTCGTCATCGCCGTCGCAGTTGCCACGGGTATTCCGCTCAAGCTGTGCAAAAAAATCCCCGAAAAGAAAGCGGATACCGTATCTCTTATCGGCGAAGCCGCCGGCATGACGGCGTGCATAGCCTGCTTGGTTGATTCGGGCTACAACCCGTTCCTGTACTTTAATTTTTAAGGAGGTGCCGGAATGAAAACAAAGCTTATAAGAATTATTCTGTTTTTTCTCGTCATTTTGATTATTCCCGCCCTCACGCTTTTCGGCGAAAAAGAAAGCATCAGCTACAACGAAAACCGAACTCTTGCCGAAATGCCGAGGCTGAGCTTTGACACATGGAAAAGCCGCAGCTTCATGAACGGATTGAGCGATTTTTTCTCCGACCATTTTGTGTGCCGTGAAGGATTTATACGGCTGAAAAACAAGGCGGATAAACTCACGGGCAAAAATGAAATCAAGGGAGTTTTTGAGTTTAACGGCTCACTGATTCAGCTTTTCCGAAACGATAATCCCAAAATTACGGACAGAAACATACGAACCGTTAATTCCCTTGCAGAGAAAGTCGGAGATACGCCCGTATATTTTATCCCCGTTGCAACGGCTCAGGAAAAGTACAAATCGGACTTGCCGAGCTATCTTGACACGGACGATGAAAGCGAATATATCGAATACTGTTCCGAAAAGCTCGACGGTGTACGGCTTGTTGATATCAACGGTGCCGTGATGAACGAAGATTACGCTTTTTACCGTACCGACCATCATTGGACTTCAAACGCCGCCTACGCCGCATATAAAGCCCTCGGTACAGAGCTTGGATATGAGCCTTTGGAGCTTAAAGGCGAAACGCTGAGAGACAATTTCAAAGGTACTCTATATTCAAAAACCCTCGATGAAAGCATAGAAGCGGATGAAATAATCCGTTACGGCGGAGACTCCGATGCGGTTTTGACGGTGAACGGAGAAAAGCGGCCTCTTTATTGCGATGAACGACTTGATGAAAAGGATAAATATCTCTATTTTCTCGGCGGAAATTACGGCGTCTGCACCGTTACAAATTCTAAATCCGACGGCAAAATATTGATAATCAAGGACAGCTACGCAAATTGCCTCGTTCCCCTGCTCTCGAAGCATTTCGGTGAAATAACGCTTCTTGACACAAGATACTGCTCGCAGGACGATATAAATTCGCTCGATTTCACGCAGTATGATAAAATCATGGTTCTGTTCAATGTCAGCGGATTTTCCGAGGAACGAAGTCTCTCGCTTTTGGATACTCTTCAATAATTGACAACGCCCTGTCGAAACAAATCGGCAGGGCGTTTGATTGTATTTAATTGTGTGAGCTGAGCCAAGCTGACAATTTTTCCGCATTCATTGTTCCGTTGGCAAGGGACAAACCCACGTCTATCAGCTCTTTCTGTGTACACTCAATTTCAACTCCGTTTACCGCAAGAAAAACAAGCATTGTATGAACGCCGATTCTTTTATTGCCGTCAACAAACGGATGATTTGAAACGAGCGAGTATCCGAGCCGTGCGGCTTTTTGAATTAGTGCAGGATAAAGATCTTGCCCGCCAAATGTCTGAAACGGAGCTTCAAGAGCTGACTCTAAAAGTCCCATATCTCTTACACCATCCATACCGCCGGTCGCTTCAATCAAAGAACTATGTACGGATATCACTTGCCCCACTGTAAGTCTTATCATTTTGCAAGCTCCTTATATGCTTCAAAATTTTTGGCGATAAGTCTTTGTGAAATGTCCGTAATATCTTCGTCTGCCGCCGTTTGTATCTTTTCTACTTCAGAAAATTCCAATACAACATATCGAGGAACATTATTTTTTAAGATGACGGCAGAGCCGTTTTGGTCAACAAGCCTTGCTACCTTAGAAAAATTCCGATTGGCTTCCGTGATTGAAACAAGCGTGTTTGTGTTTATTGTCATACAATTTCCTCCCTTCTTGACTTTATTATATACTAATTATAGGATAAATTCAACCTATTTCAAAAAATTCTTCATTTATATCAAAGAAAATCAACACATCAAAACAATTGAACGCCCTGTCGAAACAAATCGGCAGGGCGTTTTTGAGCAATCAGCTATCGTTTTATTAAATTCTTGTATCGAGCAAATCGACATATTTCTCTCGAAATTCACCGAAGGTGCCGTTATCGAGGCTGTCTCTTATCCGCTTCATGAGGGTGTTGTAGAAATAAAGATTATGAATAACACAAAGTCTCATTGCAAGCATTTCCTTAGCCTTGAACAGGTGGCGGATATATGCCTTTGAAAAGCGGCGGCAGGTGGGACAATCACATTCGGGGTCAATGGGAAGCGGGTCATGCTCGTACTTACGGTTGTTGAGATTTATTATTCCCTTTTGTGTAAAAAGATGTCCGTGTCTTGCGTTGCGGCTCGGCATTACGCAGTCAAACAAATCAACGCCGCGATAGACCGCTTCAATGATATTTCCGGGTGTGCCCACGCCCATGAGGTAACGGATTTTGTTCGCGGGAGCATACGGCTCGACCGCCGAGATAATTCGGTACATATCCTCTTTCGGCTCGCCAACCGCAAGTCCGCCTATGGCATAGCCGTCAAGGTCAAGTGCCGCTATCTGCTTCATATGCTCGATTCGCAAATCATCAAAGGTACAGCCTTGATTTATTCCGAAAAGAAGCTGGTGCGGATTTATTGTATCGGGCAGAGAATTGAGCCTTTCCATTTCCGCCTTACAGCGTTCAAGCCAGCGAACGGTTCTCTCGCAGGAGCTTTTGGAATATTCGTATTCTGCGGGATTTTCAACGCATTCGTCAAACGCCATTGCAATGGTAGAACCGAGATTCGACTGTATTCTCATGCTTTCCTCGGGTCCCATGAATATATGTCTGCCGTCAACATGGGATTGGAAATACACGCCCTCCTCCTTGATTTTTCTCAAAGAGGCAAGCGAAAAGACCTGAAATCCGCCGCTGTCGGTCAAAATAGGACCGTTCCATGAAGAAAATTTATGCAGACCTCCAAGCTCCCGAACAAGCTCATCACCGGGTCTTACATGAAGATGATAGGTGTTTGAAAGCATCACCTGACAGCCTATTTCTTCAAGGTCTGCCGCCGAAAGAGCACCTTTTATCGCTCCGCAGGTAGCAACATTCATAAAAGCGGGAGTTTGTACCGTTCCGTGAACCGTTATAAATTCGCCCCGCCTTGCGTTTCCTTCTTTTTTTATCAGCTTATACATACCGTTACTCCGAATTTATTATTCATCATGCAAATGCATTTTTATTATTGTATCACATACGGCACGATAAAGCAAACGGAATTTTATTTTTACCTTGAAAAATCACACGACATATGCAATAATTAAATCAGTAAAATAACGGAGGCTGAAATGATCAAGGTAATTCTATGGGATATCGACGGCACGCTTCTCAACTTTCTTGCCGCAGAAAAAAACGCCATTCGCTCCTGCTTTGAAAAATTCGGGTTGGGCGAATGCACTGACGAAATGATTGAGAATTATTCTCAAATAAACAAAAAATATTGGAAAAGACTCGAAAACGGAGAAATCGAAAAGCCTGCGGTGCTTCGAGGTCGTTTCGAGGAATTTTTCGCATTGCAGGGAATAGAATTTGATGATATCGACGCCCTCAATGCCGAATATCAACAACGCCTCGGAGATACGATTGTTTACTGCGACAATTCCTTTGAGCTTATCGGCTCTTTGAAAAATCGGGTAAAGCAATATGCCGTTACAAACGGTACCTTTGCGGCACAGAGCAGAAAGCTGAAGCTGTCGGGCTTCGGTGAGCTTCTTGACGGTGTTTTTATTTCGGACAGCGTCGGTTTTGAAAAGCCGAGAAAAGAATTTTTCGATGCCGTTTTCGGTGAAATCGGGCACTATTCTCCCGATGAGGTTTTGATAGTCGGTGATTCTCTTAACAGCGACATGAGAGGCGGTGCAAACATCGGGATTCAATGCTGCTGGTATAATCCCTGCCGTGACGAGCGCCCCAACGAATTGAAAATCGACTATGAAATAACAGACTTAAATCAAGTCAAGAATATTATATAACACAAACGGCTGTATCTCCCAAGTTCGGAGCATACAGCCGATTCTTATTTACCATTCGTCCCTTTCGTCCTCTAAAACGGCGTGGGCACAGCGGATTCCGTCAACGGCGGCAGACACTATTCCTCCCGCATAACCCGCACCCTCACCGCAGGGATAAAGCCTGCGAATATTCGATTGGTAAAGCTCGTCACGCAGGATTCTGACCGGAGCGGAGCTTCTTGTTTCCGGAGCGGTAAGCACGCCGTCGGGCATGGCAAAACCCTTGAGACTTTTATCCATTTTTACTATCGCCTGAGCCATTGTATCGGTGACCCTTTTGGGCAGAACCTTGCGTATATCGGAGGGGGTTACTCCCGTTGCACAGGTTGGCTTTACAAAGGACAGCTTCTTTGACGGCGTATCATTGAGAAAATCACCGATGGTCTGACACGGAGCACTGTAATCGCCGCCGCCCAAATTGAAGGCGGTGCTTTCTATTTTTCTTTGAAGCTCGATTCCCGCCAAGGGATGATCGCTTCCGAAATTCTCGGGTTCAATGCCGACAAGCAACGCCGAATTTGAGTTTTCGCCGTCTCTTGCATATTCACTCATGCCGTTTACCACAACATGACCCTCCTCGGAAGCTGCCGCAACGACCGTTCCGCCGGGACACATACAGAAAGTATACGCTCCCCTGCCGTGTTCGGGATGGCAAGCGAGCTTATAATCAGCCGCACCGAGAGCTGGATTGCCTGCAAAAGAGCCGTACTGTGCCTTGTCTATCAGCTCTCTCGGATGTTCAATGCGAACGCCGACGGAAAAAGGCTTTTGAATCATGGTTACGCCCTTTTCGTAGAGCATTGTGACCGTATCTCTTGCGGAATGACCGATACAAAGGAGAAGCGTATCGGTTTCGATATCCTCGGTTTTGCCGTCCTTTTCAACGGTAACGCCCTGAACAACGCCGTTTGCAACGATGATATCGGTAAGGCGTGAATTGAAGCGGACTTCGCCGCCAAGAGAAATTATTTCTTCACGGAAGGACTTGACGACCGCACCGAGCTTATCCGTTCCGATATGAGGTCTGGAAGAATAGCCGATTTCCTCGGGAGCACCGTGGGCAATAAGTTCATCGACCACCTTTTTACACAGCGGATCTTTAATTCCCGTAGTCAGCTTGCCGTCGGAAAACGTACCTGCACCGCCCTCGCCGAATTGCACGTTACTCTGCGTATCAAGCAAGCGTTTTGACCAAAAGGTATTGACCTTTTGAGTGCGGATCTCAACGGCATCGCCTCTTTCGAGAACAACGGGTTTAAGTCCCGCCCTTGCAAGAATGAGAGCGGCAAAAAAGCCGGCAGGACCGAAGCCTGCAATAACGGGACGCAGAGTGCTTTTACGCTTCACCTCGGGCATGACATATTTATATTCACTATACGCCTCAACTCTCGGATTTTTTGAATGAGCAATAACGGCGGATTCGTCACCGTCCACCTCGGCACATACATTATACACAAAGAAAATATTATCTTTTTTTCGAGAATCAACGGCCTTTTTGAGTACGGAAAGAGAGGTTATTCTGTTCTCACCGCAACGCAAAGCCTTTGCCGCCGCCGCACGAAGGTCACCCTCGGCACTGTCAAGCGGTAATTTTATTTCGCTGATTTTAATCATTTTAATTATCTCCCGATATCATTTCGCCGGCAAGCAAGCCCGAAGCCCACGCCCATTGCAGGTTAAAGCCTCCGCAGCCGCCGTGAACATCAATAATCTCACCTGCAAACCAAAGGTGCTTTACAAGCCTTGATTCCATCGTTTTGCCGTCTATTTCGCTTATCTCAACGCCGCCGCTCGTAACCTGAGAGTCGGAGAATCCCTTTGTTCCCGATATTTCAAGTGTAAAGTTTTTCACTTTACGAGCTATGGCGATGCATTCGTTGTCGCTTAAAGTTTGTATTGTCCTGTCACTTTTGTAAAGTCCGCAGACTTTACACATTTGTATGCCGAGAGACTTCGGAAGAATACCCGTCAAAAGGTCATCGAGCGGTCTGTTCGGCTTGATATTTCTTAAATCTTTGATATATTCGTTCAGTTTGTCAAAGGTCATCTCGGGCAGAAAGTCTATAGATGTAAAGGCTTTTTGCTTGTCGCATATTGACGCTGCAAGCTCCATAGCCGCTATGCCCGATATTCCGCTGTCGGTGAACAGTATTTCACCTTGTGAGCTTGCCGTTTTGTCGCCGCATTTTATTTCGATTTTAACGCCGCCGGCTCTTATTCCTTTGAGCGGTTTGATTGCGTTTTTATCTGCCGCAACAAGCGGGACAAGTGCGGGCTTCAGCTCTGTTACACGATGTCCGAGCTTTTTGGCAAGCATATATCCCGTGCCGTCCGAGCCTTGAGACGGCGATGATTTACCCCCACAGGCTATGATGATGCCGTCGGCAAAATATTCATCGTTCACGGTAAAGCCGTTCTTGCTTTTTATATCGGTAACGGGTGTATTGCAAATCATTTCTATTCCGAGCTTTTCGGCTTCAAGTCTCAGAGCATCAAGGACCGAGGAAGCCGCATTGCTCCGAGGATAAACTCTGCCCTCCGAATCGGCACGGCACAAAAGCCCGAGCGAAGCGAAGAATTTTATCACCGTATCGGGGCTGTATTTTTGCAATGCGTAAAGAGCAAAAACACGGTTTTTATATTCGTGAGAAAGTGCGTTTGCGTTTGTTAAATTGCATCTTCCGTTACCCGTTGCAAGCAGTTTTTTTCCCACTCTCGGCATTTTTTCAATTATGGCAATTCTCGCTTGCGTATGAAGTCTTTTTGCATTTATTGCGGCAACAAGTCCCGAAGCACAGCCGCCGACGATAATCAGGTCATATTTTTTCATGTATTCTAAACCTCCGTTATTATCGGCGTTACTCCGAGAAGCGGGAGAAATTTCTCAAAAACATCCGCTGTTTTGATTTTGAGAGTTGCGGTATTGTCGCACGGATGGCAACAAAAATACTCATTATCGAGCAAATCCGAATCAACGGCAAGGTGTACTCTGTGCGATTTATCAAATATCAATCCCGTTATGCTCAATGAGCCGGGGGCTGTTTTCAGCAATTGCATCATCATCTCGCCGTCAGCAAAGGAAAGCCTTGATTTTCCGAGCCTTTTGGAGATTACTTTTGTAACAAACGGCTTTTCACCCTGCATTGCAAGCAAAATATATTCACTTTTATTACTCGGACACAAAAGCAAATTTTTGCAAATCGGTGCATTCGTTATTTTTTCGATTTCGGCACATTGCTCTATCGTAAAAGACGGTTCATGCTCGAACAGCTCATATGCGATTTCGGCATCGTCAAGGAAACGAAGCACCTGTTTTTTTATATCATCACTCATTTTTTCACCCGTAAAAGGCAGAGGCATAATCCGCAGCATTCATTTTGACAGTTTTGAGAGTTCCCGTACTTCTGTCGCTGTGAACAAGAACGCCGTCGCTGAGAGTATGCATACGAATAAACGCCTCGTCGCCTCTTGCATTCACCCAATTTTCAACCTGAGAGGTCATGAGAGACGTACTCGGGAACACGCTTTCGTCAACGGAAAAGCTACCGCCGTCAAGCTCGGCACAATAGAGAAAAGCAAGCTCGCCCTGTTCGTTGAAGCCTGCGGCAAGTCTCGCCTTGCTCCCCTGTATGAGATACACTCCGTCTGCCGTCCTCGTAAATTCTATAAATTCCCTCGTTTGACCGTTTGTATCGCTGTCGGAAATATATATAAATCTGAACGAATCGTTCTTTTTGTCGTACTCAACCGAATAGCTCCTTGTAAGCTCCTCGGAAACGAAGCGAAGATTGTATTCCTCTTCACCCTTGCTTGAAAATTCTATATCCGTTCCGCCGCTTTCGAGCTTGTAGGTTTCCTGTGCCTTTTCGTATGTCATGTCGGAATCAAAGAAATCCGTTATCGTCAGCAGATTTTTTGAAAACGGCTCAAAGGCGGTGAGGATATAGTCCTCCGAAAGAAAATAATCCGCACCGTTTTCCGCCTTGACTGCGGCGTTATGCTGTTCTTCGATAATTTCCACCGTTGTGCAAACGGAATCAATGACTGCCTCGAATCTCGAGCGGCAACCCAAATATGTTTTTTCGTCGTTCGTTATATTAAGCATACCCGCCTTTTGAATGACGGAGACGGGTTGTGTTTCTCCGCAGGAACAAAGGCAAAGAGCCAGCAACACTGCAAGAAGCAATGCCGTAATCTTTTTCACACTATCACTCCGTGTATCCCTGAAAATGCAAAAGGGAACCGGACTCTGCACCAAAAAATGCAGAGCCGCTCCCGTATGATTTGATTTTATTTTTCACTCAACAGCTTCGCAAGCTCGTCCATAAAGGTATTGATATCCTTGAACTGTCTGTAGACGGAAGCGAATCTTACATAGGCAACCTCGTCAAGGTCCTTGAGCCTGTCCATAGCCATTTCACCTATACGAACGGAGGTAACCTCACGGTCAAGCGAATTCTGCAATGCGGTTTCGATATCGTTCACCGCTTTCTCGATTTCTTCAAGAGGAACGGGGCGTTTTTCGCACGCTCTGAGCATTCCGTTAAACAGCTTGTTGCGGTCAAATACCTCTCTCGACTTATCCTTTTTTACAACGATTACGGGTACACTCTCGATAACCTCGTATGTTGTAAATCTTTTACCGCAGTTTATACACTCTCTGCGGCGGCGTATGCGTTCGCCCTCATCGGTGGGTCTTGAGTCGATAACCTTGCTTTCTTCGCAAGAACAGTACGGGCATTTCATGGCAGTAACACTCCTTTGAATTTTGCCGAATGAGTCATATTACGCTTCGGCTGCCGTTTCTTTTTTCAGTATATCAAAATTTGTCGAGCTTTTCAAGTGTATATCTGCAATTAAAATATGTCAATTGGCAAAATTTTTGAATTGAACCGTACTGCCCGTTCAAAGTATAATGTTTTTGAGGTGTTATTATTATGAAAAGCATTATTGCAAAGCTCCACCCCGCCGCAAGGCTTATTATCACTCTCGGAGGACTTGCCACGGGAGGTATTCTCATTGCCTCTTGTGTTTTGTATTTCGGAGCAGGCAGTCTTTTTGAATATTGTCCCGCAATCGAGTTGAGTGAGCTTTTACTGACGGCGTCGAGGAGCATTGGTGTAATTGTGTGCGTGTGTGCTCTCGGGGCTGAATACCGCTGTAAGCAGTCAAAAAACGAGGACGGTTAATAATTTTCTGTTTACATTCATTCCTGCTTATGATAAAATATAAGCGATAAAATTTCGGAACGGCGGGATGCAAAATGAAGCTGTCTTTTATCAATATAAATGATGTATCGGACCGTGAAATCGACGAATGGACGGCGGAGCTTTCCGAAAAAAAGCGTGAGTCGATATCCCGAATGCAACAGCCGCAAAAAGCAAGGCTTCGCATTGCCGCCGATGCTCTTTGCCGCAGGGCGGTTGCCGCCGAAACGGGAATATCCCCCCGTGATGTTGTGTTCGGTGAAAATCCTTACGGGAAGCCCGAAACAAACGGTGTCAGCTTCAGTGTAAGTCACAGCGGAAGCATTGCCGTTTGTGCCGTATCGGAATACCCGATAGGTGTGGATACGGAGGAAATCCGTTCTGTCCGTCCCGAGGTTGCAAAAAGATTCGCCTGTGATGACGAGCTTATGTATATCGGTAACAGCTCCGTTCGTCTTCTTGAAATTTGGACATTAAAAGAAGCGTACTTCAAATGTATCGGAACGGGACTCGGCTCGGATATAAAAAGCGTTTCCTTTACAGTTACCGACAGCGGTATTATTTGTTCAAAGGACGGCTTTAAGTGCCGTTTTGTAAAAATCGCCGACGGATATATTTGCGCCGTTTGCGAAAAGCTCAGAGAGGATGACAAGCATGCTCAGCATTGACAGACTTACCAAAACCTACACAGACAAAAAGGCGGTGGACGACCTTTCTCTGCACATTGCCGCAGGTGAAATCTACGGCTTTATAGGGCACAACGGTGCGGGCAAAACCACAACTCTTAAATCCGTTGCGGGCATACAGAGCTTTGATTCGGGAGAGATAAAAATCTGCGGTATCTCGATAAAGGATGACCCCATTGCCTGCAAAAAACAGATGGCGTACATCCCCGACAATCCCGATATTTATGATTATATGACAGGCATAAAATACTTGAATTTCATTGCGGATATTTTCGGTATCGGTTCAAAGGAAAGGCTTGAACGCATACACAAATATGCCGATATGTTTGAGCTTACCGCAAGTCTTGCCGAGCCCGTTGCCGCATATTCGCACGGCATGAAGCAAAAGCTCTCCGTAATTTCCGCATGGATTCATGAGCCAAAGCTCATTATCATGGACGAACCGTTCGTCGGTCTTGATCCAAAGGCGGCACATCTTCTCAAGGGTATGATGCGTGAAGTCTGCGACAACGGCGGAGCGATATTCTTCTCCACCCATGTTCTCGAGGTTGCAGAAAAGCTCTGCGACAAGGTTGCCATAATCAAAAACGGCAAGCTGATTAAATCGGGAACAACGGAGCAGGTAAAGGGCGACGACTCTCTTGAAGAGGTATTCCTCGAATTGGAGGCGGAATGATGCTTAAAACTCTGCTTCGCAAACAAATGACGGAAATATTCCGCAGCTATTTTTATAACTTTAAGAAAAACGAAAAGCGTTCTGCGGCATCGACCGCCATGCTCATTGTAATGTATGTGATTATAATGGTTGTTTTTCTCGGCGGAACATTCACTTTCCTGTCCATGACAATGTGTACGGGTATGCTTAATGCCGATGCGGGCTGGCTGTATTTTGCCGTTATGGGAATTATATCCATAGCTCTCGGAGCATTCGGAAGCGTATTCAACACATATTCGAGCCTTTATATTTCAAAGGACAACGATCTGCTTTTATCTCTCCCGATTCCCGTGAAATATATAATTATCTCACGCCTTTTGAGCGTTTACATTCTCGGCGCAATGTATTCTCTTGTCGTAATACTCCCCGCCTGTGTCGTCTATTGGATTTTTGCTTCTCCCGATATCGTGACAATTCTCTGTTCCCTGCTTTTTGCTTTTTTGATTACGCTGACGGTTTTGATTCTTTCCTGCGTTCTCGGCAGAGTTGTTGCAAAAATCAGCGTGAAGCTCAAAAACAGAAGCCTCGTTGCAGTCCTCGCTTCGCTCGCTTTTATTGCGATATATTGTTTTGTTTATTATAAAGCACAGACACTTATCTCAAATCTTATCGCAAATGCCGCAATATACGGAGAAAAGGTCAAGACCACGGCATATCCTCTGTATCTTTTCGGCAGAGTCGGAGAGGGAGACCCGATTGCCGTGCTTGCCGTAACCGGCGTTGTTGCCCTGCTTTCGGTTCTCACATGGTGTTTGCTTTCGCACAGCTTTACCGAGCTTGCCGCCGCAAGCGGAAAAACGGCAAAGAAAAAGTACAGTGAAAAATCCGTAAAAGTAAAAAGCGTTTCCTCCGCTCTGCTTTATAAAGAGCTTCGCCGTTTTCTTGCAAGCCCGAATTACATACTCAACAGCGGTATGGGTGCAATTATCATGCCGATAGCGGGAATTGTTCTTCTGATAAAGGGCAATACTCTTTCATCGTTGTTGCCCGCCGTTCTCGGCGATTATTACGGTCTGCTTCCTGCAATCGTTTTTGTTGCCGTTACGATGCTTCTTTCCATGGTACTTACTGCGGCACCGTCCGTATCACTCGAGGGAAAAACGGTTTGGCTTTCTCAGTCACTCCCCGTTACACCTTGGGAGATACTCCGTGCAAAGCTCCGCTTGCATATTTTGCTCGGCGGAATATCGTCACTTTTCTGTGCCGTCTGTGCCGTTGTTGCACTTCGCATTCCGCTTTTGCAGGCTTTGCTTATAATTCTTGCCGTTGCTTCGGCGGCGGTATTCTCGGCACTTTTCAACCTGTGTCTCGGCGTAAGGATGCCGAATCTCGAATGGACAAATGAAATTGCACCGATAAAGCAAAGTGCTCCGACAATGCTTTCAATGTTCGGAATGTGGGCATATTCCGCTCTGTCCTCTCTGCCCCTGCTGATACCCGCCGCGGCTTCACACATCGAGATTTATCTTGCATCGGCATCGGCGGCAACGGCAATAATTTCTTTTTTCCTCTTCTCTTGGTGTAAAAAGAAAGGCAGTGCCCTGTTCTCACAGCTTTGATTTGTCACAATTTTACATAAAATTATCCGCATCGCAGTCAAGCTCTGCAATGCGGATTTTTATTATTCGATTGTCGGTATTGAAACGGTAAATATCGAGCCCTCGCCGAGCTTTGACTCCGCCTGTATGCTTCCGTCGTGGAGCTTTACGATTTGCTTTACAAGTGAAAGTCCGAGACCGAAGCCCTCGCTGCTTCTTGATGCATCGGCTCTGAAAAATCTGTCCCAAATTTTCGGAAGATCCTGCTGTGAAATTCCCGTTCCGTTATCCTTTACTTCCAAAACAGCATTACCGTTTTCTTTTTTCAAGGTGACAAGTGTTTCGCCGCTTTCTTTTCCGTAGCGTATTGAATTTGATACAAGATTTTCGAGCACCCGAATTATGAGCATACGGTCGGCATTTATTATGATTCCGTCTTGGATTTCGCATTTCAGCGTTATGCCTTTTTCGGTTTTGTATGAAGCACAAAGCTCCTTTGCAAGCTCGCTGAAATTCACACTTTCACGTTTTATTCTGCCCTGCTCCGCTCTTGAAACGGCAAGCAATGCATTGACGAGCCGTGCCATTTTTTCGTTCTGCTCATTGACGCAATTGAGTGCTTCGAGCCTGTCCTGCTCATCGGCATTCTCTCCGAGAGCATATTCGCATTCGGCTTTGATTACGGCAAGCGGCGTTCGCAGCTCATGGGAGGCATCGGAGGAAAAACGCTTTTCGGTTTCAAATGAATCCTCGAGCCGTTCGAGCATTCCGTTAAAGGTCAGCGTAAGGTCACGGATTTCGGCGGAGGCATCGGGTATTTCTATTCTTCTTGACAAATCGCTTCCCGAGTTTATTTCTCTTGCGGAATCGGTTATCCGTTCAACGGGGCGAATCGTTCTTTTTGCAAGGATATACGAGCCTGCCGCCGCCAAAATCAAGAGTACCGGCAGAAGGTATATTATTATTCTTTCGAGCGTTCCGAAAGTACTTTTTGCCGTATCGGCAGAATATATCCCCCTCACCCAGACCGAGGGATACAGCGGCTCTTCACATACGAATCGAACGGAGAACACCTGCCTGTTGCTGTATGCAGGGAGCTTGACACTTAAAATGTTGGCTTCCTCTCGCGAGATTCCCGCGTGCTCAAGTGCAACGGCAACCGCCTCATCGCTGCTTATCCCCGAATCAAAATGTATCGGAGAATATGCAGTCGCTTCAAGGGTATCCTTTTCCGCAACATCCGCTTCGTATTTGAGAATTTTGCCGGAAATGACATCAATTTCATATTCGTACTTGATAAAATCGAGCCTTGTATCGTAGATGTAATATTCTTTGCCATCGATATTACGCTTCTTTATCTCACCCGCCGAAAATTCATCGCTTACGGCAAGCTGCTTCGGGGTTTCGCCGTCTATAAATTCAAATGTATCGGAATAGACATCACAGTACACTCCGCCCGAAAAGAACGCAAAATCCTCCTCGATTTCAAAAATTCCGTTTTTATATTCGATTTCATCAACATTTCTTTCGACCGCCTTTATCAGCTCACGCTGAGTATTTGAATCGGTCACGCTCCGACCCGTAAGCAAAAGTCCCGAGAGACTCAAAGCGGTAACGGCGGCAATGAGAACGGTGGTCAAGGCGGCAGTTTTTATCTTGAATGACAGCTTCATTTTATTCCTCCCTGAAAACATATCCGACACCTCTCACGGTGTGAATCAGCTTCTTTTCAAAGCCGTCATCGAGTTTTTTACGCAAATAACGAATGTACACGTCAACAACGTTTGTGCCGCCCTCGTAGTCATAATTCCATATGTGATCCTCGATTTTTTCACGACTGAGGACAATTCCTTTGTTGAGCACAAGATAACGCAGAAGCTCATATTCCTTTGCAGAGAGGGATATTTCCTTTCCTGCACGGCGAGCGGTGTGGGAAGCGGTATCAAGCTCAAAATCTGCCGCAGTAATAAGGCTTGTTTTGCCGCCCGAATGCTTGCGTATGACCACTCTTATTCTTGCCAGAAGCTCCGCAAAGGAAAACGGCTTTATCAAATAGTCATCCGCTCCGATATCAAGTCCGTGTACCCTGTCCTCGATATCATCCCTTGCTGTAAGAAAAATTACGGGTGTTTCGTTTCCCTCGGCTCTGAGCTTTTTAACGACCTCAAAGCCGTCGAGCTTCGGCATCATTACATCGAGAACGGCGGCGTCGTACTCCGTCATTCTCAAAAAATCGTATGCCTGCTCACCGTCAAAGCAGCAATCAACGCTGTAGCCCGATGCGGTAAGCTGTTTATTTATGATGCGGTTAAGACTTCTTTCATCCTCTGCGATTAAAATTCTCATGCTTTCGCCTCCGATACGATTATACATTATTATACATTCATGATTATAAAATGTAAAGATTAAAGAAAAATTAGAATTTCTATTTACATATTTTTCAAGCTGTGTTAAAATTAGACCACAAACCAATGAAAGGGTTGAAGAAATATGATGGAAGATATCAGAGGTTCTTTGAGAATCACGCAAACCTGCCGCACCGTAACCGAGCTTATGGGCTTTGACGCTCCGGAAGCCGCAGACTGTGCAAATCCCATGGTAATCAATGCCGCCAATAAATTTTTCGGCGGTGAAAAGGTTGAAAGAGCGTTGCTCTATAATCCCGATGCCGTCGGACTTTGGTTATACATTAAATATACCGAAATGTTTACGGACACCGTCAGCCGTTCATCAATGGCTCTGCCCGTTAAGTGCGTAATGCCGAGCGTTACCCCCGTTTGCTTTGCTTCAATGTACACGGGCATCGTCCCCGAAAAGCACGGCATAATGAAATACGTTAAGCCCGTTCTCACGGTTGAAACTCTTTTTGACAGTGCAATAGCCGCAGGCAAAAAGCCGATAATCATTTCAACTGAGGGCGACAGCATTTCTAAAATATTCCTTGAACGCAACATGGATTACATAATCTGTGACACTCCCGACGAATGCAATATGCACGCCGAACGCATAATGCGTGAAGACAAGCACGATATCGTTGTTGTATACAACGGAAATTATGACGGCACCATGCACCGTTGGGGTCCCGAGCATGAAGAATCCCTTGCCGCTCTCACTCACAATGTCAACGCCTACGCTCATCTCCATGACGTTGCCGAGGAAGCATGGGCTGGTCATCGCCGTATTTGTGCATTTTTGCCCGATCACGGCTGTCATGAAATCGACGGCGGCTGCGGCGGTCACGGTCTCGACATGGCGGAGGATATGAACATAATCCACTTCTACGATTTCGGTAAATAACAGGAGAAAATCATGAACAAAAGTCTATCCGTTAAAATTCTTTCGATAGTCCTTGCCGTCATAACCGTATTTTCGGCGTTGACGGTCGGTGTATCTGCTTTTCCGAATCCGTTTTCCCGTTCGCTGACAAAGGAACAGGAGGAAATAAGAGCCGCCGTTGCAAATGAGGTTGTTGATATTGCAAAAGCGCAAAAGGGATATTACGACAGCAACATCAACAAATTCACCTCATGGTACTACGGCTTTGACACCGATGCTTATTGGTGCTCCATATTTGTTTCGTGGTGTGCGGGTCAAGCGGGAGCTTTGGGCACTGCCGTTCCCAAGCGTGCCGCCTGCTCGTCCATGAAAAAATGGTTTGAGGATAAAGGCAGATTTTATCCTGCCGACAGCGACTACGTTCCGCAAAAGGGTGATATTGTATTTTTGAACACGGCGGTTGACGGTACAGACGACATTCACCATGTTGAAATCGTCACGCAGAGCGGTTTTATCGTCAAAAAGGGCGTGAAGAATGTTAAATGTATCGGAGGCAACACCTCGGATATCAATTACAACGGCTCCGAATATGTTACCGAAAAGGTGCGTCCCGTAAACGGCTCAAGGGCGGCGGTCGTCGGATATGCTCATCCGTCATATGAAAAAAGCAGCGGCCTTATTGCAAATATATATACGGATTCATATAATTCCGCTCCCGCATTTTTCAGATATATTTCGGCAAAGATGCTTGAAATGCTGTATCGGATAGAAACTTTCTTCTCCATGTCTTTGTTCCCGATAAGTCAATAAGTCTTGCAGCCTCCAAAAACGGAGGCTGCTTTTGTTTATACCGTACCTGTTATGACGAGAGTTGCCGTGCCCGGCTGTACCGCCCATGTTCCGTCCGCATTTTGAGTATAGGTTGCGGCGGGAACGGTTATTTCTCCTGCCTGTGTTTCAAAAGCTCCCGTGGCCGTGTCATAGGTGTAATTGATGCCTGCCGTCCACGCAGTACCGTTAAACGAAACCGTTATCGGGTCGAGAATCGGGTCAAAGGTGTCGGTCATTATCACGTTGTCGGCGGCGGTTGCCGCAATACTGCCCGTATTTTCAATCACAAAGGTATAGGTGAGCTGTCCGTTTTCCGTGACGGCGGAAGGACTTATCGCCTTTGTTATATTCAAGCGGAGACGCGGCTGTGCTCCGATTTCCTCCGTTGCCGTAACCGAAGCGGAAAGACCCGTTCCCGAAATGACTGCATTGTTCGTTACGGTTGCCTCAGCACCGAGCGGAGCATAATTTGTTACCGACGCTTCATACACGATAATCGCATTACCGCCCGCCGGCACATTTATACCGTTTATCACAAGAGGAGGACCTGCCGTAACGGTCGGTGCCGCCTGAAGAACGCCGTTGACATAATAGCGAACCGAGCCGTCGGTATAGGCAAGCGGATAGACGGTCGCCCTGCCGTATTCATAGCCGCCAAGATCGTCCGTGACGGTAAGACCCGTCAATGCCGCCGTGCCGCTGTTTACCATGGAAACAACATAAGTTACCGTACTGCCCGAGGAATAGCTTTCGGGCACTGCCGTTTTTGCCGCAGAAAGCGTTTCAAGCAATTCGCCGGTAACGATGTTGGAATCCGTTGTTACGCCGTTATAAGAAAGTGTGGCATAGTTTGTGAAGGTTGCCATAAAACACACTCCTGTCTGTTTACTTAGGGTGATTCATCCCCTGTCACAGAATATGCAAATGTAACGGTTTGGGTTAATCTCAAAAAGGCTGCCGTTCTTTCGAGCGACAGTCTTTTTCGGCTATATATTAAATTAAAGCTCTGTTTTGAAAAGAGTATTTGCATTTTTGCGTGTAAGGTCAAGGATTTCTTCTGCGGTGCACCCTCTTGCCGCCGCCAAAACCTCTGCGGTGAACGGAATATATGAAGAATCACAGCGTTTTCCTCGGTGGGGAACGGGTGTCATGTAGGGAGAATCCGTCTCAATGAGCAACCGTTCGTCGGGAACATAGGCGGCAACCTCCAACGGCTTTCGGGCATTTTTGAAAGTAACCGCACCGCCGAGGCCAATATACATTCCGATTTTCACAACCTCTTTTGCCGTTTCAACCGAGCCGCTGAAACAATGAACCACACCCTTGGGCTTATATTTCAGCAAAAGCTCCATGGTATCCTCATGTGCCTCGCGGTCATGGACGATAACGGGCAAATCAAGCTCATTTGCAAGGCGGAGCTGTTCTTCAAAAAATTTCTTTTGAAGCTCTCTCGGCGAAAAATCATAGTGATAATCAAGACCTATTTCACCGACGGCAACGCACTTTTTCTTCGTACACAGCGTTTTAAGCTCCTCATACCAATCTGCCCTCGCCTCGCCCGCTTCGTGGGGATGCACACCGCAGGCGGCATAAATGAACGGATATTTTTCCGCCAATTCAAGACTTGTATATGAGGATGCAATATCGCTTGCACAGTTTATAACGCCGCACACTCCGCTGTCGGGAAGCGATGATACAAGCTCATGTCTGTCTTCATCAAAGGCTTCGCTGTCATAGTGTGCATGGCTGTCAAAAATATTATTCATCTTATCTGACCTTACTGCCTGCGGGAACGCCGTCAACGAATATAACCTTTACGTCGTCCTCACCTGCATCAGCCGCAAGAATCATTCCCTTGCTTTCAACGCCGCAAAGGACTGCAGGCTTCAAATTCGAGACAAGTATAACCGTTTTGCCGATAAGCTCCTCGGGCTTATACCATTTTGCAATGCCCGATGCAACTGTTCTCGGGGTTCCCGTGCCGTCGTCAAGCGTGAGCTGAAGCAGCTTTTTAGCCTTTTTTACAGGGAAGCAATCGGTGATTTTTGCCGCACGCAGGTCAACCTTTGCAAAGTCATCAATGCCGATTTTTGCAACGCCCTCTATTTCATCCTTGAGAGGATTTGACGGCTCGCCGTGAGCCGCTTCAAGCTCTGCAAGCTCCTTTTCAAGGTCTATTCTCGGGAAAATTATATCGCCCTTGCAAACTGTATAGGTATCTTCTTTACCGAAAACGGAGCAATCCTCCCATGCAAAGCTCTCGGAAACACCGAGCTGATTTCTTATCGCCGTGCAGGTATAGGGCATGAACGGAGCAATAAGAACGGAGATAATGCGTATGCTCTCGCAAAGATTATACATAACCTCGGCAAGTCTCGCCTTTTTCGTTTCGTCCTTTGCAAGAGTCCACGGAGCGGTTTCGTCGATGTATTTATTCGTTCTTGAAATAAACTTCCATATCTCGGTAAGACCTATGGAGAAATTCAGCTTGTCGAGTGCTTCGTCAGCGGCAACGGCAGTCTTTGCGGCAAGGTCCTTGAGGTCGGCATCAAAATCTCCCGACTCTCTTTCCGACGGAATTGTACCGCCGAAATACTTGATGACCATTGCAACGGTTCTTGAAACAAGGTTGCCGAGGTCGTTTGCAAGATCCGAATTGATGCGGTTGATAAGATTCTCGTTGGAGAATGAACCGTCCGAGCCAAAAGCGATTTCACGCAGAAGATAATATCTGAGTGCATCAACACCGTATCTTTCCGCAAGAATGACGGGATCGACAACATTGCCCTTGGACTTGCTCATTTTTCCGCCCTCTAACAGTACCCAGCCGTGACCGTAGACCTTTTCGGGAAGCGGCTCATCAATCGACATAAGGAATGCGGGCCAATAAATCGTATGGAAACGAATTATATCCTTGCCGATGAGATGAACGTCGGCGGGCCAGAATTTTTTGTAGAGCGTATCGTCCTCGGAGGCAAAGCCGAGAGCGGTAATGTAGTTGGTGAGAGCATCGAGCCAAACATAAATAACATGGTTCTCGTCAACGGGAACGGGTATGCCCCACTTAAAGGATGAACGGGAAACACACAAATCCTGAAGTCCGGGCTTTATGAAATTGTTTACCATTTCATTCTGTCTGCTCTGAGGCTCGATAAAACCGGGGTGCTCCTCATAATACTTTATCAGCTTGTCGCCGTATGCGGAGAGCTTGAAGAAATATGCTTCCTCCGTAGCCTTGGTAACGGGTCTGCCGCAGTCGGGGCACTTGCCGTCAACCGCCTGAGTTTCCGTCCAGAACGATTCACAGGGCTTGCAGTAAAGTCCCTCGTAGTAGCCCTTGTATATATCGCCCTTGTCGTACATTTTCTTGAATATCTTTTGAACCGCTTTTTCGTGATAGTCATCGGTGGTTCGGATAAACTTGTCGTAGGATATGTTCATCAGCTTCCACAAATCCTTGATGCCGGCAACGATGTTATCAACATATTCCTTGGGGGTAACTCCGGCTTCCTTTGCCTTGTCCTCAATTTTTTGACCGTGCTCATCGGTACCGGTAAGGAAAAAGGTTTCGTAGCCCTTGAGTCTTCTGTAGCGTGCCTCGGTGTCGGCGGCAACGGTCGAATAGGTGTGACCGATATGCAGCTTGTCCGAGGGGTAATAAATCGGTGTCGTAATGTAATATTTTTTATCCATTAGAGAATGCCTCCGTATTCTGTACTTCAAAAACGGGCTGCCGCATATGCAGCAGCACCGTGCCGTATTTTATTTTATGAGCGAAGCCGCTGCCTCATCAAGGAATATAACCGTATCGGGGTGCTCCTGAAGAATTGATGCGGGGCACTGCGGGGTGACGGGACCCTTTACCATATCCTTGACCGCCTGAGCCTTTTTATCTCCGGTTGCGATAAGAATGATTTTCTTTGAACGCATTATGGAGCCGATGCCCATAGTCATTGCATAGTGCGGCATGGGAACGTCATCAAAGTATATCGAGTTTGCATCAATGGTGCTCCGGGTAAGAGAGACCTTGAAGCTCTCTCCCGTAAATTCGTCCGACGGCTCGTTAAAAGCGATGTGACCGTTTCTTCCGATTCCGAGAAGCTGAATATCAATTCCGCCCTTTGCCGCAATCGCTTCGGAATAACGCTTGCTCTCCTGCTCGGGATCTGCGTTTCCGTCAAGAAAATCAATGTTTTCTTCCTTAACGTCAACAAGAGAAAAAAGATTCTCATGCATAAAGGTATAGTAGCTGTTTTTGTGCGTCTTGGGCAGGTCGCAATATTCATCGAGGTTAAAGGTGCTTACGTCGGCAAAGGAAACCTTGCCCGCCTTGTACTGCTCAACGATATATTGGTAGGTGGGAACGGGTGTTGCTCCCGTGGCGAAGCCGAGAACGCAGTTCGGCTTGCTGTTTATAAATTCGCAGTAAAGCTCGCCTACTGCCTTGCCTATTTCTTCTTCCGATTTAAAAATTCTGATTTCCATGTGTATTCTCCCTTTCTTACTGTTCTATGATTATTTCTTTGCCGCTGTCGGACGAATCGTATACCGCCTGCATAATCTTGGAGGTTTTCACGGTATTGTCGATATATTGCTGATTGTGAACGCCCGTTTTTATGCTTTCGAGGAAAGCGGCAATTTCGTTTTCGTACATATTGGTGTTGCGTGCCGATACCTTTGTTTCGGTGAGCATACCGTTCTTGGCCGACCAAAGGGTGAAATCCGAGCCGTATTTGAGGCGTATTCCCGCCTTGTCGCCCATGAAATCAATATACATTTCGTTCACGCCGACGTTCTGTGCCCATGCACCGTTAAAGCTGATGACGGGGCCGCTCGTTCTGATTATTCCCACTACCGAATCGTCAACGTCATATGTGCCGTTTTCGATATCCGATGAATCCTTTGCCCACATATTCGTGTAGGTGTAATTCTTCATATCCTTGCCGAGCTTGCAGAATGCTTTTCCCGAGGCGGAAAGAGGCTTCGGGTCGGAACAGCAATACATTACAAGATCGAGGAAATGTACTCCCCAGTCGATGAGTGCTCCGCCGCCCGAGCTTGCCTTGGTGGTAAAATCTCCTCCGAGACCCGGAATGGAGCGGTGCTCCCTGAAAGAGGCGTAAACGTGATACACCTCGCCCAGCTCGCCGCTTTCGATGAGCTCGCGTATCTTCATCACATAAGTGTTGAAGCGGTTACAAACGCCGATATTGAGAATTTTGCCCGTTTCGTGTGCGACCCTTTGCATTTCAAGGGCTTCGGAAAGTATCCTTGCCGCAGGCTTTTCGCAAAGCACGTGCTTGCCCGCCTTGAGAAAATCAATCGAGATAATCGAATGAAAATCGTTATGGGTGCAAACCGAAACCGCATCAAGCTCGGCATCATTCAAAATATCGTGATAATCCGTAACGGCAGTACCACAGCCGTATTTTTCAACCGCCGCCTGTGCTCTCTCCGGAATTATATCGCAGAAATACTTGATTTCGGCATTCGGACTTTTCATATAAGCAGGAATGTGTGCGGAATTTGCGATGTTTCCGCAGCCGATAACGGCAACCTTGAGCTTTGACATAAGAGTACCTCCGCAAAATATTATATGTTAATAATATAACAGATAACTTAAAAAGTAAAGATAATTGTAAAAAAAACTTGCCAAAACATACGATATTTGCTATTATAAAGTTAACAATGAACCGTAAAGGAGAGATTCTAATGGGCAGATTTCCTATTGGCGTTATAATTGACAGCTTTCGCACCGATATTCCCACCGCAGTAAAAAAAGCGGCTGAGGTTGGAGCAAAGGGTATTCAGGTATATGCAACCCGCGGAGAAATGGCTCCCGAAAACATGGACGCACGGCGTATTGCAGACTTCAAGTCACTTGTTGCGGATAACGGACTTGTTATCTCGGCACTTTGCGGCGATCTCGGCGGCGGCGGATTTGTCCACAAGGATAAGAATCCCGAAAGAGTCGAGCGTTCAAAGAGAATCATTGACCTTGCAAAAGAGCTTGGTACCGATGTTGTAACCACTCATATAGGCGTTGTCCCCTCGGACAGCGGCATTGAACGCTATAAAATAATGCAGGAGGCTTGCTTCGAGCTTTCCCGCTATGCCGATGAAATAGGCGCACATTTTGCAATTGAAACAGGCCCCGAAACCTCCGCCGTTTTGAAAGGCTTTCTCGATTCTCTCGGTTCAACGGGAGTCGGCGTAAATCTCGACCCTGCAAACCTTGTTATGGTAACGGGCGATGATCCCGCAGGTGCCGTATACAATCTTCAAAAATATATAGTACACACCCATGCAAAGGACGGCAAGCAGCTTTTCTATAAGGATCCCGAAATAATATACGGTCTTGTTAAGGATGCACTTGTTACGGGTCCGTCATTCCTTGAGGTTCCTCTCGGAGAGGGTCAAGTTCCTTGGGAGAAATATCTTGATGCACTTGAGGATATCGGCTACAAGGGCTTCCTTACGATAGAGCGTGAGGTTGGCGACGATCCCGCAAAGGATATCAGAAGTGCAGTTGAATTCCTTGAAAAGCTTGGATAAGAGGTAAGAAGAATGAAAATAGGAGTCAGCAGCTACAGCTTTGACAAGCTCATCCGTTCGGGTGAGGAAACTCAGCTCAGCATTATGAAAAGAGCCTCGGAAATGGGCTTTGACGGAATAGAATTTATCGACCTTAAAGCTCCCGACGGAGTGAGTGAAAGCAGCTATGCAGAGCTTATCAGAGGCGAAAGTGAAAGACTTTCCCTCCCCGTTATAAGCTACACCGTGGGTGCAAATCTTCTCAGCGAAAACGGACTTGATGCCGAGGTTGAAAGAGTTTGCAGAAAGGTTGACGTTGCGGCAATTCTCGGCGTTAAGGTCATGAGACACGATGCGGCGTGGGCACCTCCCGCAGACAAAAAGGGTTACGTCGGCTTCGAGCAGGTTCTCCCCACTCTCATTGAGGGCTGCAGAAGAATAACGGAATATGCCGCTTCCAAGGGCATTGAAACCACCATTGAAAATCACGGTCACTTTTGTCAGGACAGCGACAGAGTCGAACGTATCATAACGGGTGTCGGAAATCCGAATTTCGGCTTGCTTCTCGACATCGGCAATTTCAGCTGTGTTGATGAGGATAACTGCCTTGCCGTGGGCAGGGTTGCAAGATATGCAAAGCACGTTCACGCAAAGGATTTCCATATCAAAAGCGGCAACGGCTTCAAGCCCGTAAAAGGCTTTGAAACCACAAGAGGCGGCAACTTCATAAGAGGTGCGATAATCGGTCACGGAAATGTACCCGTCGCTCAATGCCTCTCCATTCTCAAGGCTAACGGCTATGACGGCTATGTAAGCGTTGAATTTGAGGGCATGGAGGATTGCATTGACGGAATTTCGGCAGGATACGAAAATCTCAAAAAAATGATAGCAAATCTTTGATAAAAAACAAACCGACTTTTCTGAATCAGATGCGTTCTGACGGCGGAAAGTCGGTTTTTATTGCGGTTATTCAGTTTTGTTCTTTTTCGGATTATATTCGTTCCTGCAGAACATGACGGACAAAACGGTTGCAACCTAAAGCTCGGATATTACAGCACAACATTTTGATTGCCGCAACCGAAAAGGCGGCGTAGTCGAAGCCACACCGCCCGTTACAGTCCCGCCCGAAAAGAGCGGGATATTTTTATTATGAGAACATTTTTGCGAAGAAACCGAGAACCGTTACCGCAACCGCAGAAACAAATTCAATTACGTTGTCGGCGTCCTCAACCGTTGCGTCATAGCGTATACCCGCATCACCGTCCGAGGGAGCAAAACGGAATTCGTCAACGCTGATGCTTGAGCTTCCCTGTGCCGAGAATACCAGCTTAATGTTTCTGACACCGTCAAGTCTGCCGCAGGGATAGGTCAAACCGCATTTGTTGCCGAAAAGATACAGCGTGTTGAGATCGAGAGTCACCGTATGCCACTGACCGTCAGCGGGGATAACGGCTTGATTTTCTCCCGTTCCCGCCGTAACGGGAGCGTACCATATAAAGGAATTTTTATAAAATCTGAGGCTGTCGAGAGAAACATCTGAATTTCCGTTATTGCGGACACGCACGGTGAGCTTGCCGTAATCCGAGAAATCCTTGTCAAAGTCACGGAAATACTGCATTATGCCGTTCTTCTTGTAGCCCGTAACGGGACTTACGGAAAAGCTGCCGTTATCGGAGGTTATTCCGAGACCGCCGTTTCCGCTGTAGGCGTGCTGACCGTTAATGCTTATTTCTGCATCCTCGGCACTCCATGCGGTGAAGAAGTTGGTGTATCTGCTGTTGTCATTGTGCCATATCGTATCGCTGTCGCATTCCGCCCATGTTTTTTCTATCCAATAATGCTTGCCGACTGTTTTATCGGTCACAAATTGGCTTACGGGCATTAGAAGCTCGCCGTCATGAGTCGAATAAAGATTTACGCTCTGATTGTTTACGCAGTAGGCATATGTTGCACTGAGAGGCTGTGCTATATCGTCATTCCAAATTCTTACGGTATCTCTGCCGATTATCTCGGCATTCGCTTTAACGTAAATGCCGTCACTTCCGCAAACGGCAAAGCATTGAAGCTCATTTCCTTTTGAAGCGATGCCGTCACCGACATTTTCAAACGTGACATATATGCTCGAATCGGCACATCTTACGCTTTTAACAGATGCGGCGGTGTAGTTATCGTATTTGCCGTAGACCAGACCCTTTGCGGCAAATGCCATTCTCTCGCCGACCTCCTGCTTGCATTCGGGGTGGATATCGCCGATTTCGGGAAGATATGTAAGCGGAACATCGGTAATTGATACCATTGCTCTCGACTCGGGTCTTTGCTTTTGCATTCCGGCAAAGAGGATATTCATATCGCTGAGATAAAGTCCGTCATCGGAATAATAATACGAAGCAAGCTGTGTATATATAATTGGAAGCAGACCGTTTTCATATCCGAACAGCTCGGTATACGAACGCTGCATAAGGTCAAAGGCTATTGCATATCTGTCAACGCTTTCATGAAGCTGTAAGTTCGACTCACCCTGATACCAAACCATTCCCGAGAGCTTGAAATTCTTGAGTGCTTCAACCTTAAGATTATAGTTTGCGGTCATTGCCTTGTAGACATTCACCTTTGATTCGTTCCAATCGGATTTTTCGATATATTTGCCCTCCGAAACAAGCTGACTCTTAAACTGAGCATCGGAGTCGATAGCTTCTCTTGAAAGCCAAACGTCAATGCTTGTTCCGCCGAGAGGTATATTCAAAATTCCTACGGGCATATCAAGCTCTTTACGCATTTCTGCGGCAAAATAATATGCAACGGCACTCATATTGTATATATCAATATTTTCGCCCGTTACCCATTTTGCTCCGGGGATATCCTTTTGAGGCTCAACGGGTACAAGAGAATCGGAGCCTTTATATTCCGGAATGGGAGGAACAAGAAGAACACGAAGCCATTTATCGAGCTTTTGCTCTGCTTTGAGCATATCAAGTCCGCCCTTTGCCTGACCGAGATGATACTCCATATTGCTCTGACCGCTTGCAAGCCATTGTTCGCCGAAAACGACGTCATTGAGCGTTTCAAATTCAACGCCGTCCGCTTTGAGGACTATTTTGTATTGGTCGTAGCTTCCTGCGGGAGCGGTAAACGAAATGGAAAATGTACCGTCCGCCTTTATCTGAGATCTTGTGACTTCAACGGTGATTCCGTTCGGTGCGATAAGCTCGGCGGTAATAATACAGTTCGGCTTTCCCGTACCGGAAATTACGGCTTCCTCGTTCTGCTTAAAGAGCATCCCGTCACCGTAAAAGGTATAGAGCTTTGTTTCCGCTTCCTGTGCAAACGAAAACGGCATTACGGCGAACACACACAGTAACGCAAGGACTGCTGCAACAAGTTTTTTTATCATTTTTTCAAGTCTCCTTTACTGTAAAACACAACACGGATTTATCCGCAGTATTCATACTATAGTATAATTTAACACAATGAAAGGAATATTGCAATTGTTTTTCCGCAGATTCGTCAAATTTTCAAAATACTTCTTTTTCGCCTTGACAATACCGCCGCCTTATGATATACTTTTTGAGAAAACAAACGGAATCTTTAAGCAGATACAGAGAGATCGGCAAGATTTAACGAATATGTTTATGAGCAGGGTAAAAGCATATCCTGTTTTACAGCGTTGTCTTGCCCTGACGGCAGGGCTTTTTTTATGCCTGCGGAAAGGATTAAAATGAAGAAAATCAGTGCTGAATTCATATGTCTTGAAGAGTATAAAGCAACGGCAAATGCCGCAGCGGATTTTCTTTCTTTAAATGCGAAGTTCAACGCTCCGCAATATACCGTATTCCCCGGCTTTTGTGATGTGCATGTGCATTTTCGCGAGCCGGGTTTTTCGTATAAAGAAACAATCCGTTCGGGCTCTGCGGCGGCGGCTCACGGCGGATATACCGCAGTATGCACCATGCCGAATCTGAAGCCGGTTCCCGACAGCACCCAAAATCTCAAAATGCAATCGGATATCATTGCACGGGATGCAAGCATAAATATCTATCCCTACGGTGCGATAACGGTTGACGAAAAGGGAGAACGTCTCTCGGATATGCAGGGTCTTTCATCAAAGGTAATTGCTTTTTCGGATGACGGCAGAGGAGTCCAGTCCTCGGAGCTTATGCTTGAAGCGATGCAAACGGCAAAAAGGCTCGGCAAAATCATCGTCGCTCATTGCGAGGACAATTCACTTCTTCGCGGCGGATACATTCATGACGGCACCTATGCGGCAATTCACGGGCACAAAGGAATTTGCAGCGAAAGCGAATGGGGACCGATAAAACGTGACCTCGAGCTTGTCCGTCAAACGGGCTGTGCGTATCATATCTGCCATATTTCCTGCAAGGAAAGTGTTGAGCTGATACGAAAAGCCAAGGCGGAGGGCTTGGACGTAACGTGCGAAACCGCACCGCACTATCTTCTTCTCGATGAAAGCAATCTGCAAGAGGACGGTCGCTTCAAAATGAATCCCCCGCTCCGTTCGGCAAAAGACAAAGAGGCTCTCATTGAGGGCATTTGCGACGGCACGATAGATATGCTGGCAACCGACCATGCTCCGCATTCAAAGGAAGAAAAATCAAAGGGCTTAAAAGACAGCTCTTTCGGAATAGTCGGACTTGAAACGGCGTTCGGTCTGATGTATACGGGACTTGTACGCAAGGGAATAATCAGTCTTCAAAAGCTCGTACGGCTCATGGCGATAAATCCGAGAGAACGCTTCGGCATTCCCTTGAATGACGATTTCACGGTTTGGGCACTTGAAGAAAAACAGACAATCAGCCCCGATGATTTTCTTTCGGCGGGCAAGTCAACACCGTTCATCGGAACGGAAATTTACGGAAAATGTCTCTTGACGGTTTGCAACGGCAAAACCGCCTATGAGTATTGATAATTCATATTCAGGAGGAATAAATATGGCAAAAAGAACGGATATAAAAAAGGTACTCATCATCGGCTCGGGTCCCATAGTAATAGGTCAGGCGGCCGAATTTGACTATGCGGGTACTCAGGCGTGCCTTGCACTCAAGGAAGAGGGCTATGAGGTTATTCTCTGCAACTCAAACCCCGCAACAATCATGACCGACACCTCCATTGCGGACAAGGTATACATGGAGCCTCTCACTCTTGAATATATTGCTAAGATTCTCAGATACGAGCGTCCCGATGCAATAGTTCCCGGCATCGGCGGTCAGACGGGTCTCAACCTTGCAATGCAGCTTGAAAAGAAAGGAATCCTCAAGGAGTGCGGCGTTGAGCTGCTCGGCACTTCAAGCGAAAGTATCGAGCGTGCCGAGGACAGAGAGCTTTTCAAGGAAATGTGCGAATCAATCGGCGAGCCGGTTATTCCCTCCGAAATAACCTACAGCATTGAAGAAGCAAAGAAAGCGGCTCTTGATATAGGCTACCCCGTTGTTCTGCGTCCCGCCTTTACTCTCGGCGGCACGGGCGGCGGCTTTGCCAACAACGAAGAGGAGCTTTACGAAATAGGTCTCAATGCCTTTAAGCTCTCCCCCGTTCATCAGGTTCTTATCGAAAAAAGCGTTAAGGGCTACAAGGAAATAGAATTTGAGGTAATGCGTGACTCGAACGATCATGCAATCACCATATGCGGCATGGAAAACATCGACCCCGTTGGCGTACATACGGGTGACTCTGCCGTTGTTGCACCGATTCTTTCTCTCAACGAGCACGATTTAAAAATGCTCAACGACAGCGCAATCAAAATTATCCGTGAGCTGAAAATAGAGGGCGGCTGTAACGTTCAGTTTGCACTCAATCCCTATTCAAGCGAATACTACCTTATAGAGGTCAACCCCCGTGTTTCCCGTTCCTCGGCACTTGCTTCAAAGGCAAGCGGTTATCCCATTGCAAGAGTCACCGCAAAAATCGCTCTCGGTATGGCTCTCGAGGATATTCCCGTTGCGGGCGGTACTGCGGCAACCGAACCGTCGCTTGACTATATCGTTGCAAAGTTCCCCCGTTTCCCGTTCGATAAATTCGCCGATGCACCGAACACTCTCGGCACTCAGATGAAAGCTACCGGCGAGGTAATGGGCATTGGCTCGACTCTTGAAGAATGTATACTCAAATCCGTTCGTTCGCTCGAAACGGGAGTATGCCACTTCCATATTGCAAAGTTCGACAGCATGAGCAACGATGAGATTTTCGATTACATAAAGGATTTCCGTGACGATAATATCTATGCTATATTCGAGCTTATCCGCAGAGGTGTTTCAACCGATACGCTTCACAAGGCAACCATGATAACTCCCCTGTTCCTTGAATGCTTTGCAAAAATCGTTGAAAAAGAAAAAGAGCTTGCCGCAGAAAAGGGCAATCTCGAAGTTCTCCGCAGTGCGAAGCTCATGGGCTTCTCGGATAAATACATTTCCGGCGTTTGGGGCATGGCGGAAACCGAATTATACAATTTGCGTAAAAAGAACGGTATTGTTCCCGTATTCAGAATGGTTGACACTCTGCACACGGGCAAGTACATTGCATATCTCTACTCATCCTACAGCGGAAGCAACGAATCCCGTCATACGGATAAAAAGAAGATCGTTGTTCTCGGTGCAGGTCCCATAAGAATAGGTCAGGGCGTTGAATTTGACTATTCCACCGTTCACGCCGTACAAACGATTCGCCGTGCGGGATATGAGGCAATAATCGTAAACAACAATCCCGAAACCGTTTCCACCGACTACACAACGGCAGACAAGCTCTATTTTGAGCCGCTCACTCCCGAGGATGTTATGGCAATCATCGACTTTGAACAGCCCGAGGGCGTTATCGCTTCTCTCGGCGGTCAGACAGCAATCAACCTTGCTCAGCCGCTCATGGACAGAGGCGTAAAGATAATCGGCACGGACTGTGCCGCAATCGAGCGAGCCGAAAACCGTGACAGCTTTGAAAAAATCCTTGAAGAGCTCCATATTCCTCAGCCCAAGGGCAAGGCGGTCACCAAGATTGAAGACGGTGTTGCCGCCGCGGCGGAAATCGGATATCCCGTGCTTGTCCGTCCCAGCTTTGTACTCGGCGGAAGAGCCATGCAGATAGTTGCAAATGAAGATCAGCTTCGTCATTATCTCAAAACAGCCGTTGAAATTGATGCCGACAAACCCGTGCTTGTTGACAAATATATCCAAGGCAAAGAGGTCGAGGTTGACGCAATTTGCGACGGCAGAGACGTTTTTGTTCCCGGAATCATGGAGCTTGTCGAGAGAACGGGCATACATTCGGGCGACTCAATAAGCGTATATCCGACATTCAGCATTTCAAACAAGGTCAAGGGAATTATACTGCAATATGCCAAAAAGCTCGGTCTCGGCATAGGAATCGTCGGTCTTTACAATATTCAGTTTATCGTTGATCAAAACGATGACGTGTACATCATCGAGGTAAATCCCCGTTCATCACGCACCGTTCCCTTCCTTTCAAAGTCAACAGGCTACAGCCTTGCGGATATTGCCACCGAGGTCATTCTCGGAAAATCCCTCAAGGAGCAAGGCATATTCGACATATATCCCGAGGAGAAAAAGCGTTACTATGTAAAGGTACCCGTTTTCTCGTTCAACAAAATCAAGGGTCTTGATGCTTACCTCTCACCCGAAATGAAATCCACGGGTGAAGCAATAGGCTATGATGACAAGCTCAACCGTGCTCTCTATAAGGCGTTGCAGGCATCGGGCACTCATCTTCAGAATTACGGCTCCGTATTCGCCACCATATCCGACAGAGACAAAGAGGAAGCCTTGCCGCTCATTCGCCGTTTCTACAATCTCGGCTTCAACATTCTTGCAACCGATGGTACGGCAACATTCCTCAAGGAGAACGGAATACGCACGCACGTGCTTGAAAAAATCAGCAACGGCAGTGAAGAAATCCCCGACGCAATCAGGCAGGGACACATCGCCTATGTTATAAATACCAAGGATATCGGTGCATCCACGCAGGAAAGCGACGGTCACAAGATTCGCCGCTGTGCAACCGAAAACAACGTTACCATGTTCACCTCTCTTGATACCGTGAGAGTTCTTCTTGACGTTCTTGAAGAAACCACACTTACGATTTCAACAATAGATTCTTAAAAGAGGTCATCAAATGAAGCAAGGTATTTTTGAAATATCGGAAAACCTCCGACTTACCGAAAATGTATACCGTATGCGTCTTTCGGGCGATGCATCGTCCGTTACCGCCTGCGGGCAGTTCATCAATATTCGCCTTGACGGACTGTATCTTCGCCGCCCCATATCCGTATACGACAGCGGCAAGGATTATGTCACGATAATTTATAAGGTTGTGGGAAAAGGAACGGAGCAAATGTCGAAAATGCAAATCGGCGAAAAGCTCGATGTTCTCACCGGCCTCGGAAACGGCTACGATCTTTCTCTTTCCGGCGAAAAGCCGTTGCTTTTGGGCGGCGGCGTAGGTGTTCCTCCGCTTTATATGCTTGCCAAGGAGCTGAAAAAGCAGGGCAAGAGCGTCAGCGTGATTCTCGGCTTCAACACCGCTTGCGAGGTATTCTGCGAGGAGGATTTCAAGGCTCTCGGCTGTTCGGTTACCGTCACCACGGCGGACGGCAGTTACGGCAAAAAAGGCTTTGTAACCGATGTGCTTCCCGATGAATATTCATACTTCTACACCTGCGGACCCGAGCCCATGCTTAAAGCCGTATACAACGCTTCAAAAACGAGCGGTCAAATGAGCTTTGAAGAAAGAATGGGCTGCGGCTTCGGTGCCTGCATGGGCTGTTCATGCAAAACAATAGCGGGATACAAGCGTATCTGCAAGGACGGTCCCGTTATGAAAAAGGAGGAAATTCTGTGGGAAGATTAAGCGTCAATCTTTGCGGAATCGAGCTTGACAACCCCGTTATCCCCGCTTCGGGTACTTTCGGATTCGGATATGAATTTGCAGAGCTTTATGATATAAACATACTCGGCACGTTTTCTTTCAAAGGTACAACAAAGGATGCCCGCTTCGGCAATCCCACTCCCCGTATTGCGGAATGCACCGCAGGAATGATAAACGCCGTGGGACTGCAAAATCCCGGTGTTGAAAAGGTCGTTTCGGAGGAATTACCCAAGCTGAAAAAGTGCTTCAATAAAAAAGTAATGGCAAATGTCAGCGGATTTTCCGTTGAGGATTACGCCTACACCTGCGAAAAGCTCGATTCCGAGGAACAGGTCGGCTGGCTCGAGGTCAACGTAAGCTGTCCCAACGTACACGGAGGCGGAATGAGCTTCGGTACCGATCCTTCTGCCGCCGCACAGGTGGTTGAAGCGGTTAAAAGAGTCACGAAAAAGCCCGTTATAGTCAAGCTCTCCCCCAATGTCACGGATATCGTTGCAATCGCAAAAGCCTGTGAAAATGCGGGAGCAGACGGCATAAGCCTTATAAACACGCTTCTCGGCATGAGAATAGACCTCAAGACAAAAAAGCCCGTAATCGCCAATAAAATGGGCGGATTCTCCGGTCCTGCCATCTTCCCCGTTGCGGTAAGAATGGTATATCAGGTTGCGAACGCGGTAAAAATCCCCGTTATCGGCATGGGCGGTGTCTCCTCGGCTGAGGATGTTATCGAAATGATGCTTGCAGGTGCAACGGCGGTTGAAGTCGGTGCGGCAAACTTAATCAATCCGTATGCCTGCCGTGACATAATCAATGCTCTGCCTGCGGCTATGGATAAGTACAATATAAACAATTTGAAAGATATTATAGGAGGCGTAAAAAATGGGTAAGGATGTTATCGTTGCCTGTGATTTTGCAAGCAAAGAAAAAACTCTCGAATTTCTCGACTTATTCAAGGAGAAAAAACCGTTCGTAAAAATCGGCATGGAGCTTTTCTATGCCGAGGGCCCCTCTATCATAAAAGAAATCAAGAGCAGAGGTCACAAGATTTTCCTTGATCTCAAGCTCCACGACATTCCGAATACCGTCAAAAAGGCAATGGCTGTTCTCTCGGGTCTTGATGTTGACATTTGCAATCTTCATGCAGGCGGCACAATCGCAATGATGGAGGCGGCTCTCGAGGGACTTACCCGTCCCGACGGCACGCGTCCACTGCTTATAGCCGTTACTCAGCTCACCTCAACCAATCAGGAGAGCATGGAGAACGATTTGCTCATTAAAGAACCGATAGATAAAGTTGTCATGCACTATGCCGCTAACGCCAAAAAAGCGGGTCTTGACGGCGTTGTTTGCTCACCTCTTGAAGCAGGAAAGGTGCATGATGTTTGCGGTTCTGACTTTCTCACCGTTACCCCCGGCGTTCGCTTTGCCGACGGTGACAAGGGCGACCAAAAGCGTGTTATGACCCCGTCCGAGGCTAAAAAAATCGGCTCGGATTATATCGTTGTCGGCAGACCCATCACCGCCGCCGAGGATCCTGTTGCCGCATATGAACGCTGTGTAAGTGAATTTGTCGGATAAAAATAAGGCTAAGGAGAAGAAGAAATGGAAGCATATAAAAGAGAATTTATTGAATTTTTGGAAGGTGCCGGTGTGCTGAAATTCGGCGATTTTACTGCCAAAAGTGGTAGAAAAATCCCTTATTTTATCAATGCGGGTGAAATCAAAACAGGCAATCAAATATCCCGTCTCGGCGAATTTTATGCCAAGGCTTACGCCGAAAAAATAGGTAATAAGCGAACCGTGCTTTACGGTCCCGCATACAAAGGAATACCCATTGCCGTATCCGTTGCCTGTGCTCTGTCAAAGAACGGGCTTGATGTTCCGTTTTTCTTCAACAGAAAAGAGGAAAAGGATCACGGTGAGGGCGGCGTATTCGTCGGATATAAACCTACCTGCGGCGAAGAGGTTGTCATCGTTGAGGATGTCATAACAGCCGGTACCGCTATCAGGGAAAGTATGTCAATATTATCCAAACTTGACAGCGTTAAAGTTGCCGCCGTTTTCGTCATGGTTGACCGTAAAGAAAAGGGTTTGACCGAGAAATCCGCCATGGCTGAAATCGGTGAGGAATTCGGCTTCCCCGTTTTCTCCGTAGTTGATGTTTACGACATTATAGAGTACCTCGAGGAGAAGCCCGAAAATCTTGAAAACGTCAACCGTATCAAGGCTTATCTTGCCGTGAACGGTGCAAAAGAGGGCTAAAATGAGAAGTATAATTGATATCTCCGATTTGTCGGTTGATGAAATTAACGAGCTGACCGAAACCGCTCTTGACATCATCGACAATCCCGAAAAATACGCACACAAATGTGCCGGCAAAAAGCTCGCAACCCTGTTTTTTGAGCCGTCAACACGCACTCGTCTCAGCTTTGAAGCCGCAATGTATGAGCTGGGCGGCAACGTTCTCGGCTTTTCCGAGGCTCAAAGCTCCTCTGCCGCAAAGGGTGAAAGCATTGCCGATACCGCCAAAACCGTGAGTTGCTACGCCGATATAATCGCAATGAGGCATCCCAAGGAGGGTGCGGCTCTTGTTGCGGCAAATAACGCCGGTGTACCCGTTATCAACGCCGGTGACGGCGGACATTGCCACCCCACGCAGACCCTTGCCGACCTACTCACAATAAAGCGTGAAAAGGGCGGTTTCGACAATCTTACCGTCGGATTTTGCGGCGATTTGAAGTTCGGCAGAACCGTTCATTCGCTCATTACGGCACTCAGCCGTTACAGCGGAATCAAGCTGATTTTGATTTCTCCCGAGGAATTGAAATTACCAAGTTATGTAAAAAAAGACATAATTACGGAAAAAGGCATTGAATACGAACAGACCACCGATCTCGAATCCGTCATCGGTAAGCTCGACATTCTTTACATGACCAGAGTACAGCGTGAACGCTTCTTCAATGAGGAGGATTATCTGCGTCTCAAGGACAGCTATATTCTTACTCCCGACAAGCTGAAAAACGCCAAATCTGACCTTGCGATAATGCATCCTCTGCCCCGTGTAAACGAAATCGCCGTAGCCATTGACAACGACCCGAGAGCCTGTTATTTCAAGCAAGTTCTCAACGGAAAATATATGCGTATGGCACTCATTTTGAAGCTGTTAAAGGAGGCGGGAACGATATGAATATTGACTCCATAAACAACGGCATCGTTATCGACCATATCACGGCGGGCTGCGGAATGCGTCTTTATGAGCTTCTCGGCCTCGATTCACTCGATGTTTCCGTTGCGATAATCAAGAATGTTGCAAGTAAAAAAATGGGAATAAAAGACATAATTAAGATAGACGCCGATATCCCCGTCAACTTTGATGTCATAGGCTTTGTAGACCCCGATGCAACGGTCAATATTATCAAAAACGGAGTGCTTGCCGAAAAGAAAAGCATCTCCATGCCCGAAACGCTGACGAACGTTATAAAATGCAAAAATCCGCGCTGTATAACTTCGACCGAGCAGGAGCTTGACCACATTTTCAGGCTCACCGACAGCAAGGCAAAAACATACCGCTGTATCTACTGCGAAACGAAAGCTCAATAATCTGCTGTTATTTCCGCCGAGGAATTTTCTTCGGCGGTTTTTTATATAATGTGTAAATGATGTTTAGTTCGAAATTAACATTGTAAAATCGAATATTTTTACGATAAACTGTTGACAAACGCATTATATTGTATTATAATTTACGTATAAAATAATGGAGTAGTTTTATTGGAGAAATTATTTAGAATTTGCAATCACGATATTTCGATTACTGCACCGCACTTTGTGAGTGGCAATGCGGATTGGGAGGCTTTTGAAGCCCGTGAGTTTAACGGCGGGGTGAATATCCGCTGTATCGTCAACGACCGTTTGCCCGAAGTCACTGCCGAAAAATGCGGCAAGAATGCGGACGTAACCGTTTATTCGTGTAAAGAGAGGGTGTATCGCAAAATCGCCATGGGTTCGGCACAGGGTGTCCTCAGTGTCTACTCCCCTTTGAATCCCGATGAAAGCACGGCGTACTTCACCCGCGAGAGCTTTTCTACCATGACGGATTCCCGCTATATGTGGAATTCTCTTGCACTGCCTCAGCTTTTTCTTCTGCGTAAAACGCTGTTTCTCCATTCTTCATATGTGGATATCGGCGGCAAAGCGCTGCTGTTCTCTGCTCCGTGCGGAACCGGCAAAAGCACTCAGGCGGAATTGTGGCGAACCTTCCGTCAAGCCGAGATAATCAACGGCGATAAATCGGGGATTTCCGTTTGCGACGGCATTTACGCCCACGGCGTTCCCTTTTGCGGAACAAGCGGAATTTGCAAAAACCGTACCCTGCCGCTCGGCGCTGTTGTGTTTCTTTCGCAGTCGCCCGAAAATCATATTCGCCGCTGCTCGGGAATTGAGGCAGTTCAGCTCTTTATGAGCAATACATATCTTGATTTTCTCGCACCGCAGGAACAAAGAATGTTCGTTGATACCGCAATTGAAATAATAAATAAAACTCCTGTTTATTTTTACGGCTGTACCCCCGATGAAAGGGCGGTTACGGCTCTCGAAAAAGTATTGAAATCCGAGGGTGTGGTTTGATGGTGAGTGACTATGACCGCCTGATGACCGTGCTTTTTGCAAAGGCAGATACAAGCAAGTCTCCGCTGAGCGGCTCATTTGAGCTTACCTCACGATGTACTCTTGACTGCAGGATGTGCTATATTCATCGCCGCGAGAATGACAAATCGGCAATAAGCGGTGAAAAAGATACTGCATTTTGGATTGACCTTGCCCGAAAAGCAAAGGATGCCGGGACTCTGCTCCTGCTTCTGACGGGCGGCGAACCCATGGTACGCGGTGATTTTGATGAAATATATCTCGAATGCAAAAAGCTCGGGCTTCTCGTTTCGGTCAATACCAATGCAACACTTATTGATGAAAAAAAGCTCCGCCTTTTTACCGAATATCCGCCGCTGCGGCTTAATATAACGCTTTACGGCACTTCAAGAGAAACCTATGCGAACCTTTGCGGCAATGCCGATGCATATGACAGAGTTGTCAACGCAATACATGAGCTGAAAAAAGCCGGCGTGAATATGAAACTGAATTTCAGTATCACTCCGTATAATTCGGCGGATGCCGCCAAGGCTCAGGAATTTGCAAAGGAGCTTGAATTGCCCGTTCAATCAACAAGTTATATGTTCTCACCCGTGCGTGCGTGCGGCGAAACGGTCAGACTCTCCGCAAAGGATGCGGCAAGAGTGCATTTTGAATGGAAGAAACGGCAAAATGCCGATGCGGATTTCAAAAGCCTTTTGCAAGAGAGCTTGCCGGACGAATCGTGCGATATCATGTGCGGAGAAAAAATTAACTGCCGTGCGGGGCTGTCCTCTTTTTGGGTGACGTGGCAGGGAGAAATGACCCCGTGCGGAATGATGACCGCTCCGAGTGCTCCCGCAGAGGATTTTTCCGAAGCGTGGAAAACGATATGCGCAGAGCGGGAGAAAATTTATCTTCCGAAAAAATGTGCGACTTGCCGAATACGAAATCTGTGCGACCTGTGTGCCGCCGTTTCCGTGGCTGAAACAGGCAAAAGTGATGCCGTCCCGCAATACGCTTGCGAAAAAGCCCACGAATATGCACGCCTGTGCCGTGAATATATACACAGCGAGTGAGCTGTTGATTTCTTGTCATTGTGCTTCACCGAAAGCTGAAATTGAACTACAGCAAGAAGCAGGTAACTTAGCAAGGTATTCAACATGAACAGAAAACACAACCCCGACCTAACTGAAAACGCACGTAAACTGCGTAGCAATATGACCAAGGAAGAACGGCGTTTGTGGTATGATTTTTTACGCTCATACCCAATACGTTTTTTACGGCAAAAGGTCATTGATAACTACATCGTTGATTTCTACTGTCATAGTGCAAAACTCATAATAGAGCTTGACGGTTCTCAACATTACGAAAAATGCGGTCAATTGAAAGATAAAATCCGCACCAAAAAAATTGAGGACAGAAATTTGTTCGTGGTTCGCATACCGAATAATGAGATTAACGAAAATTTCTACGGCGTTTGTGAATACATTGACACTTTAGTTAAAGCACAGATGAATAAATGATCAATTTTCGGCCCCCTTGCCTAAAGGGGGCAGTGCGAATGAAGTTCGCACGGGGGATATTGAATTTTCAGCGAAAATTCAACCGACACGGTTTTCCGTGGCGGAACACCTCTACCGGATTTAGCACGGCTTCGCCGTGAGAATCCCTCCGACTTCGCCTTACGGCTCAGCCACCTCCCTTTAGGCAAGGGAGGCAAGCGAAAATTGATAAATGCCTTTTGGCAACAATACTCAAACTTTGTTTGGGTTTGATATATAAGATAAATATTTAGGTAATATCTTTGAACGGTTCACGGCTTCGCCGCACCTTTCGGCCCCCTTGCCTAAAGGGGGCAGTGCGAATGAAGTTCGCACGGGGGATATTGAATTTTCAGCGAAAATTCAACCGACACGGTTTTCCGTGGCGGAACACCTCTACCGGATTTAGCACGGCTTCGCCGTGAGAATCCCTCCGACTTCGCCTTACGGCTCAGCCACCTCCCTTTAGGCAAGGGAGGCGTGAAAGCGGGCGAGGGGGGCAGTAAATTGAGCAAAGATATTGCCGAAAAGAAAAGTATATGGAGGTAAAACATGAAAACATCCAAGAAAATCATTTCGATGCTGCTCTGTGTTGTGATGGTTGCATCGACGTTCTGCGGATTGGGCTTAGTGCTCGATGATTTTGTTGCAGAAGCGGCGTTCAATCCGAACATCAAAATAACGCACGCAGAGAGCGGCATCACCATAACTCAGCAAAGAGTTGTTAATGCCGCTAACGATGCTTATCTTTCAACCTATCAGGGATATCAAAACCGTTTCTTCAACGGCAACCGTTCCAACGCTCCGACGAATTTTGTTATCCCCGGTCTGTCTGCTACGGATAATTACATTCCTCAGGGTCTTGCGTATTGGGAAGATATGGACTGGTTCCTTATTTCCGCATATGACAATAGCAGTGCAAAGAAAAATTCCGTTGTTTATGCGATTGATGCAAAAACTGCAGAATTTGTTAAACTTTTTGTTCTTAAAAATACTGACGGAACAAACTGCAACACCCACGGCGGCGGTCTTTCAGCTTCCAAATACAACCTTTATTACACCGATTCCGGCAGCCGTATAGCTTATGTTTCTCTTGACGCAATGGCAAAAGCGGTTGAAAACACCGATGCAGCTTATATCCAGTTTGCCGACAGAATGAACCTTTGCGGTGAGCTTAACAGTGCTTCCACCTCCTACTGCTCCTACGGTTCCGGCACTCTTTGGACGGGCAACTTCTACATCAAAAATAATGATGATTACGGAACACTGGGTAACCAGGACTACGGTTCAATGCTTTTGGGCTACAAGCTGTTCGGCAACAGCTCAAAAGAAGAGTGGTATTATCTCAGAAACAATTTCAATCTCGTTACGCTTAATTCCACTGGCGAAACAACGGTAACTTCCGGCAATGCGAGCATGAAATATACCACAACAAATGATGACGGTGCCAATGCCGAAATCAAAGGACAGGTTACCGCCACCGCTGCAACGAGCGAAATTACCGCAGCTTTCGGCTACACTTCAAACGCTTGGAACAAGAATATTTCCGGAGAAAAAGCGTATTATGACAGCAGTACAAACTGCATTACTGTCGGTGAAGAATATGTAATCGAATACGATACCACATACAAGAATACCGATGTTTACATTTTCTCTCCCACCGGCAAGCACATGGATGTCAGCCAATGGGTCACTCCCACTCAGCTTGAAGACGGCAGATGGCATTACAGAGCGGTATTCAAGGCAGGTACAAAGCCGGCGGGCGCCGACAGTAACTGGGATACCGTTGCCGCAGATGATGCAAACTTTACCGGCAAGTACACCATCCGTTTTGGCATTGATAACGTTCCGGTGGGTACTACCAATTTCACAATCAGCAACCTTAAAATAACGAATAACCGCCATGAGTCTTGGGCAAATACCGACTACGAGGGCATAAGCTGTGTAGGTAACCCCTATTATGTTGTTGCTTTCACCGGCGGTAAAAACAACATTGATAAAATCCAGTACGCAATTCACGACCAAGGCAAGCTCTACCTCAGCCGTTCCTATTCAAGAACAACCGGTAGCAGCCACATCAGAGAGTTTTCGGTCGGCTTCGTTGATATCAACACCCCCGGTGATGCCGGTATCACGGTAAACGGCAGAAACAGAAAATGTTATCTTGTTGACTATTCGAAAAACTTCACGCTCTTCGGCGGCAGCGGTGCGGCAAACGGCGGCAGCGGAAACAAATCGCAAATGCTTTACATGGGCGAGGGTCTTATTTCCGTTGGAGATAACCTCTATATTCTTAACGAGTCCTCAGCATGGAAATATAACGGCGGCGAAAGCAACAAATGCCCCGAGCCGATTGATGTCCTTTGGGAAATCGACCACCATGCACTTTTGAACGAAGAAAAGAGCTACGATGACACAACCGCTTCGCATTACGAAAAGGTCACCAGCTTGAATGATATCAACATGGGCGATGATTATCTTATCGTTCATGAGTCCCCCGTTAAGGACCCGCTCACGCAGAAGAATATCATTTATGCTCTTGATGCATTCGGCGGCTACGGCGACAGATATCTGCCGAAATACGATAACAGCTCCAACAGCCCCACACAGGCGTTGACCGGTGACTCGATGGGCGTTGTCGGCTACGAGATAAAGGATTATACCATTGACGGCAACAAGCTCCATATCAATGCCGAGGACGATGCTCACACCTCCATGCGCTGGCAGATAAAGAACTCGGGCACAACAACGCTCGAAATCAACAGCAAGGAATTGCATTTTGCTTCAAATAAGCACTTCAATTTCGGTCAGCGACTTTTCACGATGATGAGTGACACCAGCGCCGGTGTACATGACATTCGCTTGGAGGAATACGGCGACGAGGCGGGCAATTTTGTCATTTACAATACCAACGGATATTATCTGTGGTGCAACGACGGCTCGAATCAAAGCTATATTGATACCTATACGGATTATTACAGAAACCATTCAAACCTCGGTTATCTTCCTAACTATAATAACACCGACGAGCTTCCGGGTACTTTCCACGCCGATGCAAAGAGAGCATCGACTGCGGGCGGCAACCTCACGGGCGGCGATGTCGGAGCGGATATGACGATAATCAATATCTACAAGCGTGTTCCCGACCCGTATTCATCGGCATATGAATCGAGAGTTTACTCCGATTTGAGAGCAGAGCTTCAAGCGGACGGTACATACAATATTATTCTTGAAACCTACGCAAACAGCCCCTTGCAGTATCAAAAGCTCTCCGCACAGAGACCTACGGATTTTATCTTCCTCTTGGACGGTTCTTCATCAATGTGGGTTAATAAGGACACATCAGTTGGTTATCACCATGATACGAGCTGGAATGCACTTCAAATGGGACAAATCGGCGGCTATAATCCCGAGAATAAAGATAATTGTTACAATATAGAATATAAAAGTAGTTTCTATTTCAGACTTCCCGATGGAGAATATGCTCCGATTTCAGTTGCTGTAAACAAAGGAACAGACGGAGATTTTTCCCGAGATATTTGGCTTTGGTGTACTCATCCTGTTACCGGTCGTTGTTATAAGCTCTCCAAAAACGGATATATAATACCCAATGCGTGCTCGGGTGCTCCCTCCACGGATGCTCCGACTCGAATCACGGATGAGGCATGGCTTGCCAATCCTAACATATGCGGATATGAAAATGCAAGTTTAATCTTAGACGAAGCTAAAAATGATAAAAACAAAACAGATTACCATAAAAGTAGAAACTCACAAGACAATCGTAAAAAGTATGAGGCTTTCGCCGGCATCTACTATGAAGCACCCTCTAAAAACATGACCATGTCTCGTCTTGAAGCCATGCAGCTTGCAGTTGACGATCTTACCTACAAGATAGCCGAAAATGCGGCGAGCACAAATCTCGATCACCGTATAGCGGTCGTTTCATTCGGTAACGAGCTTACGGATAACTCGGGCTTCCGTACCGGTTTGTTCACCAACACAAGCACAACCCTCAAGGGCTACAGCTCCTTGACTACTGCCGATTATCAAAATGCTTTCTACACGGTTGATAAATTCGACTATGCAAGATGCTGCATAAACAGCCTTGCGGTAAGCTATTCTTACGACGAGACAAACTGCAACACCTATTCAAACTACGGCTTTGCAATGGCAAATCAAATAGTTGCAAACTCCGATGCAAACTACCTCGGTGGCGGCGACAGAAGCGTTGCGATAATCATGATTACCGACGGTGTTCCCGGCGTGGGCACTAACGACGCAACAGTGGCTAACAGAGTTGCAAACCTTGCTATCGCAGAATCCCTCAAGTCAAAGAACCTCGGCGCATATGTTTATTCGATTCAGATAGGTAACAACTCCATGTCCGGCTTCTCCATGGACGATTACATGGACTTTACCTCCTCCGAATATCTTTTCGCCGAAAGCATGGATGCTCCCGGTGACCGCAACATCAACGCTATTAACTACAGTGCGAGCATGCCCACAGGTACGGCATTCAATCTTACCGAGCTTACCAACAGTATGTTCGACTCGGTAACTTCAAACTCCACCAACGCAATGGCGAAGCTGGAAGATGAGTCCGTTCTCCGCGAAAAGCTCATGGACGCATTCATCATTCCCGACGATGCAACGATTAAGACCGAAACGGCAAGCATCTACTATGACGAGCTTGACAGACTTCATTTCAACGCTCCCGTTAATGCAAGCGGAATAACGAGTACCGTTAACAGAGACACAAGAGAAATTTTGGTCAGAGGCTACAACTACTCCCAAAACTGCGTAACGAGATCCAACGAAACAAACGGCAAAAAGCTGATTGTTACGATTTCGGGCGTTCTTGCCAACATGGATGCAGAGCTTTACAACACCTCGATAAACCAGCCTGAAGAAACGGCTATTTACGAGAGCGATGCAAAAATGGCGGCAAATGATGCGGTCAAGAGATTCCCGACCGAGTATTTCTCCGTTCCCGAATACAACTTCATCATGGACTACGATTTGCCCATGCTTGATACCGAGGTTGACGGTACGCTTTGTGCGGTTGACTCCGAGATAAGAAGACAGAATGTCAACCATTACAACGAAGTTCTTGATATTGAAAACATCAAAATCGCATTCACAAACAGCAACCAAGACCTTGTTTACACATTGAAGCAGGACGAGGACAAGGGCTATGTTCTCATCAAGAGAGACGACGGCACCTACGAATGGTTCAGAATCAATATTATTCCCGCTTCCAATGTTTATTATGAGGAATCAAGGCTTACTCGCGTTGCAAGTGATATGTCCGTATGTGCATGGAATACCACAAGCACAGCAAGCAGCGGTTATCAAGATACTTCAACAGATTCCGACGTTTACGGATATGACAAGTATTACAACAACACAAACGAATATTCAAACGGCAGTTACAAGACTGCTGTGGTAAATGCGACCACCAACAGAACCGAAACTCAAACGTTCACATTTACCGGCAAGGGCTTTGACCTTGTTTCAGCCTGCGGTCCCGATACAGGTATGTTGCTTGTTACCATCAAGCAGGGTGACACGATTGAAAAGGTAATCCTCGTTGACACCTACTACAGCGATGCGAACTACGGACTGCTTACTCAGGTTCCCGTTCTCCACTATGTAACGGAAGATTATGCAACCCGCACGGTTGAGATTACCGGCGTTTATCTCAAGGACATTTACGAGCCTAAGGATCAGACGGCGGCGGCATCACTTGATGCAGAGGTTGACATGAGTGTTCCCGCAGAGGAAATCGGAATGTTCGCCGCACTCGGAATGCCCGAGCTTGACGACATGGATATTGATGCTGTTTGGATGGATGATAATTCCGTTCTCAATCCGGAATCTCAGATCATGACCTCCGCAGACGGCACAAGCACAACCGTTTCAAGAGCGGGTGACAAGACGCTTTATCTTGACGGCTACCGTGTATACAACACGCTTGAAGATGATTCAAGATACATTGCAAGCGAGCAGAATGCTACATATTATAATGTAGAGGACGAACTCAAGAACGGCGAATTTGAAGATCTTGCCGAAAAATTCGTTGCTTATGTTGAGGGTGGCAAAGACGGAAAAGAAATCACCTTCGGCAACTACACAAAGAACGGTATCGGTGGTCCCGCCGGTGAGGTTTATCTCGAACCCGATACGGCTATCAGCTTCAAGATTGCGGCTACCTCGATTTCAAGAGCGGCAATTGCTCCCTCGGTAATGATTGGTATGCGTAACGTTTCGGGTACTCCCACGGCAAAGATTAAGGATGCCGAAATAGCTATCACATCCAAGACGGAAATGTACTATGATGTTTCCACGCTCATAGACGGACAATCAACCAACGGTACAACGGTTTACACCGTTACGGTCACTAACAGCGGCACCGGAATACTTGCCGTAAACAACATCAAGCTCACCAACGCAGAGCTTGTCGCCACTTCGGCGGCTGACCTGCCCACGGTTGCAAATCTCATGATGATGTCCGCAACACCCGTTGAGGTTTCAACGCTCAACACTCGCGGTTATGCAAATCAGCATCCCGATTATGTTCCTCAGCAGCCGGGCACAACGAATCCCGACCCCGACCTTGACCCCGTAAGCAGACCCGGCGATACAAAGGTTGACTTCGGTAACATCGGCGATCTCATCAACACAGGTTCCGTAACGCCGGCGAGCTTCCTTGCGGCTATACTTGATATATTCAAGAAGCTGTTCGCAAATCTCGGCAAGCTGCTGTTCAGTATTTAAGGAGGTAAAAGAGTGAGTAATTATATTAAACCTACAATTAGTCTTGTTTCTACTGCCTCCGGTGCGAGAGGAGTTGCAAGCTGCCAAACGCAACTTTCAAAGGCAGATACAAATCTGATTTTAAGCATAGTCGGCACTGACATTGACAAGGCGTTTGCTTCGGGTGAGGCTTGCTTAGTAGCTGTTCCCTTTGATGGATATTGCAAATTCACCTCAACTGAATTTGTGAACAGTACACAGGTATTCTCATCATGATGCACGGTTCATTTCATGAGCCTAAGTAAATAACTTGACCGCCGCAGGCTAATCCCCTGCGGCGGTTTGTTGTGTTATTAGGTGTTAAGAATGCAGAATTTCAGCAGAAAGCTGTGATTTTGTATGACCCCCTTGCCTAAAGGGGGTCGGGCGAATGTCATTTTGTCATGAGACATTCGCACGGGGGGATATTGAATTTTCGGCGAAAATTCAACCGGAACGGCAACTACATTTTCGCACGGCTATGCCGTGGTGCTACGCACTATCCCTCCACCGCAAGCACTCCCTCCCTTTAGGTAAGGGAGGCGAAAATAAATCACAGCTTTCTGCGGAAAATCCGAGCCAAAATTAAATAGGCTCCCTCTGACGAGGG
>CAZPMK010000004.1:0-88930 GCA_964587915.1 uncultured Clostridium sp.
ACAAGTTAACGACCGTTTACAGCGGTTATTTTAGGAGAATTGCAATGGAATATATCAAAAGTCAAAAATATTGCACCCCCGAGCATATGTCCGAGATCATGGGGCCGAATCCCGTAAAGCTCGAGGAGATTTGGACTGATTGGCTCATACGGAAAAGCGAATACGCCGTGTCCGACCGCCGCTACATGGAAGCGGGAGCGGGAAAGTATATCAATTTTACGGCGATTATTTTGCGTAAAAATAATTTTACTTATGTTTTCTTATTTTGCCGTTTACCGCCTCGTTTTATATATATGGTGGGGCTATTTTGCGAGAAATCCCCGTTAAAATGCTCATGTTTTGCATATCAAATTTATTTATTTTTTACAAATTTTATCATTCCCTATTGACATATCCGAACGGCGGGATATAATGGAAGCAAAACGGCGTGACGAAATGTCACACGGCGTCCGCACATTCTTCAATGTCGGTACTCCTGTGACGGTTTACGCCTTTTCTTTTGCCGTGCAATGTGACAAAACGTCACTTTTTGTGCGGACTTTCGACACATAAGAAAGTTATGAAGGGAGTGATGCAATGTACTCGGTTTTCAGCGAATCCTCATCGGCGGATTCGAGTGATATTTACGGCATTGAGCATGACGGCGAAAAGCTGTTTCTTTTAGGCGACAGTGAAGCTCGTGTTGCTCTTGCCGCCGCTCTTTTGAATGATAACTCAGTCGAGCCTTGCCACGCATACGACATAATCGAAGATATGTTCTTCACCGCTTGATAATGCAAACCGTCGAATTTACAAAAAAATCACCGGCTTTGCTACGGGTTGATAAGGCAGTATAGAAAACTTATACATCTGTGGCATTGCAAAGGAAAGAAATTTGGCTTTGACTTAAAAGGTCAGAGCCTTTTTCTTTTGCAATAAAATCCGCACATTCGTCTTTTGATTCGACTTGATTTATAATTAACACATCAAAATCAAGGAGGTTCATTATGAAAACATTATTTGAACAACAAGGTGTGCAGTACGAATTGCAGGGAGATTACAAATTACCTTGTGTTGCATTACCAAACGAAAGAAATTTTGAAATCGGCGTGTGGGGCGAGCGACACAGACGGTATCTAAATCGGCATAAAGAAAAAGGGTGTAACCCCATTTGCGAGGTTACACCGCATTTTCTAAAATACTTCCTTATTCACCCTGAGCATTTTCATTGACAATTTCATTTTTTTCGCGTATACTGAAATCAGATACGGACAACCGTATAAATTTAATCTTCAACAGGAGGAAATACCATGGCTCAAAGATTTGTGCTCAACGAAACCTCATATCACGGAAGCGGTGCAGTTGCCTGCGTTGCCGAAGAAGCGAAGGCAAGAGGCTTCCGCAAGGCTCTTGTTTGCTCCGACCCCTCACTTGTTAAATTCGGCGTTTCTCAAAAAGTAACGGATATTCTCGAAAAAGAGGGTCTTGCATATGAGCTTTTCACCGATATCAAGCCCAATCCCACGATTGAAAACGTACAGGCGGGCGTTGCGGCATTCAAGGCTGCCGAGGCAGATTATATCGTTGCAATAGGCGGCGGCTCCTCCATGGATACCGCAAAGGCAATAGGCATTATCATCAGAAATCCCGAATTTGCCGATGTCCGTTCACTTGAGGGCGTTGCTCCCACGAAGAACGCAAGCGTTCCCATTATCGCAGTTCCCACCACTGCCGGTACTGCCGCAGAGGTTACTATAAACTATGTTATCACCGATGCTCAAAACAACCGCAAGATGGTATGCGTGGATGTTCATGATATTCCCGTGGTTGCAGTCGTTGACCCCGATATGATGTCAAGTATGCCCAAGGGTCTTACCGCCGCAACGGGCATGGATGCACTCACCCACGCAATCGAAGGCTACATAACCAAGGGAGCCTGGGAGCTTTCCGATATGTTCCATCTCAAGGCAATCGAAATTATTGCCCGTTCGCTCAGAGGTGCAGTTGAAAACACTCCCGAGGGCAGAACCGATATGGCTCTGGGTCAGTATGTTGCCGGCATGGGCTTCTCAAACGTCGGTCTCGGTATCGTACACTCGATGGCTCACCCCCTCGGTGCTCTTTATGACACACCTCACGGCGTTGCCAATGCCATAATTCTTCCCACCGTTATGGAATACAACGCTCCCTGCACGGGCGAAAAATATAGAGATATCGCCAAGGCAATGGGTGTTAAGGGCACGGACGATATGAGCGTTGAGGAATATCGCAAGGCGGCAATAGATGCCGTAAAGCAGCTCTCTCACGATGTCGGCATTCCCGCAGACCTCAAAGAAATTGTAAAGCCCGAGGATGTTCAGTTCCTTGCAGAAAGTGCTTACGCCGATGCCTGCCGTCCCGGTAACCCGAGAGACACAAGCGTTGAAGAGCTTAAAGAGCTTTATCTCAGCCTTATGTAAAATTTTGCCGGTCAGCCGAAAAGCCGACCGGCTTTTTTGTGAGGAAACGGTATGAAAATTATTATTTTCGGCTCATGCAATATTGACACGGTTTATTCCGTTAAAAGCATAGTCAAGGCGGGTGAAACCGCCGCGGTTGAGAAAATCGAAAATTTCCCCGGCGGCAAGGGCTTTAATCAGGCTGTCGCCGCCGCAAGAGCGGGAGCGGAAACGCTTTTCGCCGGCTGTATCGGAACGGACGGAGGATTTCTTCTCGACCTGCTTAAAAAAGAAAATATCAACATCTCTCTCATGCGTCAAATTGACGGCATGACGGGACGGGCAAGCATACAGGTTGATGCGAACGGTGAAAATGCCATTCTTGTATCAAAGGGTGCAAACGGCAACATTACCCGTGAGCATATCGACGAGGTTATTTCCGCTTGTTTCGAGGGAGACGTAATGCTTTTGCAGAACGAAACAAACGGGCTTGAATATATCCTCGAGCGTGCAAGAAAAGCGGGAGTTTACACTGTTCTCAACCCCTCTCCGTTCGGCGAATATCTGCGTTCTCTGCCCGTATCCGCCGATTGTGTAATACTCAACGAAACCGAGGCGTGCGAATGGGCTGAAAGCTCCGACCCTCTGGATTTTATTGAAAAATTCGGTTCTGAATTTGACATAATTCTAACCCTCGGCGAAAAGGGCGGCGTATACCGTTTGAACGGAAAAACGGCAAAATTCAACGCATACAAAACTAATGTTGTTGATACCACCGCCGCAGGCGACACCTTTACCGGATATCTTTTTGCCCGCCTCTCATCGGGCACGGACACTCAAACGGCTTTTTCCGAAGCCGCTTTTGCCGCCGCCATAGCCGTTTCAAGAAACGGTGCATCTTCTTCCGTACCTTATCTTCATGAGGTTCTCGAAAAAGTCGGCGAAGCCGCACCCCTCACTTTTTGACGGTTCATTGCAGGACGACAAGCTGTTTTCTTGCGTTTTTGCACATATCCAAGCCGTAAATGTTGGTATTTTGCAGGATTTTTAACAAAAAGTTGCAAGCTTCTTGACAAAACGGCTTTTACGCTGTAAAATATTCATCGTAAAGACAATGGCGTCTTTGAATGGAAATTTCCGTTTAAGGACGCGTTTCCCTTTTAAATTACATACAATGTTGCGGGAGGCTAAAATTATGTCATATGTAGATGAAGTACTCGAAGAGGTCGTTCGTCAAAATCCGTCTGAGCCTGAATTTCATCAGGCAGTAAAAGAGGTTCTCGATTCACTCAGAGTAGTAATTGACGCTCATGAGGAGGAATACAGAAGAAACGCTCTTCTCGAAAGACTTGTAAATCCCGAAAGACAGTTCAAATTCAGAGTTTCGTGGGTTGATGATAACGGTCAGGCACACATCAACACCGGCTACCGTGTACAGTTCAACAGTGCCATAGGTCCCTACAAGGGCGGCTTGAGACTTCACCCGTCGGTAAATCTCGGTATTATCAAATTCCTCGGCTTTGAGCAGATATTCAAAAACTCCCTTACGGGTCTCCCCATCGGCGGCGGCAAGGGCGGCTCCGACTTTGACCCCAAAGGTAAATCCGACCGTGAAATCATGGCATTCTGCCAGAGCTTCATGCTCGAGCTTTACAGATATATCGGTGCGGACACCGACGTCCCCGCAGGCGATATCGGCACGGGTGCAAGAGAAATAGGCTATATGTTCGGTCAATACAAGAGAATCAAGGGCTTGTTCAACGGCGTTCTTACCGGCAAGGGTCTGACCTACGGCGGTTCGCTTGCAAGAACGGAGGCTACGGGCTACGGTCTGCTTTATATCACGCAGGAAATGCTTAAATGCAACGGCATTGACCTTGCGGGCAAAACCATAGCCGTTTCCGGTGCGGGTAACGTTGCCATTTATGCTATTGAAAAGGCTCATCAGCTCGGTGCAAAGGTTGTTACCGCCTCCGACTCCAACGGCTGGATATACGACCCGAACGGCATCGACGTTGCCGCTCTCAAGGAGATAAAGGAAGTCAAAAGAGCAAGACTTACCGAATACAAAAAATACCGTCCCGATTCGGAATATCATGAGGGCAAGGGCGTATGGTCGGTTAAAGTCGATATTGCTCTCCCCTGTGCAACTCAAAATGAAATTCTTATCGACGATGCAAAACAGCTCGTTGAAAACGGCGTAATCGCTGTGTGCGAGGGTGCAAATATGCCCACAACGATTGAAGCTACCGAATATTTCAGAAGCCACGGCGTTCTTTTCCTGCCCGGCAAGGCAGCGAACGCAGGCGGTGTTGCCACCTCGGCTCTCGAAATGTCGCAGAACAGCGAAAGACTTAACTGGACCTTTGAAAAGGTTGACAGTAAGCTCCAGCACATCATGACGGAGATTTTCCACAACCTTGACGATGCGGCAACAAGATACGGTATGCACGGCAATTATGTTGCGGGTGCGAACATCGCCGCCTTTGAAAGAGTCGTCAACGCCATGAACGCTCAGGGCATTGTTTGATTCAACTACTCTCTGCGGACTGCAAAAGCGGTCCGCTTTTTTTATTTTGTCCGTTGATTCGCAACACATATTATGTTATAATAATTATATAAATCAATACGGAGGATGAATGCTATGGCAATCAGAATCGGCATTATCGGAAACGGCGGAATAAGCAACGCCCACATGGACGGCTACAAGGCTCTCGGAGACAGAGTTGAGATAGTCGCCTGCTGTGACATAAACGTTGAAAAAGCAAAAAGCTATGCCGAAAAATACGGAATAAAGAACTACTATTCAAACTGCTATGATATGCTTGAAAACAACAAGCTCGATGCGGTAAGCGTCTGCACTTGGAACAGTGCTCACGCAGAATGCACCATAGCCGCACTCAATGCAGGCTGTCATGTGCTTTGCGAAAAGCCCATGGCGATGAACACCGAGGAAGCTCTCAAAATGCAGGAAGCTGCCGAAAGAAACGGCAAGCTCCTCATGCTCGGCTTTGTCAGACGGCACGGCAGCGATGCGGCAAGAGCGGTTGACCTTGTTTCAAAGGGATATCTCGGTGATATTTACTATGCAAAGGCATCATATCTTCGCCGTTGCGGCTTCCCCGGCGGCTGGTTCGGTGACAAATCACGCTCGGGCGGCGGTCCGCTTATCGACCTCGGCGTTCATGTTATCGACCTTGCGAGATACGTTATGGGCAAGCCGAAGCCGACAACCGTTTTCGGTGCAACCTTTGATAAAATCGGTGCAAGAGAGCATATTAAAACGGGAGATTGGATGAGCGAAACTGTTGTTGACAAGCCGATTTTCGACGTTGAGGATCTTGCAACGGCAATGATTCGTTTCGATAACGGTGCAGTCCTCCATGTCGAAGCGAGCTTTAATCTCAATCTCAAAAAGCCGTCGGGCGACCTTGAATTTTTCGGAAATAAAGCGGGTCTCAGCTTTACTCCGTTTGAGCTTCACACGGAATGCAACAATATGCTTGCCGATATTTCACTTCAGGGACAGAACGATTTTGATTTCGGGCGTGATTTTGCCCGTGAAATCAAAAACTACGTTGACAGCATCGAGGGCAAAGCCGAATGTCTTGCTCCTGCCGAGGACGGCGTAGAGCTTATGCGTATTCTCGATGCGGTATATCTCTCGGCAAAGACGGGAAAATCCGTTGACATCGTGAGATAAGCATATATTTTCGGGGGAAAAGAAAATGTCAAAAATAGCAGTTGCCGGTGCAGGTCACGGAGGAATTACGGCGGCTATACACCTTGCTCGACAAGGGCATGAGGTGACCGTATACGAAAAGCAGTCCTTTGAAAATCTCGGTCTGCCGCACAAGGACACCTTTGATGAGAGTGCAATGGAATTTGCGGGTCTTGAAGTGCCCGAAAGCTGGCGTGCTCCGAACAACATCATAACCTTTGTTCCGCTCGGTGACGGCGTTTCCCCGCTCACTCTGCCCGAATCGAAGGATGCCCGTTCTCTGACGGTGGAGCGTAAGGAGCTTATTCGGTATCTGATTTCCGTTGCAATTGAGGCAGGTGTGTCCTTTGTTTACGGTGAGGAGGTGCTCTCTCCCGTTGTGCTCGGGAGCAGAATAGCCGGAATCGTCACATCAAAGGGAACGCATTATTCCGACCTTGTAATTGACGCCTGCGGTGTCCATTCGCCGCTCAGAAGTGCTCTGCCGGATTTTACCTGCATCGAAAATGAACCCGCAGAATTTGACATTCTGCACGCCTATCGGGCATATTATGAAAAACTTCCGAACGAAAAAGAGCCCGAAAATCCGTACAATATAATTTTGAAAGAGGACGGCACGGTGGGTCTTTCGTGGCTTATTTCCGAAAAGGATTACGTTGATATTCTGATAGCCCGCTTTCCCGAAACGGACTTGGCAGGCTTCTGTTCACCGCTCAACGACCTTTATCACGATTATCCATGCATGGGCAAAAAGCTCTTACGAGGCGGCAGGATAACGGATATTCCCGTTCGTCAGCCTCTTGCCGTTTTGGTTGCCGACGGCTATGCCGCCGTGGGTGACAGTGCCTTTATGACCTATGCCGCAAAGGGCTCGGGTATCGCCTATTCTCTCATTGCAGGGACTCTGCTTGCACAAGCCGCAGAGCAGGACACCGACTGCCTTTTCAACTGTGAAACGCTTTGGGAATATCAAAAGAGCTTCTTTAGAAAAATAGGCTTTGATGCCTGCCGAACGGCACTTATGAAAAATCTGCTCCCCTACCTCACGGCAAAAGAGGTCAGCGAGCTTTTTGAGTCGGGTGTTATCTCAACACAGGAGCTTGAACGCCTCAGCAGCGCCTCCGTCGGCTCACTTTTCAATACGCAAACGGTTTCGGATATCAAAGAAAAGCTCCGTCTGCTGAAAGGAATGCCCGTTCTTCGTAAAAAGCTGCTCGATATGGCGGTTTGGTTCGGCAAGCTCACAGTCATTGAACCGTTTTTGCCGAATGAATATGAGCGTGAAAGCGTAAAGAAATGGGCGGAAAGGTACAATGAATTTTTCAATTCGATAAAGTACCGTCCCGACGAAGCACAAGAATGACATACTGCCCTCGGTTTGTTCATTTTTAACGATTTTATTTGTTCGAAACCCTCGGCATTCGGCAAATCGGGGACTTGACAACACTTTTTTCGGGTAGTATAATAGCACTATCGACACGGAAAGGAGAACGGATATGAACGCTGTAATGAACACAACAAGCCGCAATTCCGTCTCTCATTCTGTCCGCAGCACTGAGTCTGCGTCTTTTGCCTTTATTGAAGCAGTACGCTTTTTTGCGTACCGCTTTTTTTATTATTACTTTTTCGGCAAAATGAATTTTCTCCCGCAAAGGGCGCATATGGCAGCATCGCTGTAAAACAGCTTTTATTATGTCATTAAGCGGTTTCCTTTCGGGGAAGCCGCTTTTATTTAGTTAAAAATGTGAGGTGTCAGCAATGAACGAGCTTGAAATTTCAAGAAAAGAAATAAGTCGCATTGATGCGGAGATGGCAAGGCTTTTTGAGGAGCGTATGCACACCTGCGAAAGCATAGCGGCGTACAAAAAGGAGCACGGTCTTTCCGTCAAGGATTCGGCAAGAGAAGCGGAGCTTATCGACCGTTCGAGAGCATTGGTAGAGGATAAGGAGCTTGAGGGCTACTATGTACGCTTTCTTCGCAACACGATTGATCTTTCCTGCAAATATCAGACCAAATTGCTCAACGGAATGAAGGTCGCTTACTGCGGTGACGAGGGTGCTTACGCCTACATTGCCGCAAAGCGTATGTTTCCCGATTCGCGGCTGATTCCTTATTCGGATTTCACAAAAGCCTACAGAGCCGTGGAAAACGGCGAATGCGATTGCACCGTTCTTCCGCTTGAAAACAGCTATGCAGGAGATGTCGGAACGGTTATGGACCTTATGTTCTCGGGCAGTCTTTTCGTAAATCAGGTTATCGACCTGCCCGTAACTCACAGCCTTGTCGCTCTTGAAAACGCAAATGTCGATATGATAAAAACCGTTGTCAGCCATCCGCAAGCACTCTCGCAATGTGATGAATATATCAGCCGTCACGGCTTTGAAACAAAGGCGTATTCCAACACCGCTCTTGCAGTAAAGTATGTCAAGGAATCGGGCGACCCGACGGTTGCCGCAATTGCTTCCGAGGATGCGGCGGAAATATTCGGTCTTAAAGCTCTTGATGTCGGAATCAACGACAATCCGAACAACACGACCCGTTTTGCGGCTTTTTCGAGAGCCTCCAACGCTCCTGCCGCAACCCTCAAGCGTGAGGATGAGAGCTTCATTTTGGTATTCACCGTTCAAAACAAAGCAGGCTCCTTGGCGAAAACTCTTAATATTATCGGTGCACACGGTTTCAATATGCGTTCTCTGAGAAGCCGTCCGATGAAGGATCTTCAATGGAATTACTACTTCTATGTTGAAGCGGAGGGCGATGTCAACAGCGAAAACGGAAACGATATGCTCCGTGAGCTTTCCGCAATATGCGCTCAGTTAAAGCTCGTAGGCACGTATTATTCAAAATTGAGCGTTCAGGGAGATGAAAACGAATGATAATACCGGTAAAAACGCCTCAGGGCGGATACGATATCGTCTTGAAGCAAGGTGCTCTTTCCGAGACGGGCAGTCTGCTTGACATGAACCGCAAGGCACTCATCGTAACGGACAGCGGAGTTCCCGCCGAATACGCCCGTACCGTTGCTTCTCAATGTGAATCACCGTATTTAATCACGATTCCGCAGGGTGAAGCAAGCAAATGCTTTGACACCTTGCAAATGCTCCTTTCCGCAATGCTCGAGGCTTCCTTTACCCGAAGTGACTGCGTTATTGCCGTCGGCGGCGGAGTTGTCGGAGATTTGAGCGGCTTTGCGGCGGCGTGCTACATGAGAGGAATTGATTTTTACAACATTCCGACAACCCTGCTCTCTCAGGTGGATTCATCAATCGGCGGCAAAACTGCCGTGGACTTCGGCGGAGTTAAAAATTCAGTCGGTGCTTTTCATCAGCCGAAAAAGGTCATCATTGACCCGAACGTTCTCTCCACTCTCGATTTGCGTCAGCTTCACGCAGGACTTGCAGAAGCAATAAAAATGGCGGCAACAAGCGACAGGGAGCTGTTTGAGCTTATAGAAAAAAGTGAAAATTTAAGTGCAGACCTTGCCGAGATAATCCGCCGTTCGCTGATGATAAAGGCCGATGTTGTTGAAAAAGACCCCGAAGAAAAGGGACTTCGCCGTGTGCTGAATTTCGGTCACACCGTCGGTCATGCGATAGAAAGTCTCGGCGGCGGCAAGCTCCTCCACGGAGAATGCGTTGCGGCAGGAATGCTCCCCATGTGCAGTGATTCCGTCAGAAACCGTCTTACCGCAGTTCTTGAAAAATATTCCCTCCCCGTTAAAATTGAGGCAAGCGACGGCGACCTTGCCGAATATATATCTCACGACAAAAAAATGCAGACCGGCTGTGTAAATGCGGTCTTGGTTGATGAAATCGGCTCATTCCGTTTCTGCAAAATGAGTCCCGAAGAAATAATCAAAAGAACGGAGTCCTTGAAATGAAAAATTCCTTCGGTCAAAGCGTTTGCGTAACTCTTTTCGGAGAAAGTCACGGTGCCGCCGTCGGTGCGGTGATAGACGGACTTGCTCCGGGCATTCCCGTTGACGAAAGCAATATCAAAAGGCTTTTGGCTCGCCGCCGTCCCTCGGGCTTGACCGACACGGCAAGGCAAGAAAACGACCCGTTTGAAATTCTCAGCGGTGTTTTTGAAAACAAAACTACAGGCACTCCGATTTGCATCGTTATCCGCAATGAAAACACTCACAGCAGTGATTATACTTACGGCACGGCAAGACCCTCTCATGCGGATTATGCGGCATTTTGCAAGTATCACGGCTTTGAGGACTACCGCGGCGGAGGTCACTTTTCGGGCAGAATAACGGCGGCTCTTGTTGCCGTGGGCGGTATACTCATTCCCGCTCTTGAAAATCTCGGAATTTCCGTCGGAACGCATATTCTCTCCTGCGGCGGCATATCCGACAGAGCCTTTGAAAATCCCGAAAATGATATAAAGCTCCTTTGCGATAAATCCTTTCCCGTTCTGGACGATGAAAGCGGCGAAAGAATGCAGGAGCGTATAATCGAAGCACGAAGCGAGCTTGACAGCGTGGGCGGCATAACACAAACGGCTGTTTGCGGTATTCCCTGCGGTGTAGGTGAGCCTTGGTTTGATTCGGTTGAAAGTCTGCTCTCCCATGCAATGTTCAGTCTCGGCGGCATAAAAGGAATAGAATTCGGCTTGGGCTTCAGATTTTCTCAAAAGCGTGCAAGCGAATGCAACGATTCCTTTATTGTAAATAACGGTGAAACCGCCACCGTCACCAACAACAACGGCGGCATAAACGGCGGTATAACAAACGGTATGCCCGTTATATTCAACTGTGCCGTAAAGCCCACTCCGTCAATCGCCCGTGAACAGCAGACGGTTGACTTCATCAAAAACGAAAACAAAACCGTAAGCATCGTCGGCAGACACGACCCTGCCATAGTCCGCCGAATCTGTCCCGTCATCGACAGCGTAACGGCAATTGTTCTTTGCGACCTGCTGGCTCAGCGGTTCGGCACCGATGCACTTGCAAAGGGGGTTCCCTCATGCTTTACGGATTGATAGGCGAAAAACTCGGACACAGCTACTCCTGCGAAATTCACGAAAAGATTGCCGATTATCACTATGAGCTTCTTGAAATTCCCCGTGAGGAGCTTGCGGATTTTTTCAAAAAGCGTGATTTTCTCGGCATAAACGTTACCATACCTTACAAAGAGACCGTCATACCGTTTCTCGATGAAATCTCCGACACGGCAAAGGCTGTGGGGGCGGTGAATACCGTTATCAACAGAAACGGCGTTCTCTCGGGCTTCAATACCGACCTTGCGGGAATGACGGCAATGCTCCGCAGGGCGAAAATCGAGCCGAACGGAAAAAAGGTAATGATTCTCGGTACGGGCGGCACCTCCAAAACGGCAAGAGCCGTCATGAAAGCACTCGGTGCAAGAAGCATTGTGCTGACCTCGAGAAGCGGCAGAGAAGGCGGAATCTCATACGAAGAAGCCGCTGAAAAGCACGCCGACACCGAAATAATAATCAACACGACGCCCGTGGGAATGTACCCGAAAACAAGTGAAAAGCCCATTGACATTTCACTTTTTCCAAAGCTGTGCGGCGTTGCGGATGCGATATATAATCCTTTGCGTTCGGAGCTTATTCTCGATTCGCTTGAAAGAGGCATCCCCTGCTGCGGCGGCTTATATATGCTGGCGGCTCAGGCGGTATATGCCCGAAATCTGTTTCTCGACGAGGACGAATGCGGTGAGCTTACGGAAAAAGCGTACCGTGAAACAATGCTCCAAAAGCAAAATATCGTGCTTATCGGTATGCCCTCCTCGGGTAAATCCTCCGTGGGAGCAATGCTTGCCGAGCAGATGAAAAAGCCCTTTATTGATACTGATTCTCTCATCGTCGAAAGAGCGGGAAAAAGCATTCCCGATATCTTTGCAAACGAGGGAGAAAGCGGCTTCCGTGCTCTCGAAACTCAGATTATCAAGGAAATTTCCTCACATGGCGGTTCAATTGTCGCAACGGGCGGCGGTGCGGTTCTCAATCCCGTCAATGTCCGTGAGCTGAAGAAAAACGGCGTTGTGACATTCCTTGACAGAAAGCCCGAGCTTCTTTGCGGCACGGCGGACAGACCCCTCTCCCAAAACGCCGAAGCAATGGCAAGGCTCTATGAAAAGCGATATCCGATTTATTTATCCTCTGCGGATATCCGCGTTGATTCAAACGGTACCGTTGAAGAAGCGGCGGCACTCATCCGAAAGGAGCTTTCAAAATGAAAATACTTATATTGAACGGACCGAACATTAACATTCTCGGCATTCGCGAGCCGGATATATACGGCAGGCAGACCTATGATGACCTTGTGAAGCTGATAAAAGCCCGTGCCGAGGAGCTTAATATCGAGACGGAATTTTATCAGTCGAATCATGAGGGTGATTTGGTGGATGCGATTCAAAATGCCTATTTCACGGGTGTTGACGGAATTGTATTCAATCCCGCCGCTTACACTCATACAAGCATTGCCATAGCCGATGCCGTAAAGGGAGTCGGCATTCCGACGGTTGAGGTTCACATTTCGGAGGTCTCGAAGCGGGAAGCGTTCCGTCAGGTGAGCTATATTTCCTCCGTTGCGGTTAAAACAATCACGGGTCAGGGACTTAACGGCTATGTTCAGGCTCTCGAATTTCTTGCCGAATCGCTGAGGAATAAAAATGAAAATTGAAATTAAAGCGGGCAGGTCTTGCGGAAGCGTAAATGCTCCTGCGTCAAAGAGCTTTGCCCACAGAATGATGATATGTGCCGCACTTGCACGGGGAAGAAGTATTATCGACGGTATATCCGAAAGCGAAGATATGCTTGCAACCCTTGATTGCATTACGGCGATGGGTGCAAAATGTACTCTCAAAAACGGTCGTCTTTGCATTGACGGCATAGGCGGCAGTTTCTCGGGAATCCCCGAATTTCATTGCCGTGAAAGCGGAAGCACTCTGAGATTCCTGCTGCCCGTTGCTCTTTCTGCGGGAAACGGCGGAGAATTTACCGGTACTCCCCGACTTATGGAGCGAGGAATAGGGATTTACGAGAATTTGTTTTCTCAAAAAGGAATTAAAACTATAAATAACGAAAAAATATCGGTCTGCGGAAAGCTGACCTCGGGCGAATATGTCTTGCCCGGCAATGTCAGCAGTCAATTTGTGAGCGGTCTGCTTTTTGCTCTCCCCCTGCTCGACGGTGACAGCACGGTAAAAATTCTTCCTCCCGTTGAAAGCAGAGCCTACATTGACATAACGGCGGCGGTCGAAAGACAGTTCGGCGTCGAGGTCACGGAAACCGAAAAGAATATGTTTTCGATAAGAGGCAACCAACAGTTCAAGGCGGTGAATGCCGTTGTTGAGGGCGATTGGTCAAATGCGGCTTTTCTGTTTGCTCTCAATGCCTTGGGCGGGAGCGTTACGGTTGAGGGCTTGAACGAAAACAGCTTGCAGGGCGATAAAATCTGCACCGAGCTTTTCAAAGAGCTTGAAGCACCCGACGCTCGGATAGATGTTTCCGCCTGTCCCGACCTTGCTCCGATACTTTTTGCGGTGGCGGCGGCAAAGCACGGCGCACACTTCACGGGCACGGCACGACTCAAAATCAAAGAAAGCGACAGAGCCGCCGTCATGACCGAGGAGCTTGCGAAATTCGGAATAAAATCGGTTCTCGGAGAAAATGACGTTACCGTTTTCGGCGGACTCAAAGCACCGACACGGGAGCTTTTCGGGCACAATGACCACCGCATCGTCATGGCACTTTCCGTATTGTCAAGCATAACGGGCGGCGTAATCGACGGAGCACAGGCGGTACGAAAAAGCTATCCCGATTTCTTTGAAACGCTGTCTCGTCTCGGAACGGAGGTTAGGACAATATGATGTTCAACAAAAGCACAAAAATTCTGATAGTCGGTCTCGGCTTGATTGGCGGAAGCTATGCACAGGCTCTGAGCTGTAACGGCTACGAGGTCGGAGCGATAGACTGCAATGCCGAATCCGTTGACTTTGCCCTCCAAAAAGGGTGGATAAGCAGCGGCAGAAGCGACATTGACGGCGAATATATCGGCTCGTTCGATTTGATAGTATTTGCTCTTTATCCTCATATTTTCATTGATTGGATAAAGCAAAATCAAAAATTCATCCGTTCGGGTGCCCTGCTGACGGACGTAACGGGTGTAAAATGCAGCGTCGTGTATGAGGTTCAAGGCATTCTTCGCGACGATATCGAATTTATCGGAGCACACCCCATGGCAGGCAGAGAGGTCAGCGGTGTTAAAAATTCCAAAAAAGAGATTTTTAGTGATGCCAACTACATAGTCACTCCGACGACCTCCAACACTCCCGAGGCAATAGCGGCTTGCAAGGCTCTCGGAGAGGCACTCGGATTCAAAACGATAAGCACCCTTTCTCCCGAAAAGCACGACGAAACGGTAGGCTTTTTGTCGCACTTGACTCATTGCATTGCAGTTGCACTGATGATTTCAAAGGAATCGGAGCATATGTGTGCATACACGGGCGATTCATTCCGTGATTTAACGCGAATAGCAAAAATCAATGATGAGATGTGGAGCGAGCTGTTTTTGCTGAATAAAAAAGAGCTTCTTGCTCAAACGGAGCTTTTTGAGGCGGCACTCGATCGCATAAAAGAAAGCATTAAAAATGATGATATTGCCGCACTGCGGGATATGATGCGTCTTTCAACCCGACGCAGAGAATATTTTGATATAAAGGAGTAACAAATTATGAATATGGAATTTAAACGTAAAATGCCCACGCCGCAAGAGGTTAAGGATATGTACAGCGTTTCCGAGGAGCTTGCACAGCGTAAAAAAGCAAACGACAAAGAAATCAGAGATATTTTCTCGGGGAAAGATGACAGGCTCGTTCTCATCATCGGTCCTTGCTCCGCCGACAGAGAGGATGCAGTAATCGAATACATCTCAAGACTTCGCGAGGTTCAGGAAAAGGTCAAGGATAAAATTGTTATCATTCCGAGAATCTACACCAACAAGCCGAGAACAACGGGCGACGGCTACAAGGGTATGCTTCATCAGCCCGACCCGAACGCCTCTCCCGATATGCTCAAGGGACTTATCGCCATTCGCAAGCTGCATCTTAAGGCACTTTCGCAAACGGGCTTCTCCTGTGCCGATGAAATGCTCTATCCCGAAAATCACCACTACCTTTCCGATGTTCTCTCATATGTTGCCGTCGGTGCAAGATCGGTTGAAAATCAGCTTCACCGTCTCACCGCAAGCGGTCTTGATTTACCCGTGGGAATGAAAAATCCGACAGGCGGCGACCTCTCCGTAATGATGAACTCCATAACCGCCGCTCAGCATCCGCACACCTTTGTATATTCGAGCTGGGAGGTTGAAAGCAAGGGCAATCCGCTTGCACACGCAATTCTCAGAGGCTCGGCAAACAAGCACGGTCAGACCGTTCCGAACTACCACTACGAGGATTTACAGCATCTTTGCTCTCTGTACGAGGAAAGCGGACTCAAAAATCCCGCCGTCATCATCGACACGAACCACTCGAACTCGGGAAAGCATTGGGATCAACAGCCCCGTATCGCAAAGGAAATACTGCACAGCTCCCGTCTTTCCAATGACATAAAGCATCTTCTCAAGGGACTTATGATAGAATCATATCTTGAAGACGGAAATCAAAAGCCCGACGGCGGCATATACGGAAAATCCATCACCGACCCGTGTCTCGGCTGGGAAAAGACTGAACGCCTCATTCTCGAAATTGCCGATTTGAGATAAATTGTCATTTTATTATTCTGATGTAGAATAATTCTTTCGGCAGAATTGCAAGGTTAAGGCTTGTACGGCAGTTAATTTTGTTAAGTTTACCGAATATTATAATAATATGAAATTTTCGGCAAAAAACAGTTGCATATCTCGCCGAAAATGTATAAAATATATGTGGTCAAAAATCAAAAAATCATTTGGAGGTTTTTATCATGGCAGTTAAAGTTGCAATTAACGGATTCGGCCGTATCGGTCGTCTCGCATTCCGTCAGATGTTCGGCGCAGAGGGCTACGAGATAGTTGCTATCAACGACCTTACCAGCCCCAAGATGCTCGCTCATCTTCTCAAGTACGACACCGCACAGGGCGGCTATGCCGGCAGAATCGGCGATGACGCTCATACCGTTTCCTCTAAGGAAGCAGTTCTTGCCGAGGACGGCAAGACCGTAGTTACCCCCGGTTCAATCACCGTTGACGGTAAAGAAATCACCATCTATGCAATGCCCAAGGCTCAGGATCTTCCCTGGGGCGAAATCGGCGTTGACGTAGTTCTCGAGTGCACCGGCTTCTATTGCTCAAAGGCAAAGAGCCAGGCTCACATTGATGCAGGCGCAAAGAAGGTTGTTATCTCCGCTCCCGCAGGCAACGATCTTCCCACCGTTGTTTTCGGCGTTAACGAAAACACCCTTACCGCTGATGATACCATCATCTCCGCCGCTTCCTGCACCACCAACTGCCTTGCTCCCATGGCAAAGGCACTTAACGATTACGCTCCCATTCAGAGCGGTATCATGTCAACCATTCACGCTTACACCGGCGATCAGATGATTCTTGACGGTCCTCACAGAAAGGGTGACCTCAGAAGAGCTCGTGCAGGTGCTGCAAACATCGTTCCCAACTCCACCGGCGCTGCAAAGGCTATCGGTCTTGTTATCCCCGAGCTTAACGGCAAACTCATCGGCTCCGCTCAGAGAGTTCCCGTTCCCACCGGTTCAACCACTATCCTTACCGCTGTTGTTAAGGGCGAGAACGTAACCGTTGACGGCATCAACGCTGCCATGAAGGCTGCTGCTTCCGCTTCCTACGGCTACAACACCGATCCCATCGTTTCTTCCGATGTTATCGGCATGAAGTACGGCTCACTCTTCGATGCAACTCAGACCATGGTAAGCGATCTCGGTAACGGTCTCTATCAGGTACAGGTAGTTTCATGGTATGACAATGAAAACTCCTACACCAGCCAGATGGTCAGAACCATTAAGTATTTCGCAGAGCTTGCGTAATTACGCTGAATATTTCAAGGGGTCGGCTCTGTGCCGATCCCTTTTTTCATAATCTTGATTTCTTCTTTCGGAGGTTACTATGGGCTTGAAAAGGCTTGACAAATTGATAGCTCTCAACTGCAACGTTTCCCGAAAAGAGGCTCGTTCGCTGATAAAAGATGCCGCCGTTACGCTCAACGGCAGAACCGTACTGCGTGCCGAGGAGCTTGTTGACCCCGAATGCGACAAAATAGATGTAAAGGGGTATAACTTTACAGCAAAAGAGCATATTTACCTCATGCTAAACAAGCCCAAGGGAGTCATCAGTGCAACGAATGACCCGAAAAAGGAAACGGTTATAGATATCATTCCTCCGGAGCTGAAAAGGCGTTCTCTTTTCCCCTGCGGCAGGCTTGACCGAGACACCACGGGCCTTTTAATTATAACGGATGACGGGGCTTTGGCACACAAAATAATGAGCCCGTCCCACCATGTTTACAAGACCTACGAAACGGTTTTGAAGCATCCGATAAGCGATGAAGATATTGCCGTTCTCGAAAAAGGAATCGTCCTCTCCGACGGCACGGAATGTTTGCCTGCAAAGGTTAAAGCCTTTACAGACAACGGACTGCCCTGTGCCGAAATCAAGATAAAAGAGGGCAAATATCATCAGGTAAAAAGGATGTTTGCCGCACTCGGAAATCATGTTGAACAGCTCCGTCGAACACGCATAGGTGCTCTTTCGCTCGATTCGTCGCTTGCCGAGGGAGAATGCCGTGAGCTTCGGGACGGAGAGCTTGAACTGATTTTCACCGACGAATAATTTTTTACACATTATCGCCCCCGCTTTTGCATAAGCATTAGCATGGGGTGGTAGTGTGTTTGTCATTTTGGAGCCTGTCGGCATTCAAGGGGGATTTTTCGAGCGGAGACGGCGTGAAAAAGCTCTTATTGCTTCCGAGGCAACCGTACATCGTTCCCGCTCGGGTCTGCCGTTTTATATACTTGCCGTGCCCGACGGAAAGAAAGGAATAGATTGGGAGATGACCGCCCTGAAATGCGGCAGATACGCCTCCCGAATCGTCGCACCGAGGGATATGAAAATTCCCGATATTCATGGTGCGGCTCGTTTTATTCCGTCCCGTTTGCCGTCAATGCTGACCTTCAACACCGCCGCACGGCTTCTCGAAAAAGCATCTCTTCCGACCGATTCGTTTTCCGTAACCTTGTGCGACAGGAATGCCGTGCTGCCCCGAAATCTTAATAAGCTCCTGCCGTTATCCTCAAAAATACGAGTCATAACCAACCGTCCCGAGAGCTACGCAAGAGCCTGTGCCGATGCCTTTGAAAACAGCGGAGCAAGCATTTTACTTCGTGCCGTTTATGAGCCGTCACCGACCCCCGATATCGTTATTTGTGCCGACGGGTGTATATCTCCGCTTATGTCGGGGAGTGCGATTTTCCTTTTTTCCAAGAAAACGAACAGCAGACTTTGCTTTACTCTCAGCGGCACGACACTTTTGCCCGAGCACACGGGCATACTCCCCGAGGGCGTTGACAGCGTTGACTTTGCGGGTGCTCTGACGGAGCTTTGCGGAAGCGGAGAATATGTTGAAAACACAGCTTCAAGCATTGAAATTTCAGGCTTCTTTTCAGATATATCCAACCCGTGTGAGGGTCTTGACGGGTTCATCCGTAAATAAGCCTTGACATTTATATATATTTTATTTATAATATACGGGTAATAATGACTTCAAATTAAAGGAGATATTCAAAATGGAAAAGCAAACCGTATTTACCAGAGAGGATTATAACAAGCTGAGTGCCGAGCTTAACAGACTTAAAACAGAGGGCAGAGACGATATCGCCGAAAAGATAAAGGAAGCTCGTTCACACGGCGACCTTTCCGAAAATGCCGAATATGATGAGGCTATGAACGAGCAGGCGAAGATGGAAGCCGAAATCGCAAAGCTCGAAGCCGACTTGCGTAATGCAAAGATTCTTGACGAAAAAGAAATCACTACAGAGGCCATCCATGTCGGCTCAAAGGTAAGACTTTTCGATTATGACCTCGGTGAAGAGGTTGAATATAAAATCCTCGGCAAGAGCGATATAGAGAACGGCATTATTTCCGACCTTTCCCCCGTCGGTGCGGCTATAATGTCAAAGAAAGTCGGCGATGTCGTAAGCGTTACCGCTCCCACAGGCAAGGTCTTTGAGCTGAAGGTTCTTGCGATTTCAAAATAATGAAACATCGGCGATGGGTCTCGGAGCTGAAATCTCCGCCTATCGCTTTTTGTGCTTTAAAACAAACCCCGTCGAGCGGAGCTTTTCGCTCTTTTGACCGACCGTTCAGAAAGGATGAAAAAAATGGCTCAGGAAAATATAAACACAGCTCCGGAGCAGGAGCAGGTTCAAGACGTTAACGAGCTTCGTCAAATCAGAATAGACAAGCTCGATGCTCTCAGAGCCGCAGGCAAGGACCCCTTTGCGGTAACTACGGCACAGCAGAGCATCCACAGCGACGAAATTGCAAGCCGCTTTGACGAGCTTGAAAATTCGGATGTTTGCATTTGCGGCAGAATGATGAGCCGCCGTGACATGGGCAAGGCGAATTTCATTGATGTCAGAGACCGCAACGGCAGAATTCAGGTTTATGTTAAAATCGACGATGTCGGCGAGGATGTCTTTGCCGATTTTAAGAAGTGGGATATAGGCGATATCATCGAGGTCAAGGGCTTCGTTTTCAGAACCAGACGCGGTGAAATTTCCATTCACGCAAAGGCTCTCCGCCTCCTCTCAAAGTCGCTTCTTCCCCTGCCCGAGAAATTCCACGGATTAACAAATACCGATGTCCGTTACCGCAAGCGTTATCTTGATTTGATAATGAATCCCGAGGTAAGAGATACTTTCGTAAAGCGTTCTCTTATTCTGCGTGAAATAAGAAACTTCCTTGATTCTCAGGGCTTCATCGAGGTTGAAACTCCCGTGCTTGTCGCAAATGCGGGCGGTGCTTCGGCGAGACCGTTTGAAACTCACCACAACGCCCTCAATGAGGATTTTAAGCTCCGTATTTCTCTTGAGCTGTATCTCAAAAGGCTTATCGTCGGCGGCATGGAAAAAGTTTACGAAATCGGCAGAGTTTTCAGAAACGAGGGCTGTGACACCAGACACAATCCCGAATTTACTCTCATGGAGCTTTATCAGGCATACACCGATTACAACGGCATGATGGATCTCACCGAAAATCTTTACCGCACCGTTGCCAAAAATGTTCTCGGCACCACGACCATAACCTACAATGGCGTTGAAATGGATCTCGGCAAGCCCTTCGCACGTATCAGCATGGTTGATGCGGTCAAGAAGTATGCGGGCATTGACTGGAATGAAATAAAGACTCTTGAAGAAGCAAGAGCTTGTGCGGATAAGCACCATGTTGAATACGAGGAAAGACACGGCAAGGGTGATATCCTTTCGCTTTTCTTTGAAGAATTTGCGGAGGAGCATTTGATTCAGCCCACCTTTGTTACCGACCATCCCGTTGAAATTTCACCTCTCACCAAGAAAAAGCCCGAAAATCCCGACTATGTTGAGCGTTTCGAGTTCTTCATGAACGGTTGGGAAATGGCAAACGCCTATTCGGAGCTTAATGACCCGATAGACCAGAGAGAACGCTTCAAGGCTCAGGAAATTCTCCTTTCAAAGGGTGACGAGGAAGCGAACACGACCGATGAGGATTTTCTCACCGCACTTGAATACGGTATGCCCCCGACAGGCGGTATAGGCTACGGTATCGACAGACTTTGCATGCTCTTAACCGATTCTGCCGCAATAAGAGACGTTCTTCTGTTCCCGACGATGAAATCTCTCGGCGGCTCGGAGACTCCCAAGGCTGCCGCAAAGGCTCCCGTATCAGAGGAATCCGCCGTTGAAGATGCACCCGCTGAGGAAATCATAGATTTTTCAAAGGTAAAAATCGAGCCTCTTTTTGAAGATTCGGTAGATTTTGAAACCTTCAGCAAATCGGATTTCAGGGCGGTGAAGGTTAAGGAATGCGTTGCCGTTCCCAAGAGCAAGAAGCTCCTGCAGTTCACTCTCGACGACGGAACGGGCACCGACCGCACCATTTTGAGCGGAATCCACGCTTTCTATGAGCCGGAAGAGCTTGTCGGAAAGACCCTTATAGCAATTGTAAATCTGCCTCCGAGAGCAATGATGGGAATAAACTCCTGCGGTATGCTTTTGAGTGCTATTCACGAAGAAGACGGTGAAGAAAAACTTCATCTTCTTATGGTGGACAATCGCATCCCCGCCGGTGCAAAGCTCTACTGATAACATGAAAATTTCAGTTGCTCTTGCCGCTTACAACGGCGGCTCATATATCTCCGAACAGCTCACCTCCGTTTTGAGTCAGCTCGGAGAAAACGATGAAGTAATTATTTCCGACGACCTGCCGAACGGGAACACACGCCCCGCAGTGCTTGCGTTTCTTGAAAGCGATCCGAGGGTTAAATATGTTGAAGGACCCGGCAAGGGCGTTATCTCAAATTTTGAAAATGCCCTTCGCCTGTGTACCGGAGATGTCATTTTTCTCTGCGATCAAGATGATGTGTGGCTCCCCGACAAGGTCAAAAAAGTAATGCACGAAATTGAAAACGGTGCCGATGTCGTTCTCCACGATGCAAGCATCACGGACGGCGAGCTCAACATAACGGAGCGTTCGTATTTTTCGCTCCACCGCTCCAACGCCTCTTTCGTGCGAAATCTCGTCAAAAATTCTTTTGTCGGCTGCTGTATGGCTTTCACCGCACAAGTAAAGCACGATATTCTCCCTTTCCCCGAGGAGATACCGATGCATGACTGGTGGATAGCTCTCGTTGCAATGCTCAAGCACCGCAAAATCGTTTTACTCCCCGAGCCGCTGATACTTTGGAGGCGGCACGGCGATAACGTAACCGGCGGCAGCACAACGGCAATGCAAAAGCTGCTTTGGCGGCTCAGCCTCATAAAAGCATTGATAAAAAGTAATTTCCAAAATGTGCCTTGGAAAGGAATCGTTTGAATGAACAAAACCGTAACGGGCTGCATCGTTACCTACAACAACATTGCCACGATTGACAATGCCGTAGGCTCACTTCTCCGATGCACCGCAGTACCGTTCCGTCTGTATGTTGTCGATAACGGCTCAACGGACGGCACGGTAGAACATATTGAGAAGAATTATCCGCAGGTCACCGTAATCAAGAGCGGAGGCAATCTCGGCTTCGGTGCAGGTCACAACCTCATAATGGACAGGCTCGACTCCGATTATCACGCCATCATCAATCCCGATATAATCGTTAAGGATGACATCATTGCCTCACTTGCCGATTACATGGAGAAAAATCCCGATATCGGAATGCTCTCTCCCGAAATCCGTTTCCCCGACGGCAGACTTCAAATTCTCGGCAAAAAACAGCCTGCTCTGCATTATCTTATTGCAAGCAGACTCAGAAGCGGTGATGAACCGAGTAAGACCCTGCGTGAATACGCAATGCTTGACCGCGACCTCTCAAAGCCCACGGATATCGAAAACGCAACGGGCTGTTTCATGTTTATCCGTACAGAGCTTTTCCGTGAAATCGGAGGCTTCGACAAACGCTACTTTATGTACTTCGAGGACTGCGATTTGACCCGTGAGGTCAATCTCAAAAGCCGCACCGTATATTTCCCCGGTGCAACAGTCTATCACGAATGGGGCAGAGAATCAAAAAAGAATTTCCGCCTCAAGCTGATTCAGATTAACTCCATGCTCCGCTACTATTCAAAATGGGGCTTTGAGAAATAGAGGAAAACCGATATGAAAAAATATCTGAACAATTTTTACAAGTACCGCTATCTGCTTTATGAGATAGTGCGAAAAAACATAAAATTACAATACCGCAATTCGGTACTCGGCATCTTCTGGACCTTTCTGCAGCCGCTTTTGACAACGCTTGTGCTCGTTGCCGTGTTCAGCGGCCCGTTCGGAAGAAGCTCTCAGACGGTAAACTACCCGATATACTTGCTGTGCGGCAGACTGCTGTATGAGTTTTATTCGCAATCCACAAAAAGAGCGATGCGTTCCATACGCAACAGTGCCTCGGTAATTAAAAAGGTATATGTTCCGAAATACATTTATCCTCTTTCAAATGTCATTTCAAACTTCGTTACCTTTGCGATTTCCCTGCTTGTACTTATCTGCTTCATAGTATATTTCTACTTCTTCTCAAACACTCCTCCGCACATAACGGGCTATATATTCTTTGTTTTTGTCCCGATATTCATTCTTTTGATTTTGTGCGTGGGAATAGGTCTTATCCTGTGTACTCTCGAGGTTTTCTTCAAGGATATCGAATATCTTTATGAGGTATTCTGTATGCTTCTTTTCTACATGACCCCCATATTCTACAATCTTGAAAGCCTTAATGTTTCAAGCAACATAGTCAAAATGGCTATCATGGCAAATCCGCTTTATTCGATAACGGAAATGTTCCGCTGCTGTGTTCTTTACGGAAGAATGATGAGCACGAATCACGTAATTTATTCTCTCGGATTTTCGTTGGCTACGCTGCTGATCGGACTTCTTGTTTTCTATAAAAAGCAGGATAAATTCATTCTCCATATTTGACGAAAGGAAAGAGCTATGGGTAAACCCGCAATCGCAGTTGAGAATATGAGCATGATGTTCAATCTCAACAAAGAGAAAATAGACAATCTCAAAGAATATTTCATAAAGCTTGTCACTCACAAGCTCCATTTCACCGAATTTTGGGCGTTGCGTGATATTTCCTTTACCGTTGAAAAGGGTGACCGTGTAGGCATTCTCGGCTTTAACGGAGCAGGAAAATCAACACTCCTCAAGGTAATTGCCGGCGTGCTCAAGCCCACTGAGGGAACGGTCAAGGTAAACGGCGTTATCGCTCCCATGCTTGAGCTTGGTGCAGGCTTCGACATGAACTATTCGGGCAAGGAAAACATATTCCTCTACGGTGCCACCATGGGCTATTCGAGAAAATTCATCGAAAGCAAATACAATGAAATCGTGGAATTTTCGGAGCTCGGCGACTTTATCGAGGTTCCCGTCAAAAACTATTCCTCGGGAATGAGAGCAAGACTCGGCTTTGCAATCGCAACGGCGGTTGAACCCGAAATATTGATTCTCGACGAGGTTCTTTCCGTAGGCGATGCCAAATTCAGAAAAAAGAGTGAAGCGAAAATCCGTTCCATGTTCGACAAGGGCATAACCGTTCTTTTTGTTTCGCACAGCGTTGATCAGGTGCTTAACATCTGCAACAAGGCGATAATTCTCGATCACGGCAAAATCATCGCAAGCGGTGATGCCGAAGAAATTTGTGCAAAATATAATGATATGGTAAAAAGCAGATAAGAAAGGGTGACCGAAATGGTAATTGCAGCTATATTTGCAGGCGGCGTAGGAAGCCGCATGGGTAACTCGGATACTCCGAAGCAATATCTTGAGCTTGGCACAAAGCCCGTAATAATACACACCGTTGAAAAATTTTTCGTCAACGACAGAATTGATGAAATCGTCGTTTTGTGTCCCAAGGCGTGGGTTGCTCACACAAGAGACCTCATAACAAAGCATCTGCCCGAGGGCAAAAAAATAACCGTTATTGCCGGCGGTGCAACAAGAAACGGTACTCTCGAAAACGCAATAGCCTATATTGAAGAAAACTGCGAAACGGACGAAAACACGATAATCGTAACGCACGATGCGGTTCGCCCGTTCCTTACCCACAGAATAATTTGCGAAAACGTCGATGCCGCCGAGAAGTACGGTGCCTGCGATACCGTCATTCCCGCAACGGATACGATAGTTGAAAGCGAGGACGGAAACACGATAAGCTCCATTCCCGAGAGGAAGAAAATGTATCAGGGGCAGACTCCGCAATCCTTCAAGCTCAAGGAGCTGGAGCGTGTTCTTTCAAGCCTCACCGAAAATGAAAAGGCTATCCTCACCGATGCCTGCAAAATATTCTCCATAAAAAATAAGCCCGTCCGCATGGTAGACGGCGAAATTTTCAACATCAAAATAACCTATCCGTATGACCTCAAGGTTGCAAAAACGCTTTTGAAAGGCAAGGACTGCGATGATTAACGCTGTTTACAGGCTCGTTGCTCCGGGAATGATTGACATTGCCTGCACAGAGCCGGATTTGAAAAACAATGTACTTCTCCGCCCCGAATATCTTTCCATATGCAAGGCGGATCAGCGATATTATCTCGGCAACAGGAGCCGTGAGGCACTCAAAGCAAAGCTGCCCATGGCACTTATCCACGAATGCGTTGCAAGAGTTATGTTTGACCCGACGGGGCATTTCAACAAGGGCGATTTGGTTGTTCCCGTGCCGAATATCCCCACCGAGCAGGATGACATTATCGCCGAAAATTATCTGACCACAAGCCACTTTTGTTCAAGCGGCTACGACGGCTTTCTGCGTGATTACATTGATATGCCGTATGACCGCCTTGTTAAGGTGCCCGACGGTCTCGATTTGAGAATAGCATCCTTTACCGAACTTATCAGCGTTGCCGTTCATGCGGTGAGCCGTTTTGAAAGGTTCTCCCATTCACGCAAAAATTCCATAGGCGTATGGGGTGACGGAAACGTAGGCTACATTACCGCCCTGATTTTGAAGGCTCTTTATCCGAATATGAAGCTCTATATTTTCGGCACGGTTTACGAAAAGCTGAATTATTTTGCCTTTGCGGACGGCGTATATCATGTTGACCACATCCCGGAGGGACTTAAAATCGACCACGGATTTGAGTGTGTCGGCGGTGAAGCATCGAGATTCGCCATATCTCAAATAATCGATATGATAAATCCCGAGGGCAGCATCGGCTTAATGGGTGTCAGCGAGAGCTTCATTGGAATAAATACCCGAATGGTTCTTGAAAAAGGACTTGTGCTCTTCGGTTCAAGCAGAAGCGGAGCGGCGGATTTTGAACGCACGATGCAAATTCTCCGCGACAATCCGAAAATCCCCGCATATCTCGAAAATATCATAGGCAGTGTTGTTGAAATCCATTCGATTCCCGACATTCACGCCGCCTTTTCACAGGATATCAGCCGTCATTTCGGCAAAACGGTTCTCAAATGGATGAAGTAAGGATGATGAGCATGAAGCTTTCGGTTATCGTTCCCGCATACAATTGCGAAAAGCTGTTGCCCGAAACGGTCGAATGCCTGCTTTCACAGACTCTCAAGGACATTCAAATAATACTCGTTGATGACGGCTCGACGGATTCAACGGGCAGAGTTGCCGATTCATATGCCGAGAAGCATTCCTGCATCAAGGTTCTGCACAAGGAAAACGGCGGCGTTTCCTCAGCACGCAACTGCGGAATTGAGCTTGCCGAGGGTAAATACACCTCTTTTCTCGATGCGGACGATCTTCTTGAAGCGAACGCACTTGAAGAAATGTATAACGCCCTTGAAAGCACAAACAGCGATGTGGCGATTTGCCGTCTTGCCCGTTTCGGCTTCGGCGGTACGGAATACAATCCGAATGCGGAGTCGCTTGCAAGGGAAAAGTCAATTGACCCGTTTGATAAACGCTTGCTTTGGAATTTTCTTATCGGCAATAAATGCTTCCGCACGGAGCTGCTCAAAAGCTCCGGAATAAAATTCCCCGCAACACGCTACAGTGAGGACGGTGCGTTTTTCATCTCCTTTTGCTGTGCGGTCAAGCCGAAAATAACCGGCGTATATACCGCCACGCAAAAATATCGCCGCCGTGCTCCCGATGAGGGAAAATCCGTCACGCAAACAATCAATCTGTCACTTTTGACTGATTTTTGCACCTCTTTGCAATTGGTTTACGATGCCGCACGGGTCGCACTCGAAAACGATGAACGCCGTGTGGATTATTTGCAGGAGATTCTTTATAAGACTTATCACACTCTGCAAAACGAATTTTATCGGCTTCTTTGGGGTGCCGATGATGAATCGCTCGCTTTCATTTGCTCCAAATGCAAAAAAATTAAAACCGAGATGACCGATTCCACTCTAAAAAGGCTCGAGGACAGCAACCGTGAGCTTGGCACTCCTCTTCCGAGCAGAAAATCTGCCGCCGAAAATCCGACGGTCAGCATTATTGTTAAAGCTCCCGAGCAGGAATTTCTCCGTTCCCTCTATGCTCAATCAATGCCGCTTTTCGAGGTCATCGGTGCTAAAAATACAGGCGGCGAATTTTCCGAATTTGAAAATTTCAAGTCAGTGTCAGCCGTTTCCAAAGGCAAAATCAAATTGCATTTTCGAGGCAAAAAAGAGCTTGACCCGAGACTTTTGCGGGTAACGGTTCTGCTCAAAGAAAAATTTGCTTTTCTCCCCGACGTTGCATTAAAGTATGTCGGTATCCTGTTCCTGAAGCTGAAAAAATAACAATACCGGTGATAAATTTGAAAAAGCTCTTTTATTTTCTGTATTCGTTTTTCTTTAAAATTTCCCGCCTGCTCCCCGTTAAGGAAAGGCGGGTTTGCTTTGTTGCTCCCCACAACGGCGGAGAACACGATTCGCTGAGCGAAATGAAACGCTTTATTGAGAGCAAAGGCGGCTTTGAGCTTGTTTGCGTCAACGGAAGTGATTTACGTTTCAACCGTGCAAAGCCGATACATTCCCTTTTGCGGGCAATCAGATTTTTTACTGTCGGAGCGAAAAATCTTGCAACGGCGAAATTTATTTTTCTCAACGATAATTTTATGCCGATGTCAATGCTCAATTTTTCCGATAAAGCCGTAATAACTCAGCTCTGGCACGCCGAGGGTGCTTTCAAAAAATTCGGTCTTTCTGCTCCGCTTTCCCCCGATATCCGCGAGCGTGAAAAGCGTTGCTCCGCAAGACTCGACTATGTGATTTGTTCTTCAAAAAGCGTTGCTCCGATTTACGCCGAGGCATTCGGAGTTCCTCTTGAAAAGGTACTCCCGCTCGGCTCTCCGAGAACCGATATTCTTCTTGAAAATAAAAATGTTGAATCTCTGCGTGCCGCATTTGACAAAAATCATCCCGAATGTATCGGCAAAAAGCTCGTTCTGTATGCTCCCACTTTTCGAGATGACCCCGAATACGACGGCAAGCTGCTTGAAAAAATAGATTCCGATAAATTTTCACGCCGTCTCGGTGCGGATTATTCTCTGCTCGTCAAGCTCCACCCTCAGCTCAACAGCGGAGCCAACATTGACGGTACGACGGATGTGACGACCGAGGATATCGGTATGCTTACTCAAATCTGTGAATGTGTGATAACGGATTATTCCTCCGTTTGCATGGATTTTTCGCTTTTGATGAAGCCTTGCATTTTCTTCGCTTTTGACCTTGAGGAATACGAAAAGGAGCGTTCGTTTTATTTTGATTACGAAAGCTACATACCCGGTCCGCTTGTTCGCACCTTTGCCGAGGTTATCGACGAAACAGAAAAACCCCGAAGCGACAAAGCCGAGCTGTGCCGATTCAGGGATTTCAACTTTGATTATATTGATTGCGGCAGCCGACAGAGAATATTCGACGCCGTTATTTCAGCCAACTTGAAATGAGTGCGGCAACACGCTCTGCGGCGTGACCGTCACACGCTCCCATCTGCCCGTTTCTGAAGCTCTCGAGCCGTTCAACGGGCGGATTGCTTTTTGTCCGTCTGACCGCTTGCAAAAGGAATTGTGAATCCGTTACCAATTCCCCGGGAAGTCCGTCGGGAAAATCAAGATAAAATCCTCTCTCATATTTCTCACGGTCGGGGCAATAGAAAACCGTCGGAACATTCAGCAGGCAGGCATCGTATATGACCGAGGAATAATCGGTAATCAGCACGTCACAAGCCGCAGTAAGCTCGAGGGTAGACTCATTCGACAGGTCAAATATATTCGCATATTTTCCGCAAAGCAGCTCATAATTCATCAGCGGATGACGGCGAATGACGAATATCTCGTTCTCGCCGAGCGTTGCACTGAGCTTTTCAAAATCAATTTTCGGGTCGTATTCGGTCTGCTTGCCGTTTTCTTCTCGGAAGGTCGGGCAATACAGATAAACGGTTTTTCCGCAAAATTCGGGATGTCTTTCAAGAACGGCACCACGCATGGCATCGGCATTTTTCAGCAGGGCATCTGTTCTCGGCAAGCCGAGCGGCAGACAAATATCCTCGCTCACTCCGAACGCCCCCGCAAAGGGCTTGCGGCAGCTCTCTCCCGTAACAACAACGGCGGAATACTGCGAATGCGTTGCGATTTCCTCTTGAGTTGTCAGGCGTGACGGTGCATCAAGTCCGAATTTTTTGAAAGAACCGCAGGCGTGCCAAATCTGGATAACCCGCTGTTTGGGTCTGAGCTTTACCGCTCGCAGATATCGCACATAGTCATCCGTCACGATAACCCTGCTTGTAAGCAGATAATAATACGCAAGCGGCTTGATTTTTTCGGGATGCGGGAGCATATGTGCAAAAACCGCCTTTTTGCAGTCAAGGGCATCGTAAACGGCTTTGCTGTTGTCGAGCAGCTTGCCGTTTGCACGAATCGTATAGAATAACACACGGTTTTTCAGCGGCAAGAGCTTGCAAAACGCGCGCCAAAGGCGGTTGAGTCTGTTCAACAAGGCTCTGCGTACCCTTGGGGAGAGTATTTTTTTCAGCAGTCTTTTCATGCACTCACTCCGAATTGATTATATAATGTAATATATTATAGCATACTCGCCTGTGTATGACAATATTTTTCGGCAGATTACACCCGACGGCGGAAAAATTTAAAATTTTTTTGTTTTGGGTGTTGACTTTTTGATTTAATTGTGTATAATATATACCCGTAGCCCATATTATCGAGTTACATTGGGGAATAGTGTAACGGTAGCACGACAGACTCTGACTCTGTTTGTTGGGGTTCGAATCCCTATTCCCCAGCCAAGAAAAAAGCACTTGCGAAAGCAAGTGCTTTTTTCAACTAAATCCGCCGTTGACGGGAGAGAGGATGAATTTAATTTCATCTGCGAAGCAGAGTTCATCCGAGTTTTACTTGGATTTCACCGACATAGTCGATTCCATTAAAAATAATCTTCAAAACTATATGCAATGTTTTCGACGAAAGTTAAGCCGATACTAACGGCATTTAAGAGACTTGTTACGTTCTCTTTCGCTTGACTTTTTTGCAATTATGATGTATAGTAAATCACGATATTTCCGCTCGTGGCGCAGTTGGATAACGCAGCAGATTCCGATTCTGAAGAACGGGGGTTCGAATCCCTTCGAGCGGGCCATAAATCAAATGCCTTGAAATCGTTGATAAATAACGGTTTCGAGGCTTTTTGTTATTAAGTGATTTTGCTTAAAAATTCCGTGAAATTAAGCTGAAATAGCTAAAAAACATAAAAAATGCAAGTCAAATGCAAGTCAGAAACGGTAAAAGAACTACGCATTGTTTCGGGAATGTCTCTCAAGCAATTCAGCGACTATTTCGGTATTCCTTACCGAACCGTTCAAAATTGGGATGCCGAAATCAGAAATTGCCCCGACTATCTTGTTGAGCTTATGATTTACAAGTTGAATTCCGAGGGCATCATATGAAAAATCGGGAGCTGCGGTGTGCGGCTCCCATCTTTTTTACCGTTTCCCATAAAAAATAATGAAAATTTTTCAAAAAAGGCTTGACTTTTGTACCCATTGGGTGTATGACATAGACACAGGTTAAGGAAAGGAGGTCAAACAATGGCTGACCAAAAGAAAAAGTCAACCAAGCTGAAAATCTCGGAGATTTTACTTAACGGCTTGATTGACTTAATCGTCGGAACGCTGCTCATCATGATAAGTAAACTTATCGACTAAGCGGCGGGTGCGGGGGAAGAGGCAAGCTTCCCCCTGCACCTCAATTCTACAACTAAAATCAGCTGTTGTCAACACTAAAATGAAAACTTTCATCTTCGCTCTGGGAATATTTTTCGTCTGCTTCGGATTTTCCAAGGTGCTTCTATGGTTTAAAAACAGGGGGGATTTTTAATGACGGTAAAAGAACTACGCATTGTTTCGGGAATGTCTCTCAAGCAATTCAGCGACTATTTCGGTATTCCTTACCGAACCGTTCAAAATTGGGATGCCGAAATCAGAAATTGCCCCGACTATCTTGTTGAGCTTATGATTTACAAGTTGAATTCCGAGGGCATCATATGAAAAATCGGGAGCTGCGTGTGCGGCTCCCGTTAGCTTTGCTGTTGTGTTGTTATCCCCAGAGACTTATGCCGACAAGGGAGAGGATGTGTTCAAGCGGAATGAGAACGTACAGCAGTCCTGCCGAAATTAAAAAATGAAGCATTTTGACCCCTTTCTGCCGCCGTCGTTTTTCCTCGGCGTTTTTTATGCTTTTTTCAAATAATTCATACAAACCCAACCGCTCGGGCACTTGCCCCATGCCGTCCCGCCGACTTGTTTAATCTGCGAAATGGTGAGCTTAACGCCTTTCGGAAAGTGGTCGGGGCATGACGGGTCGAGCTTCTTTACCTGTGATTTTGCGTTTATTGTGAATTGCGAAAAATAAATGCGGTTGAAGTTCGTTCCTGCTCCTGCTCTGACGTTAACATCAGCCGTCACGTCATTTGTTACACACTTATATATTTCAATATCAATTTTACCAATGCTATGCACACTATCAATTGCCGTTTCATCTTTCTTTAAAATTATTATATCACTTTCTGCGGTGTTGTTAATTTCTTTTTAAGATTTTACCACGCTCATTCCATCCTCAAAAGTGTTGAAAAAAGCATTGAGATTTACGGCGGTATGTGGTATAATAGCTTGTAGTATAACTATATATTCGATATTATGGTTCGGGAGGCGGCAGCATATGAAGCACAAGCAATTGATTCTTCAAATCGTCACGGTTGCGGTTTCCGCCTTGCTGATTCTTGCCGCCTACTCATATATCGTCGGTGACGGTACCATTTTCAAAGGAAAAATGGAGGGCGAAACGATACGGGCAAGGGTAATTCGTGTCACGGACGTTAAAACGGAAAATTTCAGCGGAGAGAATGAAATCGTCACGGTCAGCTTCAAGGCAAAAGCACTGAATACCGACCTGCGGGGCAAGACTCTCAACGTGATTCAGGAAATTGACCGTTCCTATGCTTTCAGTCCGAGTCAGGTTAAACAAAACGACACGGTTCTGCTCGAAAGCTACACCGAAAACGGCGAACGGCTCTACTATTTCGGCGACTTCGTGCGGATAACTCCTCTCCTTTGGCTTCTTGCTGTTTTCTGCGTGCTTGTTATAATTTTTTCAAGGGCTCAGGGTGTAAAAACGATAGTGTCGCTCGGACTTACCTGCCTGTCGGTATTTTTTGTCTTGATTCCCGCAATTTTGAACGGTCACAACATCTACTTTTGGTCCGTCATTGTTTGCATTTACATGACGGTAATGACTCTTGCGATAATCAGCGGCTACAATAAAAAAGCACTCTGTGCCTGCATAGGCTGTATGAGCGGAGTTTTGTGTGCCGGTATCATCGTTCTTATCACGGATAAATTTCTCAATCTTACAGGTATGCTTGAAGATGAATCAATATATCTTCTCCAGCTTTACCCCGACAATCCGATAAATCTAAAGGCGATAATTTTCGCAATGATAATCGTCGGAGCGGTCGGAGCAGTCATGGATGTCTCGATGTCCATATCATCGTCACTTTACGAATTAAAACAAAAATCGCCCTCGATAAAGCCAAAAGAGCTTATGCTTTCGGGCTTTACGATAGGCAGAGATATGATGGGTACCATGGCAAACACGCTTGTGCTTGCGTACATCGGCAGTTCACTGACCTGCGTACTGCTCATGGTTGCATACAACGCAAATATCGAGCAGGTCATTAACAAAGAGGTTATTATCGCCGAAATCTTGCAGGCTCTTGCGGGCAGTATGGGAATGCTGCTCACCCTGCCTCTCACAAGTGCGATATGTGCCGTTATATACTACAGGAAAGAGGGGTCTGTAAATGCCTCTGACAAAAATGAGCCCGCTTCTCAAAAAAGCGGCGAATGAGGGCTATGCCGTCGGCAGCTTCAGCGTTGCCAACATGGAAATGGTTCTCGGAGTTTTAAAAGCGATTGAAGAAACCGAAAGTCCCGCAATAATCCAAATTGCCGAGGTACGCCTTAAGCAATCGCCTCTTGAATTGATAGGTCCTCTTATGGTTGCGGCGGCAAAGAATTGTAAAATGCCCGTTGCGGTACATTTTGACCATGGCAAGACCGAAGAAAAAATATCGCAGGCTCTCGAGCTTGGCTTTACGAGCGTTATGTTTGACGGTTCTCATCTTCCTTTTGAAGAAAATGCCGCAAGAACGCGGGCGGTAAATGAGCTTGCAAAGCGATACGGTGCTGACTGTGAGGGTGAAATCGGCTGTGTCGGCGGCAGCGAGGACGGCAGCGAGGATATCGCAATAAACTGCACTTCACCTGCCGAGGCTCTCGAATTCTACAACAAAACGGAAGTTGATGCCTTGGCGGTCGCAATAGGCAATGCCCACGGCAACTACAAGCAGGCTCCGAAGCTGCGTTTTGACATTCTTGAAAAGACGGCGGGTCTTGTTCCCGTTCCGCTTGTTCTCCACGGCGGCACAGGCATTCTTCCCGACGATTTCAGACGGTGCGTAAGTCTCGGAATAAGAAAAATCAACATTGCCACGGCAACCTTTGACAGCGTAGAAAGCTGTGTTCGTCATGCGTATGATGAAAAATCAATCGGCGGATATTATGACTTGCAGGCATCGGAGGTTGAGGGCGCATACAGAAATGCCATGCGTCACATTGAAATCTTCGGCTGTGCCGGCAAAGGAAAAATATAAAAACATATTGAAAGGTGATATACATGAGCTACATTAAATTTGACAATTCAAAGGCACTCGACGTTATTCCCATTGGCAGAATAGCCATCGACTTCAACCCCACCGACATGAACAAGCCTCTCTCCGAGAGCAGTAATTTCAACAAGTATGTCGGCGGTTCTCCCGCAAACATTGCAGTCGGTCTTGCAAGACTCGGTGCAAAGTGCGGCTTCATTGCCCGTGTTTCCGACGATCAGTTCGGCGACTATGTTGAAAATTATTTCAAAGCTGACGGCATTGATGTTTCCCATGTTTTCCGCTGTGAGAACGGCGAAAATCTCGGTCTCACCTTTACCGAAATTCTCAGCCCCACTCAGAGCAGTATTCTTATGTACCGTGACGGCGTAGCCGATCTTCAGGTTTGCGTTGACGATGTTGACGAGGATTATATTAAGCAGGCAAAGGCAGTCGTCATTTCCGGTACCGCTCTTTGTGCAAGCCCGTCAAGAGAGGCGGCTCTCAAAACGCTTTTCCTTGCAAAGAAAAACGGCGTTGTTGTAATTTTTGATATTGACTACAGAAGCTACACCTGGAAAAACAACGATGAAATTTCACTCTACTATTCAATCGCCGCAAAGAACAGTGATATAATTCTCGGTTCAAGAGAGGAATTCGACCTTACCGAGGCTCTCGAGGGCGTTTGTGCCAATGATGAAGAATCTGCGGCTCGCTGGTTCGGCTACGGCAACAAGATTGTTATCATCAAGCACGGCAAGGAAGGCTCGGTTGCATACCTCGACGACGGCTCTGCTTACAAGGTTAAGCCCTTCCCCGTAAAGATGCTCAAGGGCTTCGGCGGTGGTGACGGCTACGCTTCGGCATTCATTTATTCACTTCTTCAGGGCAAGAGTGTTCCCGAGGCTCTCGAATTTGCAACGGCTTCCGCTTCAATGCTCGTTTCGGCACACAGCTGCTCTGCGGCAATGCCCTCTGCCGATGCCGTACAGGAATTTATCGACAAAACAAAGCCGACCTCCGGTGAAGTCATTGAAAAGATTAAATAATCTTTCGGAGAAAATTAAATGAAAAAATTGATCAGCGTTCTGCTTACACTTGTAATTGTTTTCACCTGCTCGGTCTGTGCATTTGCAGACGGCTCCGATGTTCTCAAATTCAATCCCGACGGACACTTCAGAATCTTGATGATAAATGACACTCAGGATGTCGGCATGGGCAGCAGAAGCGAAACTGCGGCGTTCATCAATGCGGCTCTCGACCGTGAGAATCCCGACCTTGTGGTATTTGTCGGAGACCAGCTTTCCGATATGTATCCGAACGCCACGAAAAAAGATTACAAGCTCGCCATTGACAGGATAATCAAGCCCTTGCAGGACAGAGGCGTTCCTTTCCTTGTGACTCTCGGCAACCATGACCACGACCGTGCCGACGTCATGAGTGAGGAAGAAATGTTTGAAGTCTATGCATCATACGATAACTGTGCCGCCGTCAAGGGAAGCAACGACCCGTTCACCTACAACGTTCCCGTTTATTCATCAAACGGAAGATCCGCTTTGTTCAATATTTACATGATGGATACCAACAACAAAAAGGACGGCGGTTACGAGGGAATCCGTGCTTCTCAGCTTGAATGGTACAACTCCGTTTCGGCTTCTCTCAAGGCGGAAAACGGCGGAAACCCGCTCCCCTCTCTGCTGTTCCAGCACGTTCCCGCTAAAGAGATTTATTCTCTGCTTGCGGAATGCAAATGGTATGATGAGAATGCGATTTATTCGAGCAGAGACGGCAACTGGTATGTTATCAATGAGAACATGGCAAGCGGTCAGCTCGGCGAAGCTCCCTGCTCCGAAAATTTCGACGTGCAGACAGGTCAGTATCAGGCTTGGGTTGAAAACGGCGATATCATGGGTGCGTTCTTTGCTCATGACCATGTGAACAATTTTGTCGGCACGACCGATGACGGCATAACCATGGGCTACAACGGCGGTACGGGCTTCCGTGCCTACGGTGCCGATTGCGGCAGAACAATGAGAGTGTTCGATATTTACGAAAATGACATTGAGAATTATGACACACATCTCATCTATTATCAGGATTTAGTGGGCGAAAAGAGCGGAAATCTTTTCTTTGACACCTTCTCCCCCTCGTTTCTCAACTCGCTCATGAAGATAGTTTATTTCTTCTTCGGTTGGGCAATTGAGCTTGCAAAGGCGTAAACAACCGCATATTTTAAGAGCCTTCGGAATCGCTCCGAAGGCTCTCTTTTTATCTCTTAATCCAATTCAAACTGTCCCGTGTAGAGCTGATAGTATTTGCCCTGCTCGGCGATAAGCTCCTCATGGTTGCCGCGTTCAATTATCTCTCCGTGTTCAAGCACCATAATAGCATTTGAATTTCGCACGGTGGAAAGTCTGTGTGCTATGACGAATACCGTTCTGCCCTCCATGAGCTTATCCATGCCCTTTTCTATAAGTCTCTCGGTTCTTGTGTCTATCGAGCTTGTCGCCTCATCGAGAATCAGCACGGGCGGGTCTGCAACGGCGGCTCTTGCTATGGCAAGGAGCTGTCTTTGACCCTGCGAAAGATTCGCACCGTCACCCGTAATCACCGTATCATAACCGTCGGGCAAGCGGGTAATAAACGAATCTGCGTTTGCGAGCTTTGCCGCCGCAATGATTTCTTCATCCGTTGCATCGAGTCTGCCGTAAGCAATGTTATCTCTGACGGTACCGGTGAAAAGATGCGTATCCTGCAAGACCATTCCCATTGAACGGCGTAAATCCGACTTGACTATCTTCTTGATATTTATTCCGTCATAGGTTATCTTGCCCTCGGCAACATCGTAAAATCTGTTTACAAGATTGGTTATCGTAGTCTTGCCCGCACCCGTTGAGCCGACAAAGGCAATTTTCTGACCCGGCTCTGCATAGAGTGAAATATTCTTCAAAACCGTTTTTTTGCCGTCATAGCTGAACGTAACGTTGTGGAAGCGGACATCTCCTTTCCATTCCGTATAGGTCAGCGTGCCGTCTGTATGCGGATGCTTCCATGCCCACACGCCCGTGCGTTCGCTGCATTCAGTCATGCTGCCGTCGGGATTCTTCTTGGCATTTACAAGGGTAACGTAGCCGTCATCCTCCTCAACGGGCAAGTCGATTATTTCAAAAATTCTTTCCGCACCCGCAAGTGCCATGATGATATTGTTAAACTGCTGTGATATCTGCGTTATCGGCTGGAAAAACTGCTTTGTGTAAGTCAAAAACGAAAGCAGAGTACCGACGGTGATTGCAAAGAATGATTCCTTTGGCAATGCGATTATCAGCGCCGAGCCGAGCATCGCAACGGCGGCATAGGAAAGGTAGGATATATTACCCATTATCGGCATGAGAATACTTGCAAAGGTGTGTGCATTCGTTGCCGCATGGCGGAGCTTTCCGTTTATCTGTCTGAAATCGGAATTTGCCTTTTGCTCATGGCAGAAGACCTTTACAACCTTTTGTCCCTCAATAAATTCTTCAATGTAGCCGTTAACGTCACCGACACATTTTTGCTGTTCTCTGAAATATTTTGCACTCTTGCCGCCGAGTATTTTAATCGCCGTGAACGAAAATACAAGCATGAGCAATACAACGAGCATAAGCAGAGGGCTGAGAGTGAGCATAACTATAAATGTTGCAACGACCGTTACGACGGAGGAAACAAGCTGTACAAGGCTCTGACTGATGCATTCTCTGATTGTATCGACATCGTTTGTGTATCGGCTCATCAGCTCGCCGTGGGTGTGCGTATCAAAAAAGCTGACGGGCAAATCCTGCATATGATTGAACAAATCGGTTCTTATGATATTCAGCGTATTTTGCGAAACCTGAAGCATTATTCTTGAATATCCGAAAGAGGCAAGTGCACCCGCAACATACACTCCCGCAAGCACGGCAAGCGTTTTTGCAAGCGGTGCAAGCAATCCACGGGTAATTTCACTGCCGATCAGCGGAAGAAGATAATCATCAGTTATGCTTTTAATGAAATATGTGCCCGTAATTCCCGCAAGGGAGCTGACTATGACAAGCAGGAACACCAATATGAGCAGCTTTTTCGATTTTCCGAGATAGCCGAGCAGTCTTTTAAATGTTGCCGCAGTATTCTTCGGCTTTTGAAATCCTCTGTTTCTTACGGGTGCCATTATGCCACACTCCCTTCCTGCTGAGATTTATAGACCTCGGTATATATTTCGTTTGTACCGAGCAATTCCTCATGCGTTCCGACAGCGTTGATTTTTCCGTCATCGAGAACTATGATTCTGTCTGCGTGCTCAACCGAGCTAATTCGCTGAGCAACGATTATTGTAGTTATATCGCCGTGATTTTCCTTGAAGCCGCTTCGTATTTTTGCATCGGTAGCGGTATCAACGGCACTTGTGCTGTCGTCAAGAATGAGTACCTTGGGAGATTTGAGCAAGGCTCTTGCAATACAAATTCTCTGCTTCTGACCGCCCGAAAGGTTAGTGCCGCCCTGTCCGAGATAAGTATCGTATCCGTCGGGGAAAGCCGTTATGAAGTCATGTGCCTGTGCCGTTTTGCACGCCTGCTCTATCTGCTCACGGGTTGCATTCTCGTTACCCCAACGCAGATTTTCTTCTATCGTTCCCGTGAAAAGGACATTCACCTGCAATACCATGGCAACGGCATTGCGGAGCTTTTCAAGAGTATATTCTTTAACGGAATGACCTCCGACACGGATATCACCCTCGGCGACATCGTACAGTCTCGGTATGAGCTGGACAAGCGTTGTTTTTGCCGAACCTGTACCGCCGATAACTCCTATCGTTTCACCCGAGCGAATGTGCAGGTCGATATTGTCGAGCACATTCTTTTTACCGTCCGCTTTATATTTGAACGAAACGCCGTCAAAATCAATGCTTCCGTTTTCAACCTCGAGAGCCGAATTTGCCGCATCATCATTGATATCCGGTTCTTCGTCAAGCACCTCGATAACTCTCGTCATTGAAGCACGGGACATTATCGCCATAACGAATATCATGGATATCATCATCAGCGACGACATTATCTGCGTAACATAGGTGATGAAAGCGGTGAGGTCGGGAGCCGTCATTGTGCCGCCTATTACCTGCTGACCGCCGAACCAGAAAATTGCGATTATGCACGCATAAACGGTGAGCATCATCATCGGGCTTGAAAGAATGAGCACCTTTTCCGCCGCTATCGAGGCATCTTTTAATTCATCATTTGAAATTTTGAATTTTTCTTTTTCATGCTTCGCTCTTACAAACGCCTTGATGACTCTTATTCCTATCAGCGTTTCCTGAACCGATGCGTTGAGACCGTCAACCTTCTTCATCATTTTCTTGAAGCGGGGCAAAGCTACGCTTCCCATGATGCCCAAAAAGGCAACCAAAAACGGTATCGCAATCAAAAATACCCTTGAAAGCGATGCATTGAGCCTGTGGGCATAGATGAATGACATGACGAACATAAGCGGTGAGCGGACAACTATTCTGAGCACCATGGTGTAAGCCATCTGCATGGTATTGACATCTGTTGTCATTCTTGTTACAAGCGACGCCGTGCTGAATCGGTCGATATTTGAAAAAGAAAAGCTCTGTATTTTCTCGAATACCGCCTCTCTTATGTTTGCACCGACACCCATACCTGCTTTTGCGGCAAAGCGAGCCGCAAGCGAACCCGCTATCAGGGAAATTATCGCCATGCAAATCATCTTAATGCCTTGACGGACAATGTATTCCATTCCCGCTCCGCCCTCTATGCCGGTGTTGACCATTTCCGACATGACGAACGGGAGCTGTACCTCCATGATTACTTCAATGAGTATCATCAGCGGTGACATCAGGGATACCAAACGGTAGCCCTTTGTTTTTGATGCAATGGTCTTAATCATCATTCAAGTCCTCCTTTGCTTTCTTTATCATATCCTTAATTATATCCTTGTTGCTCAAGCCTCCGACGGAAAGATTATCCTCCATGCGTTGAAGCAGCGAGAAAAGAGTGGCGATTTCCTCCTCGGAAAAGCCCTTAAACATAAGAGCGTCAACCTTTTTACACTCGGCATCACCCTGTAAAAAAATTTCTTTGCCCTTTTCGGTGACGAAAATTCGGTTTATTCTGCGGTCGTTTTCGTCCTCGTGCCGTTCAACAAAGCCCGCCTTGCACAAACGCTTTATGCTTGTTGCTATGCTTGCACCGGAAACGCCGAGAGCCTCCGACAGCTCCACTTGAGAGCAACCGCCGTGTTCAATAAGATATTCAAGCACCTGCGGCTGACCCCGATACAAATGCAAATGCGAAACCGCATTGGATATCCTGTAACGGTGCAACAGACTGACTCTGCACATTTCATGCGATGCCGTGAGATATATATTCTTATCCATGTTTTCTCCTTTCGACAAATTGTTAGCCGATTAACAGTTAACCGATTAACGATATCCTAAATATTAACGCCTCCGGACCGTAAAGTCAAGAGGCGAAAAGAATTTTTAACAAACCGTTCAAAACTATCTCGCAACCTCTCCGGTTATTGCGTTAATGACATTTTGAAAAACCGCAACATGAGAACCGGAGATATATTTATCAAGGTGCATGGAGCCGAAGAACCAACGCCTGAAGCGACAGGATTCGGAAAGCTCCTCAAGATAGGTATTAAGACCCGTAACGCTTGCCGTCTCGGAATCCTTGAGCATGAGAAAGCTCTTTATTTTAACGGGAGGCTCATGGGTGATTATATAATCTACGCGACAATTGTGCTTCTCGATATTCTCCGCACCCTCGAGCAGCTCCTCACGGCTCGGAAATTCATCCTTTGACCACGCATTCTCTTCAAAGCGGATATCTATATCGGGACTTTCGCCGCCGCCCATGGTGAAGAAGGTCATGTTATCTATGCGGAAAATCTGACCTCTCATCAGATGATAGAGGTTTCCGCAGATGTTGTGAACCTTACCGCCGTTCCATTCGGTGACGGGATAGGCATTGAGAAGCTCAAAGTTTTCATGTGTTCCGTCCACAAAGCAAATGTTAAATTTTTTGTTGCCGAGCTTTTTCAGCATTTTCTGCTCTGCCTTGCTGTTATCCCAAACAAAGCCGAAATCGCCGCAAACTATCAGCGTATCTCCCTTTTTCAGTCGCTTTACGGCGGGGGACTCGAAGCGAGCAGCATCGCCGTGCATATCCCCTGTTATATAAACCATAAGTATGCTCCTTTTTCGTATGTTGAACGATTACATTAAATAATACCGCAATACGCCAAAAAAATCAAGGTGCAAGATACACCAAAATAAAAAATTCATTTTTCTGTTTATTTTTGCCGCATTGTATGATATACTTGTTTATTATAGAATAAATCGAATGAGCAGGATATTATTATGAAAAAATTTCTTTGTATCACTCTTTGCATCATCACGGCGGTGCTTTCGTTTTTCACGGTGGGAAATGCAACCTACGACACCGAAATGGAGGAGCTTGGGCTTTATTCGGAATGCCTGCTTCTCATGAGTGCGGATAACGGCGAGGTCATATTTGCCAAAAACGAAACCATGCAGTCCGCACCTGCAAGCCTTACCAAAATCGTAACCGCCTGTGTTGTTCTTGAAAATTGCAAGGATTTAACCGTTCCCGTAACCGTTACGGAGCAAAGTCTGCATGAGCTTGACGGCACCGGCAGCTCTCTCGGAGGTTTGAAGGTCGGTGAAACGCTCAGTCTTTACGATATGCTCTGCTGTCTGCTTCTTCAAAGTGCAAATGAGGCGGCAACCACTCTTGCTAATTACGTGACGAACGGAGACAGAGCGGCTTTCATTGACAAGATGAACGAGCTTGCAAGCCGCTTGGGCTGTAACAACAGCCATTTCATGAATCCTCACGGACTTGACGATGATGACCAATACGTTTCCGCCGAGGATATCGCAAAATTCTTCAAATATGCTCTTGAATTTCCTGCATTCTCGGAGATAGTGGCAAGAAACAGCTACACCCTTCCCGAAACGAATATGCAAAAATCGAGAACGATTCATTCAACGAATTTCATGCTCAACAGTGCTTATAAAGATTATTACTGCAAATATGTCAAGGGAGGAAAAACGGGAACCACCTCCAAAGCGGGGCGTTGTGTTGTCACCACCGCTTCAAATGACGGATACAATTACATAGCCGTTGCCATGCGTTCAATATTTGAGGATGTTGACCGTGACGGCGTTGAAGAAAACGGAGCCTTTCTCGACTGCAAAAAAATGCTTGAATGGGCATTCAGAAATATTCGTCTTGTTGCCGTTTGCGACCCCGAAAAAATCGTAACGGAGGTACCCGTCAGATACGCTTCCTCAACGGACTACGTATCTCTCGTTCCGTCGGAAACAAAATACAGCCTTGTGCCGACGGGCACGGATTCCGACAGCCTTTTGATTGAGGCGATACCCGAAACTCTGCCCGCAACGGTGGATGCTCCCATCAAAGAGGGACAGGTTATCTGTAAAGGCAGAGTACTTTACGCAGGTAAGGTTATCTGTGAAATTGACCTCGTTTCACGCACACAAATAAAACGCAGTTTTCTCGCCTTTATCGGCACCGAGCTGCGGGCACTTTTCGCCTCTTGGATATTCAGAATCCTTGCTGCGGCTGTAATTATCGCCTTGATTGTGTTGCTTATTCTTCGCAGAAAAAGCCGTTCAAGACAGGCGGGCGGAGCTTACAGAGTGCTCAATTATAATGACTTTAAGAATTTGAAATAATCCTCGGAGGTGTAAAGCTATGGAACTTTACAAAGGCAGAGCAAAAAAAGAAGATACAAAACAGCTCATGGAAATGCTTGACGATGTTTTTTTCCGTGACGACGAGGAGAATCGTGACTTTTTGTCGCTTCTTCCGAAGCTCTACAAAGAAAAATACAATCCGGCCTACAACAATTATATCATTTCGCAGGACGGTAAAATCAAGGCCGCCGTGGGACTTTATCCCGCACAAGCCTTTGCCGCAGGCAGGGAGCTGAAAGTGGGCGGTATAGGAAATGTTGCAGTCTCAAGAGATTCGAGATGCAAGGGCTATATGTCAGAATGCCTCAATGACTGCATTGATATTATGAAAGCGGACGGTACGGTTTATTCCGTTCTCGGCGGTGACAGACAGCGTTACGGCTATTTCGGCTTTGAGCCTGCAGGCATCAGTGCTTGCTTTTCGGTGAACAAACGCAGTCTCAAGCACGTTCTCGGCAAGGAAATCGAAAATCATCTTACCGCAAAAGAGCTTACGGAAGCCGATGTTGACCTGCTCAAAAGAATCAAGGCCCTTTATGAGACCGAGCCGTTCCATTTTGTCCGCCCGTCCGAGGATATGCTCGATATTCTCAAAAGCTGGAAAGGCAAGCCCTATGCGGCTTTTGACGGCGACAAATTTGCAGGCTATTTTGTTCTTGACTGCGGTGCCGGAATCATGGAAGCAAGAACCGCACCCGAAACCGAGCTTCTCGACCTGATAATCTGTGCAATGAGCGTTTCGGGAAAGGACAAGGCGGAGATATCATTCCCTCTCTATGACACAGAATACTGTGAGGCAATGTCGAAAATCTATAACTCCTCCTCATTACGCCATTCGGAAATGATAAATATTCTCGATTATGCGGCATTTATTGAAGCATTCCTTGCCGTCAAAGCTCAGCGAACAAAGCTCGCAAGCGGCTCACTCGTAATGCTTATTCACGGCATGAACGGTGACGAACGGCTTGAAGTTACCGTAAACGGAGAAAATGTCAGCGTTTCCAAGACGGAAAAGCCCGCAGATGTTGAGCTCGAACACCATGAAGCGATTAGATTCATCGCTTCGATGCATTCCGAAAAACGTACCCGCCTCCCCGAATTTGCGGCAGGCTGGTTCCCCGTTGACTTCTTCGCATACTCCCTTGACAATGTATAATATAAATGTATAACTAAAAACGGGACTGCATCGGCAGCCCCGTTTTTTCATTTCATATAATCCGCTATTGCTTCGATATCGTCGGAACGGATATAAAGCCTCGGCACTCGTTTGTTTATCCCGCAGAGAATTTCATAATTTATCATTCCCGTAGCGGCGGCAACGGCATCAACGGACAGCGGACTTGCAAAATCGTCGTCAAGAACGGTGACGCTCATTCCCTCACGCACTCCGTCAACGCCCGAAACATCGAGCATACATTGATCCATGCATATCCTGCCTATAACCGGCACGGTCACACCGTTGACCTTCATGAAAGCCTTGCCCGAAAGTGCCCTCGGATAACCGTCGGCATATCCCACGGGAACCGTTGCAACAGCGGTATCTCCCTTGCCGGTATATATTCTGCCGTAGCTGACGGGCGTACCGTCGGGAATGGTTTTCGTCATGGAAACAACGGTTTTCATCTTCATTGTGGGAATCAGCTTTATTTTGCCGTTTAAGAATTCGGACGGCATAAGACCGTACAGGATTATACCGGGACGCACCAAATCAAGATGCATTTCGGGATACAGAATCGTTGCGGCGGAATTACAGCAATGGCGGAACGGGAAGGTTATCCCCTCAAATTCAAGACTGCGGATAAGCGTTGTGAACAGCTCAAATTGGAAGCGTGTGAACACCTCGCCGTCCTTTTCGTCGGCACAGGCAAAATGCGTAAAAATGCCCTCGGGATAAAGCCCCGACAAGCGGCAAGCCTCAGCTATCTGCGTTATTGACTCGGCATCCGCCACGCTGTCGCGAAAAGCAAAGCCGAGCCTGCTCATGCCTGTATCCGCTTTAATGTGAATGCTCACCTGCACTCCGCTCTCCGTTGCTTTTTCGGAAAGACGGTGTGCATATTCGATATTGAAAACTGCTTGTGAAATATTATTCACCGCAAGAGCGGCGGCGTGTTCAGCAGGAGTATAGCCGAGAATGAGAATGGAACAATCCGCATTTGCACTTCGCACCTGCAACGCTTCTTCGAGATTTGAAACCGCAAACCAATGACAGCCGCATTCGGAAAATTCTCTAACCGTATTTTCCACTCCGTGCCCGTAGGCATCCGCTTTTACGACCGCCATTATTTCACTGCCCGAGGAGAGCTTTTTTTCTATCTCCCGATAATTGTGCCGCAGGGCATCGAGGCTCACCTCTACCCAAGTCCTTCTGAAATATTTCTTCATTTTTTCGCCTTTCAAATAATATCGTTAAACTGAACAACCGTATTGTTCTCGCCCGATTCAAATATCGCCTCAACAAGGCGGATGAGCCTGCGTTGTTCATCATGTGTTACAACGGCGGCATCCTCGCCTTTCAAATATTTGAATACATTTTTATAGTATTCGCCCCAATCCGCTTTTTGAACGTCAAGGGGATATTCTTTTATCGTATCGTCGGTTCTCGGTGCCATTGTTTTCGTTATACCGGCACCCGCAACGATGGGCACGGCATCGCGGTTTTCCCAATCGGAGACCATGACCGTTTTGCCCTTGCAATCCCAATCCTCCAGAACGCTCGTACCGTTTTCGCCGAGCATATACCAGCGAGGCAGGGAAATGAAGTTGCTTGTCGTTACCTCAACATAGAATGACAGTCCGTCATCAAAAATCAGCGTTGCTCTGAATCCGTCATCACAGTTCTCGTTTGTTACGTTCGTAAGCTCCGCATATACGGTTTTGAGCTTTCTCGGCAGGGTCATCATGAGTGCCTGATCAAGCAGATGAATGCCCCAATCGAGGACCATTCCGCCGCCGTGCTCCTTTTGATTTCGCCAATCTCCGGGAATACCTCTCGAGCCTTGAACACGGGATTCTATCCTGAACACCTTGCCGAGAGTACCCTCGTCAAACAGCTTTTTCATAGTGAGATAGTCCTCGTCCCAACGGCGGTTCTGATGAACCGTGAACAGCTTTCCGCATTCCTCGGCACAGGCTATCATCTCTTCAAGGTCTGCCGTGCTGAGGGTAACGGGCTTTTCGCTGATAACATTTTTGCCGTGGTGCATTGCATCAATGGCTATTTCCTTGTGGACATCATTGGGAGTTGCAACGGTTACAAGGTCGATGCGTTCATCGGACAAAAGCTCTTCACGGCTCGAAAAGGCGTGAATGCCTTTTTCTTCGGCAGCCCTTGCACGCTCGGGATTTATATCGTAAATGCCGACAAGCTGAGCATATTCACCCATTTCGCCTTTAACTTTATCGGCGTGCCAACTGCCCATTCCGCCGTATCCTATAACAGCGAATCCGAATTTATTGTTAATCATGGCGGTAATCACTCACTCTCTGTTGTTTCGTGTAAAATTTTAATTATACAATATATATCATACCCACCACATTTCGCCCGATGACTCTGTAATAAGAACATCCTTGAGGAACGAAACCGCCTTTGAAAGGCCCTCGTTCTGGCTCATGAGGGAATCCTCGTGCTCAATGCTTATTGCATAGTCATAACCGACCATGCGGAGATTTGAGATGATATCCTTCCAATATGAATAATCGTTTCCGTAGCCCACGGAGCGGAATATCCACGAACGGTTGATTTCGTCACCGTAGGGTTTCGTATCAAGCACGCCGTTCACCGCCGTGTTGTACTTATCCATTTTGGTATCCTTGGCATGAAAATGGAATATCGCATCGCCCATTTTGCGTATGCAAGCAACGGGATCCATACCCTGCCAGATGAGATGGCTCGGGTCAAAGTTGGCACCGATTTCGGGTCCAACCGCCTCTCGGAGCTTGAAAAGCGACTCGGTATTGTAAACACAGAAGCCCGGATGCAACTCAAGAGCAATCTTGTTTACTCCGTGAGCCTTTGCAAAGGCGACAAGGTCTTTCCAATACGGAATAAGCACCTCGTTCCATTGCCATTCGAGAATTTCGCTGAAATCGTTGGGCCACGGACATACCACCCAGTTGGGATATTTGGCGTTCTCGCTGTCACCGGGGCAGCCCGAAAACGTGTTGATTTGGTGCAAGCCGAGCTTTTCGGCAAGCAAAATCGTGTTTCTTATGGTCTTATCAAATTCGGCGGCAATTTCCTTGTTCGGATGCACGGGGTTGCCGTGGCAGGAAAGAGCGCTGATTTCCATATCGTACTTCTTTATGACAGCCTTGAATTCCTCGAGCTTCGCCTCATCGTTCAAAAGCACATCGGGGTCTGCGTGGGAATTTCCGGGATATCCGCCACAGCCTATTTCTATCATCTCTATGCCGAGAGACTTAAAATATTTGAGGGATTCTTCAAGTGAAAGATTTGAAAGAAGTGTTGTAAAAACTCCGAGCTTCATTTTGTTCCTCCTTGGTATTTCAAATAATGGATTTGAGATATTTGAGGCTCCTTGCAATATCCTCAAAGCCCGTCGGTACGGGGTCGTCATTTTCAACGATAACCCATTCCAAACCGATATCCTTTGCGGCGGCGATTACTGTGGGAATATCACATTCTCCCTCGCCGAGTGCAACGGGTTTGCCGTTGATGCCGTCCTTGAGATGAACCGCAACAATACGCTCCTTCTTTTCGGATAACAGCTTTCTGTTGTCAACACCCGCATGGAAGCTCCAATAGGTGTCGATTTCAAGGGAGCATCTCTCCCCGATAATGTCGATGGGATAAAGTCCGTCTTCGATGGGCTTAAATTCCTCGCAGTGGTTGTGGTAATAAATTCTCATGCCGTACTTTTCCATGGCGTATTTTTCCGCCGTACCGAGAATTTCGCCCGTTGTCTCCGCTTCCTCCTTTGTCGAATGGGGAGCACCGCCGACACCGGCAAAACGGGTGCCGAGAGTATTTTGAAATTCAAGCGTTTTTTCGAGCTTGTCGGGCTTGAAATCATCCAATCCGTTATGCGAACCGACACAAACCAGCCCGAGCTCGTCGAGCTTCGCCTTTATTATTTCGGCATCGGTATTGAAATATCCTGCGAACTCCACTCCGTCATATCCGATTCTTTTGATTTCTTCAAGTGCTTTGAGCAGTGTTTCGCTGTCGCTTATATGTTCTCTTACAGAATAAACCTGAACGGCAACTTTCATCTTATTTACCCCTTAGTCGTTGTTTATGTATACGGGCTTGCCTGTCTGTGCGGATTCATAGATAGCTTCGAGAATCTGAGTTACGACCATCGCCTGCTCGGGCTTCGTTCTCAGCGGAGTACCGTTGATTACCGAATCGTAGAAGGCTCTGCATTCGAGATCCTCCGCCTTACTGCTTGCACCGTCATAGAATGCAACGCCGCCCGCCTTGAAATCGGGAGTTTCGATAACCTGTCTGCCGTTCTTGACATAGTTTATACGCAGTCCGTCGAGCATATCCGCTCCGCCGTTGACGCCGGCTATAAGCGTGGATGCCTCCTTGGGGTCTGCAATGTTGAGTGCCCAGCTTGACTCAACGCTTACCGTTGCACCGTTTTCCATTACGACAAAACCGAACGCCGAATCCTCAACGGTATACTTTTCGGGATCCCAGTCGCCCCATGCGTTTGCGGTATTCTTCTGATCGCCGAGCTTCTTGTATTTTGTGCCTACAACCATTTTCGGCTTGTAGTTATCCATCATCCAAAGAGTGAGGTCAAGTGCATGAGTGCCGATATCAATAAGCGGACCGCCGCCCTGCTCCTCTTCGTTAAGGAAAACGCCCCATGTGGGAACGGCTCTTCTTCTGAGAGCAAGTGCTCTTGCGTAGTATATCTCGCCGAACTCGCCGTTTTCACAGCATTCCTTGAGATAGAGGGAATCGCCTCTCCAGCGTGACTGATATCCGATGGTGAGCAGCTTGCCGGTTCTTACGGAAGCCTCATACATCGCCTTTGCTTCGGCATATGTTTTAGCCATGGGCTTCTCGCACATTACGTGCTTGCCCGCTTCAAGAGCATCAATCGTGATGAAGCTGTGTGAACGGTTCGGAGTACATACATGAACGGTCACAATGCTCTCGTCCTTTAAAAGCTCCTTGTAATCGGTATAAACCTTGGCATCGGGAGTGCCGTATTTTTCAGCCGCTTCAACAGCTCTTTCCTCAATTATATCACAGAAAGCTACAAGCTCAACCTCTTTTACGGTTGAAAGTGCGGGGAGATGCTTTCCGTTGGCAATGCCGCCGCAGCCGATGATTCCTACTCTGATTTTTTCCATATGTATTCTCCTTTTTCATTGAAGATTGAACTTCACCGTTCTCTTTAATTATACTTACCTTTAAAAGTAATTCAAGTTTTATATTTTAAATTGGGTGTAAATTTTAAGCTCCGTATTTTGTTCAACTTGACGAAAATGCTTGACCGTAAATCGCACAGGTGCTATAATATTTTTATTCATATTGAAAGAAGGCATATTCTTATGAAAATTTATTCATCTGCCGCAGAGCTTATCGGCAACACTCCTCTTGTCTGCTTCTCCGCCTACGCAAAAGCTGTTGATGCAGATGCCGAAATACTTGCAAAGCTCGAATACTTAAATCCCGCCGGCAGTGCAAAGGACAGAATCGGCAAGGAAATGCTTGACTCTGCACTTCGTTCGGGAAAAATCACAAAAAACTCGCTTATCATTGAGCCGACAAGCGGTAATACCGGCATAGGAATTGCCTCCTACGCCGCTCAGCTCGGAATGAAAGCCGTTATCGTCATGCCCGAAACAATGAGCGTTGAACGCAGAAAGCTCATTGCCGCCTACGGTGCAAAATTGGTTCTCACCGACGGTAAAAAGGGCGTGGCAGGCTCGGTTGAAAAAGCGAATGAAATAGCAAAGGAAAACCCCGACAGCTTTATCCCCTCTCAGTTTTCCAATCCCGACAACTTCAACGCCCACTACAAAACAACGGGTCCCGAGATTTGGAACGATACCGACGGAACGGTCGATATCTTCGTTGCAGGTGTCGGAACGGGCGGTACGATAACGGGTACGGGTCGTTTCCTCAAAGAAAAAAATCCCAAAATCAAAATTGTCGCCGTCGAGCCTGCCGATTCTCCCCTGCTCTCTCAGGGCAAGGCGGGTCCTCACGGCTTACAGGGAATCGGAGCAAATTTCATTCCCGAAATTCTCGATAAAAGCATCTATGACGAAATTATCACCGTCACCACTCAGCAGGCATACGATGCCGCAAGGCTCACGGTTAAAACTCAGGGCGTTCTTGTCGGCATAAGCTCGGGTGCCGCACTTCATGCCGCAAGCGTTCTTGCAAGCCGTCCCGAAAACAAGGGCAAACGCATCGTGGCTTTTCTTCCCGACGGCGGAGAGAGATATCTCTCAACTTCACTTTTTGAGGAGAATTGACATGACGGGCGTAATTGACGTCGGCGGCGGACTGCGTGACATCTACGGTGCAGGCATTTTTGACCGCTGCATTGACGAAAAAATCTTTTTTGACTACTGCTTGGGAGTTTCCGCCGGCGGTGCAAACATTGCTTCCTATACCGCAGGTCAACGCGGAAGAAATTACCGCTTCTTCAACGTATATTCTTTCCACGACGATTACATGGGCACGGGCTGCTTCAAGAAAACGGGAAGATTTTTGAATCTCGATTATGTATATTCCACACTTTCCGACAGCACCGGCATCGACCCTCTTGATTACGCCGCATTTTCGGAATATCGCGGTGAAATAAAAACCGTTGCCACGAACGCTTTAACGGGTGAACCGAAATACTTTGAACGCAGTGATTACAAGCCCGACAATTATGCTCCGCTCAAGGCGTCGTCCTGCCTTCCCTTCGTTTGCAATCCCGTATTCATAGACGGCATTCCCTACTTTGACGGCGGACTTTCGGACCCCGTTCCCATTGAAAAAGCCTTTGATGACGGCTGTGACAAGGTGGTTGTAATTCTTACAAAGCCCTTGGATGCAAAGCCGTCCGACACAAGAAACAAAGCCGCCGCAAGACTGCTTCGCCGCAGTTATCCCGCTGCCGCCGCAAAGCTCGATATCATGGGAGAAAAGTATCTTTCTTCCGTTTCGCTTTTGCGTGAATACGAAAAGGCGGGGCGTGTACTCATCATTGCACTGTCCGACTGCTGCGGAGTCAAGACTCTTTCCCGTGACCGTACAAAGCTCGACACGCTATACCACATGGGATATGAGGATGCAGAAAAAATCATTGAATTTGTAAAATAAAGGAAATCTGCCATGTCACAGACATCAAACATCAAAAGTAATCCCGATGCCTGCCCGCTTGCCAAAAAATGCGGCGGCTGTCAGCTTCAAAACATGACCTATGAACGCCAGCTCAAATGGAAACAGGCTCGGTGCGAAATACTGCTTAAAAAATTCGGCAAGGTCGAGAAGATAATCGGCATGGAAAATCCATATCACTACCGCAACAAGGTTCAGGCGGCATTCGGCAGAACAAGAAGCGGAAAGATAATTTCCGGCGTTTATCAGTCGGGCAGTCACCGAATCGTCTCGGTTGATTCCTGCATGACCGAGGATGCAATTGCCGATAAAATCATTGTTGACATTCGCAATATGCTCCCGAAATTCAAAATTCACACCTATGATGAGGACAACGGCACGGGATTTTTACGGCACGTGCTTGTTAAACGGGGCTTTACGAGTGGTGAAGTCATGGTGGTTTTGGTCGGAGCAACGGCGTATTTTCCTATGAAGAAAAAATTTACCTCCGCTCTGCTTGAAAGGCACCCCGAAATAACTACGGTCGTTCTGAATGTCAATCCGAAAAATACAAATCTTGTTCTCGGAGACAGGGAAGAAGTCCTTTACGGCAACGGCTACATAGAAGATACTCTTTGCGGCTGTGTTTTCAGGATTTCACCGAAATCGTTTTATCAAATTAACCCTGTTCAGACGGAAAAGCTCTACGGCAAGGCTATGGAGCTTGCACGGCTTGACAAAAATACGACCGTTCTCGATGCTTATTGCGGAATAGGAACAATAGGACTTGTGGCGGCAAAGACGGCGGGCAATGTTATCGGCGTTGAGCTGAATCCCGATGCGGTAAAGGATGCAATTTCTAACTGCAAACGCAACGAAATGAAGAACGCAAAATTTTACTGTGCCGATGCGGGAGATTTCATGCAGGAGCTTGCTCTTGCGGGCGAAAAATTCGATGTTGTTTTCATGGACCCTCCCCGCTCGGGAAGCAGCAAAAAATTCATTGAGTCGCTTGCAATATCCGCTCCGAAGAAGGTTGTCTATATCTCCTGCAACCCCGAAACGCTTGCCCGTGACCTGCAGTTGATTACCAAAAAGGGCTACGAGGTTAAAAAAATCTGTCCCGTCGATATGTTCCCGCATACGAATCATGTGGAATGCGTGTGCCTTGTGACCCGTAAGCACGCATAATATCTTACATATTCTCTGAATTTCATTTCTATTTTTAGCAGCAACCGACAAATCCGTTCTCGATTGAGAGCGGATTTTATTTTGTCGAACCGAATTTATTTGAACAATTACGAATTAGGCAGTGCGGCAAAATATAAATCAAAAAAATGTATGAATGACTTGACAGCGAGACTTTGTTGTGCTATTATGTTAACGTAGTAAAGTGATAAAACAATGAAGTGAGGCGGCAATATGTGCAATTGGCATGATAAATCGACGGATGAGCTGTGCGAGGCATTGATATCCGTGCAAACAAAAGAAGAATGCTATGCTTTTCTCGAAGATATATGTACGATAAAAGAAATCCTGGAGATGTCGCAACGCCTTTCGGTTGCAAAGCTGCTTGACAAGGGCATGAGCTATGCGAAAATATCCCAAGAAATCGGTGTCAGCACGGCAACGATAAGCCGAATCAGCAGATGTATGACCTACGGCAACGGCGGATATAAAATGATAATCGAACGAAACCGAGAGGAGCAGAGCAATGATTGACGAAAAACTTTTGAAGAGCGATGAAAAGGCGATATTCAATTTAAGATCGCTGTACAGAAGCTACGGCTACGCTCCGTTTAAGATGAGCAAGTTTGAGGAATACGAGCTTTATGTCCGCAACAAGGATTTTCTTGTAAGCGACAGGGTTATCACATTCAATGACACGAACGGCAAGCTCATGGCGTTGAAGCCCGACGTTACGCTTTCCATAATCAAAAGCAGTGACGATGCACCCAACGAAAAGAAAAAGGTTTTCTACAACGAAAACGTTTATCGAATTTCAAAAAACACCCACCGTTACAAGGAGATAATGCAGGCGGGGCTTGAATGCATAGGCAAGCTGAATTTTTACGATATCTACGAGGTTATTCTTCTTGCGGCAAAAACGCTTTCAAGCATCTCCGAGAGCTTTGTGCTGAATGTTTCACATCTCGGAATAATGCAAAAAATTCTCGGCACAATCTGCTCCGAGGCGAGCTTTGCCGAAAGAGCAATTAAGCTGATTGAAGAAAAAAACTGTCACGACCTTTTGAAGCTGTGCGGTGAATACGGAATTGACAAGGATAAATCCGAAAAGCTGACAGTGCTCATTAACGCAAGCGGTGAAAGAAAACAAGTTCTTGCCGCTCTTTCGCAAATATGCGAAAAGGAAGATTTGAACGAGCTTGAGGCCATATCCGAAATGCTCGACGGCTCTGAGCTTTCCGACAATATTCTTTTTGATTTTTCTGTTGTCAACAACATAAATTACTACAGCGGATTCGTCTTTAAGGGCTTCATAAACGGAATCTGCGACGGCGTGTTGGCGGGCGGTCAGTACGATAAAATGATGAAGAAAATGGGCAGAAGCTCGGGTGCTGTCGGATTTGCACTTTATCTTGACCTTTTGGAGCAGCTCGAACAGGAAAAAACGGATTATGACGTTGACACATTGCTTATTTATGACGAAACGATGTGCGGCAAGGCGGTTGCGGCAAAGGTGAATGAAATCATAAAATCGGGTAAATCGGTTATCGCACAATGCGGTGAATCCGAAAAAACGAGATGCAGAGAAATCATTGATTTAAGGGGGAACGGCAATGCTTAACGTGGCACTTCCGAAAGGACGGCTCGGTGAAAAGGTCTATGCAATGTTTGAAGCGGCGGGCTTTGAGTGTCCCTCAATAAAAGAAAACAACAGAAAATTAATTTTCGAGAATGAAGAAAAACAGGTTCGCTATTTTTGGGTGAAGCCCTCGGACGTTTCAATCTATGTTGAACGGGGTGCCGCCGACATAGGCGTTGCGGGCAAGGATATTTTGCTTGAATACGAACCGAATGTTTACGAGCTTCTTGATCTCGACATAGGCAAATGTCACATGGCGGTTGCCGCACCCAAGGACTTTAACGATGACGGCACTCACACCTTAAAGGTAGCGACAAAATTCACGAACATTGCTGCCGATTACTATGACGGAATAGGCAGGGACATCGACATTATCAAGCTCAACGGCTCGATAGAAATAGCACCGATTTTGGGTCTTTCCGACGTAATAGTTGATATCGTTGAAACGGGCACTACTCTCAAGGAAAACAATCTCGAGGTCAAAACAAAAATTCTGCCGATAAGTGCAAGGCTGATAGCAAACAAATCGGCATACAATTTCAAAAGAGAGCAGATAGAAAAGCTCTCCGCAAGCATTAAGGAGCAGATAAAGAATGATTAAAATATATAATTACGGTGAAGTAGCAAACAGCGAAATTTTCGCAAGAGAAAATATATCGGCGAATGTTGAGGGCGTGGTTTCCGAAATCATAGCAAATGTCAGAAAAAACGGCGATGCGGCTCTGTTTGAATATTCAAAAAAATTCGACAAGGCGGAGCTTGAATCATTAGAGGTAACGAAAGAAGAAATCGACGAAGCACTCAGCCTTGTTGATTCCGAGTTCCTTGAAATAATGGAGGAAGCGGCACAAAACATCCGTGCTTTCCATGAAAAGCAGGTGCGTACGAGCTTTGTTATCAATGAAAAGGACGGCGTTGTTGTCGGTCAAAAGGTCATGCCGATAGAAAAGGTGGGACTTTATGTTCCCGGCGGCACGGCGGCTTATCCGTCAACCGTTTTGATGGACAGTATTCCCGCCAAAATTGCAGGCTGTCCCGAAATCGTCATGGTCACTCCCCCGACAAAGGACGGTAAGGTAAATCCCGTAATTCTTGCGGCGGCTTCCATAGCCGGAGTTGACAGGATTTTCAAGGTCGGCGGAGCACAGGCGATTGCGGCGCTTGCCTACGGTACGGAAAGTATCCCCAAGACGGACAAAATCGTCGGACCGGGCAATGCCTTTGTTGCCGAGGCGAAAAAACAGGTTTTCGGCGTAGTTTCAATCGACATGATTGCGGGACCGAGCGAAATTCTTGTTGTAGCGGATTCAACCTGCAACCCGAAATTTGTTGCCGCAGACCTTCTTTCTCAGGCGGAGCACGACAAAATGGCAAGTGCCGTGCTTGTAACGGACAGCAAGGAATTTGCCCGGGCGGTCAGTGACGAGCTTGAAATTCAGCTTCCCCTGCTTCCCCGTGAGGAAATTGCAAGGGCTTCGATAGACAACAACGGCAAGATAATCGTTGCGGAAAACAATCTTCTCCTTGCCATTGACATTGCGAACGAAATTGCACCGGAGCATCTCGAAATATGCGTTGACAATCCCTTTGATTATCTCGATAAAATCAAGCACGCAGGCTCCATTTTCATGGGCAAGCATTGTCCCGAGGCTCTCGGAGATTACTTTGCGGGACCGAATCATACCCTCCCGACAAGCGGAACGGCAAGATTTTCCTCTCCCCTTTCGGTAGATGATTTTGTAAAGAAATCGCAGTTTACTTACTATTCCGCTTCGGCTCTCGAAAAGGTGGCGGACAAGGTTTCATATTTTGCGAACAAGGAGGGCTTGAACGCACACGGCAAAAGTGCAACGGTGCGTTTTGAAAAATAATGAGCAGATTTTTTTCCGAAAAATATTCATCTCTTGTGCCCTACACTCCGGGCGAACAGCCACAAGATAAGAAATATATCAAGCTGAACACGAACGAATCCCCCTTTCCTCCCTCCGATGCGGTGGCAGCTGCGGTAAAAAACGAAGCGAACAGGCTACAGCTCTATTCCGACCCCGAATGTGTCGCTTTGAGAAAAAAGGCGGCGGAGGTTTTCGGCGTTTGCGAGGATGAAATAATAATGACCAACGGCTCGGACGAGGTACTGAATTTTGCTTTCATGGCATTCGCCGATGAAAAAAGTCCGCTTGCGTTTGCGGACATCACCTACGGATTTTATCCCGTCTTTGCACAGCTCAACCATATCCCATACACAGAAATCCCCCTGAAAGAGGATTTTTCTCTTGACCCGTGCGATTACACGGCGATAAACAAAACCGTTGTTATTGCGAATCCGAACGCTCCGACAGGTCTTTGTCTCCCCCTCGAAAAAATCGAGGATATCGTTAAAAGCAACCCCGATAACATTGTTATAATTGATGAAGCGTACATAGATTTCGGCGGTCAAAGTGCAGTACCGCTCATAAAGAAATACGAAAATCTGCTCGTCACGGGTACTTTTTCAAAATCACGCTCCATGGCAGGAGCAAGGCTCGGCTTCGGAATCGGCAACAGCAAGCTGATTTCCGATTTGAACACGGTGAAATACTCAACCAATCCGTACAACGTGAACCGTCTTACCTGTGCGGCGGGAATTGCGGCACTCGAGGATAACGGCTACTACATGAGCAACTGCGAAACGATAAAAGAAAACCGTGCATGGACGACACGGCAGCTTCGGGAGCTTGGCTTCACCGTGCTTGATTCAAGTGCAAATTTCATCTTTGCAAAAACGGACAAAATCGGCGGTGAGGAGCTGTATTTGTCTCTTAAAGAAAAAGGAATACTCATTCGCCACTTTACAAAAGAACGCATCCGCGAATACAACAGAATAACCGTAGGAACGGCGGAGCAGATGAGGGCTTTTGTTGATATGACTAAAGAAATTATCGAACAGCGTTCATAAATCGAAAGGATTGAAGATTATGAGAACGGGAAATATTGCAAGAAAGACCAACGAAACCGATATCGTGCTTTCCGTTGAGCTTGACGGAAGCGGTAAATCCGATATTTCAACGGGTTGCGGCTTTCTCGACCATATGTTGACTCTTTTTGCACGCCACGGCAGATTTGATTTGACCGTAAAGTGCATCGGCGATACATATGTTGATTATCACCACACCGCCGAGGATATCGGAATCAGTCTCGGCAAGGCATTTGCTCAGGCTATCGGCGATAAAAAAGGAATAGTGCGTTACGGCGATGCACTCCTGCCCATGGATGAGGCTCTGATACTCTCTGCCGTTGATATTTCCGGCAGGGGCGGTCTTTACTTTGCCCTTGACATTCCGACGCAAAAGGTCGGAGATTTTGATACCGAGCTTGTTGAGGAATTTTGGCGAGCCTTTGCCTGCGATGCGGGCTTGACACTTCATATTCGTCAGCTTGCGGGCGGAAATTCGCATCACATCATTGAGGGTGCTTTCAAGTCCGTTGCTCGGAGTCTGCGTACCGCCGTAAGCATTGACAAGGATTTTGCCGACGAGATACCGTCCACAAAGGGGTTGCTTTGATGATAGCTGTAATTGATTACGGGGTCGGAAACCTCTTTTCGCTGTGCTCCTCTCTCAAAAGCATAGGCGCTCAGGCGGTTGTTACCTCGGATAAAGAGCTGATACGCTCTGCGGACAAGCTGATTTTGCCCGGTGTCGGTGCTTTTGCCGATGCCGCACAAAAGCTCAGGGACAGCGGCTTGGATAAAATCATCAAGGAGCAGGCGGCGGCAGGCAAGGAGATAATGGGTATCTGTCTCGGTATGCAGCTTCTTTTTGAAAAAAGCCTTGAATACGGCGAGCATGAGGGACTGGGGCTTCTCAAAGGCTCGGTCGTTCCCATGGAGGGAAATATTCCCGAGGAGCTTAAAATCCCGCATATCGGCTGGAACGAGCTTCATTTTGTGCGAAACAGCCGACTTTTCAAGTATATCAACGAAAACGACTGCGTTTATTTTGTTCATTCGTACTATGCGACGAACTGTGACGAAAGCGTTATCGCAACCGCGGAATACGGCAAAGAGCTGACTGCCGCCGTTGAGCTCGGCAACATAAAAGGCTGTCAGTTTCATCCCGAAAAAAGCGGAAAGGTCGGACTTGCAATACTCAAGGCGTTCTGCGAAAGCACTCAGGGGGTGACGGCATGATAATACTTCCCGCAATTGACCTGCTCGACCGAAAGGCGGTACGGCTTTTCAAGGGGGATTATGAGCAGGTGACGGTTTACGGCGATTCTCCCTGCGAGGTTGCCGAAAAATTCAAATCCCTCGGTGCAACGCACATACACATGGTGGATCTTGACGGAGCAAAATACGGCACGACTCCGAACATGGATATCGTTGCCTGCGTAGCAAAACAGACGGGGCTTTTTATTGAAATCGGCGGCGGAATACGCAATATGGATACCGTCAAAAAATACATTGAATCCGGTGTGTCCCGTGTCATTCTCGGCACGGCGGCGGTTTGTGATGAGGCTTTTCTCAACGATGCAGTTTGCACTTACGGAGAAAAAATCGCAGTCGGAGCCGATGTCAAAAACGGAAGGATAGCCGTCAAAGGCTGGCTTGAAGAATCCAATGTAACGCTCGATGCATTCTTTGAAAAAATGCAGGGGCTCGGCGTTAAAAATATAATCTGCACCGATATTTCCCGTGACGGTGCAATGAAGGGCACGAACCTGGAGCTTTACCGTGAGCTGTCGCAGAAATATTCGGTCGATATCACCGCTTCCGGCGGAGTTTCAAGCATTGAGGATATAAAAGCTCTGCGTAAAATGGAGCTTTACGGTGCAATAATCGGCAAGGCATATTACACGGGAGCAATCAATCTTACCGAGGCTGTTGAGGTGGCGAAATGATAACAAAAAGAATAATTCCGTGCCTTGACGTAAAAAACGGCAGAGTGGTCAAGGGCGTTAATTTTGAGGGACTTTCCGATGTTTCCTCTCCCGTTGAGCTTGCCGAATACTATTCCGACAACGGTGCCGATGAGCTTGTGTTTTATGATATCACCGCTTCCTTTGAGGGCAGACGGCTTTTTACCGACATTCTCCGTGAGGTGGCAAGCCGAATTTTCATTCCGCTGACCGTCGGCGGAGGAATAAACACACTTGACGATTTTGACCGAGTGCTCAAATGCGGTGCGGACAAGGTAAGCGTTAATTCCGGTGCGATAAAAAATCCCGAGCTTATTCGTCAGGCGGCTGAGCGGTACGGAAATCAATGTGTTGTCATTTCCGCAGACATTAAGCGAGTGAACGGTGAATTTCATGTTTTCGCAAAGGGCGGCAGAGAGGACACCGGCATGGAGGGTATCAGCTGGATAAAACGCTGTGTTGACATGGGGGCAGGCGAGGTTGTCGTCAATTCCATTGATACGGACGGTGTGAAAAAGGGCTTTGATATTCCCATGCTGAAAGCGGTCTGCAACGCCGTAAATGTTCCCGTCATTGCTTCGGGCGGTGCGGGGTGCATAAATGATTTTGTTGAGCTGTTCAACGAAATTCCGAATGTTGATGCAGGACTTGCCGCATCCATATTCCACTTCGGCGAGGTTGCCATTCCCAGCTTAAAAGCGGAGCTTAAAAATAATAATATTACAGTGAGGTTATGATATGCTGAATACGGATGAGCTTAGATTTGACGAAAAGGGACTTATTCCCGCAGTAGTCGTCGATTCGATAACAAAAAAGGTTTTGACACTTGCATACATGAACAAGGAAAGCCTTGAAATCTCCATGAAAACGGGTAAAACCTGCTTTTGGAGCCGTTCAAGACAGGAGCTTTGGCTCAAAGGCGAAACAAGCGGAAATTATCAGCACATTGTCAGCATAACAGCCGACTGCGATAACGATGCTCTTGTTGTTACGGTTGAAAAGGACGGCCCCGCCTGCCATACGGGCAGCGACTCATGCTTCACAAAGCCCGTTTGGGAAAGCGAGGAGCTGAGCGAATTCAGCTTGCAGGGCTTATATGATTTGCTCGTCGGCAGAAAAAAAGAAAAGCCCGAGGGCTCTTACACGACATATCTTTTTGAAAAAGGAATTGATAAAATTCTCAAAAAAGTCGGTGAAGAAAGCACCGAGGTCATCATTGCGGGTAAGGCGAACGACAAGAAAGAGACTGTATATGAGCTTGCCGACCTTGCGTATCACGCCATGGTTCTCATGGTTGAAATGGGAATCAGCGTGGAGGACGTCCACCGTGAGCTTGCTTCACGCCATATAATCGACCACAAGGTAAAGCAGGAAAAAATGACAAATTAAAAGAAGCCGATGACCGTGCTTTTGCGGTTATCGGCTTAAATCATTTCAGTATACTGCATTTCTTTGTGCCGTAATATTCGAGAGAGGACAGTACGTTTTCGTCGATTATCTCTCCGCAGGTGACTATCGGGATTGCGGGGGGACAGGAAATTGCGGCACAGGCACAGATTTTTCCGAGAGCCTTATTTATCGGCACCTCTTCACTTTGAGAAAGCATCGCTTCTCTCGGGGAGAGGGCTGTTTTCGGTTTCGGCACACGTGGCGGAAAAACCGTGATCGCCGTTCCGATTTCTATATTCAAAAGCACCTGCCGCATTCTTTCGATTTCTTCATTCCGAGAAAGCGGAGAAAGCATCAGTACGACGGTATCCGGGTCGTGAAATTCGCAAAAGATATTATTTTCTCTCAAAAGCTCCGCAAGCTCATCACCCGTCATCCCACAGCTTTTCGGCATGACGGTCAGCTTCAACGGCTCGTTGCCCGCAAGGACAAAGCCGTGCTTTTTTATATCCTTTTTCAGTCCTTCGACCGTGAATAAAAAAGCCCTTAGTGCGTCGGAAAATCTGTCCGCAAAGGCGTTAAAAGCATCAAGTGACTGCAAAATCAAATATGACGGACTGCTCGAGCCGAAAAGAGCGAGCGAGTTTTTTGCGTTTTCAGCAAAAATAGACGGTGCGTTATCCGAGATATGAAGATAGGCTCCGCCTGTAAGAACGGGGAGAGTTTTGTGGGCGGAATCACAGCAGATATCCGCTCCGAGGTCAATCGGATGGAACGATTCGGGCAGGAATTTCAAATATGCTCCGTGGGCGTTATCAACGGCAAGCGTCACTCCCGCCTTACGGCAAACATCCGAAATCGCTTTTATATCAAGGATATTACCCATGTAGTCGGGGCTTGTGACATAGACCGCATCGGGAAGCTCGGCAAGAGAAGCAAGCCTTTCTTCAAGAAAATCCGCCGTTATATTGCATGAAAGATAGGAGGCATTTTTTTGAGGATAAAGCCACTCTATGTCAATATCAAGCAAGGCACAGGCGTTGATAAAAGCCTTGTGTGCATTCCGTCCCGCAAGTACAAGCGGTTTTCTGCCTTTTTTTGCATTCAACGCAATAAGGCGGAGCATTGCCTGAATACACAGGGTCGAACCGCCCGCCGAATAAAATGTTCTTGAACCGAATATTTTTGAGGCGTTTGCTTCGCTTTCGGCTATGATTCCGTTCGGACAAAAAAGCTCATCCGCACCGTCAAATTCGGTTATATCGAGAGTCTCCGCACCGATAAAGGGATTTCCCTTGTGCCCCGGCATATGCATTCTCACGGGCTCGGCTTCGGCATATTTTTTTACAAAATCGCATATGGGCGTATTCATTCGTTTTCTCCGATTTCTCTCGCAACGGCAACGGCGATTGCACATTCCATACGCTTGCGGAAAAGCTCACAACCGTATTTATACACGCCTTTAACCGAGCCGGTCGAATGATAGGCGTTGGCGGCACAGCCGCCCGAGCAGTAGAGCTTTGCCCAGCAGTCACGGCATTCCTCTCTTGCGTAAACATTGCAGGAGGCAAATTCGTCCTGTATCTCTTTATTCTCAACGCCGTTCCAAATGTCGCCGAGCTTGAATTTCTCATCGCCGACGAATTGGTGGCACGGATAGAGGTCTCCCCACGGAGTTACCGCCATATATTCCGTTCCCGAGCCGCAACCGGAAATACGCTTATATATGCACGGACCGCCTTTTAAGTCTATCATGTAATGATAAAACGTGAACGGCTTTCCCGCCTTGTCCCGTTCGAGCATGAGGCGTGCAAGCTCCTCGTACTGGTGCATGACAACGGGCTTATCCTCCTGCGTAAGAGCGGAGGGGTCATCGGCGGCGGCAACGACCGGTTCCATGCTCAGCTCCGAAAACCCGAGGTCAAGCATGGTTTTTATATCTTCAAGGAAATCGGGGTTTGCGTGGGTAAACGTTCCTCTCATATAATAATTTTTACCGCCCCTTGCTTCTACGAAGCGTTGAAATTTCGGCACGATTTTATCCCAACTGCCGTTGCCTGCGTAATCAACACGGTATCTGTCGTGAACCTCACGCCTGCCGTCGAGACTGAGAACAACGTTGCTCATTTCCTTATTGGCAAATTCGATAACATCATCATCAACAAGCACACCGTTGGTGGTAAGGGTGAATCTGAAATTCTTTCCCTTCTCTTTTTCGATGCTTCTTGCGTATTCGACAAGGCGTTTTACGGTATCAAAATTCATCAGCGGCTCACCGCCGAAAAAGTCAACCTCAAGATTGCGGCGTGAGCCCGAATTTTCAACAAGAAAATCAAGGGCACGCTTGCCGACCTCAAAGCTCATGAGTGCTCTTTCGCCGTGGTATTTTCCTTGGCTGGCAAAGCAATAGGAGCAGTTGAGGTTGCAGGTATGGGCAATGTGCAAGCAAAGAGCCTTGACAACTCCCGAGGTCTTTGCCTTGAGCGTTCCCGCCATAGGCTCAAAGGTATCGGGTGCAAACAGACTCCCCTGCTCCTTGAGAAGCTCGATTTGGGAAATACATTCCTCAATTTCTTCGTCCGTTACGCCCTCGTATTTTCCCGAAAGAGCACAAACAATTTCCCGAGCGTTCTTTTCTTCAAAGAGAGAAATAATGTCGTATGCAAGCTCATCTACGGCGTGAACCGAGCCTGAGGCAATATCGAGTACAATATTGTATCCGAGCAATTTGTATTGGTGTATCATAAAAATCTCCCGTACTAAAAATGCCGCCCGAACGGACGGCATCACAGCTTAATTATTTGCTTTCCTTGCTCTCTTTGTTTTCGCAAGCCTGATTTGCAATACCGCAGCTGGTCTTGCAGGCTGACTGGCAAGAGGTCTGGCACTCGCCGCAACCGCCGTTTTTAGCACTCTCGCAAAGATTGCGGGTATTGATTGTATTTATGTGTTTCATTTCAATTGCCTCCAAAAGCATTATTTTTCAGTATTATAACACACCTGCGGCGGCTTGTCAATTATTTAAAAGGGAAAAGCCGATAATCGAGGTGACTATCGGCTTAAAATTATGAATCTGTACGAAATCGTATTTGGTCACCGTCGCATTTTTACGAAAAAAGGCGATACCCGATTGCAAAGCCGAGTATCGCCCGATGAATTTTTATTCAATTATTTGCCGAATATCTGAGCAATGGGGTCATAACCGAGAGCAAAATACTTGAACGCCCAGATAATGGGATTGAATTTGAAGAAGATAACGTCAACAACGGTAACAAAGCTGCGCAGGAATGTTGAAATATCGTGTGTTTCGGGAACTTCAACGCTTTCAAAAGCCTCGCCCTCAACATTGAGAACGAACGGCTGAGAGTAGCAAATACCGTCGCTGCCCGTAACATAAAATCTTACATAGAGATTCGGCTCGTTGAGCAGGTCGGAAGCGTGCAGGTCAAGAGTTGCCTTGCCGTCCTTGATATTTTCTTCACGCTTAATAACATTGGTATCGGAAACCCATGTGATGCGATCAAAATTCGTACCCTCAACGGAAATTGTGTCGTTTTCCTGATCGACCGTAACCCTTGTTATCATGGGCATGGGGTTTTTAAGATAGGTATCAACCTTGTTGACATCAAATTCGGGCCATTCCTTCATGCCGTTAAGCTCAACGCCGTTTGAATAGCGGGAAACGGAGAAAAATTCGCCCTTTTCCATGCAACGTCTGAATTCGTCAATGCTCAAATCCTTCATGTACATCATCGTGTAAGAGATATCCATGACTTCGATTTTGTGTGAATCCGCAAAGCAGAAAGCCCAGGGAAGAACGCCGTTGGGAATGGTCTTTTGGAGAATCTGATCGTAGAGAATGCGGTCACAGCGTGTGAATTGGTCATCAGCACTGTTGACACCCATGCCTACACAGGAGCCGGGGTTTTCCATGAAAATTCTCGCAAATTTGTTTGCGTAGTATTCATCGTTGAGCTGACCCACATGGTCTGCGGTATCCTCAAAGCCGATGGGATAAAGAAATTCGCCGACGTGGGAAAGCATAGTGATACCGCCACGCTTTTTGACCTCTCTTGCCGGTGTTTCATAATCGCCGTAAACACCCGCATAGCCCTGACCGTAATCGGCAAAATAGCCCGTCAGGTGGCAGTCACTTATCGGGGTTGCCATGTTAAGCTCGATGCCGAGAGGAACGTCAAGCATTCCGTTTCGGTGGGTTCGTCTCGTTGAAGCGGCAGTGCCGTTTATATAGGAATTGTATTCCTCGTCCGTGAGAGGGATTATATCGTCCATATGCGTTCTTTCATATTTGATAAGACGCATAAGAGGCACGGTTTCGGGAACCTTGTTCCAGCCCCAATTTATCGTACCGTGGTCGGTGAGAGCAACAATATCGTAATCTAAATCGTAGTGCTCCTGAACATACTCATGAATGGTCGGATAAGCATCACTTGCGTTGGTGTGACTGTGAAGCTGAGTTTTGTACGCTTTCCACGAATCCCAGTCAACATCTGCATAAGGATTCTCAATGGTGTAATTCTTAACCGTATTCTCCTCTGCAAATGAACCGACAGTGCAGAACTGCACGGCAAATACCATGCACAAAAGAATAGCCGTAATCTTTTTCAACATTTCATCATCTCCCGTATTTCTGTCCGATATTCACTCGGACTTTTGCGGATTTATTATACATTAACATATTAAAATAATCAATACCTTTTTGTTTTTTAGATACTATTCAAGAAAATCTGTACAACATTTTGTGCAATATGACGGATGCATCACACCGCTGTTCCCTCGCAGTATTCGCCGTCGGGGGAGACTGCGGTTATTTTCACTTTCACAAGAGCGGCAACGGCATTATCTGCATTTTGGATTTTGACGGGAATATAATTTGCCGTATATCCGCGAATAAAGCCGTCGTGGTGCTCCTCGGCAAGGACCTCAACCGTTTTTCCGACAAGCGATTCAAAAAAGCGATGTCTAATTTCGTTTGTTTCTTTTATCATTATTGCGGCTCTGCGTTCTTTTTCTTTTTGCTCCACCTGCTCGGGCATTCTGTCGGCGGGCGTACCGGGGCGGCGTGAATACGGGAAAACGTGTACCTTTTCAAATGCAACCTTTTTCACAAATTCAAGGGAGCTTTCAAAGTCCCGTTCCGTTTCGCCGGGGAAGCCTACCATGACATCCGTTGTAAGGGTCGCATCGGGGAAAACCGTTCTGAGCTTTTTGCAAAGGTCGTAATATTCCTCTGTGTCATAATGTCTGTTCATGCGTTTGAGAGTGTTATCGCACCCGCTTTGAAGTGAAATATGGAATTGCGGACAAAATTCCTTTATTTGTGCAAGACCGTCAATGACCTCCCGAGTGATGTGGTCAGGCTCAAGGGAGCCGAGACGAACCCGCTTTACTCCGTCTGTTTCCGCGGCGATACGAACGGCATCAACAATGCTTCCGCCCGTGTCCGTTCCGTATGCAGAAAGATTTATTCCCACAAGCACAATTTCACAAAATCCGTTTTTCGCAAGTGCTTCGATTTCCGCTTTAAGCTCCGATATCGGCTTTGAACGCACTCTGCCTCTCGCATAAGGAATTATGCAGTAAGAGCAAAAACGGTTGCAGCCGTCCTCGATTTTGACTATTGCTCTCGTTCTCTCGCGAAATTCGCTTACGGTATCTCCGCAAAAGTGCTCTCCCGCCGTATGCTGAGAAATTGCAACAATACGCCCGCTTCCGTTTATATACTGCAATATGTATTCATACAGTAAAGCGTTGCTCTTGTTGCCTATGACTATATCAGCCTCGCCGAGTCTCTCTCCCGCCTCGGGTGAAGCCTGCGGCATACAGCCCGTCAAAGCAACGATGCTGTCGGGATGCAGTTTTTTGAATCGACGCACCGCCTGTCTTGTTTTTCTGTCACTTTCCGCAGTTACGGTGCAGGAGTTTATGACGTATATATCCGCCTGCTGTGTGTGGTCAACTATCGTAACGCCGTGAGCTTCAAGCCTCTGTGCCATTGCCTGAGATTCATATTGATTGACCTTACAGCCCAAAGTATAAAATGCCGCTTTCATAAATAGCCTCGTTTCATATTGCTGAGTTTGAAAACATTATAGCAGAAAAAATTGTGATAATCAATGCCGCACGGCACATATATTTTGGCAAAGGGGGATTTATAATGAATAAAGCGATAAAAACGGTGCTCGGCGTACTGGCGTCTGTTTCCGTACTGCTTCTCGGCTGTATTCCTTGCTTTGCCGACGGAGAACCGCCTATAGAAATCAAGGCGAAATCTGCCGTTCTCATGGATGCTTCAAGCGGAAAGGTCTTGATGAAATACAATGAAAACGAACGGCTCTATCCTGCCTCGGTAACAAAAATTATGCCATTGCTGCTTGTCGTCGAAGCGATTGATGAGGGTAAAATATCCCTCACGGACACCGTTACCGCCTCGGGCATTGCGGCATCAAAGGGCGGCTCTCAAATTTGGCTTAAAGAGGGCGAACAAATGACGGTGGATGAGCTTTTGAAGGCAACCGCCGTTTACAGTGCCAACGATGCCTGTACCGCACTGGGTGAATATCTTGCAGGGAGCGATGAAGCATTCGTAAAGCTGATGAATCAACGTGCCTCGGAGCTTGGAATGACGAACACGCATTTTGAAAACTGCACGGGACTTGACGACACGACCGCCGACCACCTCACCACCGCTTCCGATATCGCAATAATGGCACGGGAGCTTTTGAAGCACGAATTGATAATGAATTACACGACGATATGGATGGATTCCCTTCGTGACGGAAAAACTGAGCTTGTCAACACAAATAAGCTCGTCCGTTTTTATGAAGGCACAACGGGACTCAAAACGGGTACCACGGCAAAGGCGGGCTGCTGTGTCTGTGCAAGTGCAATGCGTGAGGGTACGCATCTTATCGCCGTTGTAATGGGCAGCTCAAACAGCTCAGACCGCTTTGAAACGGCAAAGGCAATGCTGAATTGGGGCTTTGCAAATTACGAAACCGTAACTCCCGAAATTGATGCTTCACTCATTCCCGAGGTCGGAGTTTTGAACGGCGTGATTGAAAAAATATCCCCGAAAATCCCCGAGACCGAAGCCGTGCTTATCAAAAAAGGTCAAAACGAAAAAATGCTCCAAAAGGTTGACCTTGCTCTCGATGTTGCCGCTCCCGTTGAAAAAGGTCAGGTGCTCGGCACGGTGACATTTTCTCTCGGAGATGTCGTTCTCGGCAAATACAATCTTACCGCTCCCAATTCCGTTGATGCTCTGTCCTTCGGCGTTGTTTTCAGACGCATTCTCGCTTCTCTGTGCGGATAAATTCCTGTTGCATAATCACGAAAGTATGGTATAATTAAACTGAAATAAATCTAAGGGAGATTTAATTATGTTTAACAACCGTTCTTTCAATCCACTGTATATTCTTTGGCTTCCCGTTGTGCTTTTGGGACTTGTAATCACCGCAATCGTCGGTCACGGCACGGCACAGGCAAGCCCGAACGTTACTCTCGTCGATACCGACAAGGTCATCCTCGAAAAAGCGATGTATACGGGACAGGGAATCACCACCGACGGTGAATATTATTACACCTCCGGCTCGATGACCGCCCTTGATATGACGGGTCTTGCAAAGTGGAGTGCCGATGATTTCAAGCTCGTCAACAAAAGACTCGGTGTTATCCCCGACGAATACATGAAAAAATACGACAGCAACCACGTCGGCGGAATCAGCTATTACAACGGTCTTATTTATGCCTCGGTCGAAAACAGCTCCAAGGACCATCCGCTTGTAATAACCTATGACTGCGAAACTCTTAAAGCAGTTAATGTTTATGAGCTTCCCGTTGATGTTCTTCCAAACGGTATACCGTGGTGCGCCGTTGACGGCAAAAACGGTTATCTTTACTGCTCACCCTTCCGCAATGTTGAAAAAATCGCCGCTTTCGATCTTGAAACAATGCAATTTCATCATTACATAGAGCTTTCCGAGGAAGTGACGAGAATACAGGGCGGCGAGGTTTACGGCGATACTCTTTACCTTTCGAGCGACAACGGTGAAAACACCGATACGATATGCTGTGTTGACGTTTCCTCCGGCAGCAACAGCGGAAATGTCAGCTTGCTGTGTGAACGCACCATTCCCGGTCTTAACGGTAACGAAGCAGAGGGCTTGACTGTTTGCCCCATGCCCGACGGCTCACTCATTCACGTTATCGACTATGACAGAATTGTGGGAATCTATATCAGACACTACGCCGTTGAAGGATAATGATTTTTTAGACTTAATCGGCAGAATTGTGCATTTTTGAATTTTTGTCCGTTTACTTTTGGATTATTTCGGACTACAATTTAAGTGTAGTCGGCAGACTGTAAAATTTTAAGGAGGACAAAACCATGAGTGTACTTTTTGACACTATTTTCAACACACTTGACATCGTAAAGGAGCTTATAGGCTACGGTTCGGATGCGGCAACAAATTTTGTTGACTTCCTTATCCGGCTCTTCTCAGGCTTCCCGATGCCCCTTTAATCCTAAGTAATCACACAAGCCGAGACTCCCCGCTTTGGAGAGCCTCGGCTTTTTCTGTTTTGTATTATTTTGTAAAGCTGTATGCCTTTACACAAGTTCTATCGTAAATTCATACGGCAGGTACCATGCGGAGGTGATGAAATTTCTCGCTCTGAAAACAACTCTGCTTTCGTAAACCTCCATTTGGAAGCCGAGGCCGTTGTTCGCCAAGCCGTAGCGGTTCACAAGCGTGTATGTCGGAAGTGAAATACAATGTATTCCGTCAACCGTTTCAACACAGCAGAAGCCGAAAACCTCTTGCGTGAATTTTCCGTTGATTCCCTCATGCATATGACCGCTTATGTAAAATACATTCTCATATTTTTGAAGCACCGCCTTGACCTTTTCGCCGTCAACAGGCTCCATTGTGCCGTTCTCCCAAACGGTGGGCTGTCCGTTAATGCCGACATAAGGCTCATGGCAGACAACGAACACGGGAAGCCCGTCCTTTGTTCCCTCGGCAAGCTCTGCATCGAGCCAACGCACCTGCTCGTCGGAAATCTCGAACATATCCCAATTATCATCACTTTCATCGCAGATAACAATAAATTTGTAGCCGTTGATAACATAGCTGTAATACTGTTTTTCATGCTGTGTGCCGAGATACTCATTATGCATTTTGACAAAACGCTCTCTCGCCTGATCGTTCGTCATTCCGAGGTCCTCGGTGTGTCCGATATCGTGATTACCCATGGTGATTATTGCATTTTTCGCCTTGCTGTTTTGCGTAAGAATTTCAAAAAAATCCGTAAGAGAAGCATCATCGCCGTAATTCGTCAAATCGCCCGTCACGATAACGGCATCATTTTCGACGGAATTGTTGTTCATGTCGGTAAACGCCTTTTTCAGCATTGCTTTTCCGCAGGGCAGACGCGTATCAATATGCGTATCGGAAATTATGGCGGCGTTCAGCTTGATATCATCGCTTTTCGGCGAATAGTTAAAGCACGGAAAAACCGCAAATAAGATTGAAATAACAAGGGCTGTAATTTGAGATATGAGTTGCATTATTCTTCCTCCGTAAATTCTATTTGTGTTATTTTATCATTATATCAATATGATTGCAACATGAATATGCAAATTTTTTATTTTATCCCGCACTATCCGTAACAAACCGTGCTTTGATTCCCTCGTAGGCATCCGTCAGCATTTTGCCGACAAGCCCCTTTTCCCAATTGAGATATGATGTTGCGACCATGGAGGCTATTCCGTGGACGAATACCCACATTTCAAGATGAAACATAAATGCCTTTTCCATGCCGAGACCCGTGCTTTTCATAATTAGCTCAACCGATTTTTTAACGCTCTCGGTGTCGTCATCACCGTTTTTATCCCGTGACCTGTCCCTCATATACATGAGCTTGAACAACTCTTTTTCCTCCGCCGCAAAACGAATATATCCGAGACCCATCGCCTTGTAGGGCGGACAGTCCTCCTGTGCCCGTTCTTCATCAAGGCAGGAATTGAAAAGCTCCTCGGCTTTTTCGAGTACCGCTTCTCGCAAAGAGTCCATCGTGTCAAAATTCGTGAATATCGGCTGAGTGGAGCAGCCGAGCCTTGCGGCTATGTCACGGGCGTTCAGGCTTTTCTCTCCGCCCTGCCGCACAAGATACAGCCCCGCTTCAACAATATCTTCTCTTGTAATCTTCGTTTTTGGCGGCATATCAACACTCTCCAAACATATCAAATGTTATATAACATATGTTATTATAGGCGTTTTTCTTGTAAAAGTCAATATGATTTTTGTTTTCGCGGTAATAAACAAGCTAAAATTTTCTTGATATACTTCTCTCTTTTCGTCAATTCAACAATTGAATACGGCGGCATAAAGTGCTAATATATAAGCATCTTATATTATAACTCGATTTGTCGGTTGCGGCTAAGGAGAAGCAAATGAGGAAAAATTATTCTTTGGATATGACGACGGGACCGTTTTTCAAAAAGATACTTATCTTTTCCGTTCCGCTCATGCTTACGGGACTTTTACAACTCGCATACAATACCGCCGACATTGTGGTGGTAGGACGCTTCGTCGGCAAGCAGGCTCTCGCCGCCGTCGGCTCAACAGGTTCGCTCATCAACCTTTTTGTTAATCTTTTTATCGGAATTTCAATGGGGTCGGGCGTAATCGTTGCTTGCCACATCGGAGAGGGAAACCGCAAGGGCGTGCGTGATGCAGTCCATACCTCCATGCTTTTGAGCGTTTTTTGCGGATTTTCCATCGGCATTCTCGGCTTTTTCACTTCCGGCAAAATGCTTGAAATAATGAATGCTCCTGATGATGTAATCGAGCTTGCCACACTCTATTTGAAAATCTATTTTCTCGGTTCCCCCGGACTTATGGCTTACAATTTCGGTGCCGCAATAGTCCGTTCGACCGGAGACACCAAACGCCCGCTTATCATTTTGACTCTTTCGGGTCTTGTGAATGTTGCACTCAATCTGTTTTTTGTCATCGTACTTAAATTCGGCGTGAGCGGTGTTGCAATTCCCACGATAATTTCGCAATATCTTTCCGCCGCGATGATAATTATTCACCTGCGGCATATGAACAACGCCTGTCATCTTTCGTTCAAGGCATTAAAAATCCACGGTGAGGAGCTGCGTGACATACTCAAAATCGGTGTCCCCGCCGGCATACAAAGCTCCCTTTTCTCTGTTTCCAATGTTGTAATTCAGTCAACCGTCAATTCATTCGGCTCAAGTGCCATGGCGGGTGTCGCCGCAGGCTCAAACTACGATTCATACATTTACACCTGCACGAACGCAATCTCTCAAACAACGATGACCTTTGCTTCTCAAAACATGGGAGCCAAAAAATACTCGAATTTCGGCAGAGTTTACCGCCATTGCCTGCTGATAACCCTCGCAATCGGTGTCGGAATGGGTATACTCGGAATGACGTTCGGTGATTTCATCGTCGGGCTGTTCTCGGACGACCCCGAGGTAATCGCAATCGGGGCACAGCGACTTCGCTTGATAATGCCTTTCTATTTCTTCTGCTCCCTCATGGATGTTGCGGCAGGTCAGCTTCGCGGAATGGGCAAATCCTTTGCACCGATGATGATATCTCTGCTCGGAGCCTGCGGTTCGAGAATACTTTGGGTATATCTCATTCTGCCGCTCAACCGCACATTGACCATGCTTTTCTGGTCATATCCCGTATCGTGGACATTGACATTCTGCGTACAATTCGCCGCCTACTTCATATTAAAACACCGCATGAAGAAAAACGGCGTGTTTGACGATGAGGTTTTTGAACGGGCATAAATAAATATAATAATACAGAGCATATTGACACGGCACTCACCGCATAATGTCAATATGCTCTGTATTTTATAAAATTTTTAATTTTAACCGTGGATATTCTCGTTCCACCTCTATCATATATTCAACCAAGCGGAGACGGAGCTGCATTAGCCGCAGCAGAATATGGTGTTCCTATTAGCAGTGCTAAGAATAAAACCAATAATTTTTTAAGTAATCACTTATTCATTTTTTTCTTACCTTCCATGCTGTGAATTTCTAATTTGCAAAACAATTCTCAACAAAACTCTTTGTGACGCTTTTCTCTTATCGTTTAGCCGCAACCGACTAATCGACAGTCCCGTAAATCATGTGACGGATTATTCATTTCATACAAAAAGCCCTCCGCCATAAAAGCGGAGAGCCGAATTATTTGCTTTATCAGTCGAGCTTTGCTTTGAGATAATTATCGTAGAAGTCCTTAACGCCTGCGTAGAAATCCTCAACGCCGCCGTCGTTCTTCATGATATAATCAGCCATTTTTTCGCTCTCGCTGGTGTGGAAAATTTCCTCCTCATGGAGATCGTTTTCACGGAGCTTTTCTACGCTCTTGCCGTCTCTCTCGGAGCCTCTGGCAAGCATTCTTTGATAGCGAACCTCATCATCGCTGACAACAACGTCAACAAGCACGAATTTATCGCCGAAAGCCTTTTTGAATATCTCGATGTCTGAGGGCGGACGAATGCCCGAAACAAGGAAATTGGGGCTGTCGGACTCCTTGATTTTCTTAACAATAAGCTCGGGGAAGAAGGTCTGACCGTTTGCAGTCATATACTTCTTTGAGGTTGCGTGAAGATTGTCTCTCGTAAGCTCAAGACCGTCTGCCGCCGCAAGCTCTCTGACAACGTCGCCGATGGAAATCATCGGGAAGCCGTAGGTTTTTGCGACATATTCAAGGAAGAAATCCTTACCTGTTCCGTTTTTGCCTACTGCTGCTAATACCATATTATTTTTACCTCCGTAATTATATTTCGGGAATTTCTATTTCAATTTCTTTTCCGAGTTCTGCCGAACGGGAAATGCCGTCGATTATCGCCTGATTGTAGAGAATCTGTGAGCAAGGAACGGGTGCTTCTCCACCCTCTTTGACAGCATCGACAAACGAACGAATCTTAATATCAAAGCAGTCCTCTTTATTATTCTTGACGGGTATAATCGTTTCTATCTGCTCGCCCGCGATTTCATGATAGATAACAAGCGGACCGCCGATACTGCCGTTCCAGCATTCCGTTGACGGAACACGAACCGAACCCTTTGTGCCCATGATGATGGTATCACCCGGAGTATCGAGATTCATTGCCCATGCAATTCTGAAATCAAGGATTATTCCGCCCTCGAGACGAATGAACGCCGCCGCAAAATCGTCAACGCCAAATACGTCATGATGCTCGTAATCGGGGCTTTTTCCGAAGAAATCCGATTTATAGCCGGAAACGGTAAGGGGCTTTGGATAGCCGATTGAATTAAGAACCATATCGAGTGAATAGCAGCCGATATCGCCGAGAGCACCGATTCCCGCAGTATCCTTCTGTATAAAGGAAGTACCGAACGGGGTGGGGATTCCTCTGCGTCTGCCGCCGCCCGTCTGAATGTAATAGATGCGTCCGAGCTCGCCCGATTGAACAACTCTCTTGAGCATCTTCATGTTCTCGTCAAAGCGGGGCTGGAATCCGATTGAAAGCACTCCCTTGCTCGCCTTTTCTGCCTTGCATATGGCAACCGCTTCTTCAAGAGTAACGCACATCGGCTTTTCGAGCAGCACGCTCATGCCGTGTTCAAGAGCATAAATCGTACATTCGGCATGGGTCGCATTGTAGGTGCAAACGCTTACGGCATCGCATTCGCCTGCATCAACAAGCTCCTTGTGGCTCGGGTAAAATTTAATGTTGTCGCCGACTCCGTATCTTTCACAAAAAGCCTCGGCTTTTCCGGGGACAAGGTCGGCAAGTGCAACGATTTCAACATCGGGGCATTTTTGATACGCCTTAACATGAGCCTCGGCAATCCAGCCGGTACCGATAATGCCGACTTTCAGCTTCTTGCTGTAATCACGGACCTTTTCATCTGACGGAGCGTCTTTGAATTTATCAAGAATATTTTCCGACATAGCAAATACCTCTCTTTATATTATTACCAGCTCAGAGTTTTAAGATACTCTCTGCTGAGCTGTACGGATTCAAGTCTTGTGCTGCCCTTGGCGGGATCATCCTGCTCGACGACCACCCACTTTGCACCTGCATCCTCACAGGCGGCAAGAATCGAAGGCATATCCTGTTCACCGTGACCTACGGGCATGAACGAAAAGGCATCTTCCTCCTGCTGTTCCTCGCCGTCATCAATGCCGATGAGCTTGTAGAGACTGCCGGTATTCGTTCCGCTCTTTCTGAAATCTTTAAGGTGAACGACGGGAGCTCTTCCCGCATATTTGTTTATGTATTCACTCGGATTTACACCCGCAACATTGACCCAGCAGGTGTCTATCTCGGTTTTAAGCAGCTCCTCGGAAATTGACGAATAGAGCACATCGAGTGCATATTCTCCGTCGAGCTTTACAAATTCAAAATCGTGATTGTGATAAAGAAGCTGTATTCCCAGCTTTTTCGCCGCCTCGGCTATCTTTTTGATTCCCTCGACAGTTGCCGCAAAACCCTCGGTTCCGGGACGGCATTCGGGAGTAAGATACGGAACGGCGACATACTCACAGCCTATTTCGGCGTAATCTGCCAACACCTTTTCGGGGTCGGCAAGCATATCGTAATACGGAACATGAGCGGAAATGGGGACAATTCCTATCTCCTTGCAGAAATCCTTTATCTTTGCAGGGCTTTCGTCATAAAGTCCGGCAAATTCAATGCCGTCATAACCAAGCTCTTTCATTTTTCTTATGGTACCGTAAAAATCTTCTTTCATCTCATCCCTTACGGAATAGAGCTGAACAGCTACGGGTAGCTTCATTTGATAATCCTCCTAAAGCTGAAACAGTTTGTAATTATAATAATATCATATATTTTCGTATCATACAAGTAAAAAGTTAAATTTCAGCGGTGTTTTGCAAATATTTTTCCGTTATATCCGCCGCAAGACGAACCAACTCGCCGCACGGACGCTTTTTGTAATAGCTTTCGGTACGTTCCTCGGGAACGGGAGCACTCGTGCCGTCAACGCCGAGAAGCTCACGGCAGACTATCGAGCCTGTTTCGCTCTTAAATTCACCCGCCGCACGCTGTATCAAGGCATACAGTGCCGCCTTTTTCGCTTTGTCGTTCGGATTGTCACAGGCAAATTTGTATGAAAGGGTCATCGTCATACCGCTCACCGCACCGCAAACCTCACGCAGTCTGCCCATGCCGCCGCCAAAGCCTGCGGAAATCCTCAAAGCGTCCCGCTCCGAAAAGCCGAGCTCCTTTGAAAATGAACAAAAAACAGCCTGTGCACAATTCATTCCGCTTTCAAAAAGTCCTTTTGCATATTCGCCCTTAGTCATGATATCCTCCAAAAACGGCTGCCGCAAATAAATGCAGCAGCCGTTGATTGCTTTATGCGTTCTGTTCTGTGACAGTTTCGTTAAATTCGTTGACCTGACTTGCCATTGCCTTGCGGCGTTCATGAAGCTCTCTGTACATTCTGTCTCTCTTCTCGCCGTTGAGGTCGTAGAAGAATTTGGGAATGAGGCTGAGAATGCCGGTGACAACGGGAAGAATTGTACACATCCAGAAAAGTGAATACTCGGTCTTTTCGGACTGATTGCCGAAGCCTGCACCCTGAACATAGCCGATTCTCGCAAGAATGGCAGCCTTGACGGTCTGTCCCACGGTGGAAACGAGCTTCTTGGCAAGTCCCTTTGCAACACCCGTCATACCCTCGGAACGGTAGCCCGTCTTCCACTCTCCGTAGTCGATGGCTTCGTTTCTCATTTCCTCGGGGATAACCTTCTTTATGCCGTAGAAGAACATCCAAATGGTCTCACGAAGCATAAAGGCGGGAATCATGGCACTGAGCTTCTTGTAATTCTTGTTTATCGAACCGACAATGAAAACGCCCGTCATGAGGAGGTTATCAATATGTGAGCCGACAATCCACAGTGTCTTGGTGGAGAATTTCTTTCTCGCCCAGGGAACATATGAATAGCTGATGGGTGAAACGATGGCTCCGGGGATGCCGACGATGGTGGTCATCGAAGCAAGTCCGAGAACATTTATATAGTAATAGTTTGTGCCGGAGTTAATGCTGAATTCGCTGAGGAACTCGGAAAGAGTGATGAGCAGGAGGGGCTTATTCGTGAATACCGACTTGATGCCCGCAAATATGCTCGGACGGTCAACCGTCTGCATGACTCTTTCTTTTGCAACAAAAGCAAAGTAGAGTGCAAGAAGTCCGCTGACAATGGTGGTAAGCATACCGCCGCCGACATAAAGTGAACGCATCGGAATCTTGAGGGCGCCTCTGCTTACGAGGTCTATCATAAGTCCCATGATGATTTCGGGAGCCTTCTCAACAAAGCCCGAAAGCAGGTTTGCTTGGGTGATAAGACGGGTTCTGTCGATGATGTTCGGAGTTATTGTAGCCGTCATACCGGTTCTCGCTATTGCGATAAGGGAGCTTGCAAGGTTTGTGAAAAGCTGCAATATCAAATAGAAAGCCAGCTTTGACACATCGTAAAGTCCCCTGTCGCCGAAGAATATCGGCATGGCAAAGAAGAGCAAGCTGCAAAGAACACCGGGACCCGCATAAATTACGAGCCAAGGTTTGAACTTGCCCCAACGGGTTCTTGTTTTATCAACAATTGCCGCAAGGAAAATATCATTGATAACGTCCCAGATACCGATGATGAACGTAACAATTTTTTGGAAATCAAGACCTACTCGAATAATGTCCGTTACGAAAATATCATTATATTTTGTGATATTAAAGCTCTGGGAAATATCGTCGAGTATGTAAGCTACGGTTTCCTTCGTGCCGACATAGCGTCTGTCCTTGGGGACGGCGTTATGCTCTTTCTGCTCAACCTGAGCAGCAGCGTTAGCGCTTGAAGCCATATCATCTCTCCCTGTTCTTAAAATATTCGATTTATTCTATCACACACAGCCGCTCTTTTCAATACCACAAAATATTTTTATGAAATATGCACAGTATATCGCCGAGCTTTTTGGTTAATAAGTCTATTGGGAATCGTCACTCCGTTGCCTTTTTCTTTTTGCGGAACGGTAACGCAGAACAAACCAAAGAATTATGAGCACTTGGAAAATCGCCGCCACGATAAAAATTGAATCGAGCACCTGCGTATTGAAAGTAAGCCGAACACAAAGGACTATCGACCATGTGAGTCCGCTTGCACAAACAAAACGGTGACGGAGCTTCCACCACAGGGCGGCAAAAACCACAAGGGGTATAAATGAAACGGGCACGGCGTAGAGGAATACAAGCCAAACCTTTGCCGCTTCAAAGCCCGCAAGACGCAGTGCAAAATAAATTATTGACGCAACAAAAAAGACAAGTCCCACCGAAAGCAGCGGTATGATTATTCTGGTTGCCGTATGCGGCTTTTTGCCCGGTGTTTTCGGCACGGTATCTCCGATTATATCATTGAGGGTAACTCCGTACAAATCTGCGAGCTTCATAAGCACAACGAGATCGGGCAGACCGTCTCCCCTCTCCCACTTTGAAACGGATTTATCGGAATATGTCAGCTTTTCTCCCAGCTCCGCCTGAGTCAGTCCTGCCGACTTGCGTAAAAAAGAGAGATTGTTTGCGACGTTTTTTTTGAGATTTTCTTCGGTCACGGTATTTTCACCTCCGAAAAGCAAAATTCTTTCATTTGCTATTATACTATACTTACATATAAAAATCAAGTCGTTTTTTCGTTGAAAACATTGGGATTCTACTCACGGTAGAGCTGTATATTTTTTGGATAGAGCGGTAGAATTCATAAGTAGAATTATATTATAATGTAATAGGGTGACTTTTTCACCGCTTTGAGGTAGAATAATTTTCGTCATCTTGGGCATGAGGCATTTCTCCATGCTCGAAAAAAATTTTCATATTGGGGTTCTTTTGCGGAGAACAAACCTATAAAAGAAACCGAAAAGAGGTACTCACATGGCAAAGGTCAATTACAAGTATTATGATGTTCAGCCCGTCGGCAGTATCGCCGAAATGATTACTCTGGCTCTCGAGCAATGCCCGCAGAAAATTGCTTACAAGTACAAAGAAAACGATGTGATTAAATCGCTCACATATTCCGAATTTATAAGTCGCGTTTTTACCCTCGGTGCTTTTCTCGAAGCTGAGGGTCTCGGAAATTGCCGTATCGCCTGCATCGGTGCAAACAGCATCAACTGGATTACCGCATATTTCACCGCTCTGCGTTCCTCGGGCGTGTTTGTTCCGCTTGACAGAGAGCTGCCCGGTAAGGATATCATACATCTTATCAACGACAGCGAAAGCAAGGTTGTTTTCTGCGACGAGCGTTATGAAAAGCTGTTTGAAGAAAATGCCGATGCTCTCAGCGGAGTAAAATATTTCATCTGCTTTGACCGCACCGAATCAAGCGGTAAATTCATTTCCTATAAAGCAGCTCTCGAACAGGGTGAGAAGCTCGACAAGAGTGCTTTCCTTGCTCTCAAAACCGACCACAATGCGATGAAAATGCTTGTGTACACCTCGGGAACAACGGGAATGTCAAAGGGCGTAATGCTCAGTGAGCACAATCTTGTTTCCTGCGTATACTACGGACTTCAGGTCTCCACGGTATATGAAACGGGTCTGTCCGTTCTTCCGTATAATCACACCTACGAAAGCGTTGCGGATCTCCTCGTTTCTTTCCATCATCACTCAACGCTTTGCATAAATGAAAGTCTCCTTGCGATTCTCAAAAATCTCAAGGTATATCATCCCGATTATCTTTATATTGTTCCCGCAATTGCCGAAAAATTCTACACCCGCATCATGAAAGAAATCGAATCAAAGGGCAAGAAAAAGCAATTTGAGACACTCATCAAGCTCAGCAATGCTCTCAGAAAGATCGGAATCGACAAGAGAAAAAAATTCTTCTCTTTCCTGCATGAGACCTTCGGCGGAAATCTCAAAAAGATTGTCTGCGGCGGTGCTCCCATAAGAGCGGAGGTCGGTGAATTTTTCGACAGCATCGGCATCAGCCTTATCAACGGCTACGGAATTACGGAATGCTCTCCTCTTGTTTGTGCCAACAACGATGCCGCAAACGATTATCACACGGCGGGAATCAAACTCCGGTGCATTGACTGGAAAATCGACGAGCCCAACGAGGAGGGAATCGGTGAAATTCTTGTCAAGGGCGACATTGTTATGCTCGGATACTATCATGAGCCGGAGCTTACCGCTCAAGTCCTCAAGGACGGCTGGTTCTACACGGGCGACTACGGCTATATCAACGACAAGGAACAGCTTGTTATTTCCGGCAGAAAGAAAAATATAATCGTTCTCAACAACGGCAAAAATATTTATCCCGAGGAAATCGAAAGCTATATTCAGGGCATTGATTTCGTCACCGAGGTTGTCGTCAGCGGAGAAAAGGACGAAAACGGCAACGAAAGCTCACTTCTCGCCGAGGTTTTCCTCTCCGAAAACAAAACTCCCGCTCAGGTGCTCAGCTCGATCCGTGCCGCCTGCAAGGAGCTTCCGATTTACAAACAGATAACCAAGGTTATTATTCGCGATAAGGAATTTGACAAGACCACATCGAACAAAATCAAGCGTTTTGTAACGGACAAAAAGAAAAAGGACGGTTCGTCAAAGGATACTTCCAAGAAAAAAGATGCTTGATGATTCAAACACGGGAGCAACTCTCCCCGATTAAATCAGATACTTAATTTGCGGCTTACACGCAGATGCACCCCTTTGCAGACATTATGATATAACCTCGCCGCGGCTTTGCCCGTTGCAACATAGCTTTTATTGCGGTTTATATATAATGTTTTGCAATAGGGGTGCATTTTTATCCCTTGCAAAGTCGGAGGGATAGTACGAATATACTTGCCGTTACTGCCGTTTTGGTTAAATTTTCGCCGAATTTCATATTTCTAATGCCCGACAGCCTAAGCGCCTGCTACCTAAGCATGGTTTTGAGAGGGGTTAGGGAAAAATAATCAAAGAAAATTTTGGCTTTGACCTGCTCAAAAACGCAGTCGGCGAGGTAGCACAGCCGTGCTCTGCCGCCAATATCCGCAACACACAGGCTTTGTGATGTCAGTGTGAAGCCGTCGGGGAGGAGCGAGGTCAGGTTGATTTTTGAGGTCGGAACGGTAATTTTTTGATAACCTTGCAGATATTCGGAGCAGTCGAATCGAATCAGCTTCGTACAGCATCGGCACACGGAAATTTTGACGGTCGCATTAAGATGAAGAATCCCGTTCGTAAACGGTGCATATTCAAGCTCGGTGCGAAAATCGCGTTCGGTGCGGGATATTTCTTTCATTTCGGGAAAATTCAGTCCCGCAATAAATTCTGCCGCCGCCTTTGCCGCACCATCTGCTCCCGTTTGTGCCGCCGAACAAGGTTCGGCTATCGTGAACGCAACGACCGCTCCGCTTTGGGACGAAATGTCAACGGAAATATCGCCGTATGAGAAGCGGTATACCTGTATTCCGCCGTGATTTTCGAGACTTCCGCCACGCCAAAGTGAGCTGTTGACTGCAAAAAGTCCGCTTGCAATGTTTCTTGCTTCTTCACGGGAAATTTCAATATCCGTTTTTTCATTTGACGGACTTGCGGCAACGGGCAAAAGTGAGAAGATTTCATCCTCCGTACCGTTTGAAAAGTCCAAGGAATTTTCAAAAAATTCGACATTTTTATCATTTTCAAGCAATGCTTTTTCGCCGTTCATGACGGCATTTGAAATATCACTCAGATGATAATAAAGCTCCATGGCGTAATCCGACAGCCTTATCGCTTTGCCACGCATCTCCTGATTGGGGCGGTCGGAATAATTTTCCGCAAAAGCATATACACCGTCGAGAAAGTGCATGATATTCTTAACGGAGCTTTCGCCGAAGCAAGCCGCAGTACCCTTTGCACCGAGGGCACGGGAGCAAACATAGGATGCAGGCTCGAGGGTAATTCCGTCGGCGGCAACGGCAAGGGTGCGAAGCCCTGCACTGAGCTGAGATGTATATTCGCATAAAGAAACAAGAGCAGACAAACGAACCGTTTTGAGCGTGTCGGCATGGGCGGATTCCGCTTTTGAACGGGACATTGCCGTGACACCGAGGCATACCGCCGCCGCAAGCAAAAACGACACGGTTCTTATATATTTTCTGCGGCAAATCATAAAATCACCCTGCTTTCACTATAATTTTCTCGTTGAGACGGTGATTTATCCGTGGGAAATTCAGTCGGTTTTATGAAAAATTTTGATATCGTCCGACATTTTTGCGACAAAAACGCCTCCGAGGGCGGCAGATTTTCTGTCAACCGTTCGGAGGCGTATTTTTAGCTGTTTTGTCATTTTATGGCAACAGGGTGCGCGGCGTAGTGAAGCGAAAAGAGATACTGAACAAAGTCGAATTTCGGCACAAACCCCTCTGCTCCACTACGCACCGATAAAAAGAAAACAATTGGCTTCAATTGTGTTATGGATATTTAATCATAAAAACTGATTCTTGATATATCAATTCTATTTGTTTTCAACATAGAATCCCGAAAACCACCCAAAGAAGAACTTGGCAATATTGAATCACCACAATGTCTTTTTAACGGCATGATCGTTGGTGTCATAGTAATAACCGTCGCCCCAATCTTGACCTGCCATCATATCGTCATATTCGGCATATTTTGAATCTTCTTTGTAATCTTCAACCAGTCTTCCGCCAATACCGAAAATCGAAACTATTATAATGACAACTACCACTATTCCCAATATGATTAAAATAATTTTTGAAATAAGCTTTTTTCGTTCTGCTTTTTCAGATGTATCTTTTTCATCGGGAATTAAACAGCAAGCAAACATAAAAACCGCTACAAGACCCGCTACGATAGCAAGCGTAGCCCAAAAGCTAAGCCCCAAACCCCCGGCAATAAAACAAATAACAAAAAAAGCAATGATTATAAATGCTACCATAATTTCTCCTTATATAATCTTTTCGCAACCTTTAGTACGAAAAAGTGATTTTTGTGTTGGTAAATTCACCGGTTCGAGCATATTTCAGCATATTTTCATTGCTGAAATTGTTGAAAATCTTAACGGCAAGCAGATAATCCGAACCGTTGAGATCTACGGAGTACCATGACACTAGATTATATATACCGCCTACATAATAACCGTATCTATTCATCGCACGGTAAGCAATGGCATAATCACAGCATATGCGGCACTCATCTTTCTCGTCACCTTTTTCCATATAGTAATCGCTCGTTTGTCTTTTATCGACAAATTGAAAAGTATTGGGGAAAAGCAGTTCGCGTTTAATAAGGTTTTCTTGGTTTCTTGTTAATGTATTTCGTGCTCTATATAGCCCTAATGCCGCGTCCTCAATTTCGCAATAAAGCCGTATTCCCTCGGATTGCTTATAATTCTTCATTTCATCGGTTGAAAGCATAATCCGTGCCCATTCGGTTCTGTCATCAACATCGAGGTTGATTGTTTCATAAAAAAGCGTTTGAATAACATATTCGTATGTTGATTCTTGCCTCATCGCCTTGATATCTTCTTTACCCTTGTAGATTTTAAGCCATTCCAATGTTTCCGCATATTTTTTATCTTTGTAAAGCTCGGAGGCAACGCCGTAAATCTTATCGTTAATTTCGTTATCTACAGAAAGACCGTTCGATTGAAAAACTTTAAGCCGCTTTTCATATTTCGACATATTGCCGGGAGAAATCGCCTCAACAAGCCACGCTTTTATCTTTGCCGCCGACTTATCATCTAATTTTCCGCCTAAAGAAGTATAATATGTTGCATAACTCAGAAAGTTCTCGGTATTCTCCGCCGACGACATAGCATTATAAACATTTTCCGTAACTTTTTCTTTGTAAGACTCGTTTAATTTAATACCATTATTAAACAAGGATTTATAGCAATTAAGATTATTTAGTTCAACGGCTTTCAAGCCTAATTTGTAAAATTTCTTTGCCTTTCTTTTGTCGGAAACAGAAGTATTTTCATTAAATGTGCTGACTGCATTGTTGAACACATCGGCATCATATTCTTCCGCCAATATCGCCGAAGAAATCGCATCAATTTGCTTGCTTACTGTTATTTGAGTTGAAATAAAACTTTTCAAAAAAATTATGACAAAGATTGCCGCAATCAGCGAAACACCGCCCACCAAACATTTTATACATTTCCTTTTGCGTTTATCTTTTTCAATAAGATCATATGCCTCATATGCGATATCCATATGATCAATGTCATTGACAGGCACAATTTCAACGCATTCGGCAGAATTTGCTACGACTGGGTTTTGCTCAACAATAGCTTCTTCCTCTGAAATAACCGTGTTTTGAACATTACTTTCTTCCATTACCATAAATGTAGCCCTACTTTCTTCTTATATAACCTTTTCGCAACTTTAATGCGAAAAGTGATTTTTGTGTTGCTAATTTCACTGGTTCTTATATATTTTTATTACTAAAAAAATCGGAACTCCGTAATGTCAATGCGACCTCAATTCAACCAATTTCTTTGTATCTAAAGCATTAACATCAATCAAATCAACATTATCGAGAGTTCCATTTTGAGACATGGTATTGATGTTACTAATTTGTGATTTACGAAGCACTGTTGTTTCTTCTTTTTCCATACTTCCTTTACAAAAAATCGATATCAAGTAATCATCATCGTCAGAATCTAAATCTAAACTGGCACAGCTTCCCCAAAGCTCCCATTCATCTTCGTCAAAGTTATATGCATAAAACCAATAGTTACCAACTACCTCGCCATATCCATTAGTTGCGTAAACATAAAGCACAGCTTGTTGGCGAAATTTTTCTTTGTCGGCGTCATACTGGCAATCATAGTAACCGCCTTGCAGAACAAAAGAGGTAGGATTTTTTAGGTTGTCCATTGTTTTTTTGCTGAGAACAGCAATGGTATTTTCTGCTAAAACATTAAGTTTTTCCTTTTCCGATGCTTTGCTGTATGCTTTATAATAATTTCCTTGTGCACATAAATTGTCGACCGAGACAAAAAATTTGGGTATAAGCAACACGCCAACCGCAATGGCGACTACGGCAAAAATAACTACAGCAATCTTTTTTTTATTCTTTGCTCCGCTTATTTTATTTATGACCGCTTTAAATCTGTTGATAACTAAACTTAGCACGCTGACATCAACAGGAAATCCTGCTTTCTGTCCGCACTTAGGGCAGAACTGTTGCCCGTCCTTTAATTCTTCTCCACATTTTTTGCACGCAACAATATGATCAGCATTGCTAACCGCCTCTATTTCGCTGATTCCATCAGGAACTTCCTTAATAATATTACTTTCATCAGTGACTTTTTCGGGTTCGCTGTTAATTTCAGCCTCTGGCTCGACTTCATTGTCTTTGTCGGATACTTTTTCAACTTCATCACATTCAGCTGGAGACTGCTCGTTTTTTGGGCTTTCGTCGGAAATCGGTGCTTCAGAAGGTCGCTCCGGTGTAGTGGGTTCTTCAAGGAAGTTTTCTCTCTCAATGTTGTTTTCCATAAAATTCAATACCCCTTTCAGTTAATGAATATGCTTATAACGTATTCTTTGTTATAAATTATAACATATAGCAGAAACAGAAGTCAAGCTATAATATTGGTGAGGTGAATCACCATGAAAGAAAAACTCATTATCAGCAAAAAATCATTAAAAGGTGAAGATGGATACAAAACTTTCTCCATTCGCATTAAAGATGAAACGGTAAGCAACCTTGACAAATTGTCAAAAGAATCCAATCGTTCACGGAATGAGTTGATTAACATTCTGCTTGATTATGCGATTAAAAATTGTGAAATAGAATAATCGACTTGTGTTTTAACAAGAAACGCCTCCGAGGGCGGCAGATTTTCTGTCAACCGTTCGGAGGCGTATTTTTTGCTTATTTTATTTGATAAGGCTTTCGCCGTTCATTTCGGCAGGCTGTTCAAGTCCCATAATTTTCAGCATCGTGGGGGCGATATCGCAGAGCTTTCCGCCGCTTTCACGCAGCTCGCAGGGATATCCAACAACGATAAACGGAACAGGATTCGTCGTGTGTGCGGTGAAAGGTGAACCGTCGGCTTCGTACATCTTATCGGCATTGCCGTGGTCGGCGGTGATGAGCATTACGCCGTCCTTTGCACGAACCGCATCGCAAATCTTGCCTACGCAGGTATCAACCGCTTCAACCGCCGCAACAGCCGCTTCAAAAACACCCGTGTGACCTACCATGTCGCAGTTCGCATAATTGAGAACTATCGCATCGTATTTGTCGCTGTCGATTGCCGCAAGGAGCTTGTCCGTCACCTCGTATGCACTCATTTCGGGCTGCATATCATAGGTTGCAACAGCGGGAGATTTAACAAGGATTCTGTCCTCACCGGCGTACTGCTTTTCAACACCGCCGTTAAAGAAGAACGTAACGTGAGCGTATTTTTCTGTTTCGGCAATTCTGAGCTGGCTTAATCCCTTGTTTGAAATATATTCACCGAAGGTATTTTCGAGTCCCTCGGGCTTAAAGGCAACGTGAACATTGGGCATTGTTGCATCATATTGCGTCATGCAAACATAGTAAAGATTTTTGAGTCGGTTGCGTTCAAATCCTGCAAAATCGCCGTCAACAAAGGCTCTTGTGATTTCTCTTGCTCTGTCGGGACGGAAATTGAAGAAGATTACGGAATCGTTATCGCTTACGGGCTGAGCCTTACTTGAAACGGAGGGAACGATAAATTCGTCGGTGACATCCTGTGCGTAGGACTCCTCAACCAGCTTGCAGGCACAGTCAAACTTCACGCCCTCGCACTCGGTAAGAGCCTTGTAAGCCTTAACAACTCTCTCCCAGCGGTTGTCTCTGTCCATGGCATAATATCTGCCCATGACGGTTGCAATTTCGCCTACGCCGATTTCTTCACACTTTTTGTAAAGCTCCTCAAGAAAATCCTTGCCCGAGGTGGGAGAAACGTCTCTGCCGTCCATAAGGCAATGAATGAATACCTTTTCAACGCCGCTGCGTTTTGCAAGCTCCAAAATTCCGTAAAGGTGGGTGTTGTGGCTGTGAACGCCGCCGTCGGAGAGCAGACCCATAAGATGAAGTGCGGAATTATTCTTTTTGCAATTTTCCATTGCACCGACAAGAGCTTCGTTTGCAAAGAAATCGCCGTCTTTAATCGACTTGGTTATTCTCGTAAGCTCCTGATAAACAACTCTGCCTGCACCGATATTGGTGTGACCGACCTCGCTGTTACCCATCTGACCGTCGGGCAGACCGACATCCATGCCGGAGGCTCCGATATATGTCATAGGATTTTCAGCCATTATTTTATCGAGATTCGGCGTTTTTGCGGCGACGATTGCGTTACCGTAGTCGCTGTCATTCTTGCCGAAACCGTCCATGATGCAAAGAAGAACGGGCTTTTTGCTCATAAAACATCAATCCTTTCATACAAATACAGGGGTCGAAGCCGACCCCCGATAAAAGTTTTATTTTGAAGCTGCTTCGACAATTTTTGCGAATTTCTCCGCAACAAGAGAAGCACCGCCGATAAGTCCGCCGTCAACATCGTACTGAGCAAGAAGCTCTGCCGCATTGCCGTCGTTCATTGAACCGCCGTACTGGATAACGAATCTGTCTGCGGCATCCTTTGTATAAAGCTCTGCAATGAGAGCACGGATAACGGCGCAAACCTCGTTAGCCTGCTCGGGAGTTGCGGTAAGTCCCGTACCGATAGCCCAAACGGGCTCGTAAGCGATGATGATATTTGCAAGCTCCGCCTCGGAAACGCCCGAAAGAGCAACCTTTGTCTGCTTTCTGACAACCTCTGCGGTGATGCCGAGCTCTCTTTCACCGAGAACCTCGCCGACACAAAGGATAACCTTGAGTCCTGCATTGAGAGCGGCTCTTACACGGTCACGAACCGTCTCGTCCGTCTCACCGAAATACTGTCTTCTCTCGGAGTGACCGATGATGACATAGGGAACGCCCGCAGCTTTAAGCATTTCAGCGGAAACCTCGCCGGTGAAAGCACCCTTCTCTGCCCAATGGCAGTTTTCGGCACCGATCATAATGTTGGAGCCTGCGGCGGCTTCCATTGCCGCATAAAGGTCAATGTAGGGAGCGCAGATAACGACGTCACAGTCTGCATCGGCAACAAGGGGCTTCATAGCCTCGATGAGAGCCTTTGTCTGCTCGGGATTATTATTCATTTTCCAGTTGCCCGCAATGACGGGTCTGCGAAGTGATTTATCCATGATTATATTCCTTTCAATCGTAAAACTTACTTATCGTTGACAGCTTCAATACCGGGAAGAGCCTTGCCCTCAAGGAATTCAAGAGAAGCACCGCCGCCGGTTGAAATATGAGTCATCTTGTCGCCGAAGCCGAGAGTATTGACGGCAGCAGCGGAATCTCCGCCGCCGATGATGGTAACGGCATCTGTATCTGCAAGAGCCTTTGCAACAGCGATTGTGCCCTTTGCAAGAATGGGATTCTCAAATACGCCCATAGGTCCGTTCCAAACAACGGTCTTTGCACTCTTAACGGCATCAGCATAAAGCTCTGCGGTCTTGGGACCGATATCAAGACCCTCCATGTCGGCGGGAATTGCATCTGCATCATAAATAACCGTATCAATGGGAGCATCAATGGGATTGGGGAAGTCGGCAGCCGCAACAACATCAACAGGAAGAAGAATCTTAACGCCCTTTGCCTCTGCCTTTGCAAGCATATCCTTGCAGTAATCAATCTTGCTCTCGTCAAGAAGTGACTTGCCTACGCCGTAGCCCTGAGCAGCAAGGAAAGTATAAGCCATACCGCCGCCGATGATGAGAGTATCTGCCTTGTTAAGAAGATTTTCGATAACGTTGAGCTTATCGGCAACCTTTGCACCGCCGAGAATGGTAACGAAGGGTCTTGCGGGATCTTCAACGGCATTGCCGAGATATTTAAGCTCCTTGCCCATGAGGTAGCCTACAGCTGCTTCTTCAACAAAAGCGGTAACGCCGACGGTGGAGCAGTGTGCTCTGTGTGCCGCACCGAAAGCATCGTTTACATATATATCGCAAAGTGAAGCAAGGTCCTTTGAAAATGCCTCGCCGTTCTTGGTTTCCTCAGCACGGAAACGGGTGTTCTCAAGAAGAACTACGTCACCGTTGTTCATTGCGGCAACGGCAGCCTTTGCGTTTTCACCTACAACGGTATCGTCAGCGGCAAAAACAACCTCTTTGCCGAGCTTCTCGCTGAGTCTCTTTGCTACGGGAGCAAGGGAGAATTTAGCCTCGGGACCGTTCTTGGGCTTGCCGAGATGAGAGCAAAGGATGACCTTTGCACCGTCGTTGATAAGTTTCTGAATGGTGGGGAGAGCGGCGTTTATTCTGTTTTCATCGGTGATAACGCCGTCCTTGAGGGGAACGTTAAAGTCGCAACGAACAAGCACCTTCTTGCCGGTTGCATTAAGATCGTCAACTGTTTTCTTGTTAAGTAAGCTCATTGTGATTCTTCCTTTCATTTTTAATGGAACATTTTTAACCTATTATATTCTATATTATTGTGATAAAATTTTCAAGTATTATTTATCGGCGAAATTAACGAATATAAAAAATTTTACGACGAAAATTTTTCCCTTGACACTTTGCAGCTTTTTTGGTACACTTATTCGGTGGAAATATGGCTCCTTAGTTAAATGGATATAAGAACCTGACACTTCGTGTCAGAACCTTGTTATTCGCTTCGCTCATTATAA
>CAZPMK010000005.1:0-161 GCA_964587915.1 uncultured Clostridium sp.
AGTGCCGAAAATACTTGGCTGGTAGCGGCCCGGGAAGATAGGTCGACGCCGACACTTTTTTAATTATCCTTGTTTGTTCTGCAAACATTCTATATATGTCGTTGGGAAGAAACACAGTGCAGTGCGACAATGTTTCTGACCGAGGTGTCACAGACACCGCA
>CAZPMK010000005.1:261-79039 GCA_964587915.1 uncultured Clostridium sp.
ACGAACAATCCGACAAACACAACAAAATATGCCCTAATAGCTCAGTCGGTAGAGCTACGGGATGTTAACTGAAACAAAGACTTGACCGTCCGGCGGACGAAAAGTCAAGGCTTTGTTTAGGAAGAAACACAGAGCAATGCGAAGCGCTCCAAGCGAGCAGTGCGACAATGTTTCTGACCGAGGTGTCACAGACACCGCAACGAACAATCCGACAAACACAACAAAATATGCCCTAATAGCTCAGTCGGTAGAGCACGCGGCTGTTAACCGCGGTGTCACAGGTTCGAGTCCTGTTTGGGGCGCCATTATAAAAATTCCGTTCACGAATGTGGGCGGGATTTTTTACTTATTCACTATTAACTTTTCACTCTTCACTCTTCACTAATCTTGTGAACGGAAATTCAGTTAATAACTAACAGTGAAGAGTGAAGAGGTTTCACGGCTTCGCCGTAATTTTAATGCACACCGCAACCCCTGCAAGAATTTTTTCTGTTAACGCAATGGATAAAAATATAAACCCACCAAATCAAACCAACTTGAAAATCCTTGATAAGTCAAGGGTTTTTTAGTTTTTTATGAGCAATTTTTAAGGTTGAGTTCTAATCAAACTTTTTTACGACAAACAGGACTCGAACCTACGACATTTTCATCAAATTCACATATTTTAGACCGATATTCTATTTATTTAGTTTATCGGTCTTTTTTTATATCCAAAAATCTCTGCTTTCACCATTACTCAAAAGGTTATGGCACTTCGTTTGTGTTTATCGAAAGAGGCAGAATGAAAATAAATTATCTAATTTACTTATTGCTTGTTTCGACATTCAAATAACTCGTTTGTTTTTCCTTAACATTTATTACAGAGTATTTTTTAGTGATATTGAAATTAGAAGTCTATATTAGAATCTTGCGTAAAAATTGAGGTAATGCGTAGCTATACATAACACTCGGTTTTTCACTTTTGCAGTTTTGGTTGGCAGTTTTGCATTTTTCCTATTTTGGTATTGACATGGAATTGTGTATTTGTTAAAATACAAGTAAATTATAAGAAAGGACGGTGAATAAAATGATGATTATGCTTAGTAAACAAAGATTTACATTGTTTCGGAGTATCGTTTTATTTGCCGTTTTATATCCGTGATATTTTACGCACTTAAAACGGAATTATATGTTCTGCAGCTCCGACAATTCGGGGCTGCTTTTTTTATGGAGGTAGAAATGAAAATTGCTATTTGCGATGATGATTACTTTGCAATTGAAGAACTGTTAAAGTTAATAACGATGTTTGACTGCAATAATAATGATTTTGAAGTTAAATGCTTTCATTCGAGTGAAAAACTCAAAGAAAGTTTTAATACCGGTCTGAAATTTGATATTGTTTTTTTAGATGTTGAATTAAATGGAAAAAATGTGATAGATGTTGCCGAAAATATAAAAAAAGAGTTTCCGAAAACTATAATAATTTTAATATCTAACCAATCGGCGTACATGGTTGAAGCTTTCAAAATTGAGGCGTTGCATTTTTTGAAAAAACCAATAAAAAAACATAAATTTGACTATGCCTTTTCACTGGCAATGCGAAAATATCGGGATCTTCACAAAACGCTTTTGTTCAAATGGAAAAACGAACGCTATACTGTTTTGATAGACGACATACTTTTTGTGGAAGGTTATCACAGACATATTGTTGTTCACACATTCGATGGAATTGTTGAGTCGGTCGGCAAACTTTCGGAAATATATGAATATTTACGAGAATTTTCATTTGTGAGAGTACATCAGGGGTATTTGGTGAATATGAAACACATTAAAAAATTTATGAAAAACGAAGTCGTTTTAACTGATGGCAGTAAAGTTGCGATTAGTGTAAGAAAAAGGCAGGCGGCATTAGATGTGTATGATTCATTTATAAGAAAGTGGTATTGATATAGAGAATAATTATACGCTTTATTGTGTGTACTAAAAAGCTATGGAGCGTATTTGAAATGATATTTCTTTAATTTACGATAATATTTATAAGGAGTGTGGAAAAATGAAAACAAAAAAGAAATATAGCTATTTAGACAATTTGAAATTTGTTGTAAACAAACATTGGAAATATTCCAAAGAGTATGTTATATGCCAGATTATACTTACACCATTCGGAGCATTGTCATCGCTTCTTTCGGCTTTTCTTCCGAAAGTTGTTCTTGACTGTGTTGAAAAAAACTCGACATTTTCGGAATTGATATTAAATGTTGGAATAATGTCGGTTATTATGCTGATTTCAAATTATCTTAACAAAGTGTTGAACCTAAAATGTATCGAGGGCAGAAATATTGCGAATATGGGTTTATTTCATAGTTTGTTGTGCAAAAAAATTATGGATATGGATTACAATAACTATATTTACAATGAAACTCGGGTTTTGCGTGAAAAAGCATATAAATCCATAAATAGTTGGGATGCGGCAACCCATCGTTTCTTTGAACTTAACTGCACAATAGCTTCGGTAGTTTTCGGTTTTTCGGCATTTACGACGATCATAGCGAAATGCAATCCAATTTTTATCCCGATTCTTGTTATTTGCTACTTTTTGAGTGCGCTTGGGTGGCTGATTTTGCAAAAGTACAAAGATAAAATCAAAGAAAAAGTATCTGCGGTTTTTTTGAAATTGGAATATGTTTCCTACCGTTCAAAAGATTTTTCAAATGCAAAAGATATTAGAATTTACAATATGACCGGTTTTCTTATGTGTAAAATAGACAAACACCTTGACGAAATACATTATTTTAATAAAAAACGCAATAACGGTCATTTTTATAATGTTATCTTTGAAGATCTTTTGAAATTTGCAGTGAGTTTGGCTGCATATTTGTATCTGATATATCTAAAACTTAATTCGGAAATGACACTCGGTGATTTTTCGCTTTATTTCGGTGCGATAACCGGTTTCGGAACTTGGCTTAATAAATTGGTGGACGGGATTGCCGAACTTATTTCAGCAAGTCACAATGTTAACGATTTCAGAGAATTTCTCGACATTCCAAATAAAATGAATACAGGTAAAGGTGTTTCCCTTCCCGACAAGAAAACTTATCCCTGTGAAATAAAACTTGAAAATATTTCATTCTATTACAGTGGTTGCGAAAAACCGACACTCGATAACATTAGTTTGAAAATAAATAAAGGCGAAAAGGTGGCGATTGTCGGAACAAACGGTGCCGGTAAATCTACTCTTGTTAAATTGATATGTGGGTTGCTTATTCCGACAGAGGGGAAAATTCTATTAAACGGAATCGAGAGTGATAATTTTAACCGAGATGAGTATTACACACTCTTTTCTACTGTTTTTCAAGACTGTGCTCTCTTACCGTCCACAGTAGCAAAAAACATCGCACTTTGCGAAGAAGAAAAAATTGACCGCAAGCGTTTGCTTGAATGTATGGTAAATGCGGATATATTTGAGAAAATCAATTCATTACCACAAAAAGAGAATACACTTCTTGTGCGTGAGGTCAACGAGGGCGGTATATCACTTTCAGGTGGTGAATTACAACGGCTTTTACTTGCCCGTTCACTTTATAAGAATTCGCCTTTTATAATTTTAGATGAACCCACTGCGGCACTTGACCCAATAGCTGAAAATGAAATGTATTTGAAATATAACAGCTTTACGAAAAATAAAACAGCACTTTATATATCTCACAGACTTTCATCAACAAGATTTTGCGACAGAATAATTCTTCTTGATAACGGCAAAATCATTGAGGAGGGTACTCACGAAGAACTGATTGCTTTGAACGAAAAATATGCCGAAATGTATGCAACGCAAAGCAAATACTACAAAAAGGAGGCGATAATGTGAAAAAGCATTTTTTGAATTTGATTGAAGATGTTAAAATATTGCGAAAAGGTCTTAATCTTGTAAAAATATATTTAGGTAAAAACTATACCAAATTAACTCTTATTGTTAACCTTTTAAGAAAAATCAGTCCGTATATTGCTATTTATTATACAGGTATTATAGTAACAACACTTACGAAAAACGAAAATTTTGAAACAATCTTAAGATATGTTTTAATTGCAACGGTATCTACACTTATAATTGATATGATAATAAGACTCTCAAATCGAAGCCGACTTATACTTCTCAATTCGTGTTATGAAAAACACGCTGCCGTTCTTTCAAAAAAAGCTCTCGATTTAGATTATGCCAAAGCCGAAAGTTCAACTGTTCAGGAACTTCGTGGTAAAATTGAAGAACAGGCAAACAACGGTAGGGGACTTACTTGGATTGCGGATTGTTTTTCCGAATGTGTTGCATCTTTTATTTCGGTAATTATTGCTTGTTTCTTTGTGGGTGATATGATTTTTGAAAAATCACCTGTTTCAACAGGTATGAGTGCATTTGTCAATTCCCCGGTACTTGGAATAGTGATTGTCGTTATGAGCATTGCCGTTATTGTTTTAACGGCAAAATATCATGCCCTCAGCGAGAAAAAAGAATATGAAGCATTCGGAGAATCTTCCGATTGCTACACCATTTTGGAATACTATAATAACAAGTATTTGAATGAAAGTGAAAGTGGTAAGGATATAAGAATCTTTAACGAAAAGCAGCTGATAACAGAGGAACTCAACGAAAAGGTATACAACAAAATCAAAAACTATCGGAAAAAACTTTTCAAAATTTGGGCAGGCATCGGTCAAATAAGCACAATCAGCACAAACTTACTTGGTGGAGCGATATACATATTCGTCGGCTTAAAAGCACTTGCCGGCACATTCGGGGCGGGTAGTGTGGTTGAATACTATGGTGCAATATCAAAATTGATAACGGATTGTACTGATATTGCCGGGAACTGGGGTTTCCTTCGTGCAAATAACGCCAACTTGAAATCGGAGATAGAATATTTGGAACTTGTTTCCGATATGGAAAACGGCACACGGAATATTGCGGGGATAGATCCGAAAACTGCTGTTTTTGAATTTTGCGATGTATCGTTTGCGTATCCCGAAACAGATGTTATGATACTGAAAAATTTGAATCTGAAAATTGCTGCAGGGGAGCATTTGGCTGTTGTTGGTATGAACGGCAGTGGAAAATCCACAATGATAAAACTCCTTTGCCGACTTTATGACCCATCTATGGGGAAAATTACATTAAACGGTATTGATATAAGAGAATTTGATTACACAGAATACTTAAAACTGTTTGCAATAGTTTTTCAGGATTTCAAACTTCTTGCGTTCCCAATTGGCGAAAATATCGCATGTTCGGATGAGTATGACGAAGAAAAAGTGTGGCGTTGCCTTGAAATGTCCGGTATGAAAGAGCGTGTTGAAGAACTCCCGAAAAAATTAAAACAATCAATATACAAGTTGTATGAAAAAGACGGCGTTGACTTTTCCGGTGGAGAGGAACAAAAAATTGCAATAGCAAGGGCGCTTTACAAAGATGCTCCGTTTGTAATCTTAGATGAACCCACTGCTGCACTTGATCCAATAGCTGAAAGTGAAATATATTTGCGTTTTAATGAAATATCAAGAAATAAAACGACCGTATATGTTTCACATAGGCTTTCGTCTTGTAGGTTTTGTGATAGGATAGTCGTGTTTGATGACGGTAATATAGTTCAAAACGGTACGCACGAAGAATTGCTTGAAAATAAAAACGGAAAATATAGCCAACTATGGAATGCACAGGCACAATATTATATGTGATTTGAAAACTTGTATCGAGTGTCGTTCAAGGCATGGTCAGATTTATGGAATTGATGAAGTTGTTGACCCTGCCCCACCGTTACATAATAATTGTAGATGTGATATCGTACCAATGGAATCAATTGAAGCAGGTAATGCGACGAAAAACAATAATGACGGAGCCGATTATTGGCTCAAACATTTTGTCGAACTACCGGATTATTATCTTACAAAAGAAGAACTTATCCAATATGGTTGGAGTTACGGGAAGAAACCGGCAAAATTTGCACCGGAAAAATGTATTCTAAAGGAGTTTACAATAATGCAGACGGTCATTTGCCCGATGCAACCGGAAGAATTTGGTATGAAGCAGATATAAATTATTATGAAGGTAGAAGAAACGGACACAGAGTATTATGGTCAAATGACGGACTTATATTTGTTACATACGAGGGTGGTTAAAATGTGGCTGCAAGAGATGTTTTTAATAAAAATATCATTTATTGTCAAAAACTAAAAAGTTCCCGAGCGATGACAGCCTCCTCAAAATGCTTTATATTGCTAAAATGGTTATTATCCGAAAATGGACCGGCAGACGGCGGGATTAACAACTATCTGTACGAGATAACTTTGCTGAAAGTTGTAATCCGAACACTTTACATTTAATTTTTGGGGATAAAAATAACATTTTTTTGAAAAAGGGGTTGCATTTTCATTGAACATAAGGTATAATATAGTAAACCTTTCATTCTCCCACGATTGATATGGTTTTGCTCTCGGTGTGACCGCATCGAGGGCATTTTTATTTAATAGTATGAAAATTGGTTTAATATGTGTATTTATTATTTTATGCGGGTCTGCATTTTCAATAAAATTTGTATGTAATCAATCAAAAGAAATACGTGCTAAAGCGTGATTACATATGCCTTGCGGCGATTACATGCCAATCCTTCAGATTGGATAAAAATAAAGCACTCCCGAAGAAGTGCTTTGTTTTTGGTGCGGGTAACAGGGTTTGAACCTGCACACCTTGCGGCGTAAGATCCTAAATCTTATGCGTCTGCCAATTCCGCCATACCCGCATGATTTTCTTGAAACAAATATTAGCACAACCGCCGTGTATTGTCAAGAAAAGAAAGCGAAATATTATTTTATCCTTGAAAAAGAAGAGCCTTTGTGATAAACTGAATACGAAGATACAGGAACGGAGAGATAATATGCTGTCAAGAACACCGCCCATGGGCTTTAACACATGGAACACCTTTGGTGAAAATATCAACGAAACGGTTATTAAAGAAATTGCCGATGCCATGGTCGAAAAGGGACTTCCCGAGGCAGGATACAATTATCTTGTCATTGACGATTGCTGGAGTGAGAAGCAACGTGATCCCGAGAGCGGAAAAATTGTGCCCGACAGAAAGAAATTCCCGAACGGAATGAAAGCTGTCAGTGATTACGTTCATTCAAAGGGTCTGAAATTCGGTATGTATTCATGTGCAGGAACACGCACCTGTGCAGATTATCCCGGCAGCTTTGATCATGAATATCTCGATGCACGCACCTTTGCCGAATACGGTGCCGATTTCCTTAAATACGATTTTTGCTATAAACCGAATACTGCCAACGGTCCTCTTCTTTACAGAAAAATGGGAATGGCTCTCAGGGCTTGCGGTAGGGAAATTCTGTTTTCCGCTTGCAATTGGGGAAGCGACAACGTAAACACTTGGATTCGTTCTGCGGGTGCTCATATGTACCGTTCAACAGGGGACATAAACGACTCATTCCCCTCAATGCGTGATATAGCCGTAAGTCAGATAGATAATCTTGCTTACTCCGCTCCCGGATGCTTTAACGATATTGATATGCTTACCATTGGTATGTACGGCAAGGGCAATGTAGGCTCGTCCGGCTGTAACGACACCGATTACAAAACGCAGTTTGCGATTTGGTGTATGTTCAGTGCTCCGCTCATGCTCGGCGGAGATATCAGAACTCTCAGCGACGATATGCTTGCTCTCGTCACGAATAAAGACCTTATAAGAATCAATCAGGATGAAGAGGGCAGACCCGCGTATTGTCCCGACGGCTCGGATACAGCTAAGGTTTTTGTGAAGCTGCTTTCCGATAATGAGGTTGCCGTTCTTTTTGTCAATCTCAGTGAAAGCGATCGCAATGTGCATTTCTATCTTGAAAATATCGGAATTTCCGCCGCTTCGGGCTACGGTCTTGAAATGAAAAATGTATTCACCGGTGAAAATATCGGTGTCAAAAAGGAGTTTATGAGCCGCAGAATCGCACCGCACGACTGTGAATGCTATATCTGCAAGCTCGCAAAATAAAATGCTGTATTGTATATCATGTGAAAAAGAGCTGACTAATGATGATATCGGTTTTCACAAGAAAATGGTGAACCGCGGTGCAGAAGAATTCATGTGCATTGACTGCTTGTGCGACTATTTCGGATTGACTCGCGAGAAAGCACAAGAGATGATAGAGAATTTCAAGAAAATGGGCTGTACTCTCTTTTGAGCATAGACTCGGAAAGGTGATAATATGTCAGTTTGCAAGGTTATATCCCACAGAGGTGCCAATAAGCTGGCACCGCAGAACACGATTCCCGCTTTTGAAAAATCACTTGAAATCGGCGTTGACGGATTTGAAACGGATGTTCATATGTCGAGTGACGGAGTACCCGTTGTCTGTCACAATTATACGATAGACGAGACCTCAAACGGTCAAGGAAAAATATCGGAAATGACCCTTGAACAGCTTCGTTCCTACGATTTCGGTTCATATTTTGATGAAAAATACAAAGGAACCCCTCTTCCGACACTCGAGGAATTTCTTACCCTGTGTGAAACTGCCGATATAGAAATAATGAACATCGAGCTGAAAACTCCTCTCGACGGAGAAAAGGGCATGGTTGAAAAAACGATTTCCGCCGTCAAGGAGCACGGACTTTTCGATAAGCTCCTGATATCGAGCTTCAGCCCCGAGCTTCTTGTTGAATGCAAACGCATTGACCCCAAATGCAAAACTGGATTTCTCTACAGCCCCGACAGAAAGATTTGCTACGAAAAGATGATTTTCGGCTATCTCGATTTTGCAAAGGAGATAGGGGCGGACTATCTTCATCCGCATTTCAGCATGGTTACAAAGCACTATGTGAAGAAGCTCCACGCAAACGGAATCGGCGTAAATCCGTGGACGGTTGACAAGGAGAATATCGCTCTGAGAATGCTCCGCTGCGGCGTTGACGGAATCATTACCGACGTTCCGGATATGATAAATTCAATCATAGAAAAATTCTGATTTTTTATTCGGCGTACCCCGTGTGCGTCGAATTTTTTTGCAACTTTTATTATCTAATTGTTGAAAAAAATGTTGTACTGTGTTATAATGCAGTAGATTAAGGTGGTGCAGTATGGCAATTTATTATTCCGAAAGTCCTATAAAAACCGAGAAAATCGGTGCCGCTCTTGCAAAATCCGTTCCTTACGGTTCGGTCATAGCCATGTTCGGCGAGCTTGGAGCAGGCAAAACGGCGTTTGTACGCGGATTTACTCGGGGTATGGGGATTGAGTCTCAGGTATCAAGTCCTACCTTTGCACTTGTAAATGAGTACCGTTCGGATAAAAAAAGACTTTGCCATTTTGATATGTACCGCATTTCAAGCTGGGATGACCTGTATTCCACCGGATATTTTGATTATCTCGATGAGGGCGTAACGCTGATTATCGAGTGGAGTGAAAATATCGAGGCTGTTCTGCCCGAGGATTGCATACGAGTCACAATAAACAAGGTCGAGAATCCCGACGAACGCAAAATAGAAATAATCGGAGCTGAAATTCTTGAAAATATTAGCGATTGATTCCTCAGCCAAGGCGGCGAGCGTTGCGATAACGGACGGCGGCAGACTCATTAGTGAATGCTATGTCAACGCCGCTTTAACTCACAGCCGAACGCTCATGCCGATGATAGATAACGCATTGAAGCAGGCTGATTTGAAATTCGGAGAGATTGATGCTTTGGCTGTCAATGCCGGTCCCGGTTCCTTTACGGGAATCCGAATCGGAATTGCCGCCGTTAAGGGTCTTGCTATGAGTACGGGCAAGCCCTGTGCGGGAGTTTCAACACTTCTTTCAACGGCATACAATTTTACGGATGACGAGTGCATTCTTTGTGTGGCGATGGATGCACGCTGCAATCAGGTATATACCGCAATTTTTGAATGTGCCGACGGAAAGGTTTTACGCCTTTGCGAGGATAAGGCAATATCCGTTTCACTGCTTGAAACAGAGCTTTCCGCATACGGCGGTAAAAAAATCGTTCTTGCCGGTGACGGTGCCGAGATTTGTTTTAACGCATTCGGTGAAAAAATCGAAAATTTGCATCTTGCCGCAGAAAACAGAAGATATCAGCGAGCGTTCGGTACTGCCGCCGCCGCTGAAACTAATAACGCTTTGTTCCGTTCCGCTTCGGAAATCATGCCCGTCTATCTGAGATTACCGCAGGCTGAACGTGAGCTGAAGCTCAAAAAAGGAGAAAATGTATGATAGCTTTAGGCAGTGACCATGCAGGTCTTGAACTCAAAAACTTCATCAAGCAGCATCTTGACGAAAGAAAAATCGAGTACACGGATTACGGAACCTACACAACCGAATCTGCGGATTATGCGGTTTATGCCGAGAAAGCGGCAAAAGCCGTTGCAAGCGGCGAATGCAAGCTCGGACTGCTTTTCTGCGGAACGGGAGTAGGCATTTCCATGGCGGCCAATAAGGTTAGGGGCATAAGAGCGGCTTGTTGCTCGGATGCTTTTTCGGCGGAAATGACGAGACTTCACAACGATGCGAATATCCTTTGCCTCGGTGGCAGAGTGGTAACGCCGGAGAAAGCCGTGGAGCTTGTTGATTTGTTCCTTGATACTCCGTTCAGCGGCGAAGAGCGTCATGCACGCAGAATAGCTCAAATTACGGAGCTTGAAAACAGGTTTTAATTTTCAATAATATATCGGAGGTAATAAAAATGGCAAAAGTAATGGTTATGGATCATCCTCTTATTCAACATAAGCTGACGATCCTCAGAAACGAAAAAACAGGTTCAAAGGAATTCAGAGCTCTTGTAAGCGAAATTGCAACGCTTATCTGCTATGAAGCAACCCGCGATCTTCCTCTCAAGGATACCGAAACAAAAACTCCCGTTGCCGTTGCAAAAACCAAGGTTCTTGCAGGTAAAAAGCTCGCTTTTGTTCCTATTCTCAGAGCGGGACTCGGCATGGTAGACGGCGTACTTGCACTTGTTCCCTCGGCAAGAGTCGGACACATCGGCTTGTACAGAGATCCCGATACTCTTATGCCTGTTGAATATTATTGCAAGCTCCCCACCGATATTGAAGAGCGTGAGGTTATCGTTCTTGACCCGATGCTTGCAACCGGCGGTTCCGCAATTGATGCAATTGCTCAAATTAAAAAGCGTCATCCCAAGGATATTAAATTCATGGGCATAATTGCCGCTCCCGAGGGACTTGAAGCACTCAAAACAGCTCATCCCGACGTTGACATTTATGTTGCCGCTCTTGATGATCATCTCAATGAGCACGGATATATCGTTCCCGGTCTCGGCGATGCAGGCGACAGAATATTCGGAACAAAATAATTTCTTTGCGACACTTACTCCCGAGCCACCCCGCTTGGGAGTTTTAATATTCTTGAAGCGGGTATTCTCGATGACAGCAAGGAAGAGATTCTGAGAAAATGGGGCAAAAAGATTAAGACGGAAAACTCATTGGTTTTCGCGAGAAACTACGAAAACAACATTTCTTCCCATCTTTAGTTTCATAAGCATAAAAATTGCGCCGCGGCTGAGTGCTGCGGCGCTTTTGCATATTGTATATTATTTGAGAGGGCTTACGGTAAATTCAAATTCAAGTCCCTTACTGCCGTCAACCTCAAATTGCTTGAGAATATCCGGACCGCAGCTTGCCGTTCCCGTGCCTCTTGTGAAGCCGTCTATGTTAACGGCAACGGTGTGCTCGTTGTGCAAATCCTCTTGATGCTTTGCTTTTTGAAGAAGTGCCTGAGTATAGTTGTGAACATTGAAATTGAAGTAGTTATTTTTGTATGCAAACTTAATGCCGTATCCGTCATTATCGGCAATGCTGAGATATCTTACATTGCAGCGATTTCCCGAATCCTGCGGTCTGATATAAGGCTCATGCATATCCTCAACCGTCGTTTCGTATACTCCGATAACCGATTGAGCGTAAAGGTCGGGGAGATTTTCTTCACTGCCCATGCCGTAGTATTCAACATTGTTAAAGCTCTCGGGCATTTCAAGAGTGAGACCGAATCTCGGAAGATGTGCGGAAAGGAGCTTTGCGGAAACAGGCTCAAATTTCGCCTTAACATCAATTATTCCGTTGCCGTAAACCGTGTAGGTGATAACCGTTTTTCCGAGTGCTCTGCGTGATTTCTTGCTGTTGAGAGAATGCTTGACCTCAATGATTACCTTGCCGTCCTCGGAGAAGCAATTGAAGCTCTTACAAACGCATGAATAATCATCGTAGCCAACCCTCATCCACTTGTCTCTGTAAACGGTATCGTTATCAAGGAATGCTCTGTAGATGTTCGGAAGCATACCGCTTGAGTGTGCAGGGGCTTGATTTATAAGTTCTTTTCCGGAGCTTACATAGCTGACAATTTCGCCGCTCTTTTTTGAGAATGCAACGCCGCCAAGGTCAAAGCTGACATTAAATACTTCGTCAGTCTCGGCTACGCAAGCCGCTTTATCGGCTTCGGCACTCTTGCATACATAGCTTTCTTTTACAGGGTGCTGTTCAAAAGCGACTTCGTTTTCGCCGTCATAATAATAAATGTTTATGTGACAATCGCAGTTGCCCTCGGGAATGTTAAATTCGATGTCAAAGCTCTTTTTCTGCTCAGGCTCAATATCGAGCTTAAATTCATCGGCGGCAAGCAGACAGTTTCCGTTCTTAACCGCTTCCCATACTGCCGTGAGATATGAGGCGTTTTTGAAACGGTTGGTATTCGTAAAGGTTAATACACCGTCGGAATACTCGGCTCTTACGGGGCGATAAACATTCTTCATTTCCTTTGCACCGGTATGAAGTCGTCTGTCGGGATATACAAGACCGTCTACGCAGAAGCAGCCGTCATGTCTCCATTCGCCGTGGTCGCCGCCGTAGGTGAATTTGAGCTTTCCGTTTTGATGATATACGGCATGGTCTGCCCATTCCCAAATACATCCGCCCATAAGATTGGGATATTTGTAGAAGAGTTGCCAATATTCCTCGAGTCCGCCGGGACCTACGCCCATTGCGTGGGCATATTCGCAAAGGAAAAACGGCTTCGGCGTATATTTTTTACCTCTGGTGTGCTTACCGCATTTTTCAACATTCTTGTGATTGGTATACATTTCCGATACAACATCATAGCTGTGGCGAGGAGTTCTTATTGCACTTTCATAATGCACGGGAATTTCGGGGCAGACCTCATGCAAAAACTCATAGCACTTGTCTTGACACGCCCAGCCGCCCGCTTCGTTGCCGAGAGACCACATGATGATGCCCGCACGGCTTCTGTCACGCAGGTACATTCTCTTAACTCTGTCGAGATATCTCGGGGCCCATTCGAGATTATTACTTATGAGGTTGAAATCATTGTGAGGCTCGCAAGCACAGCCGTGAGTTTCGATATCCGCTTCGTCAATAACATAGAGACCATAAATATCGCACAGTACAAGAAAAGCGGGGTCGGGAGGATAGTGTGAGGTTCTTACGGAGTTTACGTTCAGCGACTTCATCAGCTTTATATCGTTCTCCAAATCCGAGAAGCTCATCACATAGCCGTTTTTATAGTGGGTATCGTGATGGTTTACGCCTTTGACTTTTATTGCTTTTCCGTTGACGGTGAAAATATCCTTTTTGATTCTAATCGTCTTGAAGCCGATGAAATTTCTGACGGTCATAATTTCGCCTTCTGCATCGTAAAGCGTGGTAAAAGCGGTGTAGAGCGTAGGGATTTCGGCGTTCCAAGGTGTGACGTCAAGTCCGCTGAAGCTGATGACTGCGTTCTCGTTTGCCGGGACGCTCTTTGAAGCAAGGAGCTTTTTGCCGTCGTATATTTCTGTTTTGAGAGTCATTCCGTCGGCGGGGGAGTCAACCTCGGTGCTGACGGTCAAAGTCCAGCCCTTTGAGGTTTCTTTTGTGCGGTAATAAACATCGTTTATGTATGCACGGGGCATATTATAGAGAAGAACGTCTCTGAAAATGCCGTTTTCTCTGAACATATCCTGACATTCAAGGAAGGTTGCGTTTGACCACTTGTGAACCACCGCAAGAAGCTCGTTTTCGCCGTCTTTGAGATATCGGGTGATATCAAATTCCGCCGTGTTGTGAGCACCCTCGCTGTAGCCGACAAATTCACCGTTTATATATAAATCAAGGCAGGAAATTACGCCGAGAAAAGCTATGAGACAGCTTCCGCCGTTTGAGGAATATTCAAAATTCTTGCGGTAAATTCCAACAGGCTGTTCGTTCGGAACATAGGGAGGGTCGTCATCAAAGGCGTAGGGGCAGTTGATGTATGCAGGAGCATCGTAGCCCGTTCTCTGCCATGTTGACGGTACGGTAATTTTATCAAAATCCGTTGATTCCGTATCAATTACATCGGGCATTTTGCCGGTTGACGGAAAATATTTGAAATCCCATTCGCCCGAAAGAACGGTAACGATATCGGAGCTTGTGCGTTCCTTTTTGAACGGAGTTTTGGCGAGTGTATCCTTGCTTGAATAGGGGACGGTATAAGCTCTGCCTTCTCTCTTGTTCAGCTCAAAAAACGAAAAATCGTTGAAATTCGTGCGATTTAAGGTGTACTTCATTTTTCAGCAGTCCTCTCCTTTAATTTTTTTATCATTATTTTTGCCGCTTTATATATATCACCGCAGCCGAGCGTGATTATAAGATCACCGCTTTCGGCATTGTCAACGGCGTATTGTGCCACTTCCTCAAAGGTCTCAAACCAAACGCTGCCCGGTATTTTTTCGGCAAGCTGAGAGGTGTAAATATCGTAGGTGTTTACTTCTCTTGAGCCCATTATTTCCGTCATTATACAGCGGTCGGGAATTTGAAGAACCCTTACAAAATCGTCAAAAAGAATTGCGGTTCTCGAGTAGGTGAACGGCTGGAATACCGCCCAAACCTTTTTGTATCCCATATTCATGGCGGTTTTGAGCGTAACCTCAAGCTCTCTCGGATGATGTGCATAGTCGTCCGCTATTGTTATTCCGTCGATTTCAGCAAGTTTTTCAAAGCGTCTGCCGGCACCGTGAAAATCAGATATTCCTTTAACGCATTGTTCAAAGGTCGCACCTGCCGACATTGCGGCGGCAATAACGGCGAGAGAATTATATACATTGTGTTCACCGGGTACGGAAAGGGACACCGTTCCGAGAGCTTCACCGTTTTTGACAAGATTATAAGAATCGTATTCATCGTGATTTACAATATTTACGGCTCTGAAATCGTTATCGGGTGAAAGACCGAAGCTGATGAGCTGTTTACCGTCTGTATTCGCATCATGAACGGCACTGCATGAATTTTCGTCGTCACCGTTATAGATTACGGTCTTGGTTGCCATGGAGGCAAATTTTGAGAAGGAACGCTTGATATTATCGAGGTTTTTGAAGTATTCGAGATGATCCTCATCAACATTGAGAATTACCGCAACATCGGGTGAAAGCTCAAGAAAATGGTCGCAGAATTCGCAAGCCTCGCAAACCATGCGGTCGCTGTGACCGACGATTCCGTTTGTGCCCGTCAGAGGGAGCTTACCGCCGATAACGGCAGAGGGATCAAGCTCGGCTTCAAGCAGTATTTGAGTGAGCATGGAGCTTGCAGTCGTTTTACCGTGAGTTCCGCTTATGCAGATACAATCGGAATACATACGGGTTATCGCACCTAAAATTTTACTGCGTTCAAAGGTAGGTATACCCGATTTCTTTGCCGCAACAAGCTCGGGATTATCCGGGAGAATTGCTGCGGTGTAAACTATCATTTCGGCACCGCTGATATTTTCGGCACGCTGTCCGAGAGTTACGGGTATTCCGAGAGCACGAATGCGGGCAAGAGTGTCGGTTTCATTGTTATCCGAACCGCTGAGGATATAGCCCTCTTTGTGCAGTATTTCGGCTATAGGGCACATACCCGAACCGCCGATGCCGATAAAGTGTATTCTTTTAACACTTTTAAGAAGTGAATCAATATCTTTCATGCGTTCTCCTTTCGCAAAACATTTTCAAGATTATTATAATACATTATACAGTAAAAATAAAGAGAAAGTTTGCAATATCCTCTGTTTTTTTAGTAACGGCAAAACGGTGATGACATAAAATGGTTAGTGTCAGGTGTGTAAAGCCAAAGCCGAGGGAGGTGCAAGCATGAATAAAATCGAAGAATTTTTAATAATCGGCGGCGACCGCAGACAGCTTTACATGGCGGATTATCTTGAAGAAAAAGGATACCGTGTTTCCGTATACGGCTTGCCCGAAAAGGGCAGAGAATGCGTAAAAGACTTGAAAAACGCCGTCGGCAGAGTGCAAGGAATAATTCTTCCGTTGCCCGTGACCCGTGACGGGAGATATATTTATTCCGTTGTACCGATAAAAGAAACGCTTGACGAAACGGCGTCGCTCTTCACGGCACGGCATACGGTATTCGGCGGAATGCTCAGTCGAACGCTTAAAGCAAGGCTCGAAAAAAGCGGTGCAAAAATATACGATTACTTTGAGCGTGAGGACGTAACGCTGATGAACTCCGTTCCGACTGCTCAGGGTATACTCAAAACGATGCTTGAAAATATAGAATTTACCGTTCATTCGAGCAATTGTGCGGTGTTCGGCTACGGCAGAATCGGGAAAGTGACGGCTGACGTGCTTTCGGCGGTCGGAGCACGCGTTACCGTATGCGTTCGTAAAAAAAGTGATGTCGTACTTGCCGAGGTGAACGGATATAACGGTTGTTTGATAAAGGATTTCGGCAATACAGCCGCAAAGTTTGATGTCATAATAAATACCGTGCCCGCACCGGTTATAGACAGAGGCATTCTCGAAAACGTAAGAACGGATTGCCTGATAATTGATGTTGCCTCCGCTCCCTACGGTACGGATTTTGCTGCGGCTGATGAGCTTGGAATTAACGCCCTGCAATGCTCGTCTCTGCCCGGCAAAACAGCCCCGAAAACGGCAGGCAAAATTATTGTTCAAGGAATACTGAATACCCTCAAGGAGAGAGAATATGAGTAAGCCGACGGTCGGATTCGCACTTTGCGGATCCTTTTGTACCTTTGAAAAAGCAATAAATCAGCTCGAGTATTTGAGCAAAAAAGAAATAAATCTCGTTCCCATTATGTCCTTTAACGCTTCAAGCATCGACAGCAGATTCGGAAAAGCAAAAGAGCACATGGAACGAATAGAGAATATATGCGGCAGAAAGGTAATTTGTACAATAGCCGATGCCGAGCCAATCGGACCGAAAAAGCTGCTTGACATACTGATAATCGAGCCGTGTACGGGCAACACTCTTGCAAAGCTCGCCGGCGGAATTACCGATACACCCGTAACGCTTGCGGCAAAGGCTCATTTGAGAAACGAAAGACCCGTTCTCCTTGCACCTGCAACAAATGACGCATTGTCTGCGGCAGCGGTGAATATAGGAAAGCTCCTTAATACAAGAAATATTTTCTTTGTTCCGCTCAGACAGGATGATCCCAAGGGGAAACCTCGTTCGATGGTATGTGATTTTTCACTGACCGAAGAAGCCATGCTTGAAGCTCTGAACGGAAAACAACTGCAACCGATAATTCGATAGCGGAAAGGGGGATATGCACGGCGTATCTCCCGATTTTTTTTCGTAATTTGTTACAATATGATTACAATGAGATAATTGTACTTGAAAAATACATAAAATGTTGATATAATCTAAATAATTGTATTGTAAAATGGAGGAAGTATGAAAGGTAAGCTGATTGTAATAGAAGGTCTTGACGGCAGCGGAAAGTCAACACAGGAGGAGCTTCTCAAGGAGAGGCTTTCACAACACGGCATTAAAATCAATTGTATAAAGCTCCCGAATTACTCCGACCCTGCCTGCGAGCCGGTTAAAATGTATCTTGCGGGAAGATTCGGAAACAAGCCCTCCGATGTAAACGCTTATGCGGCGAGTGCCTTTTTTGCGGTTGACCGATTCGTCAGCTACAATTGCTATTGGAAGGATGCATACTTGAACGGCGAGATTTTTCTTGCAGACAGATATACTACCTCCAACGCCTACCACCAGCTAACAAAAACGCCGAAAGCCGAATGGGATTCATATCTCGCTTGGCTTGAGGATTTTGAATACGACAAGCTCGGCATTCCGAAGCCCGATGCGGTTATCTATCTTGATATGCCCGTCGATATATCTCAAAAGCTCATGAGCGGCAGATATAACGGTGATGAATCCAAAAAAGATATTCATGAAAAGGATGTCGAATATCTCAACGCCTGCCGTGAAGCGGCGGATTACGCCTGCCGTAAGCTCGGCTGGTCACGAATAATCTGCGGCGAAAACGGTGAACCGCTTCCGAAAGAGGTTATTTCCGACCGTGTTCTCGAAGCCGTTTCAAGGGCGATAGGAATTGAAAATTGATGATAAGATACGCAACCGAAAATGACAAACGCTCTTTGATTCCCTTGTGGCAGGAAGCCTTCGGAGACAGCGAGGAATATATCCTGAAATTTCTTGACAGCTTCTTTAATTCGAGCAATACACCGGTTGTTGAGGCGGACGGAGAAATTGCGGCAATGCTTTTTCTGCTTGACGGGAGCATGAGCATCGGCGGCAGAATTTATCCTGCATACTATTTATATGCCGCTTGTACGCAGAAAAAATACCGCGGCAGGGGATTTATGAGCGAGCTGCTCAAATTCTCGGCAAAAGAAGCTCGAAAAAGAGGACGAGCGTATATTTGCCTCAAGCCGGGAGAGAAGAGTCTGTTCGATTTTTATGCAAAGCACGGCTACCTCGGAATTTTCGGCAGAAGAAGCATTACCGTCGAAAGACAAAGAAATGAAGCCTTTTTTGAACCGTGCGAACAAGCCGACCTGTTTAGTCTCAGAGAAACGGCTCTGCACAATTACAATTATTTTGTTTGGGAAAGAGAATCGTTCGAGAAGGCAATTTCATTGAGCGTATACGGCGGGGCGAGGATATATTCAAACTGTAAAGGATATTCGCTTTATAGTCAAAATGATGACGAATGCACTGTAATGGAGTTTACCTTTACAGATGATTATATTGACAAATTTGCAAATTATATCTTTTCAACAACACCATGTAAGAGAATCCGATTTTCGCTTATTTCCACGGGTGATGCAGATACGGATTGCGAATGCAACGCAATGGCTTTGCCTTTGAACGAAGATGCAAAACGAGCCGTTTGCGGTATTGTGAATGCTTATTTAGGTCTTACACTCGAATAGGAGGAGCTTATGCTGTATATTTTCCTTGCCGACGGCTTTGAAGAAGTCGAGGCGATTGCCGCAATTGATGTGATAAGGCGGGCAAAAATCGAGATAAAAACCGTCTCGGTGAACGATAATAAATCGGTAATGGGGACGCACGGAATAGAAATCATCTGCGATGAGACCTTGACCGAGGTTTCGAGCTGCGATGAACCTGACGGCATTATATTACCCGGCGGTATGCCCGGAACAACGAATCTTCTCAGCAGTGAAAAGGTCGGCAGTTTCATTGATTTCTGTAATTCTCACGGCAAGCTCATAGCCGCCATTTGTGCCGCTCCGATGATACTCGGAAGAAAAGGCTTGCTCTGCGGAAAAAGAGCAGTCTGCTTCCCGGGCTTTGAAAATGAGCTTATCGGAGCATTACCGTATGACGGTCTTGTGTGTACTCATGACAATTTCATAACCGCAAAGGGAATGGGCTGTGCTGTTCAATTCGGTCTTGAAATTGTAAAGTATTTTAACGGCGATACTGCCGCAGATTCTCTCAAAGCAACTCTGCAATGCTCTTGATTATATAGGAGGCGTAGCAATGAATAACGATGAAAACAAGCGTAAGCAACCGTTTGAGGTTCATATAATTGATGATGACGATATGCTGCTTGATCCCTCACAGCTTGATGAGCTGACACCCGAGCCGGCTCCGCAAAAGAAAAAATTTGAAGTTCACATTGATGAAAACAGCATTGAGGATTACAATCCCGACGACCAAAGACCGAGATATAACGGCGAGGTTTATTTTTCCAACCGCAAGCCCATAAAACCACGCCCCGTTGAAGCTCAAGAGCCGGAGCAGCCCCGTCAGGTGACTCCCATAAAAAAGACTGCCAAAAAGGCGGTTGATTCGGCGTTTGCCGTGTTCTGTGCCGCTGTGCTTATTTGTACCACGGTGCTTTCGCTCGTTGCAATTTCCTGCATCAACGACGTGCTTGCAATCACAAGAAGTGACGAGGATGTTGTTGTCACGATACCGAACGACGCAACTACAAACGAAATCATTGATATCCTTGCCGATGAGGGGCTTGTAAAGCAAAAGCTGTTCTGCAAGGCGTTTTATAAGTTTGTCACAACTTTTAAGAATATCAATAAGAAAAAGCCCGTCGCCGAGCCTGTATACCTCAGCGGTGTTTACTACGTACAGAAAAATCTCGGTTTAGAGGGTTATTTAACCGAATTTACCGAAACACAAACAACAGATGAAACCGTAACCTTGATATTCCCCGAGGGTTGGACTGTTTATCAAATGTTCGACCGTCTTGACAAATTCGGCGTATGCTCAAAGGACAAGCTCATTGCATCGTTAAAGGGCACGACCTTTGAATATGATTTTGTTTCCAAAATCCCGAATGACTCACAAAGAACGCTTGCACTCGAGGGATATTTCTTCCCCGAGACATATGAATTTTATGAAGCAAGCGACCCGAACAGCGTAATCAGAAAATTTCTCAGTGAGTCCGAAAAGAGATGGACGGAGGAATACCAAAAGCAGGCGGAAAAGCTCGGCTATACGAGAGACGAAATCATAACCATAGCTTCAATTATCCAGCGTGAAGCGGCGAATACCGAACAAATGGCACTTATATCTTCCGTCATTCATAACAGACTCAACCACGCCGTTTCATGGCCCACTCTCGGTTGTGATTCAACCAAAAATTATATTACAACCTATATTGCACCGAATGATCCTGCCGCAGTCAATTATATAACGCCTTACGACACGTATTTTTCTCAGGGACTTCCTCCGGGACCGATTTGTAACCCCGGTGACGATGCGATTCATGCCGCACTTTTCCCCGATGATACCGATTATTATTACTTCCGTCATGACAAGTACGGCAGAATCTATATGGCAAAAACGCAATATGAGCATGATGAAAACGGCAACAAGGTGCTCAGAGCGAACAATAGCTGATTTTCGGAGGAGAAAATGCTGACAAACAACAGACCCGAGCTGCTTGCTCCCGCAGGAGATGCGGAAAGATTGAAAGCGGCTGTTGAATACGGAGCCGATGCGGTTTATCTCGGCTCCGACCGTTTCGGAATGCGTACCGCCGCCGCCTCTTTCGGCGGTGAAGAGCTGAAAAAAGCCTGCGATTATGCACATTCCTCAAATGCAAAAGTGTATTTGACCTGCAATACCGTTCCGCGTAATGATGAACTTTCGCAGCTTCCGTCCTTTATTGAATTTGCAGCAGAAAGCGGAGTCGATGCCTTTATCGTTACGGATATCGGTGTTCTTAATATTGCCAAAAAATACGCACCGCAAATTGACGTTCACATTTCAACGCAGGCCGGTATAACGAATTATGCCGCCGCAAATGCTTTTTATAATCTCGGTGCAAGCAGGATAGTTACCGCCCGTGAGCTTTCTCTCGAGGAAATCGCACAGATTCGTGCCAAAACGCCCAAGGAGCTTGAAATCGAATGCTTTGTTCACGGTGCCATGTGTGTATCGTTTTCGGGCAGATGCCTCCTTTCAAACTATTTGACGGGCAGAGACTCCAACCGAGGCGACTGTGCTCAGCCCTGCCGTTGGAAATATTCTCTTGTTGAGGAAAAAAGACAGGGTGAATATTATCCCGTAGAACAGGATTCGAGCGGTACATACATATTTAATTCAAAGGATATGTGCCTTATTGAGCATATACCCGAGCTTGCCGAAGCAGGAATAAACAGCTTCAAAATTGAGGGCAGGGCGAAATCTGCATATTACACCGCTTCCGTTGTCAATGCCTATCGCTGTGCTCTTGACGGCTATTTTGCTTCGGGCTTTTCTCATGATTACAAGCCCGAGCGTTGGATGCTTGACGAGCCGAGAAAAATGAGCAACAGGCAGTATTGTACCGGTTTCTATTTCGGTTCTCCCTCCGAGGATGCGAGCATTTATTATGATGGCGGATATGTGCGTGAATGGGACGTTGTTGCGGTTGCTCTTGAATGCAAAAACGGCAGAATATACGCCTCTCAGCGTAACCGATTCTTTGAAGGTGACGAGCTTGAAATCATGATAAAAGGCGTAGAACCCGTCAAAATCCGTGTTGAAGATTTGCAAAACGAAGCGGGTGAGTCGGTTGAGAGTGTTCCGCACCCCATGATGAATTTGTCTTTCAAATGTCCCGTTGATGTTCCGCAGGGAGCGTATCTGCGTGCGGAAAGGAAGAACGAAGGATGAGTCCTTATTTGCTCACGTTTATCCTGATTATGTTTTTGATTTGGTTTTTGCAAAATCAAGACACACGCAAAACGGTTTCGCGAATCAAGAAAAGGAGAAAAAGTGCAATGAATGAAATGATAAATGAATTTATCGGTAAGGAATGCCTTTTGTATACTGCATCCTCTGTCGGCTCAATGACGGGAACAATAACAAGCGTAAAAGAAAATTGGATAACGGTAAAAACCGCCGACTCCGTTGAGCTTGTCAATCTTGATTATGTCATTCGTGTAAAGGAGTATCCTGTTAATAAAAACGGAAAAAAGAAGAAAATTGTATTTTGATAAATGAGAGCTGTCGCTTTTGCGGCAGTTCTTTTTCTCTGTTGCAAAAATAATTCCGTAAATTGTGTTGCCTCTTGACATTAGCTCAAGATTTGGTATAATTATATCGGTAAAAATTCGATTTTTGGAGGATAACTCATGGCAAAAAAGCCCCAATACAACAATGACAGCATAGTTGCCTTGAAGGACGAGCAGAGAGTTCGCCAGAAGCCCGCCGTTATTTTCGGTTCCGACGGTATTGACGGCTGTGAGCACGCCGTTTTTGAGATTGTGTCAAACTCCGTCGATGAAGCGAGAGAGGGCTACGGCGATAAAGTAATAGTAACAAGATTTGCGGATAATTCCGTCGAAGTTCAAGACTTCGGCAGAGGCTTGCCCGTTGACTATAACAATACCGAAAAGCGTTACAATTGGGAGCTTGTTTTTTGCGAGCTTTACGCAAGCGGAAAGTACGATAACGCCTCGGGCGGAAGCTACGAATTCTCTTTGGGTACGAACGGCCTCGGTCTGTGTGCAACGCAGTACGCTTCCGAATATATGGAAGCGGAAATCCATACGGGCGGATTTAAGTATACCCTTAACTTCAAAAAGGGCAGACCCGACGGAGAAATGCAAAAAGAGCCGTATTCAAAGCGTGATACGGGAACGCGTATTAAATGGCGTCCCGACATCGAGGTGTTTACGGATATAGATATTCCGCTTGAATATTTCCAAGATATGTTAAAGCACCAATCCGTTGTTAATGCGGGAGTTCGCTTTATTCTGAAAAATCAAGTGGGAAAGAGCTTCGAGACCTTTGAATACTATTATGAAAAAGGTATTGAGGATTATATTGCCGAGCGTGTAGGCGAGGACGCTTTAACCGGCATTCAAAGCTGGAAGAATGAGTCCGAATGCCGCGACCGTGACGATCTCGGCCCCTACCGACTTGTCACAAACGTGGTTGTTGCTTTTTCAAACAAGGTTCAATTCAAGGAGTTTTATCATAATTCAAGTTACCTTGCAAACGGCGGTTCTCCCGACAAAGCAACAAAAACGGCGTTTTTGTCACAGATAGATGCTTACTTAAAGCAGAACAACAAATATCAAAAGAGCGATGCAAAAATCAATTTTCAGGATATTGAAGACTGCCTTGCGATAGTCATTTCGTCTTTTTCAACTCAGACTTCATATGAAAATCAGACCAAAAAGGCGATAAACAACAAGGGAATACAGGATTCCATGACCGCATTTTTGAAGCATCAGCTTGAGATCTACTTCATTGAAAATCCGCTTGAAGCCGAGAAAATAGGTAATCAGGTTTTGATAAATATGCGTTCAAGAGTCAAGGCGGAAAAAACAAGACTCGGCATTAAGGAATCACTCATACAGAACGTCAGCAACCTTACGAACAGAATACAGAAATTCGTTGACTGCCGCAGTAAGGATGTCAGCGTCCGTGAGCTGTTTATAGTTGAGGGTGATTCGGCTCTCGGCGCTTGTAAACAATCAAGAAATTCCGAATTTCAGGCGATAATGCCCGTCAGAGGTAAAATTCTTAACTGTCTCAAATGCGAATACGACCGTATTTTCAAGAGCGATATAATTACCGACCTCATAAAGGTAATCGGTTGCGGTGTCGAGGTTAAATCAAAGCCGAAGTCGGGCAAGGACCTTGTTTCATTCAATCTTGATATGCTCCGCTGGAACAAAATTATCATATGCACCGATGCCGACGTTGACGGTTTCCACATAAGAACAATGATTCTTGCCATGATTTATCGCTTGATGCCCACTCTCATTCATGAGGGCAAGGTGTTTATTGCCGAATCGCCGCTTTATGAAATTAACTGCGGTGACGAAACATGGTTTGCATATACCGAAAAGGAAAAGTCCGATGTCCTTTCACGACTTGAGGGCAAAAAATATTCGATACAGCGTTCAAAGGGACTCGGCGAAAACGACCCCGATATGATGTCGCTTACCACGATGAATCCCACCACAAGACGGCTTATCAAAATCGAGCCGTCCATGGCAGAGGAAATGGCACGCAAGTTTGATTTGCTTCTCGGTGATGACCTTGCCGGAAGAAAAGACTATATTGCACAAAACGGTCATCTTTATATTGATTTAACCGATGTTTCATAATTAACGGACGGAGAAGTGTTATGGCTAAAAAATCAAAAAAAGATATAGATTCATCAATGCGTCAGCTTGACGATAAGACACATATTTTCGGTGCGGGCGAGGTCGTTGAGCAAAATATAGTCGATACGATCGAAAACAATTTTATGCCCTATGCAATGAGTGTCATTATGTCTCGTGCAATACCGGAAATTGACGGCTTCAAACCCTCTCACCGAAAAATACTTTACATGATGTATAAAATGGGCTTGCTGACCGGTGCAAGAGCAAAATCTGCAAAAATCGTCGGACAGGTAATGCAGCTCAATCCCCACGGCGATGCGGCAATTTATGATGCCATGGTTCGTCTTTCAAAGGGCTATGAGGCGTTGCTTCATCCGTATGTTGACTCAAAAGGAAACTTCGGTAAGGCGTTTTCGAGGGATATGATGTGGGCGGCATCGAGATACACCGAAGCAAAGCTCGAAAAAATCTGTGCCGAGCTGTTTGCGGATATCGACAAGGATACCGTGGATATGGTTGATAACTTCGATAATTCCATGAAAGAACCGTCGCTTCTTCCCGTAACGTTCCCGAGTGTTTTGGTGAACGCCAATACGGGTATAGCTGTCGGAATGGCAAGCTCGATTTGCTCTTTCAATTTGAAAGAAATCTGTGAAACAACAATTGAGCTGTTGAGAAATCCCAAATGCGATATTTCCGAAACTCTCAAAGCACCCGATTTTTCGGGAGGCGGCTTGCTCATATACGACAAAGCATCTATGGACGAGATTTACAATACGGGCAGAGGCAGTTTTAAGGTAAGGGCACGGTATTCATACGATAAATCGAACAGCTGTATTGAAATCACCGAAATACCGCCTACCACAACAAGTGAAGCAATAATTGACAAGGTTATAGAAAAGGTCAAGGCGGGCTCTTTGCGTGAAATAAGCGATATCCGAGACGAAACGGATTTGAACGGTCTGAAAATTACAATCGACATCAAGAGGGGAACGGATCCCGACAAATTGATGAAAAAGCTCTATTCCGCAACCCCCTTGCAGGATTCGTTCTCATGCAATTTCAATGTGCTGATAAACGGAAGCCCGAGAGTTCTCGGAGTGCGTGAGCTTCTGGGAGAATGGATTGAATTCAGAAGCGGCTGTGTTCGCCGCAGAACCGCTTTTGATTTGAAGCGTGCTTCCGATAAATTGCATTTGCTCCGAGGACTTGAAAAAATACTTCTCGATATCGACAAGGCGATTGCGATAATTCGAAATACCGAGGAGGAGAGCGAAGTTGTTCCCAACCTGATGATAGGCTTCAAGATTGACAAAACTCAAGCCGAATATGTAGCCGAAATCAAGCTGAGACACCTCAACAAAGAGTATATTTTGAAGCGGCTTCAGGATATCGACAGGCTTGAAGCGGCAATCAAAGACCTCAATGATATTCTTGAAAATCCCAAGAGAATCAAGCAGATAATCATATATGAGCTTAAAGAGGTCATAAAGAAATATTCTCAGCCGAGAAAAACCGAGATAGTATATTTGCAGGACGAAGCAGACGAGCCGGAGGAAACGGATATTCCCGATTATCCCGTTACGATCTTCTTTACAAGCGGCGGATATTTCAAAAAAATCACTCCGCAATCCTTGCGTATGAGTAATGTACAAAAGCTGAAGGACGGAGATTCCGTTTCTCAAACCGTTGAAACGACCAATTCTGCAGAATTGCTTTTCTTTACCAATAAGTGTCAGGTGTACAAGAGTCGTGCCTGCGATTTTGAAGATACAAAAGCAAGCGTGCTCGGCGATTTTGTTGCCGCAAAGCTGGAAATGGAGGAAGGCGAGCTGCCTCTTTACATGGCGGTAACGTCGGATTATTCGGGCTATATGATGTTCTTCTTTGAAAACGGAAAGGCGGCAAAGGTCAGCCTTGAATCCTACCAAACCGTCACAAAGAGGAAGAAGCTCATCAAAGCATATTCCGACAAATCTCCGGCGGCGGTCATCTTGCAGCTTCCGACCGATGAGGAGCTCGTTGTAATTTCGAGTGCGGGCAGACATTTGCTGCTGAATACTGCGGTTATATCTCCGAAAACCACAAAAGACACAATCGGCGTAGGCGTAATGACACTTAAAAAGGGTCAGAGACTTATGACGGTGCGTAAATATAAAGACGGTGAGTTTGCAAAAGCCTACCGTTACCGTTCCAAAAATCTTCCCGCCGCAGGTGCTCTTTTGAGCAGTGAGGACGAAGCCGAACAGATGACCTTTGAATAAAATCAAAAGCCGCTTATCGCACAAACAGCTGCGGTAAACGGCTTACGGCGGAGAAGTGTCGGCAAACGCGTTTTTCATCGACTTTCCCTGCAAAACTATTATTACCGGCGTTTTTTCGGTGATACAATGAATATTTTGGCAGGATAATTTAAAAAACATCTTGCATTTGCAAGAGATATGTGTTAAAATCCACAAGTACAATATTTTTTGGAGGTTTACAACCATGGCTTGGTATGAAATCGTATTAGGTATAGTTCTTATCATCACCTCGCTTGCTCTTGTTGCCATCGTTCTCTTTCAGGAGGGTCGCTCGGCAGGTCTTTCGGGAGCTATTGCAGGCGGCGCTGAGACTTTCCTCGGCAAGAATAAGAGCAGAACAGTTGAGCAGAAGCTCGTAAGAATAACCAAGGTTCTTGCAACCGTTTTCTTTATTCTTTCGCTCGTTGCAACGCTTGTAGTTCTTTTTGTTCGCTGAGCATTTTTTGCAATAAACGACTGTCTCGCTTAATCGCGGGACGGTCTTTTTGTGTTTTAATCGAATCGCTCACGCAGATATTCGAGAACCTTTTTCTCTATTCTGCTGACATACGACCTTGAAATTCCGAGTTTTTCCGCAATTTGTCGCTGAGTAAGAGGCTGAGTCCCGTAAAGACCGTAACGCATTATTATGATTTCCTTTTCGCGGCTGTCTTTGATATCTTCGACAAATTCATACAGCTTTTTCACTTTGATTTTTGTGTCAATGTCATCCGCTATGGTGTCCTCAACGCTGACGATATCCATAAGAGTCAACGGATTTCCGTCGCTGTCGGTGTCTATCGGCTCGTTAATCGACACATCATGTGCAAATTTCTTTTTATTTCTCATGTTCATCAGAATTTCGTTTTCTATGCACCTTGAAGCGTACGTGGCGAGCTTGATATTCTTTGAATCGTCAAAGGTATTCACCGCTTTTATAAGTCCGATTGTTCCTATTGAAATCAAGTCGTCCTGCTCATCTGCCGACGAATAATACTTTTTGACTATGTGTGCGACCAAACGCAGATTATGCTCTACAAGAATATCTCTTGCCTGAGAGCTTCCGTTTTTCAGCAATTCAAGCTGTCTTTTTTCTTCCTTTGCACCGAGAGCCGGAGGGAATGAACCGGTGTTGCGTATGTGCAGTGCAAAAAATAAGAATCCTTTTGAAATTATATTTGCAAGAAAAGCAAGCATTTTGATCCTCCTCAATCGAATATATGCGGCAAAGTTGCTACGAATGCGGATGGATTTTTAATCAAAATGAAATTGCTTTTTTTGAGAAAATTCTGCCAAAAATTCTTCATAAATATTTATTATTATAAAAATATACATTTAACTTGCACAATACATCAAATTAGTTGTTTTGTGCATTTACTTTTAAAATATTATTGATATACTATTATTCTGTAGAAATAAACGCAATTATAATCGGGGTGTGTAATTCATGGTAAACAACGGTATCGGCAATATTATACGCACTCGCAGAAAAGAGCTTGGTCTTACTCAGGCTCAGCTTGCCGAAAAAATCAATTCCAATGTGTACTATGTCAGCAAAATAGAGACGGGAGCTCGCAAACCCGGCAGTAAATTCCTTGTAGCTCTGTCAAATGCTCTTGAAATTCCTGCCGACACTCTTCTCGGTGTCGAATCCAACATAATTCTTCACGAGCAGGTTTCGGGTCTTGAAGAAAAACTGCTGACTCTTTCCGAAAAAGACAGATTGCTTGTTTTGGAAATTACGCAACAGCTTATAGAACGACTTTCGACTGACGGCTGATTTTATTCTTGAGGTGAACAATGGTCGATATACATTGCCATGTTTTATTCGGTGTTGACGACGGCTCTGCCGACTTAAACGAAAGCATCGAAATGATGAGGATTGCACAGGAGGGCGGAACCGATTCCGTTTTCGCAACGCCGCATTGTAACATTCCCGGTGCGGTGCGTAATTATTGGAGTGAGGATCTTTCAAGCAGATTGAAACGCTTGAACGCCGCACTTTTGCAAGAGGGGATAGGCGTCAAGGTGTATTCGGGGCAAGAAATATTTGCGACTCCCGAGACGCCGAAACTGCTTGATAACGGCAGTCTGATAACTCTCAATTCATCACGGTATGCCTTGATTGAATTTGATTTTGAGGAATATTCCGTTGAAGCATATGCAATATTGCAGAGCGTTGTTTCTCTCGGATATGTACCGATAGTCGCTCATCCCGAAAGATACGGCTTTGTATACGAAGAGGAGGATGCGGCACGCAGACTCAAGGATATCGGTTGCTTGCTTCAAATCAACAAGGGCAGTTTGAAAGGGAGCTTTGGAACAAGGGCGAGAAAAAATGCTTACAGCTTGCTTGATACCGAGCTTGCCGATTTTATTGCAAGTGATGCACACGGACCGTATGTCAGAACCCCGTTTCTTGCCGATGCCCGTGATGCTGTTGCCGAGATTTATTCGGAGGATTATGCCGAATTGCTTTTTAATGTAAATCCTTTGTGCGTTTTGGATAACAGGGAAATTTACGGATTTTGAGGAGTAAGGGAAAATGATAAGATTAGTCAGAATAGCCGTTTCCGTGCTTTTCGTTGTAACGCTTGCGGCGTTCTCATATTTTTATATCGGGCACAAATTGAGCCTTGATGAAACATTGCCCGTGATAACCGTTGAGGGCGAAGCGATTGAGGTTTCCATTTCGGCAACGGACGAAGAATTGCTGAAAGGAGTCACCGCTTTTGACGAAAAAGACGGCGATCTTACCGATAAGGTGATAGTTGAGTCAATATCAAAATTCATTGAAAAAGGCGTTTGCAAGGTTACATATGCCGTTTGCGATGCGGATAATCACGTTGCCAACGCAACAAGAAAAATCAAATATACCGACTATACTTCTCCTACTTTTGAGCTTTACGATGACCTTTGTTTTTCTCTTTATGAGAATGCGGGCGTTTCAAACAGGCTCATAGCAAGAGACTGCATTGAGGGCAACATAACAAGAGATATGATAGTTACGTCAAGTAATTTTGTCGCATCCACTCCCGGTATGTTCAGTGTTGAGGCTGTCGTAACCAACGGTAAGGGCGATCAGTCATACATCAAGCTCCCCCTGCTTATTGAGGACAGAAATCCGTCCGCTCCGAAAATATCACTCAATAAATACCTTATAAGAATTAAAACGGGCGAACAGCAGGACTATTCTTCTTTTGTAAATGAAATAACGGATTCCGAGGGCAATACAATTTCGCTGTCGGTGAGAGTTGCGTCTGAGGTTGACTTGAACAACGCGGGAACATATCTTGTTCATTATTATGCTACGGACGAAGTGGGTAACGAAGGACACAGTGTCCTTACCGTTATAGTGGAGAATTGATTATGCAGAAGAATAAAATTATTATCGAATGGTACAGCATCATAAGAGACCTGTTGCGAAATCTTTGGGTTATGCTGCTTGCGGCAATCATCGGCGTAATGGGAATATATATTGCTTCCTACAGCGTATATTCTCCCGAATACACCGCAACCTCAACTCTTGTCGTTACCGCAAAAAGCTCAACCTCAAACCCGTATTCCCTTGTAGGCATTTCCTCGGAAATTGCAGAGGTTTACACGAATGTCTTTGAACAGCCTATAATCCGTGAAAAGGCGGCGGCACATTTACAGAGGGCTTCCTTTGACGGAAAGGTTACCGCAACGGTTCTTTCCGAGACGAATCTCATGAGCGTAAATGTTACTTCACCGAGTCCGCAAACGTCATATGAACTTCTCAGTGCGGTTTTGAAGGTTTATCCCGAGGTGTCGGATAATATCTTTGAAAATGCGACAATAAGCGTTATCAAACAGCCTGCCATGCCGCATTTTCCGTCAAACAGTATCACTTCTCAGAATAAGCTCCTCGTGGCATTCGGCTGTGCTTTGGTTACCGCAGTTTTGATTGCCATGCTCTCGGTATTCCGCGATACCGTAAAAAATGAGGATGCCTTTAATTCAAAAGTCGAATCAAAGCTCATCGGAACCATAGTCCATGAGGACAAGCGTATGGGACTCGGTGACAAACTTAAAAAAAAGAAAAAAGCGTTATTGATTCACAGCAACGCCTTTATCAGCCTTAAATTTGTTGAGAGCTTCCACAAGATTGCGGCAAAGCTCGAGCATCACAACAGGCGAAGCGGAGACAAGGTTTTTGCCGTTACGAGCGTTGCCGAAAATGAGGGTAAATCCACGGTTGCATCCAACATAGCCCTTTCACTTGCGGATCGCGGCTACAAAGTAATTCTTTTTGACCTTGATGCCAAAAAGCCGGCACTTTACAAAATTTTCGGCGAAAGCTATGACCAATGTTCCGAACTCGGCGAGCTTTTTGAAAACAAAATCAAGTACAGTGATTTTAAGCTCAGAAAATATAAAAAATCGTCGCTTTATCTCGCACTTAACACAAAGCCTTATACGACTTATCGCAATTGGATAGAAAGCGGTGCCGTTGAAAAGGTTATCGGTGCGTTGAAAACAAAGGTTGATTATATTATTGTTGACACCGCTCCATTCTCCGTAGATGCTTCCGTTACGGATATTGTAAAAATCGTTGATAAAGCCATTGTGGTCGTTCGTACCGATGTTGTAACGGCACCGTCGCTTAACGATGCTCTTGCAACACTTAAAGAGGTCGGCGGCGATGTTATGGGCTGTGTACTTAACGATGTTCACCCCGAGCTTGCACTCTCCGGCTTCAACGGCTTTGACGAGGGCGGCTACTATTACGGAAAGAGATACGGGAAATACAACAGATATTCACACTACGGCAAATACGGTACCGATACAAAAACCGCACGAAAAAACAGCGAATCGGACACATAATATGTAAGGACGAACAGTTATTATGAATCAAATTGAGAATATAAAGCAAGAATCGGAGCACGAGCCCGAAAAAGTCACTCTGTATCTCAGCGATCTGTGGAAAGGCTTTTTGAAATTTTGGTGGGTCTGCATAGTGCTTGCGGTTCTTGCGGGCGGATATAAATATGTAACAGGTCGTGCGGCGTATGTACCGCTTTATACTTCGTCGGCAACATTTACCGTCAGCACGGAAAACAATATGGGCTCTATTTCGGGCGTTTCCGCATACGCTTTCTATTATGACAGCACAACGGCATCACAGCTCGAAAAAACATTTCCCTACATTTTGAGCAGTAATCTTCTCCAAGATGCAGTCTGCGAGGATATGAAGGTCGATGTAATGCAGGCGAGCCTTAATGCCGTGGCGGTTGCGGGTTCAAATATGTTCACCATGACCGCAACGGGTATGGACCCTCAAATAACATATGACGTACTTATTTCGGCAATTAAGAATTATCCCTCGGTTGCAAAGTATGTTGTCGGAAATATTAAGCTGAATGTCATAACTCCCGCAGAGGTTTCAACTCAGCCCTCCAACAGTGCCGTATATAAGAATACCGCATTAAAATGGGCACTCTACGGTGCGGTTTTGGGACTTGCATTCATTCTTCTTTATGCTTTTATCAGAGATACGATAAGAACCAAAAAGGATTTGAAATCGGAGCTGAATTGTGAAGCTCTCGGCGTTATACCGCAGGTTATATTCAAGAAGCATAAAATGAGCTTCAATAAATCCGTTTTGCTTACGAACGATACGGTCGGAAGCGGATTCAAGGAATCGTTTCGAGTGCTGCGTAATACATTTTTACATTCCCTCCAAAACGGTGAAAAGGTTGTTACGGTTACAAGTACCGCTCCCGGCGAGGGAAAGACAACGGTTATCACCAATCTCGCATTATCGCTTGCAGAGCACGGCAAAAAGGTATTGATTATTGATGCCGACCTTCGCCATCCGAGCGTTGCCGCACTTTTGGACTTTGATCCCGATAATGTGAATTATGAAATAAGAAACAACAGATACGAAATTAAATATCTCGAAAAATATAAGATATCATTTATGAAGATTCTTGCAAGCGGCGACGCTAAAGAAAGAATCACGCTTAATTCTCATGAATACAGGCGTATTTTTGATGAAGTCAGAGACAGCTACGATATCATTCTTGTCGATACGCCTCCCTGCGGCCTTGTTTCGGATTCCGTCTTTGCCGCTCAGGTTTCTGACGCTTCTGTATATGTCGTATATCAAGATACGATACGCACCTCGAAAATCAAAAGCGGACTCAACAATCTCGTTTCGTTCGATGTCAAAGTTCTCGGCTGTGTTCTGAACGGAGTCGTTTCGGGAATAACCGGCTACGGTCACAATTACGGCTATGGCTACGGCTACGGATATAAATACGGCTACGGTAAGTATGCCTATGGCTATGGTTACGGTTACGGTGAAAGCAAAAAGCACCGCAGTAAGAAAGAAAATACCTCCGCAAAAGCGGGAGGAGCGGCAAATGAAAAAAACTAAAGATTACGCAGCCCTTTTCGGCACCATGATAAAGGAATGGAAATGGCTGCTCGGATATGCGAAAGGCTACAGAAAAATAATCATAATATATATTTTTCTCGGCATTTTCTCGGCGGTCATGTCCCTTGGAGCTTCGCTTGCTTCCAAATTTCTGGTCGATGCCGTCGTTGAGCATATTTCCTCCGATTTGCCTAAATATATAGCTCTCGTCATAGGACTTGCGGTATTTCAATATGTATTTCAGGCGTTGACCTCTTGGCTTTCCGCCGTGGTGGGAAGCAAGGCAAATAACGAAATACGAAACGATATATATACGCACATCATATCCGCTCATTGGGAGGATATCGGTGCATTCCATTCGGGAGATTTGCTAAATCGCTTGGAGGGAGATACCTCCACGGTTTCCTCCGGCGTTATCGGATTTATTCCGACGGCAGTAACAAGATTCATACAGTTTTTCGGTGCTCTCGGCATTGTTTTGTATTATGATAAGACAATGGCTGTGCTTGCACTTATGAGTGCTCCTTTCCTGTTTATCTCGTCTCGTTTTTTACTTAAAACAATAAGAAAATATAATAAGCAGACCCGTGAGCAAAACGGAAAAATTCTTTCATATTCCGAGGAGTCGGTTCAAAACATTCAAGTTATTAAGGCGTTCGATTTAACAAACAAGTATATTTCAAATTTCAAAGCACTTCTTGAAAGCTATCGTACCATGCGTCTTGAATACGATAAATTCAGCATTATTTTGACTTTCTGCCTTTCCATGCTCGGACTTATCGTATCCTATTCCTGCTATGGCTGGGGGATATACCGTCTGTGGCAGGGTGCCATAACGTACGGTACAATGACGCTGTTTTTGCAGATTTCCGGCTCTCTTACCGGTTCCTTCAGTGCTCTTGCCTCTCTTGCACCTACGGCTGTTTCTCTTGCTACCGCCGCAGGCAGAATAATGGAGGTCACCTGCTTCAGCGAAGAAAAGGATACCGATAAAGACAAGGCTTTGAGCATTCTGAAACGCAGTACGGTCGACGGAGTAACCCTTGTGTTTGAAAATGTTTCTTTTCGGTACCGTGGCGGTGAAACTCCCGTGCTGAAGAATATTTCTTTTGAAGCGACTCCGGGAAGTACAATCGGACTTATCGGACCGTCCGGCGAGGGCAAAACAACGGTTTTGAAGCTGATTCTCGGAATTGTCAAGCCGACAGACGGCAGAATATATCTGCGTTCATCAGACGGTGAAACAATTGATGTTTCGGACAGCACACGCCGCTTTTGTTCCTATGTTCCGCAGGATGTCGGTATGTTTTCGGGCACGATTGCCGAAAATTTGCGTCTTGCCTGTCCGCAGGCTGATGATGAAATGCTTGTAAATGCATTGAAAACCGCCGATATCTATTCGTATGTTTCCTCACTTTCCGACGGACTCAACACCATGGTGGGGGAGGGCGGAACGAATTTTTCACAGGGACAGCTTCAAAGGCTTGCAATAGCACGTGCCGTATTGCGAGATTCCCTCATAACCTTGATGGACGAAACTACCTCTGCCCTTGACATGGATACCGAAAAGCGTGTGCTTGAAAATATCATGTCTCGCAGCAGTTCAAAAATACGCATTATCACAACCCACAGAGAGAGTATGCTCAAATATTGCGACTCTGTCTATAAAATCAGTGCCAACGGAGAAATGACAAAAACTATTAAGGAATGATGAAATGAAACGACGCAGTGCGCTTTCTGAAAAATTCCATATCGAGCATTGGTATCTTATAAGTATTTTGCTTGTAATTTACGATATAATGGCGGTGAATATTTCGTATTTTCTCGCCTTGCTGTTTAGATTTGACGGCTATTTTTCACAAATACCCCGGTACTATATGGATGCTTATGCCAAATTCATACCCATATATTCCGTTATTTGCATCGTGGTATTCTCAATTTCAAAAATGTATCAAAGTGTATGGCGTTATGCGAGCTTTAATGAGCTTATAAGAACATTTATCGGAAGCTCCGTTGCTTCGATAACTCATATAGTTTTGATAACCTTGATTTTTCAAAGAATGCCAATTTCGTATTATCTCTGGGGCTCCTGTTTCCAGATGATTTTGCTTGCCGTCGCACGCTTTTCGTACCGATTTGCACTTCTTGAAATTCGCCGTTTGAGAAATTCCGTCGGAACTCATAACGTTATGGTTATCGGTGCCGGCGGTGCAGGTCAAACAATAATCAGAAGCATAGTAAAAAATCGTCTTTCGGGCGACAGAGTGGTTTGCATAATTGACGACAATCCCAACAAATGGAACAGATACATTGACGGCGTACCCATTGTCGGCGGCAGAGATGACATTCTTCATTTTGTCGATAAATATAATATTGATAAGATTTATATTGCAATTCCGAGTGCATCAAAGGAAAGCAAGCGTGACCTTATAAGCATTTGCAGTGAGACGAATTGCGTGCTGAAAAATCTCCCCGATTTTTATCAATATGCCAATACCGACATAAGTACTGATTCTCTGCGTGATGTTTCAGTTGAAGATCTCCTCGGAAGAGAGCCTCTTTCAACCGATATGAACGATGTTTTTGATCTTATAATGGATAAAACCATTCTTGTAACGGGCGGCGGAGGTTCAATAGGCAGCGAGCTTTGCAGGCAGATAGCTGCACATAAGCCCAAGGAGCTTATCATATTTGATATCTACGAAAATAATGCATACAACATTCAGCAAGAGCTGTTGAGCAAATTCCCCGAACTGAATCTCACCGTGCTCATAGGCTCGGTTCGTGATTCAAGGCGACTTGAGGATGTATTCAAAAAATACAATCCGGAAATCGTTTATCACGCTGCGGCACACAAGCATGTTCCTCTCATGGAGGACAGCCCGTGTGAAGCGATAAAGAATAATGTTATCGGAACATACAAAACCGCATATGCCGCAATGATGAATAATTGCCGTCGCTTTGTGCTCATCAGCACGGATAAGGCAGTTAATCCCACCAATATAATGGGTGCAAGCAAACGACTTTGCGAAATGATAATACAAGCGTTTGACCGATGCGTTAAGAACGGTGATTACAAAGATATTACCACCATGCGTATTCACGGAAAGAACAAGATCGAAACTCCGAGCGGTAAGGTGCGTACCGAATTTGTCGCGGTTCGTTTCGGCAATGTTCTCGGTTCAAACGGTTCGGTAGTTCCGTTGTTCAAACAGCAAATTGAGAACGGAGGACCGCTTACCGTAACGCATCCGGATATTGTCAGATATTTTATGACGATTCCCGAGGCGGTGTCCCTTGTTCTTCTTGCAGGTGCATATGCTCACGGCGGAGAAATTTTCGTTCTTGATATGGGTTCTCCCGTGAAGATTGACACGCTTGCACGAAATCTTATTAAGCTCTCGGGACTTGTTCCCGATGTTGATATCAAGATTGAATACACGGGACTCAGACCCGGCGAAAAGCTGTATGAAGAAAAGCTGATGGCAGAGGAGGGGCTTAAACGCACTCCGAACAAGCTGATACATATCGGAAATCCCATTCCGTTCGATACAGCCGATTTCCGCAAACGGCTCGATGATTTGATGATTGCCGCATATGAAAATGACGATAACATAAAGTATCTTGTTAAAGAGCTGGTTCCGACTTATATACTTAAAGAAGATTAGTTTATGGGGTGTATTTATGCCGACGGCAAAAAAAGAAAAATGCGGCTATGCAGGAATATACAACAGATTTTTTAAGCGTGTTTTTGATTTTGCTGCAGCACTGATACTGTCTGTTATTTTGCTTCCGATAGTATTGATTTTTGCCGCCGTTATTGCCGCAGATGACGGATTTCCCGTCTTTTATACCCCGCTTCGAGGCGGATATAAAGGGAAGTCGTTCAGAATATTTAAATTCAGAACAATGATCAAGAATGCCGATAAGCTCGGCGGCGGAACAACGGCATTAAATGATTCAAGAATAACACGCTCCGGAGCATTTTTGAGAAAGGTCAAGGGCGACGAAATAGTGCAGATTTACAATGTGCTTCTCGGAAACATGAGCTTTGTCGGACCGCGACCCGAATTATTGAAGTATACCGATCAATATGAAGGCGAAGAAAAGCTGATTTTTGAAGTTCGACCGGGAATTACCGATTACAGCTCCCTTGAACTTATAAGCCTTGACGAAATCGTCGGTGCCGATAATGCAGACGAAATGTACGAAAAATATGTCCTAAAGCATAAAAACGCGTTACGAATCAAATATGCACGCGAGGTTTCACTGAAAACGGATATTACATTATTCGTTAAAACTGTTTTCAGCGTTTTGAAAAAAGCGTTCGGATATTTTACTGCGGCTAAGGAGAAAACCGATGGAGTACACAACTCTTAAAAACACCGAAATAAAGGTTTCACGGCTTTGCATGGGCGGATGTCCCATGGGCGGTTACGGCTGGGGCGCCGTTGATGAAGGTGAATTGGTTTCTTCCGTTCGTGCTGCTCTTGACAGCGGAGTAAATTTTTTTGATACTGCCGACACCTACGGACTCGGTCAATCGGAAAAGACACTTGCAAAGGCTCTCGGCTCCGACAGAAGCAAAGCAGTTATCGCAACAAAATTCGGTGTTCGAGTTGAAAATTCAAAGACCTTTTACGATAATTCTCCAAAATACATCGTTAAAGCTCTTGATGCAAGTCTGCAAAGGCTTAAAACCGATTATGTCGATTTGTATCAGGTTCATTACAGAGACGGCGTAACGCCTCTTGATGCCGTTGTTGAAACGCTCGAAAGGCTCAAAGAGAGCGGTAAAATTTTAAGCTACGGATTATCCAATATTCACAGCAAAGATTTTTCCGAAATAAAACCGTTTACCGGAAAATTTGTTTCGTGTCAAGATGAGTTTTCACTCGCCTGTCGTAAAAATGAAGCCGATTTAACATTTTTGCGTGACGAGCTTTTGCTCACCCCCATGACTTGGGGCAGTTTGGGTCAAGGGATACTCACAGGTAAATACGATTCGTCCGTCACCTTTGAAAGCAATGACAGACGAAGCAGAGATATATATGTTAATTTCCACGGGAAAAAGCTCAAACAAAATCTGCGTATCGTCGATGTTCTCAGAACGATTTCGGAAAATCACTCAAAGAGCATTTCTGCCTGTGCAATACGCTGGATTTTGGATACTATGAAAGATTCCGTCGTTATTGCGGGAATCAAGAAGCCTGCACAGCTTATTTCCAATGCAGAAGCAACAGATTGGCATTTAACCGAAAACGAAATTCAAATGCTGAATGAGGTGTCAAAATGACTGCGGCAAAGAGCAGATTGCACGAAATTGATATACTTTACGCTTTCGGAACGATACTTGTAATTTTCGGTCATTCCCACTCAAGTGATTGGGGTTCGTTTTCAATATATTTTGCGAAATGTATTGAATTTGTTTATACATTCCATATGCCGCTTTTCTTCATTATTGCAGGCTTTCTCCTCGCACATTCCAATGCCGTTTCACAGCTCGGCTATTTTGCATGGCTGAAAGATAAAGCACTTCGGCTTTTAACGCCTTATGTCGTTATAACCTTAGTCTTGATGTTACCAAAATACATTTATGAAAATAAAGGCTTGTCCGGATTTTCATTTTATGATTTTATTCTGCCGTTCGCAGAACCGAGAAACGGTGTTTTCGGTCACTTTTGGTTCTTGTATGTTTTATTTATCTTTTATGCCGTATTCGGCTTTTTAAAGTATTATGATGACTGCGGAAAAATCAAGTCAAAATTTTTATTTTCACTCACTCTTCTGTTACTTGCGGTAAAATTTCTGCCGATAAACAAAACACTTTTCTCCTTATCCGACATTTGTACTGTTGCATTTTATTTCTCGGCAGGCTATCTGCTTTTCCGTTTATTGTCGAAGAAGACAATTGAAATTAAACCTTTCATCAGGTTTTTAATCTCCGTCTTCGGTATCATTACTTCGGTTCTGATTTTTATTTTTACGCAGAATAGGTATATCGGTAAGGAATACTTCAATTTTATTATATCTTTGCTAATGCCCTTTTCCCTTTGGCAAATAGCGGTATTACTTAAAGATAAAAGCACACCTCTGCTTGATTTTATATCATCCAATCTGTTTACTTTCTATATTTACGCGTGGCCTTTCCAAGCGGCGTCACAGATTGTATGTAATTATTTTAATGCACAGTGGTATATACTTACCTCCGTAATGTTTTTAACCGGAATTATATGTCCGAGTGTGATTATCTATATCTATAAAAATTGTGACTTTTTGCATAAGCACCCGATAAAATTGCTGTTGGGTATGAGATGAGGAGTGATTGACAATGAACAGTACACAGCTTGCATGGCTTATTCGCCGTCACGGTATTGAAATGACCCATCTCTCCGGCGGAAGTCATATTGGTGCAATATTGTCCGTTGCGGATATAATTGCCGTGCTGTATTCCGATATAATCCGCTATGATACAAATAATCCCAAAAACAAGGAACGAGACCGTTTTATATTGAGCAAGGGTCATGCAGGTGCGGCTATTTATGCTGCTTTGGCGGAAAGCGGTTTCTTTGACCCTACGGAACTAAAAACGCATTATCAAAACGGAAGCCGACTTTCGGGGCACGTCTCTCATCATGTGCCGGGTGTTGATTTCTCCACGGGTTCTCTCGGTCACGGATTGTCTGCGGGTGCGGGAATGGCTTTATCCCTAAAGCAGGACGGCAGCTCAAATCGGGTATTTGTTGTGTTGGGCGACGGAGAATGTGACGAAGGCTCCGTTTGGGAAGCTGCACTTTTTGCAAATCATTACGGGCTTGACAATCTTGTTGCAATTGTTGACCATAACCATATGCAAAGTCTTGATTATTGTGAAAAAACAATCAAGCTCGAAAGTCTAACCGCCAAATGGAGAGCTTTCGGTTGGAACGCTGTTGAACTCGACGGTCATAATCATGACGAATTAAAAAAAGCTCTCAAAGGCGGCAATTTTAACGGCAAACCGACGGTTATAATTGCAAATACCATCAAGGGAAAAGGCATATCGTTTATGGAGAATGATATACTTTGGCATTATCGTTTTCCGCACGACGGCTGGGAATATGACGGTGCCGTTTCAGAGCTTCATAAAGTGATTCCCGAAGGAGTGACAGATCCATACACACCGAACGGGATAAAAAATCCGATAATGCCCGATGAAAATGCGGATATCGGCAATAACCATACCGCTTCTTCAGGCTGGCATCCGACTTATTTTATTTAGGTTAGATTTCGGAGGGGTAGTTGTATGTTTGAGTTTGTTTATTGGTTGAGAATGATTGCGGCGGCAATGATAACCAATTCGCATTTTGCAGATATCTGGCCTACATCCGCTTTGGCATTCGGAGGCCATTTTGGTAATTGTATTTACTTTTTTCTTTCGGGCTTTCTTCTGCACTCCATTCATGAAAATTTTCCAAAATGGTATGCAAAAAGAATAATACGAATATATCCTGCGGTGTGGATTGCATCTGCAATAAATATTTTGCCGACTTTTACCGAAGATTACGGAGTAATGGCATATGTTCATTGTTTTTTGTACCCGACGAGATTTCATTTTGTTGCTTCCGTTTTAATTTTGTATATTTTCTTCTATGCTTTCAGATATATTCAGCAGAAATTGAGATTTAATACCCTGTGGGCGGTTCTTGTTATATTTATTGCCTATATTCTTGTTTATGTCTTTACTTTTGATAAATCGTACTATCATATTGATGATGTTAACGAAAATTGGTGCAAATTTATGTTTGCACAAGCGATGCTGCTGGGATCATACGCAAGGGAAAATTATGATAGAATTTCAGCAAAAATAAATACAAAAAACATAATAATCTTTATCGTTTTTACGATTCTTTATTTTGCAATGAAATTGTCACTTCGCCACATACCTGAAGTGAGCTTGTTCCAGTTTGTGTTACCGATAATTGTATGTATTTATATCTATAATTTTTCAATAGTTTTTATAAAACTTGAAAAATCCGGCGTTTTTGAAAAGGTAAACAAGAATTTTAGCAAGTTTGTAAAGTTTATGGCCGGGATATCATTTGAAATATACTTGATTCAAAATCCGCTTATCACATATTTTTCGACCAAATCTTTTCCACTCAGATTGATTTTGGTTACGGTTTCCATAATAATATATGCGTTTTTAGTACACACAATTGCTTCGTTTGTTCAAAAGAACATACTTAAACTGCCTGCATTCCGCAAAGAAAAGAAAGAGGCGTTGAAATGAGAGATACATTTGTCCGAACATTGATTGAATCGGCAAAAGAAAATCCGAATATTGTTCTTATAACCGGCGATCTTGGTTTCGGCGTTCTTAAACCGTATTGGGAGCAGCTTCCGAATCAGTTTATCAATGCCGGAATAGCAGAGCAGAATATGACCTCTGTCGCCGCAGGAATGGCACTTGAAGGGAAAACAGTATTTACATATTCAATTGGCAATTTTCCTACCTTGCGTTGCCTTGAACAAATTCGTAATGACTGTGCATATCATAAGGCAAATGTTAAAATCGTTTGCGTCGGCGGCGGATTCGTTTACGGCTCTCTCGGCATGAGTCATCAAGCTACAGAAGATATTGCTATAATGCGTTCGCTTCCCGATGTTGCTGTCCTTTGCCCCGGCGACCTTGTTGAGGCTGAACAAGCAACAAAGGCTATCATCGAATATCCCGGCACCTGCTATCTGCGTCTTGGCAGAGGAGGGGAAAAGCGTATTCATGAGCAGCTTGACAAATTTGAAATCGGAAAAGCCATTAAAATCAAAGGCGGAAAAAGAGTTGCTGTTTTTTCAACGGGTGCAATTTTCGATGAAATAGGAGAAGCGGTCGGCATTTTGCAGTCAAACGGGATTGATCCTGCCGTATATACATTCCCGACCGTAAAACCCATTGATTACAGCACAATAAATGAATGTGCTGAGCTGTTCGACTTGATTGTAACAGTCGAGGAGCACAATATTGTCGGCGGCTTCGGAAGTGCCGTTGCGGAGGTTTTAGCTGAAAATTGCTCTCATGCAGGACTTGTTCGCATCGGTCTTAATGATACATATTCTTCTTTTGTCGGAAATCAAAAATATCTCAGATCGCAATTCGGATTGGATTCCCAAGGTATTGCGAGACGGATTCTTGCAGAGGTGAACGGATGAAACGCTTGCTTTTAACCTGCACGGATCTTATGGCAATACAATTTCTTGTGCCCCATGTAAAATATCTTTCGCAGAACGGTTTTTCTGTTGAGCTTGCGTGTTCGGATGTCGGCGGCAGAATTGAAGAGCTGAGAGTAATACTTTCAGGAATTGCAAAAATCCGTACCGTAAGACTTGTGCGAAGTCCGTTTTCGGCAGGGAATCTCAAGGGATATTCCGATTTGAAGAAAATCATCAATTCCGAGCAGTGGGATGTTATATGGACTAACGAACCGGTTATGGGTGTCATGACACGCCTTGCCGCACAGAAAGCACGGCGTTCCGGAACAAAAGTAATCTATATGGCACACGGCTTTCATTTCTACAAGGGTGCACCTAAGCTGAATTGGATGATTTATTATCCCGTGGAAAAATTTTGCTCCCGTCTTTGTGATATGATAATTACGATAAATAATGAAGACTTCGAGCGTGCAAAAAAATTCCACGCTCCCAAAGTTGAAAAAATAAACGGAATCGGTGTTGATTTAGAAAAGTTTTCACCCAACGAGCTTGCTCGAGTCGAGAAAAGGAAAGAGCTCGGTATTTCGGAGGATGAAACTCTTTTGTTTACCGTAGGTGAGCTGACGCATCGCAAGAATCAGCATATAATCTTGGAAGCTCTTTCTTTGCTCGGTGATTCAAAAATCAAGCTTGCAATTTGCGGCTGTGGTGCCCTTGAGGACAAGCTGAAAGCCATGGCAGATTCGCTTGGCGTAGCAAGACAGGTACAATTTCTCGGCTACAGAAAAGATGTTTACGATTTATATAACGCCGCCGATATTTTTGTTTTTTCTTCATTACAGGAAGGTTTACCGCGTGCCGTCATGGAGGCTATGGCAAATGCCAAACCCGTTATTTGCTCCGATATTCGAGGAAATACCGACTTAATTAACTCCAAAAGCGGATTAGTTTTATCAAACAATCCAAAGCAGTATGTACAAGCTATCAGACATTTTATACTGCACCCCGAACTTTGCAATGAAATCGGCTGTATAAATAAAGAAAAAATTGAAAAATTCGACTTAAAGAATGTTAAAAAACATATTTTATCTTTACTAAATTTGTTCTAGTTGGTGACAATCATGCGTAATAAAATCAGCATAATAGTGCCTGTTTACAATGCCGAAAAAACACTATGCAGGTGTATTGAAAGTGTTGTAAGGCAAAATTATAATAATTATGAGCTGATATTAATTAATGATGGTTCTGTTGACGGCAGTGCCGATATTTGCAACAGGTATGCCAATGAATATCAACAAATTCGTTATGCTTACAAAAATAACGGCGGTGTATCTTCTGCTCGTAATCTCGGTTTAAAATTGGCACAAGGTGAGTATATCGCTTTTCTTGACAGCGACGATTTTTTTGCCAATGACTATTTTGAAACGGTTTCCAATATTTTGAATGAAAAGAAGCCGGATCTGCTTTCTTTTTCATCAAAAAAAAATGATGGCAAATCCGGTGTTTCCTTTGTTGACAATTGCTTTTTTGATGATGACATAAATATTTCTCGGAGAGTTTTAAAAGCAATGAAATCTTATTCATACAGCAGTGTTATGACAAGAGTATTTAAGCGTTCAATAATTGTTGAAAATAATATAGCGTTTGACGAAGACCTATCCATTGGCGAGGATCAGCTATTTTTGTTTGAATTTACTTTGCATATCAAGACTTTTGCATCAACACATGATATACTGTATAAGATTGATATTTCTTCTGAAGCTTCACTCTCAAGAAGAAAAAGAGATTATTTGTCGAATCAATTGTTGAATGTTCATAAAAAAATGTTTAATTGTTTAGATTCTGCCGTGGTTTCAGCACATGCATTTAAGAATTATTATGCCGCTGTTTCTTGGATGTTTTATCGTAGTGCATATTCATGTTTTGCTGAATTAACCAAATACGACTATACATTGGATAAGCGTCTTTGTGAAATCAATATGATATGTAATGAGTTTAAGAAAAAGGAAATAGAACCCAAAGGTCTTAAATGCAAAATAATTGCATTTCCAATAAATCACAATTGCTGTAAAACGATTGATTGTATTTTGCTTTTGAAATCAAAAGTTAATTCATAGGAAGTGCCGATAATGCAAGAAACATCCTCTCCAAAAATAAAGGTTTTGATAATTTCCTCCAAGCTTCATATAGGTGGAGCCGAAAAGGTTGCAGCAGATATTGGTTTTAACGCCGATACGAATATATTTGAAATACATTATTTAGTTTTCGGAGATAAAATCGGAGAATATGAATCCGAACTTGAAAAATGCGGCTGTAAAATCATACATATTCCCGAACCCTCGGAGAGTTTTGCTAATTATCTGAAAAATCTTAAAAAACTCATCCGAAAATATAGGTATAGCGTTATTCATGCTCACACGATGTTCAACATCGGCTGGGCGATGGCTCTCGGAAAACTGTGCGGTGTTCCGATACGTATAGCACACGCACATTCGCAATTGCTTGAAGAAAGAAGCTTCAAAACTCGCATTTACGAAGCAATTATGCGTTTTTTGATTCTCACTTGCTCAACCGATCTTGTTTCTTGCGGAAAAGCAGCAGGAGAAAGGCTTTACGGAAAAAAAGCATTCAAGAAAAAAGGTCAGCTTATACTTAACGGAACCGATTGTAAGAGCTTTGCTTACAGTGAAGAAAAACGAAAAATAATAAGAGCTGAATTGGGTCTTGAAGATGCATTTATAATCGGTCATGCCGGTCATTTGGCACCCGTAAAGAATCAAAGTTTTTTGATTGAGTTGATGCCGGATATATTAAAAAAGAACCCGAATTCTTTTTTGATGCTTCTTGGCGATGGACCTGACAAAGCAAAGCTCGAGCAGAAGATAGCCGAATTGCAGCTCGAAGAAAATATTATTATGACGGGAAATGTCCGAAATGTTGCCGACTATATCAGTACAATGGATGTTTTTGCTTTTCCGTCATTGTATGAGGGTATGCCCCTAACTCTGATTGAGGCTCAATCAAACGGGTTGCCTTGTATTGTTTCGGATAAAATTCCTAAAGATGTTTTTATTACCGATATTGTTAAAGCTGTTTCGCTGAATGACAAAAGTGAGTGGATATCGTCTATTCTTAATGCACGGCGCACCACTCCCGAACAGTACAACGAAATCATCTCATCCTCCGGATTTGATACCGAAAATGCAATGAATAAAATATATAAGATTTATGAAAAGTGATTCAAGATGATTAAAATTCTCTTTTTTATTGAGACCCTAAGCGGCGGCGGAGCCGAAAAGGTTTTGCTGAATCTTGTCAACTCAATGGACAAGTCAAAATTCGATATCACGGTACAGACGCTTTTTCCGGATGAAGCGGCGAAGCATCTTGATTCTGCCGTCAGATATAAATATTGCTATAAGAATGCTTCAAAAATCGGCAATTTGAGAATGCGTGCAGAAGCTGAAATCGGCTTGACATACAGTTTACATATCAAAGATGATTATGATATCGAGGTTGCTTATCTTGAATGCGGTTCTACAAAAATCATGTCCGCCTCCACTAACAATAAGGCTACGAAGCTTGCGTGGGTGCATTGCGATTTAAGCAAAAAAGCAGGCAATGTGTCGGCTTTCGTAAATGAAACGGCAAAGTACTACAAAAAATTTGATAAAATTGTTTGTGTCTCTGATGATGCACGCAACAGCTTTATTGAAATGTATGGTAATTCTCCCGAGACTGTTACCATATACAATTGTTATAATGACATGGAAATAAAAGAAAAGGCAGAATTGCCGATTGAAACTGAAATTTCCTTGCCGCGTCCGTTGCTGCTTGCTGTCGGAAGACTTATGGAGCAAAAAAGGTTTGACAGATTATTAAAGATACAGTACAGACTGAAATATGAGGGTGTTGATTTCTCTCTTTTAATTTTAGGCGAGGGGAAAGAACGGAAAAAACTCGAAAAGTATATTTCTGAAAACTCGCTTGAAGATCATGTGATGCTTCCGGGCTTTTGTGAAAATCCGTATCCATATATGAAATATGCCGATTTGCTTGTATGCTCATCTGCTTATGAGGGGTTCAGCACTTTTTTTGTTGAAGGTATGATACTTGACAAACCGATGATAACAACCGATTGTACCGGAATGAAAGAATTACTGCAAGACGGAAAATACGGAATGATTACCGAAAACAGCGAAGAGGGTTTGTACCAAGGCATAAAGCGGATACTTACCGAAAAAGATGTATTTGAATCTTTGCAAAAGAGTGTCCAACGCAATGATATGTTCTCACTTGGAAATTCCGTTAAAAAAACCGAAGAATTTTTTGAAAGTTTTATTAAGCAGAGGTGAATCAAGATAACATGGGGGTTACTGTATATTATTTAGTCCTTGCGGCGGTTATTGTTCTCGGACTTGTTATGCCGCAAAGCGGTAAGCAAAAGAAAAATTACATAATCACCATGGCGGTTATTCATGCTTTTGTAAGTGGTTTTAGATTTGTTATGCTTACGGGCGATTTAAAAAAATATGCATACACTTTTTTACTCGTCGGAGAAAGAGAATGGTTTTCGGACGAGGTTTTTCAAGACGGTAGAAATTTCTTGTTTTATTGGTTCCTCAAAGCCGTAAATCATTTGACCGACGGTGAATTTCAAATCGCCTTACTTATTATTGCACTTGTTGTTGAATTATCTGTAGCAATTATTGTTTATAAATATTCTCCGTCTCCGTGGCTCAGTTATCTTATTTGGAATTGCTTTGGTTTTTATATATTCGGCTTTAGTGCGATTAAGCAGTCTTTTGCCATGGCGTTCATTATGCTTGCTTTTTCGGCAATTATGGAAAAAAAGCCGCTGAGATTCTTACTTTTTACATTAGTGGCAGGCTGTATACATTTTCCTGCTTTTATTTTTCTACCTGCATATTTTATCGCAAGGCGCAAAATTACGACAAAAAGCATTTTAATATATTTAATATTAACAGTATTCATTTTACTGCTTAGAGAAGAATTTATTGGGTTTATAAGTGGTTTTTATTATGAAGATTCTGATTTTGTTAACAGTGGTGGTATTGGTTTTAGATTTTTGATGATGTGCATTATCCTTTTTGCCGGAATAATGATGAAAGGTGTTAACGGTAAGCATTTTTCAGCAACATTTCACATTATCGCCATTGCTGCGATTCTTCAAATTTTTTCGAGTTTTGATAATATATTTACGCGTCTGTCGGATTACTATTTTCAAATGTCGATTATATTTATACCTATGATTTTTACTGATTTTGAAGATGAAATATACACCGACATTCCCTCTAATCGAAGACTATATTTCAGTAAGAAAATTAAACTATTACTTATAATTGCACTTACTTCAATTTCCATAGGATTCTATTATTATACAAATTTAAGTGTAAAGATTTCTTATTCTGTTGATAACTATTTGAATTATCGTTCCTATTGGAACGTGGACAAAAGCGTATGGGAAGAAGCTAAAAAAGACGCATTGGCAGTTGTGAACGAGGGAAGCACATTGATTAGCGAGGAGGAAACATATGTTGATTAGCATTATCATCCCTGCGTTTAATTGCGAAAAAACGATACAAAACACAATCGAGAGTATTAGAGTTTCCGGAATAAATGACTACGAGATTCTTATAGTCGATGACGGTTCAACGGACAACACCGCTGTAATATGTGATGGGTTATCTGCCTCAAACGATGATATTCGTTGCGTTCACCAAAAGAATGCCGGTGCTTCTGCAGCAAGAAATACCGGATTAAAAAATGCTGATGGCGAATATGTTTTTTTCTTTGATTCAGATGATTCGGTTATACCAAGCTCTCTTGAAAATGCAGAAAAAATCATTAATGCTCATCATCCGGATATGCTGATATTCGGCATGAATTTTGATTATTATCACAAAGGAAAGCTTTATCGCCGAGATGCAATGGTTTATCCCAATGAAGGAATAATGAATCTTGATGATGTCAAAAAGAATTTTCAAGAGTTATATGATTGTAATGCACTCACACCTGTTTGGAACAAAATAATCAAGAAAAGTATTTTAACAAATTCAGAAGTTCGTTTTGATGAATCTATGATTATCATGGAGGATTTTTTGTTTGTGCTTAATGTCTTACCCTGTTGTAAGGAGGTCTATTGCTTACCTAAAGCCGCATATTGCTATAAACAATCGGAAGATCCGTGGTTTAACGCGTATTCACGATTTGAAAAAGTTGAAAAATTCAGCGAATTAATTGATAAAATCGATAATGCATTAAGCGTGATTGGTGTTGAAAACAGAAGCAATTTGTTATCAAAAATATCTTCTATGCTTCTTGAACAAAAACTATATTTTGCCTCCCTTAAAGAAATCAAGAATTTTTTGCGAGATTATGATAACAGTATCGATTCATATAAGTTTACCGTTCAAAAGGCGTTGTCTATATTTATCAGCAATAAATATTCAAGATTACGCTATAAATTAGCGGTGGCTTTAAGATGTTTACAAAACGAGTTTTCGGGCGTTTCTTCACCATATATGAAAATTTAAAAAAAAGATTTGTATCGCTATTTTGGAAATAATATAAGCCTAAGAAACCGATTTTTCGTATCGCCCGAGTTGAAATATTTAAAATATTTCAGACAATATCAATCAGCAACAAATATATTTGATAAAAAAATTCGTGCATATCGACTTTTACGCTATAGCCAAAAAACGCAGATTCAAATTCCCGGGAATACTAAAATCGGGCCGGGCTTTTACATTGGACATCATGGAAGAATTATTATAAATCCGGATACGGTAATTGGTTCAAATGTAAACATTGCTACCGGTGTAACCATCGGCCAAGCAAATCGAGGAAAGCACAAAGGAAGCCCTGTCATAGGAAATAAAGTTTGGATAGGAACGAATGCTGTTATAGTCGGAAAAGTTCATATCGGCAATGATGTTTTAATTGCACCACTATCATATGTGAATTTTGATGTGCCTGATCATTCGATTGTTATTGGGAATCCCGCAAAGATTATTCCAACGGAAAATGCAACACAAAATTATATTGAGAATTTGATTTGATTTTTAGAATTATTATGAATACTAAACGAGGATTCAACAACATTTTTTACGGCATTTTGTCGCAGGTAATAACGCTGGGAATAAGCATAATTATTCCGCGGCTTGTTCTTGTTAACCTCGGTTCGGAAGCTAACGGGCTTTTACATTCAATTTCAACAATTTTTACATACCTGACGCTCCTTGAAGCCGGTGTCGGAAAGGCAACCAATCAAGCTCTTTATAAGCCTTTGGCAGCGGATGACAAAACGCAAATCAATGCCATAATGTCCGCAACAAATAAGTTCTATCGCCGCACGGGATATATTTATACTGCGGCTGTTGCGATTTTCGCAACGGTTTATACTCTCTTTGTTGAAACCGCATTGCCGAAATGGGTGGTATTTTCCGTTATCGCCTTAAGCGGGGCATCGAGCGTGCTTAGTTATTTCGTTCAAGGAAAATACAGAATTTTGATGAGTGCCGAGGGAAAAAGTTATATCCTGACAAATATTTCAACTGTAGCTTCAATAGCAACCTCTGTTTGTAAAATCCTTTTGCTGGTTTACGGCTTCGGTGTGGTCGCTTTGCAGGTAATGTATTTGTTTTTTGGCGTTCTGCAAATGCTTGCAATAGTTTACTACATTCGCAAGTATTATAAGTGGCTGAACTTAAAGGTTGAACCAAATTATGAGGCCGTTTCACAGCGTAATTATGTTTTGCTTCATCAAATTACGGGAATGATATTTGACAATACCGATATATTACTCTTGACAATTATGACCGATTTGAAGGTTGTCAGCGTGTATTCGTTGTATACCACATTTTATGTGATTGTCAAGACTGCACTTAACACAATTTCATATTCATATTCGTATGCACTCGGTCGGATTTATCATTCCGATAAAGAACGTTTTATTAAACTTCATGATGTATATGAAGTCTATAATATGTCATTGACATTTTCTTTTATGTGCATACTGAATATATTTATTTTGCCCTTTATAAAAATATATACTGCCGGTGTTACGGATATACAGTATGCTGATAAATATATATCTTTGCTTTTTACTGCGGTATATCTGATTTCAAATGCCCGTGCATCTTCGGGACTGATAATCGACTTTGCGGAACATTTTGAACAAACAAAATGGAGAGCTGTCCTTGAATCGGCGATAAATATTTGCATTTCAATTATAGCAATTCACTATATCGGTATATACGGAGCTCTTTTGGGAACGCTTGCGGCTCTGCTGTACAGAGCAAACGATATGATTGTTTATGCCAATCGCTTAATTAAAAGAAGCTCTTGGATTACATACAAGAGATGGATAATTAACCTTTTGTTCTTTATTTTTGTTACATATTTGTCAAATTTGATTCTGCCTGAGTTTACCTCTTTGATTCAATTGATTATTTACGGTGTTGCAGCGTTTGTCGTTGTTGTTCCTGCTTTCCTTGCGGTGGATTCGCTTGCCGAGATAAAGACTGCAAGGTATGCCTGCGATTTGTTGATTAAAGCTGTTAAAAAGGGGCGAGGCTAATGGAAAATAAACTGAATACCGAAAGAGAATATGAATATGATTTTATGCGTGCTCTTGCGGCAGTTGCGGTAGTTTGCATACACACCTGCGCTACTCAATGGCGCAGTATTGATGTTTATTCAACAAATTGGTTGATTCTAACTATTTATCATATGTTATGTAAGTCCGGTGTTCCATTGTTTTTTATGATATCAGGTCGTTTTTATTTGGATGAATCTCGAAATTTCAGCTTGAAATCTATGATTACGAAAAAAATTCCCGGATTGATTGTTGCATTCTTTTTTTGGTCTCTTTTGTACATGATTGAGAATTTAATACGATCCGGTTCTTTTGCCGATAACTGGAAATGGATAGCTCTGGAATTCTTTTCCGGCGAATATCATATGTGGTTTATTTTTGCAATTGCATGTCTTTATTTAATAACGCCATTCCTGAAAGCGATTATTTTCCAAGATAAACTCTGCAAATATTTTTTGTTTCTTTTTATAATTTTTCAATTCGTTTTTCCGCTTTTAACACTATTGCCTCATATCGGAACTGTTTTTCTGAATTTTCAATCAAATACACATATGTTTTTTGTTCTGGGCTACAGCGGGCATTATGTTTTGGGCTGGTATCTTAAAAAACACACATTGTCGCCTCGAAAAGCATTACTTTTTTATGTTTTAGGTCTTTTAGGTGCAGCTTTTTCAATAATTTCTACTGTTTACTTGTCATATAATTCTGGTAAAACGGACGAATCGCTTTCTGAATGTTTTACTTGGAATGTCGCCATGCCCGCTTTTGCTGTTTATGTAGCATTTATGCAACGCAATGAGAGAAAGTGTTTTAAGTACCATAAAACTATATCTGTTATTTCAAAATACAGCTTCGGAATATATTTGTCACATCCTCTCATTCTTTGGATATTTTCATTGATAGGCTTTATGCCCGATTTCATAAATCCGCTTATAGGCGTACCCGTTGTAACCGCTTCGGCGACTGTTATATCTCTTTTACTTTCAATGCTTTTGCGAAAAATACCGAAATTGGGAAAGCTCATTACCTAAGATTTATTGCTTGCGGCTAAAGAAAGGAAATTCTCATGAAAACAGATTTTGTTATCACATGGGTTGACGGAAATGATTCGGAGTGGAGAAAAGAAAAAGAAAAGTATTCTCCAAGCAAAATTGATGAAAGCAATTCCGATAACCGTTACCGTGATTGGGGCTTACTCCCTTATTGGTTTCGCGGTGTTGAAAAATTTACTCCGTGGGTAAACAAAATCTATTTTGTCACTTGGGGTCATATTCCCGAATTTTTGAATATCGATAATGAAAAGCTTGAAATAGTAAACCATAAGAGCTTTATACCCAAAAAATACCTGCCCACATTTAGTTCTCATGCAATTGAGGTGAATCTACATCGCATTCCGAAGCTGAGTGAGCACTTCGTTTATTTTAATGATGATACTTTTATCATTCGTCCCATGCCCGAGGCATCGTTCTTTCGTTCAGATTTGCCGTGCACCTGCGGCTCCGAACGTCCTATTGAGCTTACGGGAGATATAGGAATTTGGCAGCACGCCGCAGTCAATGATTTGGGAATAATCAACAAAAACTTTTCTAAAAGTGCTCAAGTTAAAAAATATCAAAAAAAATACGCCTCAAATGAATATCGGTGGCAGGATAACATTAGGACCGTGATTCTTGAAAAGCTGTATCCGGATTATTTTACCGGATTTAAGAATTTGCACGCTCCCGCTGCATATCTCAAAAGTACCTTTGAGTCTGTTTGGAATGCCGAGACAAATTTGCTTGACAAAACATCCTCAAACCGTTTTCGCACCGCTGAGGATGTAAATCAATGGGTAATGCTCTGGTGGCAGATAGCATCCGGAAATTTTTCACCTTTTTCCGTTGATAATGTTGTTTCCGGAGTTACCGATGACACCGTTGAGGACCTTTGCAGAATCATATCATCTCAGAATCATGATATGATTTGTCTTAACGATCCTGACGGAGATATAGATTTTAATGCTCTTTCCGATAGAATTAAGTTCGCATTTGATTATATTCTTCCGGACAAAAGCAGTTTTGAGAAATGAGTTTTGCTATGAAGAAGAAAATTTTGTTTATCCATAACGCTCTTTGGATAGGCGGCATTGAAACCGCTTTGGTTGCGATGCTGAACAGAATGGATTATTCAAAATATGACGTTACCTGTTTAATCACCTCGAATAATTGTCAGTTATCCGATCAAATTACGAAAAAGTGTAAGTTGATTGTTTGTGACAGACACAACACGGTTTCTTTTTCTCAAAAATATAAATATGCAAAGCTGTTTGATATTGTCGATTCCGGTATATGTTCATCGAAGATCAAGACATTGAGAAACAAGCTTTTTACACTTTTCTTTAGAAATTTTGAAGAACGGCTTTATAGCTCATACATAAGAGATAACATAAAAGAAACGGATTTTGATACTGCAATTATTTTCAGCTGTAAAGTTTCCGGTATCGTTCGCAGGACAATTAAAGCAAAAAAGTATCTTTGCTTTTATCACTACAGCGATATGCGTCGAGTTTATCACGATTATTTGGGATATGATATTTGTGAGAAGATTTTTGCGGTTACGGATAATCTTGCTCTCAGCCTAAAAGAGTTTATCCCGAAATATAAAGAAAAGATATACGCTCTGCATAATCTGGTTAACACGAACAATGTTTCTGAAATGGCATTATCGTGTAATGCAGACGAGCTGTCAAAAGATAATTTCAACATCGTTTCTTGCGGCAGACTTCACCATGACAAAGGCTTTGATTTGGCGGTTGAAGCGTGTAAAAGGCTTGTAGATGATGGCTATACCAATCTGCATTGGTACGTAGTCGGTGAAGGTCCCGAATCAAATAATCTGCGTGATTTGATTGAAGAATATAATGCTTCTGAGCATTTTCATCTTCTCGGCGTAAAATCAAACCCGTATCCATATATGAAAGTCGCCGACATTTTCGTTCAGTCGAGCAGAATAGAGGCGTTTGGACTTACGATTACCGAGGCACTTTCTTTGGGTGTGCCGGTTGTATCAACAGCTACGGACGGAGGAAAAGAAATTATCACCGACAATGTAAACGGTTTGCTTTGCGATGTTTCTGCCGATTCGATATACCGTGCGGTTAAAACATTGATTGAAAATCCCGAACTGCGAAAGAAATTAGCCGACGGTGCATCCGAAATTGATTTTGAGGCACAAAACGATGAAATAATGAAAAGGCTCTATGCTGAATTATAATATGCGAGGGGGGAACGAATTGCGAGAAAATGCACTTTTGGATATTTTATCAGCCTTTGTGAACGATCGAGAACCGCAATTCAACGGTACTCCCGACTTTGGCGATGTTCTTATAAAAGCATATGCACAGAATATTTTGCCGATAGTTGCATATATGAATCGCAAATATCATTTTTTGCCCGATACAGAAACCGAAGCAAGGCTTACAGAGCTTCTTTATCAAACGGTATTTGTTTGTACAAACCGCTTTCACGCCTTTGAATCACTCTCTGAAACACTTAGCGAAAACGGTATAGAGCATATGCCGGTCAAGGGCTGGTATCTTAAAGAGCTTTATCCGATACCCGAAATTCGCACATTCGGCGATATTGATATCCTGATTCATCCGGAGGACAGAAAAAAGTGTGACCGCTTGATGCGACAATGGGGCTATACCGTAAAAAATGATTGGGAGCCCACATTTTCTTATTTGAAGGAGACCGAATTTTACGAATTTCATTCCGACCTTGTCGATACTAAAATTCCCTGTGCACCGAAGCTCAGCGAATATTTTTCAAACGCCTGGCAGTACTCGGAAATTGACTGTGAAAAACGCAGGAAGCTCTCAGCGGATTATCACTTCATCTATGTGATTGCTCATATAGCGAAGCATCTGTATTCTTCCGGAGCAGGAATAAGAATGTACCTTGATGTTGCTCTGCTTTTGACGAAAGAACGAGAGGCTCTCAGTTTGAAATTCATTGAAGAAGAGCTCACCCGTCTCGGCCTCGGCAGGTTTTATACGACCGTTATTTCTTGCGTAAAAGATTGGTTTAATATAGAAATTAACTGTGAAACGGTATCTGTTTCCTCGGAAATTACGAACCGACTTCTCAAATATACGCTTGATTCCGATATTTTCGGAAAGACGAGAGACCACTCCGTCATCACACTCAGAAATTCCGAAAAGCCGAAAGCATCTGCGATAAGACAAGCTCTTTTTCCCAACGCCGAGGAGCTGGAAAAACGCTACACCTTTGTTAAAGGGAAGAAGTGGCTTTTGCCTGCCGCATGGGCGGTGCGTGCCGTTAAAAATTCAAGCCGAATAGGCAGTAAAATGTCGGATATCAAAGAATTGTCTGCGGCTGATTATAGCGATGTTGCCGATTACGATTCCTTTATGAAATCGCTCGGACTGTAAAATCGGAGGTTGTACTGATGAAAAAAGCAAAAAAGAAAAGTAAAGCATTAAAAATCATTCTTATTGTTTTTGCCGTTTATGTTCTGCTCATGGCGTTGATATTCGGAATTGCGGGGCATTACATGAATAAAATCAACCGATTCGGAGAGATTGAGACAATTCCCGCACATGAGGAATACTTTGAAACCGATGACGGTGACGGCACGGAGGTAAGCCCCGGTGACATCATCTGGGATCCCGGCATGGACATAATGGATGAGGATCTTATCAACATATTGCTTGTCGGTCAAGACAGGCGTCCCGGTCAAGGCAGACAGCGTTCGGATTCCATGATTCTTTGCAGCTACAATCCGCAAAACAATCAGCTTTCCTTGGTATCTTTTCTGCGTGATCTTTATGTGCAGATCCCCGGATATTCCGACAACCGATTGAATGCCGCTTATGTTTTTGGTGGCTTCCCGCTTCTCAAGGAAACGCTTTATTTGAATTTCGGAATAACTGTCGACGGCTGCTTCGAGGTTGATTTTGACGGCTTTACAAATGTTATTGACACAATAGGAGGCGTAGATATTACGCTTACGCAGACCGAGGCGGCTATAGTCGGCGGAGGCGCGGTTGAGGGGCTTTGTCATCTGAACGGAGAACAGGCACTCAACTATGCAAGAATCCGATATATTGACAGCGACTTTAACCGTACCGCAAGGCAGAGAAATGTTATAAATTCCGCAATCGGAAAGCTGAAAAACTGCAGCGTTAAGCAATTGATGTCACTCTTGGATACCGTTCTTCCGCTCATAACAACTGACATGAGCAATATGGATATCACTTCTCTTGCGGTAAGATTTGCTCCGTCACTTCCGAGCATCAGCGTAGAAAGCCATTATGTTCCCGGTGAAGGATGCTATCAATATGCCAAAATCAGAGGAATGTCGGTGCTTGTTCCGGACCTTAAAAAGGTCAGAACGGCTCTGAGAGAAGATTATCTTCCGTTTTAATGAGAGGGGATTTTATGTTCACTAAAATACTTTCATTTTTCATAGCGGTTATAACCTTTATTCCCGGAATTTTGGGCTTTGATATCACCGAAATCAAAAATGATTTGTATCTCGATGTTGCCTACGGTACGCATGAGCGAAACAAGCTGGATTTGTGTATTCCGAAATATACCGATGAAGCAGGGCTTATACTTTTCATCCACGGCGGTGCATGGGTAGCAGGGGACAAAGAGGCATACCGAAAGGATATGAAGAGCTTTGCAAATAAATACGGCTGTGTTTGTGCTTCGGTTAATTACAGATATATCAGCGAAACGGTTGACATAAACGATATTATGGATGATATCGAGCTTGCCGTTGCCTGCATTCGCACAAGATGCGGCGAAAAAGGCGTCAGGGTTGAAAAAATGCTTTTGACGGGAGCTTCCGCAGGAGGACACTTAGCTCTGCTTTACGGGTATTCGAGAGCCGATACATCTGCGGTAAAGCCGGTTGCAGTTTTTGCAAATTGCGGACCTACCGATTTTACCGATGAGAGTTTTTATATTGATAATGCAATAGGTGACAGCGAATTTATGGCGACGCTTTTTTCATGGGCATGCGGTCAAACATTTACATATGAAAATCGCTCCGAAGCTCGTGAAGCTCTCCAAAAGATTTCTCCCGTATATTATGTTAATGAGACCACCGTTCCGACCGTAATAAATCACGGTATGAAGGATAATATCGTGCCCTTTTCAAATGCACAATCTTTGAATGCAAAGCTCGATGAATACGGGATTGTTCATGTGTTTAACGCTTTCCCGAATTCCGGTCACGGTCTTTCCGATGACGATTATAACGAGAAACTTTCCGACAAGCTCGCCGACTGTTTTATCCGTGAATATTTAGCTGTTTGAGAGGAATACAATGTTGGTTCATCCTTTTCCGCCGCTCTTTGACGAAAATTCGGAAATTCTCATTTTAGGCAGTTTTCCGTCCGTAAAATCAAGAGAGCAGATGTTTTTCTACGGGCACCCGCAAAACAGATTTTGGCGTGTTGTCTCCGCTGTTTGCAATGCCGAAGCGCCCGTTACGATTGAGGAAAAAAGAGCTTTTTTGTTGCAAAACAAAATTGCATTGTGGGATGTTATTGCATCCTGCGATATCAGCGGCAGCTCCGACGGCTCGATAAAAAACGTGACTGCGAACGATTTGACCGTGATAACCGATAATGCAAGTATACGGCAAATATTCGTAAACGGAAAAGCCGCAGAAAAATATTACAATAAATATATCCGTGACACCGTTTCTCGTGATGCCGTGTGCCTTCCGTCCACCTCACCGGCAAATGCCGCTTGGTCGCTTGACAGACTGATAAATGCATGGAGTGTTATAAAAAAATAAGCAAGTCCGTCGATAAAGCCATACTTTGTCGGCGGATTTTCTTTGACGAAAAAACAAATTTTATTGCGAATATCATTGAAAAATGGAATACCGTATGATAGAATTACTGCGGCGTTTTGTACGCAAAATTGATTATGGGGTGTCAATATGTCAGAAAGAGTGCTTGCGGGATTAAAGCCCGAAAAAGTGTTTGAATTTTTTGAAGCTGTTTCCGAGATTCCGAGAGGGTCCGGAAATACAGATATGATAAGTGCCTATTGCGTTGAATTTGCAAAGAGCAGGGGACTTGAATATGTAAACGACAGCCTCGGCAATGTTATAATATTTAAGCCCGCTTCTGCAGGAATGGAAAACTCTCTGCCCGTCATTATTCAGGGTCATCTTGATATGGTTTGCGAAAAGGTACACGGCAGTAACCACGATTTCTTAAAGGATGGCTTAAAGCTGTATGTTGACGGCGATAATGTGCGAGCAAAGGATACCACTCTCGGCGGCGATGACGGAATTGCCGTTGCCATGGCTCTTGCACTTCTTGACAGCAACAATCTTCGTCATCCTCCGCTTGAAATTGTTTTGACGGTGGATGAAGAGGTCGGAATGGACGGCGTAATGGGAATTGATACAAGCGTCCTTCACGGCAAAAGAATGATAAATATTGACTCCGAAGCGGAGGGATATCTTTGGGCGAGCTGTGCCGGCGGTAAGAGGGTTGATATTCTTCTTCCGTCACAATCGGTTAAAAATGACAAGCCGACATATGAAATAACCGTTGACGGTTTGCATGGCGGTCATTCCGGAGAGGAAATTCACCACGGATATGCGAATTCGAGCAATCTTTTGGGAAAGCTCCTTGCTGAGCTGCTCAAAGAAGTAAAATTTAATATTTCCGATATTGTTGGCGGAACGATGGACAATGCCATAACCCGTGAATCCTCTTGCTTTATATGCACCGATGATGTGCATTCCGTTAAAAAAATCACCGATGAATTTCTCTGCAAAATGAAGAAAGAATATGCCGGTATTGACGACGGTATAAAAATAAGTGTAAAAGAAGCGCAAAAGGCTTTGGAATGCTTTGATGATAACAGTACCGCCGCACTTGCGGGATTGCTTTCCTCTTTCCCGTTCGGAATAGTCAAAATGAGTGATGAAATCGAGGGACTTGTTCAGACCTCTCTCAATCTCGGCATTTTACGCCGTAAGGATAACTGCACCGAATTCGGCTTTGCCGTGAGGAGCTGTAAAAACAACGAAAGAGATGAGCTTTGTGACAGAATAATCTCACTCGGCGAGAGGTACGGTGCAAAGGCGACTACGCACGGCGAATATCCCGCATGGGAATTTATGAAAGAATCCTCGATGAGAAAAGTCATGAAAACCGTATTCAAAAGATTGTTTGATAAAGAGCTTATCGTCACCGCCGTTCATGCGGGACTTGAGTGTGCCGTTTTCAGCAAGAAAATCAGCGGACTTGACTGCGTTTCAATCGGTCCCGACATGAGAGGAATTCACTCTCCCGAGGAAAGGCTGAGTATTTCTTCAACGGAAAGAACGTGGCGTTTCCTGACCGAAACACTCGCCGAGCTTTGATTTCACACACCTTATTGAGTCTGCTTATACTCAAATAGAAATTCAAAATTTCGCTGATATACAGAATGAAAATGTATCCCTTTACCGAGTAAACGGGCAACAGAAGTATAACAAGAATAACACAGAGAGCAGAATCGATTATGTTGTAATTCATCGAATGGACCTGTTGATCAAGTCCTTTCAGCATACCGTCCGTTACCATATCGGTATACATTATCGGAACGAGCGGTGCAAGAATGCGAATATACAATACAGCTTCATCCGAATGATATACCGCTTTTGAAAATAACGGTGCCGCCAAAGCGAATATAATGCTCCATGCTGCCGAATAAAGAAAGGTTCTTTTCAGATTTCGCTGAACACAGTGTTTAATTTCGATTTTATCGGTTTTCTTTGCAAGCTCCGGTATCAGCAATGACGAAAATGACGATAAAATTGCACTCGGATAAAGCAAAAGAGGCATCGCCATACCGTGTATGTTACCGTATGCCGAGAGAGCGGCGGCACTGTTCTCTCCCGAACGTTCAAAGCCTTTTGGAATGAGCGTGTGCTCTACCGTCAACAGCAGGCTTCGTATGCTTGACCCTGCGGCATCGGGCAAGGCAATGCGAAGAAAAGAAGCCAAACGCACGGGCTTTTTATCTGTCTTTGTTTTTTCGGATATGCTTTTCAGTATGAACAAAAGAATGAATGATGTCGTTTCGGATATCACGATCGAAACCGCTACGGCATCACCGATTTTACCGAGGCAAGCACGTGAACGTATCAGCAACACGGCTGCGACGGCTTTTACACCCTGCTCGATAAGCTGTATGCACGACAGGGGAATTACCATTCCTTTTGCGGTGAAAAATCCGCCGAGAACACTGCTCATTGCAACAAACGGAAGGGTAAAAGACAATATCCTGAGCGTGGATGCCGCGGCTATGCTTGAAAGCTGATTTACTGCGATTATATCCGAAAATCCGTACAGGATAACGGCAAAGACACCTCCGCAAGCCATGGAATAGCATAGAAAACGGTTGAGTGAGCGGTGTTCGTCATATATTTTCGATACAGAAATATCAACCGCCATTCTCATGCTTGCGAGCCTTGTTCCTGCACAGGAAAAGGTCACGGCAAGCGAATAGACCGTCATTACAAGCTGAAAAAGCCCCATTCCCTGCGAACCTGCTTTTGCAGTGAGATACGCATTGAATGCGACGGAGGCAGAGCGTATTATCAGATTTCCGCAGGTCATTATTATCGTATCGCGAAACAGCACGGTAACTTTTTTCAAAAACTTGACCTCCTTTGCGGCGGCTTCAAATGATATAAAATATATTGACAATTTTGATTTTTTATGATAGAATAACGATAATTTAATACAAAGGCTTTGACGGGGAGGGCGTTTGAAGCGAGCTTCAGAGAGTCGGCGTTTGGTGCGAGCCGACAGTAAGCGACATTTAGCCGTAGCCCCCGAGCCGAGAGAAAGAAAACGCCGTGCGTGATTAGAATCTCTCCGTTATGCTGCGTTAATGCAAAGGGCTTGTCAGAGCCTTAGAGAGGCACATAAAGTGCAATTTGAGTGGTACCGCGGGTAATTTTACTCGTCTCATTGATTATTTAATCTGTGAGGCGGGTTTTTCTGTCTCACGAAGTATGAAAGGATGATTCTTATGGCAAAGGAGCTTGCCAAACAGTACGATCCTAAAAATGTCGAGGATCGCATCTACGATTTTTGGCTCAAGGGCAAGTATTTCCATGCAAAGTCCGAGGAGGGCAAAAAAACTTACACAATCGTTATTCCGCCGCCGAATATTACCGGTCAGCTTCACATGGGTCACGCATTGGATAATACTCTTCAGGATATTCTTATCCGCTGGAAAAGAATGCAGGGCTATGATACTTTGTGGCTTCCCGGTACCGATCATGCTTCCATAGCTACTGAAGCAAAGATAGTTGAAGCGATGAAAAACGAGGGTATCACAAAGGATGATGTCGGCAGAGACGGCTTCCTTGACAGAGCGTGGAAGTGGAAGGCTTCATACGGCGGACGCATTATTGAACAGCTCAAAAAGATGGGCTCATCCTGCGATTGGGACAGGGAGCGTTTCACTCTTGATGAGGGATGCAGTAAAGCCGTTCGTGAGGTCTTTGTACGCCTTTATGAAAAGGATTTGATTTACAGAGGCAACAGAATGGTTAACTGGTGCCCCTGCTGCAACACTTCAATCTCCGACGCCGAGGTTGAATATGAAGAAAAGGACGGCAACTTCTGGCATCTCCTTTATACCGTTAAAGAAACGGGCGAACAGCTTGAGCTTGCAACAACGAGACCCGAGACCATGCTCGGTGATACCGCCGTTGCGATAAATGCCGAGGATGAGCGTTATGCACATCTTCACGGCTGTCATGTAATTCTTCCGCTTCTCAACAAAGAAATTCCCATTGTTTGCGATGAACACGCGGATATGACCAAAGGAACGGGCGTTGTTAAAATTACTCCCGCTCACGACCCCAACGACTTCGAGGTTGGTAAGCGTCATAATCTTCCCATGGTTCGTACATTCACTTATGACGGACACATGACCGGTGCAGCAGATAAAGCTGTATATGACGAGCTTGTGGCAAGCGGTAAGGCCGCCGCCGATGAGCCTGAGGTTCTCGATTGCGGAAAGTATGCCGGTATGACAACTCTTGAAGCACGCAAGGCGATACTTGCAGACCTTGAAGAGGGCGGATATATTAAATATATCGAGCCTCTCAAGCATGAAGTCGGCACCTGCTACCGTTGTCATACAAGCATTGAGCCGATGGTTTCAAAGCAGTGGTTTGTACGCATGGAGCCGCTTGCAAAGCCTGCAATTGAAGCGGTTGAAAAGGGCGAGACCGTATTCATTCCCGAGCGTTTCACAAAGAATTATATGAACTGGATGAGAAACACCCGTGATTGGTGCATTTCCCGTCAGCTTTGGTGGGGTCATCGCATTCCCGCTTGGTACTGTGCCGATTGCGGCATGATGACCGTTTCAAAGACGGATATTGATTCCTGCCCGCATTGTTCAAGCAAAAACATTGAACAGGACAGCGATACGCTTGATACTTGGTTCTCCTCGGCTCTTTGGCCGTTCTCAACTCTCGGTTGGCCCGATGATACCGCTGATCTCAAGCATTATTATCCTACAAACACTCTTGTTACCGGCTATGATATAATCGGCTTCTGGGTAAGCAGAATGATTTTCTCCGCTCTTGAATATACCGGTCAGGTTCCGTTTGATACCGTATTGATTCACGGCCTTGTCAGGGATGCCTTGGGCAGAAAGATGTCAAAATCACTCGGAAACGGTATTGATCCGCTTGAAATTATCGACCAATACGGTGCGGATGCTCTCAGACTCACTCTTGCTACAGGCAACAGCCCCGGAAATGATATGCGTTTCTCCGATGAAAAGGTCGGTGCAAGCCGTAACTTTGCCAACAAACTCTGGAACGCTTCGAGATTTATTCTCATGAATCTCGGAGAGGATGAGATAAAATGTGAGCTTCCCGATGAGCTTGCCCTCGAGGATAAGTGGGTTATCAGCCTTTACAATAACCTTGTCAAAGAGGTTACCGAGAATCTCGAAAAATTCGAGCTTGGCATGGCTGTTTCAAAGCTCTATGATTTCATCTGGGATGTATTCTGCGACTGGTATATCGAAATAGCAAAAATCAGACTTCAGCAGGGCGGCAAGGCGGCGGACGATGCAAAGCACGTTCTTGTATGGGTTATGAGTAACACTCTTAAGCTCCTGCATCCCTTTATGCCGTTTATCACCGAAGAAATTTGGCAAACACTGCCTCATGACGGTGAATCCATAATGATATCCGCATGGCCCGAGTTTGATTCCTCTCTCAGCTTTGAGGCAGAGGAAACGGAAATGGACAGAATCATGACCGCCGTCCGTGCCATTCGTAATCGCAGAGCTGAAATGAATGTTCCGCCATCAAAGAAAGCAAAGGTTTATATTGCAACTGCTTATAAATCCGCCTTTGAACTCGGTTCGGTATTCATGCAGAGACTTGCAAGTGCCTCCGAGGTTGAGGTGGCCGACTCCTTTGAGCTTGACGGTGCTGTATGTATAGTTACAGCCGATGCAAAGATTTATATACCCATGGGTGAACTTGTCGATTTTGAGGCTGAAAAAGCAAGACTCGGCAAGGAGCTTGCCGCCGTTGAAAAGGATCTTGCTTTTGTAAACAATAAGCTCTCAAACGAAAACTTTGTTGCAAAAGCTCCTGCTGCCGTTGTTGAGGCACAGCGTGAGCAGAAAGCAAGATATGAAGAAAAAATTGCCATGCTCAAAGAAAGCATAGCAAAGTTAGGCTGATTTTCGTACACCGCTGTGGTTTTGCCGCGGCGGTGTATTCTCAATGCAGGTGATATTATGAACTGTAAAGAAGCAATTGAATATATACATTCCCTTGAAAAATTCGGCATAAATCCGGGACTTGAAAGAATAAAAGCACTGTGCGTTGCTCTCGGTAATCCGCAAAAGGGAATGAAATTCATCCATGTGGCAGGTACAAACGGCAAAGGCTCTACGTCAACCATGATTTCTTCCGTTCTTCGCAAAGCCGGATATAATACGGGACTTTTTATTTCTCCGTATGTAAGCGATTTTCGCGAAAGAATACAGTATAACGGTGAGATGATAGAACCGGAGCTGCTTGCGGAATGTGTTTCCGAAGTTAAAAATGCAATTGAAAATAAGCTGTCGAAGCAAGGAATACAACCAACGGAATTTGAGGCGATAACGGCGACGGCATTTCTGTATTTCAAAAAGAAAAACTGTGATTATGCGGTGCTCGAGGTTGGACTCGGCGGAAGATTCGATTCAACGAACATCATCGACCCGCCGTGTGTCAGCGTTATAACGAGTATTTCGCTTGACCACGTTGCTGTTTTAGGCGATACCGTTGAAAAAATTGCTTTTGAAAAATGCGGAATAATTAAAAACGGCTCACCCGTTGCAGTATATCCGTTTCAAACCGACGGTGCGTTTTCTGTCATTAAAGATTCCTGCAAAAATGCGAACAGCAAACTGATAATTCCCGAAATCAACAGCATAACCGTCGGCGACGAAGATATTGACGGTATTTCCGCTGAATATAACGGACTGAAATTTAAGCTGAGACTTGCAGGTAAGCACATGGTTTACAACGCCTGTACCGCAATTGAAGCAATAAGAGCCCTCCACGCCGATATCGGTGACGATGCGATAACAGCGGGACTTTACGATACCGTAATGCCCGCAAGGCTTGAGCTGATACGCAAAAATCCTGTTATACTTCTTGATGGAGGACACAATGAGGGCTGTGCAAAGGCGGTTGCGGCGTTTATAAAAAAGCACCTTTCCGAAAAGCGTATTGTAATGCTTTCATCTCTCATGGCAGACAAGGATGTTGAATCGTATCTACATCTTGTTGCACCGCTCGCGGACAAATTAATTGCAACAAAAGCGGCTGTCCCAAGAGCACTTGATGCCGATAAACTGTTGTGTCTCGCGAAAAAATACTGTTCCGATTGCCGTGCCGAAGCCGAACCCGTCAAGGCTCTTGAATATGCGTACTCGAGCATCGGAGAAAATGATGCTCTGGTCGTCTGCGGTTCGTTTTATCTTGCGGGAGAAATACGAAGCGAAATGCTGAAATTATAATAATTATATTCAAATCCGTTTTTCAACAAAATTTACGGTACAAATCCCTTATCCTTTGTGGTGAGGGATTTTTTATTTTACGGAGGTGACAATAATGGCAGTGAAAATAACTTCAACCCCGATGCGGGTAACAATTTCAATCAGCGGTGAAATTGATCATCACAACGCTGCGGCGATGAGATATGAAGCGGATGAAGCCATACAATCCCGACTTGCGCCGAATGTTCGACTTGATTTTGAGGATGTCACTTTTATGGACAGCTCAGGCATCGGCTTTGTCCTCGGCAGATACAGAATTGTTCAAAGCTACGGCGGAAACATAGAGGTTGTAAATTTGTCGAGAAGAATATTCTCCATGATGAAATTGGCGGGACTCGAAAAGCTCGTTAAGCTCAAACTAAAAGAAACCAAAAGGAGTAAAGAAAATGAAACCGATGAATGAAATGCGATTAAAAATCGAAAGCCGTTCCGTCAACGAAGCCTTTGCGAGAGCTGTAATATCGGCTTTTGTTTCTCAGCTTGACCCGAATTTGGAGGAAATATCCGATATTAAAACGGCGGTAAGCGAGGCTGTTACAAATTGCATAGTTCATGCCTACAGGGAACGTGTCGGAATGATATACATATGGTGCGGTCTCTACGATAATTCGTGCGTTAAAATCAAAATCCGTGATACGGGCTGTGGCATACCCGATATTAAAAAAGCAAGGGAGCCGCTTTACACAACACTCGGCGAGGAGCGAGCAGGTCTCGGTTTTGCGGTCATGGAGAGCTTTTGCGACAAGCTGAATGTCCGTTCAAAGGTTGGAAAGGGAACAACGGTAACGCTTACAAAGTTTATTGAGGGGCGTAGCTGAGGCAATGGTTAAGGAAAAAAGCCGCAGAAATGAGCTTGTTGAAAAGAATCTCGGACTTGTTCACGCCTGTGCAAACCGTTTCAGAGGCAGGGGAGCGGAGTATGAGGATTTGTTTCAGGCAGGCTGCGTCGGGATAATAAAGGCGGCTGATAATTTTGACCCGTCAAGAGGCTTTTCTTTTTCAACCTATGCAGTTCCGGTAATTCTCGGAGAAATCAAGCGTATTTTTCGCGATTCGGGCAGCGTAAAGGTCGGCAGAGCTTTGAAAGAACGTTCCCGTGCGGCGATGAAACGCCGTGAAGAGATAGCTTTATCACTCGGCAGAGAGCCTACAGTTACCGAGCTTGCACAGGCTCTTGGGATTGAAACGGCGGAAGCGGCAATGCTGATAAATGCTTCAATGCCTGTCATTTCGTTGACCGTCGGAGAAGAAAACAATGAGCAGCTTGACATTCCCGTACAATCGCCCGAGGACGAGGTGTCGGATTTGCTTGCCCTGAGGCAGGCGGTGGAATCGCTTGACGAGCGTGACAGAAAAATGATTGAAATGCGGTATTATGACGGAATGACGCAATCTGCAACGGCGGCGGCACTCGGTATGACACAGGTGCAGGTTTCACGGCGAGAAAAGGCGGTTTTACTGATTTTGCGTAAAAAATTGAATTGACGGCATTGACAAAGGCAATCAAAGGTATTAAACTTATAGGCGGTGCATGAGCCGCCTATTTTATTTTTGTGAGGTATTGTTTATGATAAAGAACATCCCCGACGGCGTATATCCTACAATGATAACTCCGTTTACACAGGACAATAAGATTGATTATAATGCCGTTTTGGAATTACTTAATTGGTATTCCGAGAAGGGCGTTGACGGCATTTTTGCCATATGTCAATCGAGCGAGATATTCTTCCTTTCTTTTGAGGAAAGACTCGAGCTTATCAAATTTATCATGAAAAATCTCCCCAAAGGCATGAGCGTGGTCGCTTCGGGTCATACGGCGGATTCTCTTGATCGTCAGATTTATGAAGCTAATGCCTTTATTGATACGGGAATAGATGCATATGTTTTCATCGCAAACCGTTTTGCAAATGAAGATGAGGATGATTCGGTATTCCTGAAAAATTACAAAAAAGCCGTTTCTTCAATTCCCGAAATCGGACTCGGCATCTATGAGTGCCCTTATCCTTACAAACGCTTGATGACTCCCGAAACACTCAGACAATGTGCCCTTGACGGCAGACTTAAATTCTTAAAAGACACCTGCTGTCACATTGACGAAATCAAAGCGAAGCTCGCGGCAGTTGACGGACTCGGACTTAAAATATACAATGCCAATTCAGCAACGCTTCTTGAATCTCTCGAAGCGGGTTGTGCCGGATTCTCGGGCGTAATGGGCAATTTCCATCCCGAGCTGTATTCATGGCTTTGCAAGAATTACAAAACACAGCCCGAAAAAGCAAAAGAGGTACAGGCTTTTATCGCTTTTGCTTCTCTTGCGGAATGTCAGCTTTATCCCGTCAACGCAAAATATCATTTGAATCTTTGCGGAGTAAATATGGGATACGGTGCAAGATCAAAGGATGCATCCAAATTCTCCGAGAGTAATAAAAAAGAAATCGAGCAGATGCTTACGGTTGAAAAAATATTCAAAAACACTTTTAATATCGACTGATTATTGCAAAAACTCTCATTATTATTACACAAAATTATTGATTTATATTCGAATATATGATAACATAATAAAGTAAACCAATTTTTCAAATTTATTTTTGGAGGAATTCAAATGGCACAGAAAAAGACCGTATTCCTTACCGGTGCTTCGGGCACTATGGGTTGGGAAGGTTTTACTCAGCTTTATGCTAAGAAAAACCAATTTAACATCGTTGTTCTTCTTCGTGACAGCGAAAAGAACAGGAAAAAGTTTGCTCCTTACATGAACGATCCTTCCGTTAAAATCGTTTGGGGCGATCTCAAAAATTATGAGAGCGTTCTTGAGTGCGTAACCGGTTCGGATTTTGTTCTTCATGTTGGCGGCATGGTTTCTCCGTCGGCAGACTATTATCCCATCAACACCATAAAAACTAACGTAGGTGCGGCAAAGAATATTGTTGCGGCTGTTAAAGCTCAGCCCGATCCCGATGCCATTAAAGTTGTTTATATCGGTACGGTTGCCGAAACAGGCGAAAGAGACGATCCCATTCATTGGGCACGTACCGGCGACCCCATCAAAATCAGCGTTTATGACCACTATGCAACATCAAAGGTTCTTGCTGAATCTGTTTTTGCCGAGTCAGGTCTCAAGCATTGGGTTTCGCTTCGTCAGTCGGGTATTCTCTATCCCGATATACTTAAAAACATGGAGCCCATTATGTATCACGTTGTTATCAACGGCGTTCTCGAGTGGGCAACCGTTGAGGATTCAGGCCGTCTTCTCGTAAATGTTTGCGGCGATGACGTTCCCGAAGAGTTCTGGAGAAGATTCTATAATATCGGCTCCGGCCCGCAGTACAGAATTACAAACATGGAATTTGAAAATCTCCTTCTCGGTAAATGCGGTCTCGGTCTCGGCGACCCCAAAAAGCTCTTTGATCCCGATTGGTTCATCACCCGTAATTTCCACGGTCAGTGGTATCTTGACTCCGAGGTTCTTGAAAATTATCTTCATTTCAGAGCTAATATTCCTGTTGAGGATTACTTCAAGAGCATGATGGATAAGGTTGAATGGTTCTATAAGCTCGCATTCCTTGCAAAGCCCTTTGCTCCGCTGGTTAAGCCTTTCATGAAGAAGATTGCTCAGACTCCCGTTTACGGTACTCTTTGGTGGAGAGCAAACAATGTTACTTCGAGAATCAACGCATATGTCGGTTCAATGGAGAAGTGGAATGCTATCGGCAGCGATTGGAGCAAGGTAAAGGTTTACCGTCCCAATGATGATCCCTCAAAGGCAACCATTCTTGATCATGGTTATGATGAGACCAAGGATTTTGATTCGCTTACGATTGAAGACCTCAAAAAGGCGGCAGCGTTCAGAGGCGGTGATTGCCTTGCAACCGAAATCGTTGATATGTATACTCCCGTTCTTTGGGAGTGTGCTCACGGTCACGAATTCATGATGTCACCCAACCTTGTTCTTCGCGGCGGTCATTGGTGCCCCGAGGAGCTTCCCTCAACCCTTGAAAAGGCTGAGCAGAAGAAATTCCGCTGGGCATATGATGATGAAGCAAAGGTCAATCCTTTCTTTGCTCAGGTTTGGTATCCTCTTCATGACAAGAGCGAGAACAACGTTTATACCGAAGAAATCTACAAGGATTTCAAGGAATACAAAAACTGATTTGATTAAGCGGGGAGCGGAAACGCTTCCTGCTTTTTTAGTGCAAAAAATCACGGAGAACCGTTTTGGCTCTCCGTGAAGCTGTATGTGCGATTTACTTGAACATATCAAAGACTTTTTGCAAGCTCTGCAAAAGCCTTCATTATCGAGGATGCGGTAACCTTGCCGAGTGAGATAAGCTCCTGATAGTGGTCGTCAACGATAGCGAGAGAATAATCGTTATCGGGAACAACATAACCGATGGCGTCATTCATAAGACCGAAGCAAATTGTGTCCTCTCCGAAAAGCTCACGAATAGTCTTGTAACCGAAGTCCTTGCCCGTGTAAGAGCCTTCCGCAGTAAGCGAACCGCCGCCCGCAACGAGGTCTTGTACGATTTCACCGGGCATAAGAGCAACCTTGAGTTTGCCCATCTCCATGTAGCCTATCTCGGTATCAATGTAGTAATTGCAACCGTCCTTTATAACAGCATAGTTGGCAAGCTGGAGCTTTGCAACGAGCTTGATAAGGGGATTTGTAACCTTGATTCTTGCAGTTGAGAGCTTGATGTTGAGTACGGGAGCAAGAAGAACCTCCGAAACGGGAGTCCAATCTTCAAACCAAAGGGTGTAGCTTTCACCGGCTGCCTGCATCTCTTTGTTGATGGTATCCCAATCCGCATTAGCGTTTATGTAATCATAAGTATTGGTAAGGTTAAGAGCGATATTACCCATCTCTCTGCCGTAACGTTCGGACTGTTCATACCTGCGTTCCATGGGAACATTATCATTCGTAAGACCTCTGCCGGCGTAAATACCTGCAATGGCACCGTTTACGAACATGAAATTGTAGCCTGCTTGCTCAATGGTTTCACCCAAGTAATATACATAGTCACCGGAGAGCTGTCTGCCGTTGTCTCTGTCATTTACGGCAAGACCTGCGATGTCGGGGTGAGCTGCAATATTAACAAGCATTGTGGGTGTTGCGTTAGAATCAAACGGTCTGAAAATAAGTCTCGTCATATCGTACATTTCAGCCGTAGAAGACTTTCTGTTCTTGTTGTTGAAGTAACCGCCATTGAGAGTTTTAACGGCGTATCTCATCGTGCCGGCGTTCATATCATTTATTGCACGCTTCATGGTTTCGGCAACGGTGCGGCAAAGGAACTCAATAAATTCACCGTCAACGCCGTTTTCCATTTCGGTAAAGGGAAGATAGGATTTGATGAAATTTTTGCCGAGCTTCGAGAAAAGATCTGTCCACAGACCCTGCGTATCGATGCAGCTGTGGCAATGAGTTGAGGAAACATTGATTGAATTTATCTCAACGCCGAGATCCATTTCTTCAAGATACTTACGGATTGTTTTGATATCTCCGTTTGCAAAGCCGATGCTGTCGATATTTGCAAATATTGAAATACCTCTGCCCGAGCCGTCGGAAACGGCAATTACTCTTGCTTGCATATCGTCGATTACTTCTTCAACCTTGTTGCTCATTCCGTTTTCGATGGAAATGAAGCCGCCGAGATAGTAATCCTTTGTCTGCCAATCGGCAGGAACGAGAGATGCCTTTGCATAGCCGAGATGCCATGCGGCATTAGTGGAGGGTGCATCAAGCATGGTATCGGTTCCTTCATAGAAATATTCGTTTTTGTAATCGGATACATTAACGAAATTCTTGTTGTCGGGAACAATTGCGTTTAATCCCGTAAGCAGAGCGGTAACGATACCGTCAAGAACGGAAACGCCGACATGGGTAAGCGAATCTCCGATGCTCGATGCCGCAGAAGCTCCGACGGCGGAGAAACCGGAGAATACCATTGTCAGTGCAAGAACGACACCGACAATCTTAGTGATGTGTTTCTTCATTTTCTGTCTCCTTAAAAAGATATTACGAAGCGTGCTTCGTGCATTCGCTTTATTTTAGCACTATTTTGACGAACTGTAAAGAGTTTTTTAGTCATATGTTATAATTTTATTTAAAAAGGGCACTTAAACTATTTCTTTTTAACAAAAAGATTTTTAAGGTTGAAAAATCCGTAAATAAAGAGTATAATATTTAGAAACAAAAGCGAAGGGCGTTGAGAGAGATGCAAAAGCGTGTGGCTGCGATACACGATATTTCCGGCATAGGAAAATGCTCTCTGACCGCCGCTTTACCCGTTATTTCCGCCGCAGGCATCGAGGTCGCCGCATTTCCCACGGCAGTACTTTCAACCCATACGGGAGACATATCCGGTTTTACCTATCGTGATCTTACGGATGATATGCCCGCAACGGCTGAACATTGGCGTTCGCTCGGGCTCAAATTTGATGCCGTTTACAGCGGCTTTCTCGGCTCAACTCGCCAAATAAGCATAGTTACCGATTTTATAGAAAAAAGCAAAGAAAATGACTGCACCGTGATTGTTGACCCCGCCATGGCAGATTCGGGAGTAATGTACAAAACTTTTGATGCGGATTTTGCTGAAAATATGTCGCTTTTATGCGAAAAATCTGATATAATAATTCCGAACATAACAGAGGCATCCATTTTATGCGGCAGGGAATACCGAGAAGCTCCGCACACCGAGGAATATATCCTTTCATTGCTTCGCGAGCTCTCCTATTTTTCGTCAACCGCCGTTGTCCTTACGGGTGTTTCGTTTGAGAAAAATAAAATCGGCTGTGCCGTTCTCGACAAGATCAGCAACGAAACCTCTTGGTTCTTTTCCGACAAATTACCCGGAATATATTACGGAACAGGTGATATTTTCGCCTCTGCGCTTACCGGTGCATTTTTACGAGGCAAGAGCATATCGCAAAGTGCCGATATTGCGACCCGATTTATTTTTTCATCAATTAAAAGGACTTTCCTTGCCAAAACCGATCCCCGATTCGGCGTGAATTTTGAAGAGGGTCTCGGCGATTATATAAAAATGCTGGAGGAATAATTCATGAGCTTTGCCGATAAAGTTTTTATTGATACCTGTAAGGATATTCTTCAAAACGGTACTTGGGATACCGACTGCAACGTTCGCCCGAGATGGGAGGACGGCACTCCCGCACATACCATTAAAAAATTCTGCGTTGTAAACAGATATGACCTGAGCAAGGAATTTCCGATTCTCACATTAAGAAAAACCTTTCTTAAAAGTGCCGTTGATGAGCTCCTTTGGATATGGCAGAAGAAATCAAACAACATTCACGATCTCGGAAGTCATGTCTGGGATTCATGGGCTGACGAAAACGGCTCCATAGGCAAGGCATACGGATATCAGCTCGGCGTCAAGCATCATTATAAAGAGGGGGATATGGATCAGGTTGACCGTGTTCTCTACGACCTGAAGCATAATCCGTCAAGCCGCAGAATACTTACAAATATATATGTTCATCAGGATTTGAGCGAAATGGCACTTTACCCCTGCGCATACAGCATGACCTTTAATGTCACGGGCAATAAGCTCAACGCCGTATTGAATCAGCGTTCGCAGGATATGCTGGCGGCAAACATATGGAATGTATGTCAGTATTCGGCTCTTGTTTGTATGTTTGCACAGGTCAGCGGTCTTGAAGCGGGTGAATTTGTCCATGTCATTGCCGATGCTCATATTTATGACCGCCATGTTCCGATAATCCAAGAGCTTATCGAGCGTGAGCCGTACGATGCACCTACATTTATTATGGATAAATCAATTGATGATTTCTATAAATTCACCAAAAACAGTTTTTCTCTCGAAAATTATAAGTATCACGAATTTGACGCTAAAATTCCCGTGGCGATATAAAGGAGAATGGCATGAAAGCGATAGTATGTGTAGATAAGAATTGGGGAATCGGCAACGCCGACAGCCTCCTGTTTCACATTCCCGAGGATATGGCATTCTTCAAAAGCAAAACAATCGGAAACGTGGTCGTAATGGGACTTGCCACCTTCCTTTCTTTGCCCGGTCAAAAGGCTCTTCCCGACAGAGTTAATATTGTATTGAGCAACGACGAAAATTGGTCTGCACCGGGGGTTATTGTGTGCCATTCGATTGATGAGCTTTTTGAAGTTCTTCGCAGATACGATTCAAATATTGTATATCTTTGCGGCGGTGCTTCCGTTTACGCTCAGCTTTTGCCCTATTGTGACACGGCATATGTCACCAAGGTTGATGCTGAAAAGCCGGCGGATAAATTCTTCCCGAATCTCGATAATGACGATAATTGGGTACTCGCACGCCAAAAAGAGGGTGAAGGGCACAAGGGAATTACCTATCGTTTCACAACATACAAAAGCGTTTAATGTCTGTTGCTTACTGCGGCAGGCTTCGGACCGCAGCGGACAAAAACCGGCCGTTCGGTCTGATTTTTTATAATTTTAGGAGGTACATATTATGTCAAGGAAACTCGGATACGCAGTAGTTGGTCTCGGTGTCGGCAAACGCCATGCCGAAGCTGCGGCAAAATCGGAAAGAGCAAATCTTATTGCGGTTTGCGATCTCAAGCAGGACAGGCTCGATGCCATCACGGATGTTTATCCCGAAACGCTTGCATATCTCGATTTTGATGAAATGCTCAAAAATCCCGACATCGAAACCGTAAGCATTGCGGTTCCGAGCGGTATGCACGCAGATTTTGCAATCAAAGCAATGAGAGCGGGCAAGAATGTTCTTATCGAAAAGCCTGTTGATATCACTGTTGAGGCAGCCGAAAGAATTGAAAAGGTTCGCCTTGAAACGGGAATGAAGGCGGGCGTTGTTCATCAGAACAGATACAATCCCGATATGCCTCTTATGCATGACGCCATTGTCAGCGGCAGAATAGGCAAAGTTCTTTTCGGTGATTTTGCCGTTAAATGGTTCAGAACTCAGGAATACTACGATAACGGCGGCTGGAGAGGCACCTGGGAAATGGACGGCGGCGGATCTCTTATGAATCAGGCTGTTCACACCGTTGACCTTATGCAGTGGCTTATGAACAGCGAGGTTGAGAGCGTAACCTCTCAGACAGCCATCTATAATCACGAAATCGAAACCGAAGATTTCACCGCTTCCCTTATTCGCTTCCGCTCCGGTGCAGTCGCAACCTTTATCAGCACGACCTGCGCATATCCCGGACTTTCAACCGATATAAGAGTATACGGCACCAACGGCTCTATGGAGGCCGATCAGGATAAGCTGAAGCTCTGGAAATTTGCCGATGCTTACGAGGGAGAAGAGCAGGAAATGCTCGAAAAATACACCGGCAATGCGGCGGCTGCGGCACTCGACCCGACACTTTGCCTCGGTCACAATGTCGTTGTTGAGGATATGATCGATGCTTGCCTCGATGACAGAGATCCCGCAATCCTTCCCATGGAAGCGGCAAAGAGCGTTCGCATAGTCAACGCAGTCTATGAATCGGCACGTACCGGCAAAACCATTAAATTTTAATTAAGTGAGGTTATAAAGATGGGAAATATATGGCATGACATAAACCCCAAAAGAATAGCTCCCGAGGATTTTGTTGCCGTTATTGAAATTTCAAAGGGCAGTAAAAGAAAGTATGAGCTTGATAAGGAAACGGGGCTTTTGATGCTTGACCGTATTCTCTACACCTCAACCCATTATCCCGCAAACTATGGATTTATTCCGAGAACCTACGGTGATGACGGTGACCCCCTTGACGTTGTTGTTATTTGCAGTGAAGAAATCGACCCGATGACCATTGTTCGCTGCTATCCCATCGGCGTTATCATGATGAAGGACGGCGGAAAGCTCGACGAAAAAATCATATCCATTCCTTTTAACGATCCGAACTATAATGAATATAAGGATATATCCGAGCTGCCCGTACACATCTTTGATGAAATGCGTCATTTCTTCTCGGTATACAAATCTCTCGAGGGAAAAGAAACGGTTGTCGATGAGGTACAGGGAAAAGACTGTGCCCTTAATTCGATACAGCACTGTATTGACAACTACATTCAATCTTTTTGCAGATAAAATTATTAAAATAAAAGAAAGGTAATCAGTATCATGGCTTTTTATTGTCAGGAACCATCAAGAACATTCAGCGAATATCTTCTCATTCCGGGATACACCTCCCGTGATTGCATTCCCGCTAATGTCAGTCTCAAAACACCGCTCGTAAAGTACAGAAAGGGCGAGGAGGAATGCCCGATTTCTCTCAATATTCCTCTTACCTCCGCAATCATGCAGTCGGTTTCAAATGATACTCTTGCAATTGCTCTTGCAAAAGAAGGCGGTATATCTTTCATCTACGGCTCACAGTCGGTTGAAGATGAAGCAGCTATGGTTGCAAGAGTCAAGGGTTATAAAGCAGGCTTTGTTGTCAGTGATTCAAACCTTTGCCCCGATTCAACCCTTGCAGATGTTCTTGATCTTTTTGCCGAAAAGGGTCATAATACCATGGCGGTTACACATGACGGCTCTGCAAACGGCAAGCTCCTCGGCGTTGTTACAAGCAGAGATTACAGAGTCAGCCGCATGGATGCCGACACACCTGTTTCCGAATTCATGACTCCGCTTGAAAAGCTCATTACGGGTTCCGAAAACACCTCTCTCAAGGACGCAAACGATATCATTTGGGAGAACAAGCTCAATTCTCTTCCCATTGTTGACAGCGAAGGAAATCTTCTTTATTTCGTCTTCAGAAAGGATTATTCTCAGCATAAGGATAATCCGCAGGAGCTTCTTGATGAAAACAAGAGCTATGTTGTCGGTGCGGGTATCAATACCCTTGACTACGAAAAGCGTGTTCCCGCTCTTGTTGAGGCAGGTGCTGACGTGCTTTGTATTGACTCCTCCGAGGGATACACCGTTTGGCAGGAGCAGACCCTTGCGTTTATCCGTGAAAAATACGGCGACAAGGTAAAGGTCGGTGCAGGTAACGTTGTTGACAGAGACGGCTTCCTTTTCCTTGCAAAAGCAGGTGCAGACTTTGTTAAGGTCGGCATCGGCGGCGGTTCAATCTGCATAACAAGAGAAACAAAGGGTATCGGCAGAGGACAGGCTACCGCTCTTATCGAGGTTGCGGCGGCAAGAGACGAATACTATAAAGAAACCGGTATATATGTTCCCATTTGCTCAGACGGCGGCATCGTTCATGATTATCACATGACCCTTGCACTTGCCATGGGTGCAGACTTCCTTATGCTCGGCAGATACTTTGCACGCTTTGATGAGAGCCCCACAAACAAGCTCATGATCAACGGTGCATATGTTAAAGAGTATTGGGGCGAAGGCTCAAACAGAGCACGCAACTGGCAGCGTTATGATCTCGGCGGTAAAGCAAAGCTCAGCTTTGAAGAGGGCGTTGATTCCTATGTTACCTATGCCGGTGCTCTCAGCGACAATGTTGCAAAGAGCCTTTATAAAGTAAAATCCACCATGTGCAACTGCGGAGTTCTTACGATTCCCGATCTTCAGAAAAACGCAAAGCTGACCGTTGTTTCCTCAACAAGCATCGTTGAGGGCGGATATCATGATGTCATGCTCAAAACAACGGCAACAACAGGCAGATAAATTTAATGACCGTGCAGGGCAATCAGCTCCGCACGGTCTTTTTATTTGATATTATAACATAACTTTTTGAGGCTCTCCGCCTTTTTCCATTGATCTGTCGGCAAGGAATACAGCAAGATGTCCCGCGAGTGAATCCTGAATGCTTGTGCAGGAAACGGAGGCTTTCCCGTTCGTGACGTATTCAACAAAATCCTTTACAAGCTCAATATCTCCGCCGCCGTGTGAATCGTTCTCAACATTGACGTCTAACACGGTATCGCGGTGTTCGCAATCCGGGGAGGGGTCTATCTTTGAAAGGATTACTTTCCCGTCCTCCAAGGTGCCCTCAATCATGCCTGTTGTGCCTGTTATGCTGATTGTTCGCTTTCCGCAGCTTGCTCCGCCTATCATTGAATGCGTACCCGTCGCACCGCTTTCAAACAAAACATTAACTGTTTGGTGATCCACAACATTGTTATCGCTTTTATATGCACAAATCCCATAGGGACTTGTTTTGAGAAGCTCTGCCTTGTCTTCAAGCGTGGGGTTTTCTTTATCTTCCAAGGCATCCCAAACATAGAATGACCACCTGTCCGGATGATCGAGATATATTCTTTTTGCCGAATAAAGGCATTCATCAACAAGAGGGCAATCAACGGTACAGCGATATCCGGCGTTTTTTGGTGCGTTTTCGGGCTTAAATTGCATATTACAGCCAAAGCTCGATATATATGACGGCTTCGTTTCACTCATGAGCCACATCATTATATCAAGGTCGTGACAGCATTTTGCAAGAAGCATAGAGGAATGACAGCGGTCGGAATTATTCCATTTTCCCCGAACATGGCTTGTTGACATATGATGGTAGCTGACAAATTCGTTTGTTTGAATATTTATTACGTTGCCGATTTCTCCGGCAAGAAGAAGCTCTTTGATTTTTCGATAGAACGGAGCATAACGCAGAACAAAGCAAACCATAATTTTTCTGCCGTATTTTTCAGCCTGTGAAACAAGGTATCTTGCTTCATCTTCATTGACGGAAAACGGTTTTTCGAGCAAAACATCATAGCCTGCCTTCAAAAGCGGGACTGTGGTTTCAACGTGAACGTGATCCATTGTACCGTTAATTACGGCATCGGCAAATTTCGGAACGGCGGCAACCTCCCGTGCTGTTGAAAAGCATCTTTCTTCCGGTATGCCGAATCTCTCCGCAACGGTTTTTCTTCGTACCGGATCGGGGTCTGCAACTCCGACTATTTTCATTTTATCCTTTTCGGTTTCCGAAAGAGCGGCGTAGGTTAAGCTCCTGTGACCCGCACCGACAATAATGGTTTCTAACGGTTTACCCATAATATCGACCTCTTGAATTTCAAAAAAGCAGCGCCGCGGGTGTTCCGCAGCGCACGCCTGGAAAATTACTTCAAATTTTTGACCGCTTCTTGAAGAGCTGCCATTTCGTCCTTGCTCAGTGTAACGCCTTTGCCCATTTTTTCATGGTCAGGTGCCCACTCTCTGATATCATACTTGGGGTCTCTGCCGTTCCAGCTTATAAGGTTAAGCTCCTTTGTCCACCCCTTGGGGTTTTCGGAAAGAACGGCTACTGATTCTACGATTTCATAAGTAAATTCGGGCATGGTACTTCTCCTTTCGATAATTTTATATTTACGATACAATTATAT
>CAZPMK010000006.1:0-65526 GCA_964587915.1 uncultured Clostridium sp.
ATATATACCGGCAGGACCCTGTTCGGTGCAAAGCCGCCCAAGGGTCAGGAGCTTGACGACCACTATTTCGGTGCAATAAAGCCCCGTGTTGCCGCATTCATGAAAGAGCTTGATGACGAGCTTTGGAAGGTTGGCGTGCTTGCAAAGACGGAGCACAACGAAGCAGCTCCCGCACAGCATGAAATGGCACCGATTTTCACCACCACGAATATTTCTGCTGACCACAATCAGCTCACCATGGAGCTTATGCAAAAGGTTGCCAAAAAGCATGACATGGTTTGTCTGCTTCACGAAAAGCCCTTTGCCGGAGTGAACGGAAGCGGAAAGCATAACAACTGGTCTCTGTCAACGAACACGGGAATGAATCTTCTTGAGCCGGGTGAAACTCCCTATGAAAACGCACAATTCCTGCTTTTCCTCTGTGCCGTTATAAAAGCGGTTGACGAATATCAGGATATGCTGCGTATTTCCGTAGCTTCTGCGGGTAACGATCACCGTTTGGGTGCAAACGAAGCCCCTCCCGCCATCGTTTCCATGTTCCTCGGAACGGATCTTTCGGAAATTCTCGAAACGATAGAAGCTGACCGCGAATACGATGCAAAAGAGCAGGATCTCATGCGTATCGGCGTTCATACTCTTCCCAAATTCCCCAAGGATACCACCGACAGAAACAGAACCTCCCCCTTTGCTTTTACGGGTAACAAGTTTGAGTTCCGTATGCTCGGCTCTGCTTCCTCCATTTCCTGCTGTAACACCGTTATCAACACGGCGGTTGCCGAGGAGCTTCGCCAGTTTGCCGACATACTTGAAAACGCAGAATGCTTTGAAACCTCGCTCCATGAGCTTATCAAAAAGACTATCAAGGAGCATAAGCGTATAATTTTCAACGGTGACGGCTACGACGAGGCATGGGTTGCAGAGGCGGAAAAGAGAGGACTTTCCAATCTCAAAACAACTCCCGATGCACTTGCCCATATGCTCGATAAGAAGAATGTTGAGCTGTTTGCATCTCACAAGGTATTTACCCCTGAAGAATTTACGGCACGGCATGAGGTTCGTCTCGAAAACTATTGCAAAATAGTCAACATCGAAGCTCTCACCATGCTTGATATGGCTCGCAAGGATATTCTTCCCGCAATGAGCCTTTATTCCGCTCAGCTTGCCGATTCCGTCGCAAAGAAGAATGCGGTACTCCCCGACATCGACTGTACATATGAAAAAGAAAATCTCGACACCCTGTGTGCTCTCCTCGGTTCGGCTCATTCCGCTGTCAAAAAGCTCGAAAAGGATTTGTGCGAATCAAAGGCAATCGTTGTAATGGACGAGCTTGCACAATTCTACAAGTCGGTAATCATTCCCGATATGTGTGACTTGCGTAACGCGGCAGACGAGGCGGAAACTCTTTCGTCATCGAGTGCATGGCCCTATCCCTCATACGGTGACCTCCTTTTCGGAGTAAGATAAGAAAAAATCGGCAGTCTGCTTTTGCGGCTGTCGATTTTCAACAATTAAAAAAATGCTCTGCGATGGATTTTCACCGCAGAGCATTTTTGTTAGTAAATTATTTAAGGTCTCCGCCTACCGAACCGTCCCAAGTATCAACGGTTTTGGCTTTCATTTCCTCTTCATCGAACCAACGGGTGGTAACAGCCTTTGTTTCGGTGTAGAAACGGAATCCGTCCTTGCCGAGGCAATGAAGATCACCGAAGAATGACTGCTTGTGACCGGTGAACGGGAAAATTCCTACGGGAACGGGGATACCGACGTTTACGCCGACCATACCGCCGTCCGTTCTCTTTGCAAACTCTCTTGCATAGTAACCGCTCTGAGTGAAGATAACAGAACCGTTTGCAAAGGGATTGGCGTTCATTATTTTAAGACCCTCTTCAAAATCCTTAACTCTCTTGATGCAAAGAACGGGTCCGAAAATCTCTCTTGTACCGATGGTCATATCCTCGGTAACATGGTCAAAAATGGTGGGGCCAACATAGAAGCCGTTTTCATATCCGGGAACAACGGGATTTCTGCCGTCGAGAACAAGCTCAGCGCCTTCCTCGATGCCCTTTTCAATCCAATTGAGTATGGACTGTCTGTGTGCCTCGGTAACAACGGGGCCGAGTGTTGATTCCTTGTCGTATGCCGGACCGAGCTTCAGCTCCTTGGCAAACTTAACAAGATATCCTACAAGCTCATCGGCAATGCTTTCCTGTGCAACAATAACAGGCAAAGCCATGCAACGTTCACCGGCACAGCCGAAGGATGAATTGATTATACCTCTTGCACTTCTCTCAAGAGCGGCATCCTCAAGAACAAGGCCGTGGTTCTTAGCCTCGCAAAGAGCCTGAACTCTCTTGCCGTTTGCAGCGGCCTGAGAATAAATATGAAGTCCTACGCTTGTTGAACCGACAAAGGTGATACCCTTAACATCGGGGTGCTGCATGAAGATTTCTGCTTCATTTCTCGAGCAGGTAACAATATTGATAACGCCGTCGGGAAGACCTGCCTCCTGCCAAAGCTCTGCCATTCTCATGCAGGTCATCGGAGTCATGGAAGCAGCTTTAAGAACGATTGTATTACCGCAGGCTATGCAGATGGGAGACATCCAGCCCATGGGAATCATACCGGGGAAGTTAAAGGGAACAATACCTGCAAAAACGCCGACGGGCTCTCTGTAAAGAGTGGTGTCGTATCCGCTGGAGGTATCTCTCATGCTCTCGCCCATGAGAAGTGACGGTGCGGAGCAAGCAAGCTCTACAGGCTCTTTAACCTTGAGAATATCGCCCTTTGCTTCGTTCCAAACCTTACCGTGCTCTCTTGCACATATCTCGGTAAGCTCGTCCATGTGCTCCTCGAGAAGCTCACGGAATTTGAAAACAACCTGTACTCTTTTCATGACGGGAACGTTTGACCAGCTCTTGAATGCTTCCTTTGCACAAGCGATGGCTTCGTTTACCTCGTCCTTGGTGCAGCATGGAGTCTGAGCAATAACTTCGCCGGTGCTGGGATTATAGACATCCATATATTTTTCGCACTTGGAATCGAGCCATTTACCGCCTGCAAAATACTTGAGTTTTTTTACTGACATTGATAACACTCCGTTCTTTTATTAAGTTTACCTGTATATTCTATAACTTTTTCATTGATATGTCAACATTTTTTCAATTAAATCTTATTCCCGCCGACTCTCGGATTGCTTTCATCGCACGACTTACCTGTAAAGCTACTTTGCTTGACAACGCATATTTTTCACTGCTTTCTCCTGCAATGAACGCCTCAAACGCCGCCGCCTCATATCCCATAAGCTCCGCCTTGGGCGTATCGCCGTGAACGCTATATTTTTCACCGTTTTCCGTCGTCAGCTCCACGCCTGTCAGCTTGGAGATTGAGGCTATTTTCAGCGTACCCTTATCCCCCAAAATCTGAGAGCCTGCCGTATCCTGCGCGAGCTTTGAGTATGTAAAGGTAATGACCTTGTCACTATAGGTAAAAATAACACTTCCGCACCCGTCCGCTCCGCTGTCCAAAAACACCGATTTTGCGGTAATTTCATCGGGAAAGCCGAAAATATCAATGGCGGGATATACACAATATATGCCGAGGTCCATAAGTCCGCCCGTTGCAAATGCAGGATTAAATATATTCGGCAGCTCCCCTCTTTGATATGCCGGATACTTTGATGAAAGCTGCGAAAAGTCAAAATGTACACTTGTCACTTTTCCGAGCTTGGCAACGACATCACGGAATTTTTCACGCACGGGGTTGTGCATATACATTATCGCTTCCATGTATATGAGTCCTTTTTTCGCCGCAAGGCTCTGCAAGCTCTCCAATTCCTCCGGCTCCGTTGTTATCGGCTTTTCGCAGATTACGTGCTTACCCGCAAGAAGCATTTTTTTCGATTGAGAAAAGTGCAATGAATTGGGGCTTGCGATATAAACGCAGTCTATATCCGATGCGGCAAATTCGTCGATATCCGTATAAACCTTATCTATACCGTTCCTTTCGGCAAACGCCTTTCCCGTCTCGGTACTTCTCGAATATATCGCCGATATTTCCGAATTGCAGGCAATGCGTACTCCCTCAATAAATGCTTCGGAAATCCAGCCTGTTCCGATTATTCCGTACTTCATTTTATTGAGCTCCTTTAATGCTGACAGTAAATTCTTTTTCGCCGCTGAACGCTTCCTTTATGCCGCCGCAAACAAATTCGGCTTCAATTCTCGGGTCGGCATACACTTTGACCACGGCAAAATCGCCGTACTTTTTGTATTCAACCGAAATAACACCTTTTTCGGTCGTTATGTGTCCCTTTGCGGTGTTCATTCCGTCAACAAATCTCGGAGAAATAACAGCTTTCTCAAAGCCCGCACCGTCCTCGGGCTGAGCTATTCCCAAAAGATATGTGAAAATATATTTTGTAACGGCACCGAACATCGGATGATTGTGCGAACGCTCGCCATCCCAATATTCCCAAAGTGTAGTGGCACCCTCACGCCTCATGTGGTCAAAGGATACTTCTTTTCTGCTTGAAAGAAGCTCGTATGCAAGCTGTGATTCGCCGATTTCAAACAGATATTCCGTCAACAGCTTGGTCGCTATTATTCCTGTATCGTACATTCCGAGATTTTTGTATTTCTTGATAACCTGATTCTTTACCGCTTCGTTGCCGAGACCGATTCTGAGTGCAAGACACGATGCACCCTGAACGTCGCCGCAATAGGTTCGTTGCTGCGGACTGAAATAGGCAATGTCAATCGCCTTTTTTACTCGGCTGATGCGTTCTCTGAGATACTCGGTTTCGCTTTCTCGCCCGATAATATTCGATATATGAATTACCTGCTCCATAAATCCGACATAGAGGCAGGTGTTCACGTATGTTTCGGGGATTTTTATGGAATCGGGAGTACACCAGTCGCCGAGGCACCAGCCGCCCTCCTCCTCATGCCAAACAAGTCCGTTATCGCTCCTGCTTTCAAGATAATCAAGATATTTCAGCATTTTGGGGAAAAATTCTTCAAGCACGCCGATATCTCCGTATACTTTATAATAATTATATGGTACTTCGACTATTGCACCGCCCCAACCGGCAGGGCCGCCGCCTCCGCCCATAAACGGTGCGGTATGCTGAACGTGACCGCTTTTTCTGCATTGGCAATCGGCAACATCATCAAGCCATTTACGGTAAAAGCTCTTGCAATCGAGCAGAAGCATCGCCGTTTCTGCACAAAGCTGACCGTCACCCGTATAGCCGAGCCGTTCAAGGTGCGGACAATCGGACGGCACACCGCAATGCATATTGCAAAGCTGAGTTCTCACATATGTTGAATACAGCCAATTGAGCTGTTCGTTATCGCTTTCAAAGGCGGAGGTCTGCGGGCAATCAGCGTGTACGACATCCACTCGGAGCGGTTTGGCTCCGCGAACCTTGAAATATCTGAAGCCGTGCCATGTGAAATGGGGGATATATTCTCTCTCCGTGCCGTCGGTGATAAATTCATCCTCTTGAAAACCGCTTTTAAAGCCCGACACACGCTTCTGCTTTCCCTCAAGCTCCTCGGCATAGATGACATTTATCGTCTTTCCCGCTTCATCACAAGCAAAAACCGCATATCCCACGGTGTTTTCACCCGCATCATATATGCTCTCGCCGTTTTCCTCTTTAATCAGAGTCGGAATTATACTGCGTATAACCTTGTCACACGGGGACTTCTGAATATAAAGCTCCGTTTCGGGCGGCTCAATCTCATGACTCTTTGCAAATTGATTTTCGTCGGTCGGGACAAGCGTGTAATCATGCATTTCTCCCGCATAAAGATTATTTTTCGTAACAAATCCGCCGTGGCACCGGGTGCTTTCATCGCTGACAACTTCACCGCTTGCTTTTTCTATAATGTAGCACAGCTTCGGCGTACCGAAATCAACCGAGCCCTCGGCACTTTTTTTGCCCTGATAATAGTAGCCGCCGCCGAGCAGAACAGCAAGAGTGTTTTCTCCCTCCCTGAGATATTCGGAAATGAGATATCTCATGCAATAAGTTCGGTAACTCATTTCATCGGTTATGGGATAATACATCTCGGTCGTATCTCTTTTGTTATAGCTTGAAGCGTTGGGAGCAAAGAGATCATCACTCACCTTGACACCGTTAATATACAGCTTAAAGCAACCGAGTCCGCATATCGTGATGTATGCTTCTTCCTTTTCATTTGCGTTGAAACGGCGGAAGAAAATCGGTGCGGCACTCATCGGGTTGCTTTCAATCCAACGGGCGTTCTTGAAAATTTCTGTGTGCTTCATTAAAATTCTCCGTTCAAGAGCTGTTCGAGGCGTTTATTTTCCTGCTCCCACTCATCCATAAGTGAAAGCTGCTGCCGTGTCAGCTCGTCAATTTTTTGTGTGTATTCCAATACTTTTTCATAATCTGCCGATACCTCCGGACTTGATAAAAGTCCGTTTGTTTTTTCTATTTCGGCATCAAGGGTGTCAATCTGAGCTTCATCACGCCGAATTTTTCCTTTAAGTCGGTTGATTTCACTCTCCCTTTCCTTACGGAGCTTGTATGAATTTTCTTTCGGCTGTGATTTTTGCGGTTTTTCCTTTGCCTGAAGCAGGACGGCATCGGCATAATCGTTGTAATCTCCGTCAAAACGCTCGAATCCGTCGGGCTTCATGCAATAAATTTTCGTTGAGAGCTTATTGATAAAATATCTGTCGTGGGAAACGGCAATTATCGTTCCCTCATAATCTGCAAGTGCCGACTCAAGCACTTCTCTTGACGGAATATCAAGGTGGTTTGTCGGCTCATCGAGCAAAAGCACGTTTGCACCCGAAAGCATGAGCTTTAACAGACACAGCTTCGCCTTTTCGCCGCCGCTCAAATCGTCCACCTGCTTGAAAACATCGTCCCCTCTGAAAAGAAAAAGGGAAAGATAGCTTCGTACCATCGTCTCGGTAAAGGTTCGGTGCTCGTCCCATATTTCATCGAGAACGCTTTTACCGCCCGTAAGATTTTCGAGGCTCTGGTCAAAATATCCCGTTTTCACGTTCGCACCAAAGGTAAAGCTGCCGCCGTCACTAGGCATACGACGCATCAAAATTCGCAAAAGCGTGGTTTTTCCGCAGCCGTTCGCACCGAGTACAAACACCCTGTCGCCTTTGTAGACAAGCATTTCGCCGTTTTCAAAAAGCCTTTTGCTTCCGAAAGCCTTTGAAAGACCGTGTACTGCAAGAACGTCATTGCCCGTTTCGCATTCGGGGACAAAATTCACACGCATTTTTGCCGCCGTCTTTTCGGGAATGACAAGCTCGGCTTTCTTTTTTTCAAGCATCTTCCGCTTACTTTCCGCCGTGATAAAATTCCGCTCGCGGGCAAAGGAGCGTTGCTGTTCAATGATTCCCTCTATTCGCTTAATTTCTTCAAGCTGATTTTCATATCTTTTGCGTTCACTTTCAAGCCGTTCCTCTCGGAGCTTCAAATATGTTGAATAATTCCCCTTCGCACTGTGGCAACGGCGGTTTGAAAGCTCCACCGTTTTATTTGTCACCTTATCAAGAAAATATCTGTCATGGGAAATAACGATAACCGTTCCTTTGTATGAGGACAGGAAGCCCTCGAGCCACTCGGTGCCGGAAATGTCAAGATGATTCGTCGGCTCGTCAAGGAGCAGAAGCTGTGCTTCACTCAAAAGGAGCTTGCACATACTCAGCTTTGAACGCTGGCCGCCGCTGAGCTTATCGCAGGTAAGGCTGAAATCATTTTCGGAAAAGCCGAGGCCCAACAGTGCCGCCCGTGTTCTGCTCTTGTAAGTAAGACCGCCCGAGGCTTGATATTCCTCTTGAAGCTCGTTTTGCCTCTCAATAAGCTCGTTTCGGATGTCGCTCTGCGTATCAATCCGCTGTGCAAGCAATTCAAGCTCATATTCCATACGCATAAGCGGAGTAAACACGGTGAGAGCCTCATCAAGAACGGTTCGCACAGAGCCGTGGCAGGCGTGCTGTTCCAAATATCCGACTTTGGTTTGCTTTGAAATGAACACCGCACCGTCCGTCGGTTCAATTTCGCCAGTTATCACCTTGAAAAGCGTGGTCTTTCCCGTTCCGTTAGCTCCGATGAGACCGACAAAATCCCCCTCGTTCACATCAAAGGAAACATTCTCAAAAAGAACCTTTCCCGCAAAATCAACTTTTAAGTTTTGTATACCGACTATCGCCATGTCAAATTCTCGTTTCTAAAATTTCAAGCTCACCCGTAACGGTGAAATTGCCGCTTCCCGCAGGAAGAAAGATACTGCTGCCCTTTTCAAGCTCAACGCTCTCGCCACAGCTTGTCAAAACGCCGTTTCCGCTGATAACAAGGAGTGAAACAAAGGATTTTTCGTCCGCCGTACCCTCAAATTTTCCGCCGATGTTGTCTTTCCACACCTTGAAAAGGTCACATTCGGCAAGAAGATTCGCACCATCTGTGTAAAGGCTGTCAGCTTTACAAAAATCCGGTTGAACGAATTTTTCTCTCGTTGTGACGGCAAGAGCATCCGAAACGTGCAAATCTCTTGGTTTTCCGTCATTTCCGACTCTGCCGTAGTCATAAATTCTATATGTTGTATTGGAGCTTTCCTGCACCTCGGCAAGTAAAATGCCTTTACAGATAGCATGAAGCGTACCCGACTCAATAAAGAAGAAATCGCCTGGTTTCACTTTGATTTTTGCGGTGTATTCGGTCAAGGTGTTATCTTTAATTGCGTTTTCAAAGCATTCCTTGCTTATGCTTTCGTTGAAGCCGAGAAGAAGGTGTGCATCCTCATCGCAATCTATGATGTACCAGCATTCCGTTTTGCTCTGTCCCCTGCCCGTCAGCTCACAGTATTCCTTTGTCGGATGAACCTGCACGGAAAGATCGTCCCTCGCATCTATAAATTTAATGAGTATGGGGAAATCGTCGAATCTCTCGGCGTTTTTTCCGCAAAGCTCGGGGTGCTCTTTAAGCATTTGAGAAAGAGGCTTGCCCGCATATTCGCCGTTTACAACGGTGCTTTCGCCCGCAGGATGACAGGAGAGCATCCAGCCCTCGGCGGCATTCTTCTTTTCGGTTTTTACATTATACTCATCAATCAGCTTTCTTCCGCCCCATATGGTTTCGGATACATAAGGCTTTAATATAACAGGATACATAATTTTTCCTCCGAAATAATTTATTCGGTATTATTTTATCATATAAATCCAATAATTTCTATAGTATATTTACAGGAGGACTGAAATTATGGAAAAATATTTTGATGCCGCGAAGGTTTTTTATTACAAAACGATAAGAAAACCCATTAAAACTCCCGATGATGCTCTTATAGAAAAAATCCGTGACACCTATGCCCGACTGCTCAGTGCCTACAGCCGCTTTGAAATGGAGGATAATGAGGATCTTCTCGATTCGATAATTTATGAGATTGAATCCCTGAAGGCTCTTTACCGCTATTTGATTAAGAAGGCTCAGAGCGAGGGAGTCAAGTGTCGTGAAATAACCGTTTACGGCAGGGAGGTTGTATGAATGAACGGTGTTTTTATTACCCTTGCCGTCGTTTGTGGTGCAAGTGTGCTTTGGTGGATGATTAGAAGTGAACGGGGAGCTTCGAGCTTTGCCGTCTCCGCTTTACAAGGCATTGCCGCCATGTTTGCCGTTAATCTTACGGGAATTGTCACGGGAATCAGCATTGCCGTGAATTGGTACACCATTGCCGCCTGCATACTTCTCGGGCTTCCCGGAGTAATAACAGCTCTCGGAATGAATCTTTTGTTGCTGTAGCCCTTGAATTTCGGCGTCCGCTTTGATATTATTATAGTATATCAATTCTCGGAGGACAGCCGCATGAAAAGCAGAATTTTAAGAAATCTTCTTTTGGGATTTTCCGCACCGTCTCTTGCCGCAATGGGGACACCGCAGAAATTCAAATCGGACAAATTCAATCGTGAAGCACCGCCGCCGCTGAAATTCAATGAAAACGGCAAATTCCGCATACTTCATCTTACGGATATTCATGATGTTGACCCCGAAATGGATGACGACACCGACCGCAAAATTCCCCTTGCAAAGGATATTGAAACTCTCAACTGCATTGAAAGCTGCATTGAAGCGGCGAAGCCCGATTTAGTCGTGTTCGGCGGAGATAACATAAGCGGCTTTTGGGAAGAATTTACCTATGCGTATGTTGAAAAAACAATCAAAAAAATAATTGAGCCTATCGCAAAGAGAAATATTCCGCTCGCAATTGTTTTCGGAAATCATGACGGTGAAGCAGGCTTCCACCGTGAATTTCAAATGCTGATTTATTCTGAGTATGCAAATTTCCGTTCATCTCTCAACGATGCCGACGTGTACGGGTGCGGCAATTGCTGTCTCACCGTCAAAAGCAGTACGGCTGAGCGTGACGCCTTTTGCATATGGCTGATTGATTCAAACGATTACATCAGAAAGCCCGACGGCGGACTCGGCTATGACAAGGTTCACTCCGACCAAATTGAATGGTATGAGAAAAAAGCGGCTCAATTGAAAGCGGAAAACGGCGGAAAAGTCGTACCGTCCGTTGTGTTTCAGCATATGCCCGTTCAGCAGGAGCTTGATTTGCTTTGCGAGACGGACAAAAAAGGTGAAAATGTAATTGAATGCGGCGAAAAGCTGTATTCCTTTGGAGATTCTCTGATTGAGGGCAGACTGCGTGAACGTCCGTGCCCACCGGATGCAAGTCTTGATGCACGAGACCAGCTCGAAAGCTGGAAACGAATCGGCGACGTGAAGGCGGCGTTTTTCGGTCACGACCATGTTAATGATTTTCATGTTCGCGTTGACGGCATTGACTTATATCAAACCATCGGCTGCGGATATTTCACCTACGGCAAGGAACACGGCGGCAGGCTGATAATCCTCGATGAAAATAATCCCGACAAAATTGAAACACAAACTATAGAAATCCCGAGAATCACCGATATCAAACTTTAATTCACGAGCGTAGATGCTTAATGCTTTTACACTCTTTATTACAGTCAGTTTGCTTAATTTTCACATTATAAAAAGGCATCGCTTTAACGGCGGTGCCTTTGTTGTATGCAAAAACACGGTGCAGACCCGTTCGGAGCCGCACCGTGAATAAATTATTTCTATTTAGTAAAAAAGTCCTTGATTTCACTTTTGACTATTCGGAAAAGACAGCGTATCATCGGCCACAGCATCGCCTTAAACGATTCTATGGTGTCCTCCTCCAATGCAACCGCACCGCTCGGTTCACCGCCGGCTTCGGCATCATCGTTTGAATAGGCAGAAAGCCAAGATATCATGCCGTCGGGATATGTAAGAGTCACAGCGTCACCGTTTCCGTCAAAGGTCTCCATGTTGTAATAATCGCCGCCGGAGTATGTAAACATATCGTTTGCAACGGCAAACCACGCAAGGTGATTGCTTGAGGTTTTCGTGCCGTCAGGATAGCAAACCTGCCCGAAAACGGAAATTCTGCACTCGTCTTTCACCGTTGATATCCGCATCAGCTTATCCCAAATATCGGCGGTATAGGTATGGTAGCCCGCAAGCACATCATACTTGCTTGCAGAAATCCAAACAGGCATTGAGGTGAGCGTTGAAAGCTCCTTTTCGGTAAATTCATGAGCGGGACAAATCGGGAAAGCCGCCGCAAAAAAATCGGGATAGCTTGCCGCCATTTTAAGTGTCATCTTTCCGCCCATTGAAAATCCGCCGACATAAATTCTCGATATATCAATGTTCGCGGAATTTTCGGCAATAAAGCTGTCAATTGCCGCCTTGAGCGGGACTATCAGCTCATTTGACCAGTACAAGCCGTCTTCCTCGAGAGAACGGGCAGCAAGCAGATACGCTCCGCCGCTGTTCTTGAATCTGCTCTGCAATTCGTCACTTGCCCAAAGGGGAAAATTGTTCTGCTCAATCTGTGCTCCGGGATATTCGCCCTCGCCCATGCCGTGAAGCCAGACAACAAGCGGATATTTTTTTGCATCACCATTTTCGCACGGAGAATACGCAACATAATCTATGCTTTTGCCGTTAATCTCGGGACCCTTTCCATGAACAAAAAGCGTTTTAAGCGTTTCTATGTTGTTCGGTTCAATCTCTGCCGAAGCAAAAGCACAACAGGAAAAAGCGATAATCAGCGAAAAAAAGAGGCATAAGAGCTTTTTCATATTCTTCCTCCGAATTATTTTGCTTTTTTTGCACGCTTTGCGGCTATGGCAGCTTCAACCTTGGGATATACGGCTTTTACGACGAAATATGCCGCAACAGCCCAAATTGCACCGGAAACAAGACCGCCGAGAACGTCGGTGCAATAGTGAACGTGAACGTAGATTCTTGTAAATCCTATGAGCAACGCAAGAATAATTGCGGGGATTGACCACGCCTTATCCTTTTTGTCGAGCGTAAGGAGAAGTGCAAGAGCGGGTGCGAAGCTCGATGAGGTGTGTCCCGAGGGGAACGAATAGCTCGTCAGCTTTTCAACAAAGTTGGGGAAATGATATTCCTGTGCCCATCTTGCGGCAAGCTCGGGATATTTGCTTATGCCCTCCCACGCAAGAAGATTGTACGGGCGAGGTCTTGCAACAAGGCTCTTGAGTATGAGGTTGTTGCCGATACCCATGAACGCCATTGCAATAAGCATTACAACGCCTGCCTTGCGGGTCTTTTTAGGAATGAGCATCAAAAGGGAGAAAACAATCCAAAATGCTCCGTCGCCGAGGTTCGTGATGAAAACAATTATGGGCGTGAGCCAATCAGCCCAGATGTGCTCCTCCACAAAAGTGAAAACGGATAAATCAAAGTTAAGTATCGCTTCCAAAGTATCATCCTTTCTTCTTTTTCTCTATTATCTCTTTTATCGCCGAAAATTTCAAGTCCTTATTGCAAAAAAGTTCAAATATTTGAGGAAAATTTTAAAAGGGAGCCGTGTTCGACACAGCTCCCTCTTTGAATTATTGAAATCAGTTCTCAGACTTCTTGTCCTTTTTTGAAAGAACAACGTTAACGATAATGCCGAGGATAAGAGCACAAGCAATCGAGGTGAGGGTAATCTGACCAATCTTAATTGCCATGCCGCCGATACCTGCGATGAGAATCGTTGAAACAACGAAGAGGTTTTTGTTTTCGCCGAGGTCAACGCTCTGAATCATCTTGAGACCGCTTACTGCGATAAAGCCGTAGAGGGTGATGCAAACGCCGCCCATAACGCAGGAGGGAATTGATGAAAGGAAGGTAACGAACGGACCAAAGAACGAAACGAGAATTGCGATTATTGCAGTTGCAAGAATGGTAACCACGGAAGCGTTACCCGTAATGGCAACACAGCCGACGGACTCACCGTAGGTGGTGTTGGGGCAGCCGCCGAAAAACGCACCGAAGATTGAACCGACGCCGTCGCCGAGAAGAGTTCTGTGGAGGCCGGGATCCTCAAGAAGTTCCTTGTCGATAATGGAAGAAAGGTTCTTGTGGTCGGCAATATGCTCAGCGAATACAACGAAAGCAACGGGAACATACGCTACTGCAAGGGTTGCGATGTACTGAGCATCAACCTGCTTGAAGCCCTTTGCCGCCTCGATGAAGGTGAAATTGGGAAGCCACTGCATCTCCTTGAAGATGGAGAAGTCGATTATCTGAAGTGACACATTTGCGGTTGCAATGCCGATAACGGTAAATATCGTTGCGGTAAGATAGCCTGCAAGAATACCGATAATAAAGGGAATGAGCTTTGCCATCTTCTTGCCGTAAACCGAAGAAATGATAACGGCAAAGAGAGTAACAAGAGCACAGATAAAGCCAATCCAGCCCTTTGTGGTCATTTCGTATGTTGAATCAACCACATCAGCAAATTTAAGAGAATCACCGACAGCGTTACCGGCAAGGGAGAGACCGATTATTGCAACGGTGGGGCCGATAACAACGGGAGGCATGAGCTTGTTTATCCATTCAACACCTGCAAACTTAACAACAAGAGCGATAACAACATAAACAAGACCTGCGAAAATCGCACCGATGATGAGACCTGCGTGACCTGCCGATGTGGAAGCCGCACCGGCGAAAGCGGCGAACATCGAGCCGATAAAGGCAAAGGATGAGCCGAGGAAAACGGGGCTTCTGAACTTGGTAAAAAGAAGGTATACTATCGTGCCGACACCTGCTCCGAAAAGAGCCGCCGACTGCGACATACCGTTTCCGATGATTGACGGAACAGCAATGGTTGCCGCCAAAATCGCAAGAAGCTGCTGGAATGCGAAGACGATCAGCTGACCGAACTTCGGTTTGTCTTTGACATTGTAAACGAGATTCATTTATATTGCCTCCTTAAAAAATTTACTTCTTTATCTTTATCGCAAAAGCGTTAAAGCCTATTTCTGCCAAATTGAAACGCTGACTTCATCATCAAACGGAGGTGTGCTGACAACGATTACCTCGCTTCGAGAGGTCGGGACGTTCTTTCCAACATAATCGGCAACTATGGGCAATTCCCGGTGTCCTCGGTCTATGAGAGCAGCAAACTGAATTTTCGCAGGTCTGCCGAGAGAAATGAGGGCTTCCATCGCCGCCCTTGCGGTTCTGCCCGTATAGAGAACGTCATCAACCATTATCACGGTTTTGCCCGTAACGGAAAAATCTATTCGAGTTTCGTTGAGCTTGGGCTGATCGACATCTCCGCTCAAATCGTCACGGTAGAGGGTTATGTCAAGATATCCTATATCAACCTCAACGCCGAGACTCTTGATTCTCGTTGCAAGAATATCGGCAAGAGGTGCACCGCGACGCATTATGCCGACAACGCAGAGCTTTTCGCCGTCACCGTTTCGCTCAACGATTTCGTGAGCTATTCTTGTGAGTGCTCTGCTGATCGCTTGGCAATCCATCAAGTACGACTTGAACTCCACGCCGACACCTCCCCGTAAAAAAGCGACCCCGTCCTCCGACAAGATCGCAAATCACAATTCAATGTGCGGCATGATTCTGTTACCAATCTTGTCGGCATCTCTGTACCGCTCTTAAAGATTTTACCTATGTCAGTATATCACTCGTTCACGGTTTTGTAAAGATATTTTCACAAAAAATCTTTTTTTCGACAATGTGACTAAAAATCACACACAATATTTAGTGCTAATTACGGCATATGAAGTTAAAAATCCCCTGCACCTTGCGATGCAGGGGAATGAAATGTTACATTTCGGGAAGCTCTTCTTCACCCTTAATCAGGGAGATAAGAAGTTTGACAAGTGCGGCGATATTCTCGGGTGAGAATGTATCGTTTGCAAGTCCTTTCGCATCAAAGCGAAGTGAAACCTTGCTCCACATATCTGCACTGAAGAAGCCGCTCCACTCAAAGTTTTCAAGAGACGGGGTGATGAAAGCAACAAACTGCGTGTCGGGGAAAGCATTGATTGATGCCGCACTCTTGTCGCAGGATGTGTTGTTCGACCAATAATATCTCTTGAAGTCCTTTGAAAGTGCCGAATAGAGGACACCGGCGGTATCATAGGTTCTGAAGAGAAGATCCTCGTAGGAAATCCACTGTGCCTGATAAACTATCGGAGCATATGCCTTTCTCTCACCGTTCGGCGAATATCCCTCTTTCCACTTTTCGGGGCTGTTGATGTCTGCGGGATCTTCAAGATAGAATACTTTCCAACCGATTATCTCATAATTGCCGATGGGCTTATCGTTATCATACATCGGTCTTTTACGGATAGCCAAGCCTGCGCCGATGTTTCCGCCGACTTCTTCTGCCTCAAACTCGGGATCGGTTCCGTAAACGGCACTGCCGTTGCTTGTCGGCTTCGTGCCTTCTCTGCCGTTATTCAAATCAATGTAAACGGCAAAGGTTGTATCCGTATACTGTGCAACGACATTCATTCCGCCTGCGGCAACATAAGCGGAGTCGGCTTTCCATATTGAGAATGTCTTTCCCTCGGGTGCTTTTGCATTGATTTTAGCTCTTTCCTCAGTGGTGGAAACTGAATCGATGTACGAGGAAATATTCATTCCTACGGGAATATTCATCGTAGTATAAAGTTCCTTCTCATTTGCCGCATTTGTAATATAGAAATTTACAGGGTATTCGATAGCGGTCCACTTGGGATAGAACATCAATGTCTTTTTAGTTGTGTCGAAATTAAGCGGATTCATTGTAATCGGATTTGCACTTGCTACCATGCTTTCGGTAATTTCGAGCGGGAAGGAAATCTTTGTCGCTTCGGTTTGTTCGCTTGCTTTATTAGTCAAATACCAGCCGTCGAATCTGTAGCCTGCCTGTGCCCAATTCTTTGCGCCGTCTGCTTGCTGTGAGGACTCAATGCCTTCTACGGGGAATTTGTATGTTGCCACCGGCGTTGTTTTATCTGCCATGTATTTCAGCTCGCCGTTGGTAATGTCTATTTCTTCACCGACTTTTGCAGGCAAGGTGTAAAGAACCCTGCTGTTGTTCTGAGTATAGAAGCCAACCTGATATTCGTAGGGTTTATAGCTTGCCGTAGCAACGATAACCGGACCGTGTTCAGGTGTAATGTTAAATTTCACACCTCTTTCGGTGAACGCAAAGGTCTTACCCTCAGCATCGGTCCATGAAGCAAGTTCATAAGCTCCTCCGCCCGGTTCTTCAGCAACATCTTTCCTACTTGCCGCAGGTACCGAGTATGTGCATATGCCGGTATTGCTTGCACCGGAGACCTCTGATTCAGTTTCCAAATTGGTAAATGTGGTGGTGAATGTTTTGGTTTTTGCATCAAAAGTAGGAACTTTTACCGTGAGTGTATATAGAACAGCAGTGTAAATATAATAAGTTGTCGTAGAAGTAAATTCGATGGTACCCGTCTGCTTTTGAGGCGATGCCGTCACCGCTCCGGTCACCTCATCTTTTGTCGGCTCAGCTAAATCGTAAACGCCGGTGGTTGCAGCGACCAGCTTACCGGCCCAATTAGCGTCGGCAGGCTTTACTTGTTTAACTATATCACTAGTTACATTAATTCCCTTGTCTCCGTAATAACCCGACTTTGTGGTATATACTTTCCAATCACCGGTTGAATAGTCCATGATTTTGAATGTAATTTCATATTTGGTTTTGGACCAAATTGCGCTTATGGTGACATCGTTAACAAACTCGTGCTTATAGGTGCCGTTGGAGATATAACCGTTTCCGGGACCTGTTTTAACAAGCCATGCGACAAGGTCATTGTGCTCCTTAACAGGAACAATATCTTTAAGGTTAACCTCTTCTCCGTATGCGACCTCTTTAACATAGGTCTCTTGCTCATTAAGCTTTCCGCCGCCGAGATCAAAGGTGATTCTGAATTTGTCGGTATCAAACAAGGGTTTATACACGCCGTTCTTCTTGGGAATGATAACATTTCCGCTATCGTTCATGGTAAGCTTTTCGCCCGTAGCCGTATCAACCCATGCAACCAATTCGGCGCCTTCCTTTGTTACGGTGGGAGGAGTAACCACAGCGTTTTCCTCATAATCTCCGCTGCTGAGTATCTCACCGCTTGCATCTGCGAATACCGCCGAATATTTACCTGCCGTGACAGGATTTTTACCTATTACAAAAGTCCAGTTACTATCGGTAAAATCGAAATTATCGGCGTCAATGAGATTTGTTGCGTACATATTCGCTGTATCGCCGTCTCTTACATCTGTAACTGTAGCATTGCCGCTTCTACTGGAGTTTGTGCTTTGGCCCTGAATCTTGTCATGAATTTTGTACATTTCAGTAATAACAAACGAAGAGCCTGTTGTTCCTGCCGAAAGCTTAGTTGCAGAGTTTTGGGAATCATATTCTCTTACTTTAATGTCAAAGGAATAAACACATTCGTCACTGTCAAGCATAACATTTTGACCGTTGTTGGACTTAATTGAACTCAGTTCGCAAAGATCCCAGCCTCTTACCGTGGTCAAATCAAGACCCATTTTGCTTGCTGCTTCCTTTGAGGTTGTTGCATCTGTGAAATAGTCACCATCATTTCCTGCCCAAGTGGTTCTGAATGTGAACTTAAGACTCGTTTTTGTTTCTAAATCCCTATCAACCAAATAATTGCTGCTCGAAGATTGGCTTGTCTTGTTAATATAGGATTTAGAACTGGCTGTACCTTCGGTATTATATTTTATATCCGTAGGCTTGGTTGATGTGCTCACGGCATTGTTTCCTAAGTTTCCGGACTTATCCTCGCTTATATTTGTCGCACCGTTGGAAATATCAAAGAAGTTTCTGTCAAAACCAAAATGCGTCGCAGCACTTTTAAGATAGAAAGAGGTCTTCATATAAATTCTGACCTGGAGCGTTTGACCGGGATCAACGTAACCATCGCTCAGCATGGTTGTCGTTCCGTCTTCTCCATACTCATAAAATTCGAGGCCGAGATAATAATAGCCTCTGTCACCATACTGTGCATTAAGCTCCGATACCGATCTTGCGGTATGTGTTACCGGAGTCTTGATAGTGCTGATATTTGCAGCCGAAGCTATGGGAGCGCCGAGGACGGCAAATACACCCGTGAGCATCGAAAGGCAAAGTACAAGACTTATGACCTTTTTGAATGTGGACATTGTTTTTTTCCTCCTTTTAATGTTTAGAATTTTCATGTCCCTTTTAAAAGCATCCGTCACAAAAACACCTTGCGGCACTTTTGGACATACTACTGTGACATTATGACATATAAAACAAAATAAAGCAATAGAGAAATTGAAATAATTTAATTATTTTTGAGATTTTTGCATTTTGCACAAATTAAAAAGCTAAATTCGTGCAACTTTACTATCTCGTGCCGCCTGTGCAACCGCCGCAGCAACCGCCTTTCCGACTCTCGGGTCAAATGCCTCCGGGATTATATATTCGGGACTGAGCTTCTCATCGGAAACAAGCTCGGCTATTGCTTTTGCCGCCGCGAGCTTCATGCTTTCATTGATATCCGATGCTCTGACATCGAGTGCTCCGCGGAAAATTCCGGGGAAAGCGAGCACGTTGTTTATTTGATTCGGATAATCGCTTCTGCCGGTTCCGACAATTGCCGCTCCCGCCTTTTTTGCTTCATCCGGCATTATCTCGGGCGTAGGATTCGCCATTGCCATAACAACGGCATTTTTCGCCATGGAGGACACCATTTCGGGGCTGACGATTCCGCCTGCGGACACTCCGATAAAAACATCCGCTCCCCTCATTGCATCGGCAAGCGTACCCGTTACGCCGTTCTTGTTTGTAAACTCGGCAAGCTCTTCAAATGCGGTGGAAAGCTCTTGACCTTTACAGATGATTCCCTGTCTGTCGCTCATTATAATATTGCCCGCTCCCGCCGCGTCAAGCAGCTTTGCGATTGCGGAACCGGCAGAGCCCGCCCCGCTTATTGCAACGGTGCATTCTGACAGCTTTTTTCCGACACATTTTAAGGCGTTCATAACTGCGGCAAGCACAACAACTGCCGTGCCGTGCTGGTCATCATGGAAAACAGGGATATCGCAGATTTCTTTCAGTCTCTTTTCGATTTCAAAGCATCTCGGTGCCGCAATATCCTCGAGATTTATTCCGCCGAAGCTCCCCGCAAAAAGTGAAACGGCATTCACGATTTCATCGGCATCCTTTGAGCGAATGCAAAGCGGAATGGCATCTATATCGGCAAATTCCTTAAAAAGCAGACACTTGCCTTCCATTACGGGCATACCCGACTCGGGTCCGATATCGCCGAGACCGAGAACAGCCGTGCCGTCCGTGATGACTGCAACGGTGTTCCAACGGCGTGTAAGCAAATAGCTCTTTTCGGGGTCTTTCTGTATTTCGAGACAAGCCGCCGCGACCCCCGGAGTATACGCAAGAGAAAGCTCCTCTCTGTTTGAAGCCTTTGCTCTTGCCTTGGTTTCGAGCTTGCCCCTCCATTCATAGTGGAGCCTCAAGGACTCCTTACCGTAATCCATTTTATTACTCCTTTGCCCAGTTCATCGAGCGTTTGACCGCTTCTTTCCAGCCCGCATAAAGCTCGTTTCTTCTCTCCTCGCTCATCTGCGGCTCAAAGGTCTTTTCAACCTCGCGATTCTTTTGGATTTCTTCCTTGCTTTCCCACATTCCGACTGCAAGACCTGCAAGATACGCCGCACCGAGTGCTGTTGTTTCAACGGTCTTGGGTCTGTTGACACAGCATCTTATCATATCCGCCTGTATCTGAAGCATTATATCGCTGACACTCGCTCCGCCGTCAACACGCAGCTCCGTAAAATCAATTCCCGAATCCGATTTCATCGCTTCAAGAAGATCCGTCATTTGATAGGTTATCGCCTCGAGCACACTTCTCGCTATGTGTGCTCTGTTGACTCCTCTTGTAAGTCCGACTATGCTGCCTCTTGCGTACATATCCCAATACGGTGCACCGAGACCTGTAAATGCGGGCACAAAATATATTCCGTTCGCATCGGGAACACTCTCTGCAAGCTCGTCACAGCGGCGTGCGGTATCAATGAGATGGATTTCATCCCTCAGCCATTTTATAACCGAGCCTGCGTTGAACGCCGAGCCCTCAATGGCATATTCCACCTTGTCGCCGATTCCCCACGCAACGCCGGTGAGCAGATTATTCTTTGAACGAACTCTCGTTTCACCCGTGTTCATAAGCAGGAAGCAGCCCGTTCCGTATGTATTTTTCGCCTGACCCGCTTCAAAGCAGCCCTGACCGAAAAGTGCCGCAGGCTGATCTCCGATGGCTCCGCAGATGGGTATTCCCTCGAGTGCTTCAAGACCCAAAATGCCCTTTGACACTCTGCCGTAGACCTTGCTTGACGGTACGGGCTCGGGCAAAATGGACATGGGGATGCCGAGCTTTTCGCAAAGATATTTATCCCAGCAGAGGTTATCGACATCAAACAGCATGGTTCGGGAGGCGTTGGAATAATCGGTGACATGAACGCTGCCGCCCGTGAGATTCCAAATAAGCCATGTTTCTACCGTACCGAAAAGGAGTCTGCCCTCATCGGCGAGCCTTCTTGCCTCGGGAACATTGTCAAGAATCCATCTGATTTTTGTACCCGAAAAATAAGCGTCTATGAGCAAGCCGGTTTTATCTTTAATATATTCTTCAAGTCCCTGTTCTTTAAGCTCCTCACAAAGAGGTGCCGTGCGGCGGCATTGCCAAACTATCGCATTGTAAACGGGCTTTCCCGTCTGTCTGTCCCACAAAATCGTGGTTTCACGCTGATTCGTTATGCCGATTCCCGCTATCTCGCAGGGGTCAACCTCCCCCGATAAAATACAGGAGGTTACCGCTTGAAGCTGGCTGTAAAGTATCGCCATGGGATCATGCTCAACCCAACCCGTTTTTGGATATATCTGTTCGAACTCGTTCTGAGCCTTGCAAACAATATTGCCCTTTTTGTCAAAAATTATAGCTCTTGAGCTTGTTGTTCCCTGATCGAGCGCCATAATGTACTTTGCCATTGCGTTCATCCTTTCTTTATGCCGAAATAGGTGGCGGCATTGTTATATGAAACATCCTCGGCTATTTTGCAAAGAGCTTTTTCATCGTAAGGATAAAGACCGTCGGCAACCATTTCACCGATGAGACCGCAAAGAATGCGGCGGAAATATTCGTGTCTCGGATATGAAAGGAATGAGCGTGAATCGGTGACCATTCCGACAAATTTACCGAGTGCTCCGAGATTTGCAAGAGCCTTCATCTGCTCTCTCATACCGTCAATGTTGTCGTTGAACCACCACGCCGAGCCGAACTGTATTTTGCTCTGTGCCTCGGAGGTTTGGAAGTTTCCGAGCATTGAACCGAGAACATAGTTGTCCTTGGGATTGAGTGTGAAGAGTACGGTTTTGGGAAGAAGCTCCTTGACCGCAAGACTGTCGAGAAATCTTGAAAGACTGCGGGCTATAAGCTGATCGTCAATTGAATCAAAGCCTGCATCGGGTCCCAGCTTTTTAAACATGAGCGTATTGTTATTACGCATAGGTCCGATATGAAGCTCCATGACCCAGCCTTTTCTTGCGTATTCGGCGGCAAGGAAAGACAAAAGTGCCGTTTTGTATTTATCGGCGGCAACGGTATCTGTTATTACTCCCGCCCTTGCACGGGTGAATATATCTTCAAGCTCCTGTTCGCTTGACGGCTCATAGGGAACATACGCAAAGGCGTGGTCACTTGCACAGCAGCCGAGAGAGGCGAAGAAATCCATTCTTTCCTTTAATGCATCGCAAAGCTGAGCAAAGCTCTCGATTTTTCTTCCGACCGTCTTTTCCATTGCTTCAAGCCACGGAATGAATGACGGCAGGTCAACGCCGAGTGCTTTATCGGGTCTGAATGCCGGAAGCACCTTGCATTTGAAAGAGGCATCCTTTGCAAGAAGAATGTGATATTCGAGTGAGTCGGCAGGATCATCCGTCGTGCAAAGATGTGTGACATTTGAACGCTCTATAAGCTCTCTCGGGGTAAAACCACCCGCCTTTATTGCCGCATTAGCTCTGTTCCAAATATCCTCGGCTGTATCGGCACTGAGGATATCGTTAATTCCGAAATAGCGTCTGAGCTCGAGATGCGACCAATGATACATGGGATTTCCTATGAGTGACGGCATGACGGATGCAAACGCCTTGAATTTTTCATAACCGGAGGCATTGCCCGTTATCAACTCCTCGTCAACACCGCATGAACGCATTGCTCTCCATTTATAGTGGTCTCCCGACAGCCAGAGCCATGCTATGTCTGAGGGCTGTTCGTTTTCGTATATTTCTTTCGGAGAAAGGTGACAATGCCAATCGAATATCGGCATCTTTTCCGCCGCCTCATATGCTGTTACCGACGGCTCGTTATTCAGCAGAAAATCTCTGCCCATAAATTCCTTAACCATTTCATTTGCCTCCCTTACGGCAATGCCGTATTATTACATTATAATTTTAACATATATCGCAGGATTTTCAAGCCCCGAATTTATCTTTTAATACTTTCTTTGGATATTTAAAAGGGGTGAAGCCGATCCCCTTTCGGGAAACGGCTTCATGAGGAGTTGTATATAAGAGGGTAAAGTGGTGATCAAAATTATTCTTCGATTCCGAGGAGCTCGTTAACGGAAACTCCGAGAATCTCGGAAAGTGCCTTAAGCTCATAATCGGAAACGTTTCTGAGCTGACCCTCGAGCTTTGAAAGACCCGAAGCGTTAAGGTCAATTCCCTTAATTTGAAGCTGAGTAAGAAGATCCTTCTGCTTCATGTTGATAGCCTTACGACGTGCCTCGATTTTTGCACCGACGATATTTCTTGCACCGAGAGGCTGTCTTCTGATTCTCATTGTAATTACCTCCATTTGTTGTTCTCGAAGGAAAGGATTATACAAACTGTATAATAACTTGTCATTCCCCTGTTGTAACATACGCATTTCTTGTATGTTTGTATTCTATCACACTTTTTTCGAAAAAGCAACACCTTTTTGCCGAAAAACATTGAACTTTTTAAGTTTTTTCTAAATTTCCTTATTAAAATACTTACACTTTTGCCTTAAACAGGCGAGTTGTTCCCTTTTTAGCCACAACCGACAAATCCGAACCCGCCCGCAGTTTTTCATTGCCCGACGAAAAAATCCATTTCCGCACGTTCGGTGGTTACTAAACAATATATTATATCCTTTTCGGATTAAAAATTTGTTTGAATTGTATATTGTAATCCTGCGGAAAATGCTGCATAATAAAGCATAATATCACTTATCTTTTGAAGGGGAATCCGATATGAACGATATTCAAAATCGACGCAACCTCACAATGCTCACGGATTTTTACGAGCTGACCATGGCAAACGGATATTTCAAAAATAATTTTAAGGATACCATCGCCTATTTCGATATGTTTTTCAGAAAGGTGCCCGACGGCGGCGGCTTTGTCATTATGGCAGGTGTTGAGCAGCTTGTTGACTATTTCAAAAATCTGAAATTTGATAAAAACGATATTGAATTTCTCAGAGCCAAGGGTTTTGACGAACAATTCCTTGATTATCTTGCGAATTTCAAATTTCAATGTGATGTTTGGGCAATCCCCGAGGGTACTCCCATCTTCCCGGGCGAACCGATCGTTAAGGTCAAGGGTCCCGTGATTCAGGCTCAGTTTGTTGAAACAATGGTGCTTCTTGCAATCAATCACCAAAGTCTTATCGCTACAAAGGCAAACAGAATCGTAAGGGCGGCGCAGGGTAAAGCCGTCATGGAATTCGGTTCAAGACGTGCACAGGGCTTTGACGGTGCCGTTTACGGTGCGAGAGCCGCATACATCGGCGGCTGTGTCGGAACGGCTTGCACGATTTCGGACGAGCTTTTCGGCATTCCCGCTCTCGGAACCATGGCTCACAGCTGGGTTCAGCTTTTCGACAGCGAATATGATGCTTTCAAGGCATATGCCGAGGAATATCCCGATGGTTGCACGCTGCTTGTTGATACCTACAATGTTTTGAAATCCGGCATTCCGAATGCGATAAAGGTGTTCGATGAGGTGCTTGCTCCCATGGGTAAACGTCCCAAGGGAATACGCATTGACAGCGGCGATATTGCTTATCTTTCACGCAAGGCAAGAAAAATGCTCGATGATGCGGGCTATCCCGACTGCGGAATCGTCGCTTCAAATTCACTCGATGAATACATTATAAGAGATATGCTCATGCAGGGTGCAAAAATAGATTCCTTCGGTGTCGGCGAAAGACTCATAACAGCCTCCTCGGATCCCGTGCTCGGCGGCGTTTACAAGCTGTGTGCCGTTGAAAAGGACGGAGAGATTATTCCGAAAATCAAGCTGAGCGAGAATGTTCAAAAGATAACCACTCCGGGCAACAAGAGAGCCTACCGTCTTTATGACCGTGAAACGGGAAAAGCCGCCGCTGACCTTATCACCCTTGCAAGCGAAACTGTTGACGACTCCCTCCCCTATGAGCTTTTTGACCCCGATTACACATGGAAACGCAAGACACTTACGAATTTCACCGCCCGCGAGCTTCTTGAACCGCTTTTCAAAAAGGGCGAATGCGTTTACAAGAAACGTAACATTGATGAAATAAGAAATTACTGCAAGGAGCAGATTGATACCCTTTGGGATGAGGTCACAAGATTTGAAAATCCCCACAATTACTATGTTGACCTTTCACAGAAGCTCTGGGACGTTAAGCATGAGCTTCTCGGCAAAAACGGCAAATAACCAAGAAGTCACTTCACCGATTCGGGCGAAGTGACTTCTTTCATTATTTATTGAAGATTAAATCAAAAATCAGATGAAATTCTTTAAAGAATGTAACGAAGTAATCGACAACATCACCGAAAACTCTGTCGAGTATGGCAAGGAAAGAATTATCCTCGGCGGGTATTTCATTTCCGTCGGTGAGAAGCCAGACCTGGCAGGCGTAAAACGGATTCGCCGTGCCGATTATGAGTCCGTCATTCACAACGGAAAAAGTCCGCAAGCCGTGATTGTACGGGTCATTAAAGCCATTCGTTGTAATCGCTTCAAAATTGATTCCGTCCTCGGAAACATAGAGGTCAAAGCCTCTTTCGGCATCCTTGAGATAGTCGGCACATTCGAGCATTCCCTCAACGGTTCTCCAAAGGCTTACAAGAGCGATATCTCTGCTCTGCTCCTTGCCCGCCGCTTTATTCATCAGCATTTCGGCAAGCTCCTTAACGCTGTATTCATCAAAAAGGCGGCTGACGTTCTCCGCATCACCCGATACGGTTTTTGCATTCTCCGCACTGCCTGACACACGAATGAAATCTTTGAGGTAATTGAGCAATGAAATCCATTCGGAAAGGCTCATGGAAAGTAAATCGCCGTTGGCAAACTGTCCGATAGGCTCAAGCAGACTGCTTGTGTCAAATGTTCCGACATAGAGCTTGCCGTTGTAGTCCGCCATTCTCCAAATGTACTGGTTTTCGTTTCTTCCGAAGCCGGAGCCGAGCTTAGAAAGACTGCCGTTCGGGAACATTTTTGTTGCATCGCCCATGACAAGCTCGATATTCTCGTTCCCGTCCATTCTGTAAAGACTTACCGACTGCTTCAGATTTTCATTCATGAAAGTGAAATCCGCATTAAAAAGTATGTTTTCAAGGGGTATTTCTTCATCGTTATATTCGCCAATATAAAGATAGTCGTTATAAATATGGAAAACACCCGCACCCGCTCTTGTTCTTTCGGGATCAATTCCGAAGGTATATTTTGCACCGTCCGCCTTGTCGCCGATAACGGAAGTCCAGCTCCAATCGTTCATGCTCTCTCCCATATCGCCTCTGACAACCGCAAAGGACTGCATGGTATTTTCATTCGGCTTGTTGTCGGGAGTTCCCGTACAAATGGAAACATAGAGCGAATTGTTATACTCGACCATTTCCCATATCGAGCCGCCGTAAATACTGTCGGGAAAATGATATGCGGGATAGTCATAGAGATCGTCCTGATCCGCTATAAGAGTAAAGGCGTTTTGACCTGCGGAGGGATTGTCGGATATAAGAATCTGTGCTCCGCCGAGAGTTACCATGCTCACGATGAGATAATCACCGAAAGCACAAAGTCCCCTGATGCCCGTGCAGATACCCTGAAGATAAGCCGTGTAGTAATCCGACGGATTGATTCCCTCGTATACAACGGTACACTTGTCCGTTTTCGGGTCAACCTCGACTATTTTCGGCAGACCGTTGACAGAGCCGCAGAAATACAGCTTGTCCTTAAAAGTGCAGGCATTGCGAAGCTGAACGGAATTGCCGTCAACCGATTTGCCCATCAGCACCTTAACTTCACCCGTCTTGGTGTTGATTTTTGTAAGAAGTCCTCCCGTTGTTGCTCCGTCAGGCTCTCCCGTGTAGAAATGACCGTTATACATGACATCGAGCGTTGCATTCATTTCGTCAACCTCAAAATCATGACCGAGTACCGAATCCATAAAGCCGAGAGTCAAGCCGAGAGAATTGTAGTTCGTTGAAACATAAACATAGTCGCCGTAGGGCACGGATGCCCACGCATAGTTTTGTCCCCTGTCACCCTGACCGTTGTCGGAGGCGGAAACCGTACCGTTCCCCGTGTAGTCAACGATTCCGTCCGTCTCGCCCGAGCCTTTTTTCGCATGAGAAATTTTCGACAGCTCATATTCCCCCGATTTGTAGGTCTGCTGTGCCGCAAACGCCGTGGGTCCCGCAAAAACGCAGAAAAGCATTGCCGCCGCCAGCACAATTGCCGTCATTGATGTGAGCTTTGTTTTTTTCATGTTCGTCTCCTGTAAAAATTTTTTGACAGTAAAAAACCGCAGACCGATATACGGACTGCGGTGCTTCCGTCTCTGCTATTATACAGAAAACTTATTGTTTATTTAATGCCGAATTGTTAATAGAATGTTAAAACTGTTACAATTGAAGAAAAATTGTAACACATATTCTTTTATAAGCACAAAGCCACCGCCGAAGCATCAGCGGTGACGTTGCCGTTCAAAATGAAATTTCAAAATTTATGCTACTCTGTGACTTCTTCCCTCTTTGGTAATAAGAGTGAGTGTGGGCACTTCGTCCTCGGGCAAATCCTCGGGAGCTCTGCTCTGGATATGCATATTTGCTCTTTGGCGAGCAAGCTCACGCTGCTTTTTGTTGCGGCGGCTGCGTCTGTACGCCTTGAAAGCTCTTACAAGCATATCCTCAAAGGCAATAACCTTCTTTTCATATATAAGCCCGACTATCGCAAGCACGATTGCCAAAAACTCAAAAACCGTTCTTATAACATCAGCGTGTGTCATTCTCTGTCCCTCCGTAATTCATAAACATTTGTTCTGTGAGTTCTATTATAGCAGGTGAACATTCGTTTGTCAATACAAATGTTCGATTTTTTTAACACTTTTTCAAAATTTTTCGCCGCCGCTTTTGCATATTTATTTTATGAAAAAATATGTAAGAATTGCACATTTTAGTTGCTTATTTCGGCAGCAGAATAAAATTCGTGCTTTTCGGTGACTTGTACAAAGCATTTGCGGAGAAAATTTATTTAAAAGCAAAGTACTGTTATGATGTATCATAATAATATCACAATATATTGTGCTTGTCAAGAGAAATACAACTATAAATAGTATTTTGCAGTCAAATTACATACTGTGGCGGCTTTATTTTTCATTAAAGAATATGCTCGTCTCGCCTGCAATATTACATACTGCTTGACTTTTTCGTACCGCAACAATATAATATCAACTGAAAATATCTACCGAAAGGGATGTTCATCTTGTTCAAGCTTTGGGCTTTCATCAGGCAAACACTGATACGAATTTATCTTTTCTTCGCAAAAATCATATACCGTCTCAGCGGCGGCAAATTTCCCTCCACATTGTTTTGTGAAAAAGCAAATGCCGAATATATCGGTACCACGGTTAAAATCGTTGCTTCCGATGATGTTTCCACCACCATTGCGAAATTCGATGCCGACGGAAACATGACGGATGAGGATTTTGTTATTCTTTCAAGCACCGACCTTCATCTTGACCATGGCATGAAGAATAACGAAATTACGGTTGGAAATCTTGTACGCCACATCAAAGACATAAAGCCCGACCTTGTTGTGCTGACCGGTGACGTTATTCTGACAGACACTCAGCAAATTGATGCGATTCAGTTTGCCGCCATGATGGAAAAGCTCGGAATCTATTGGACCGCCGTTTTCGGAAATCATGAGGTTAGGGAGGAACGGGGCTTTTACAAATACCTGCTTCTCAAGGATTTTGCCGATTTCAAGCATTGCCTTTGCAAGCACGGTCCCGATGAGCTTTTCGGCTACGGCAATTACACCGTAAACATATTGGGCAAGGGCGGCAGGCTTCGCAGAACCTTGTTTTTCTTTGATTCGGGCAGAAACATAATCGACTCCTACCGTGAAGAGCACGGCGTCCCCGCAGATATGAAGGGCTACGATTTCCTCAAAAACAGCCAAATAAATTTCTACAAAAACACAATTGATTCTCTCGAAAAGAAGCACGGCAAATTCCCCTCGTTCATGTATTTCCACATTCCGCTCATTGAGTTTTCCGCCGCATTCGACGGCGATGAGAAAAACGGCTACACTCCCTCGGGCAAGTGTGATTTGCTTTACGGCGGTCAGTTTGAAAGTGTCGGTTCTTCTCCGTTCAACAGCGGTATGTTTGATGCCGTTCTTGAAAAAGGAAGCACGGACGGAATATTCGTCGGTCATGACCACGTGAACGATTGGTGTGCCATCTACAAGGGAGTTCATCTCGTTTACAGTCTGCCGGAGGGCTACAACGAATATCACATGGGAACACGCCTCGGCAAGCCGCAAAACGAATGGGTACAGGGTGTAACGGTGACAACGATGCACGCCGACAATTCATTCGATATAAAGCCCGTATACGACAGAATTTATCTTAAATAACATCAAAGACCGCCGTACCATATCGGTACAGCGGTCTTGCTTTATCTGATTATCAGAATATATCTTCGTTGATTACGGAATCGAGAAGATCGGGAAGCATGATGAAGAACTTGGGAAGCCACTCGCCGAAAGCATAGCCCGCCAGCTTCAGGAAGCTGGGAACAACGCCGAGATAATACTCAAGCTCGCTCGTGGTGTTGTCACCGGTAAAGGTTATCTTGTTCATGCCCGTCTGCTTTGTAAGAACAAGCTCATCGTGCATGGTGATAACATCCGTATCATTTTCGTTTTCCTTGTCGGCAAGAATGTATGATTTGAGGGTAAGTGTGCCGCCGTCAATGCTTATGCAGTTGAAGCAGCCGCCGATGTTGCTCTCTCTTGTCTGCTCCCAATCGGAACCGTTCCAATAGTTGCCCCAGCCTCTCTTTTGAATGGTGAGAGCCGCAATGAAATCGGTGTCAAGGAAGTGATTTGCAAGGAAGGGACGAACCTCGTATCTCTTTGTACCCGCAGTGCCCGAAAGGACATATACGGTGCCGTTCTCGTCAATCTTGTTGTTCTTGAGGGGCTTTGTACGCAGATACTGATGGTCGTGACCCGACATTACAAGGTCAACGCCGCAACGGTCAAGAACCTTGGTAAGTGACTTCTGAAGATAGAGTGCATCGGGCCATTTACCGTCCTTGCCGAGAGTATAGGGCGTCTTGTGCATGAATACTATTTTCCAATCCTTATCGGTGGAATTCATATCGTTTTCAAGCCATTTAAGCTGTGCAATGGAAACGGAAAGCAGATCGTTTGTGTTAAGAACCGCAAAATGTGCATTGCCGTAATCAAACGAATAGTTTACGCCGTTTTTGTTCTGAACGCTCTCGCTCGTGTCAAGGCAGAACATATTGTTGAACCAATCCCAAACGCCGAGACCATCATGGTTACCTGCAATGGGAACAAGTGTTGTTATCGCATGAATACTCTGCATGTTCTTATCGTAGTAATTCCATTCCTCGTTGGTGCTGTCGTTGGTGAAGTCACCGAGATTTACAAGAAATTCTGCATTGGGAAGAGTTTTGAATGCCGCTCTTGCGGTATCTGCACCCTTTCTGAAATTCTCGTCACTGCTTGCCTGAATATCGGCTATCGCAATAAAATCAACTTTATCGTCGTTGTTATCGGTGGTGAATGTTCCGAGCTGACTGTTTACCTCGCCGTTGCCGACGGTGTAGAAATAGCGTGTTCCTGCCGTAAGTCCCGAAACAACGGCTTTATGGGCATAAGCACCCTCCCACTCGAAAGCGGTTTCGCACTCAATCTCAACGTTAACCTCGGCACCGGGGATAATTGAAGATGGCGAATAGATGTTTACAACGCTTTCGGTATAGGAATCCGTATACCAGCAAAAGCCTCTTTGCGTTTTGGTGTCACCGTTTGCCGTAACGGAAATGCGGTACGGCTCAAATTCGCCTCTTGCCTGAGCTTCGCCGTCGGCAAAGCCGACTACTGCGGAAGCACTTAAAATCATGGTAAGGCAAAGAACCATGCTTATAATTTTAATTATGCTTTTCTTCATTTCTTAATACTCCTTTTCGCTTTAGAAAACAGTCAGAGGAATGGTCAGATCGTACTCGGGAAGCCAAATGCCCTTTCCGAAATCTCTTGCTCTGAATTTAACGGCAGCATCGTAAACCTCGACAACATAGCCTATACCCGCATCGTTATAATCTCCGTCCTTGTTGTTTATGCAGAAGGAGGGAAGATTTATCGAATGCACACCGTCAATTTCCTGATAAGTGAACTTGCCGAATCCTGTGTGAAGATGACCCGTAATAAAGAAAACATTTGAATACTTCGTAAGTATAGCCTTGAGTGCATCACTCTGCTCGCCTACGCTTCCCGCTGTATCGTCGGGGCTGTTCCATGTGTCGGGCAATCCGTGAGTATCGGCAAGGGGCTGATGGCAAATGACGAACACGGGCTTGCCGTCTTCTGCCGCAAGCTCCGAATCAAGCCGGGAAAGCTGTTCAGGGCTGAGATATGCTTCTTCAAACTCGGTTCTGTCAGAAGCCAAAACGATGAATTTATAGCCGTTTATCACCTGAGTATAATGCATGGAATCCATTGCATTGTCGCCGTTGAGGGCGTTGGTGAAAGCTGCAAATCTTTCGCTTGACTGCTTGTAGCTTCTCAGTCTTATATCGTGGTTGCCCGTTGTTGTTATGTAACGGCAGCCGGAATTTTTGATGCCGTCATAGACAAGCTGATATTCCTCGGCAAGACCGTTTTCCGCAATATCGCCGACGAACGCAAGTGCATCAAATGCTCCCGCGTTGTTTCTGATATCCTGCGATGCCGCTTCAAATACCTTGTATCTGCTGAAAAGATAAGTTGATACCTGAGAATCGGCAATTGCCACAAAGGACATATTCGCTCTTTCGGAGTTTATCGGGTTCTCCTGTGAGGGAGCCGCCGCAACGCCGTTCATCGCATAAAAGAGCGACATGAGAAGTGCAAAAATTTTAATTGATATCTGCTGACATAAATTTGTTAGTAACATTAATGTACCGCCTTATATAATAATGTATACAAATCAGACTATCGCAAACAGCTTGCCGAACGCATCGGCTATCACGCCGAAAAGATTCTGCACGCTGATGAGGGGCATTTGAATGTAACCTGCCGTGCCGTAATTCTCATAGAGCCACAAGCTCAGCTTTTTCATTGCATCGCTCGGTTCTTCTTTTTCGCTTTCGGGTGAGTAAACGCCGATTTGGCGAAGAACTGCGGTGAGCTGATCCCTTGCCGCCTCTGCCTCGCCCGCAACGCCGACGGTAGATGCTATAACTCTCTCGGCTTCCGCTATTGCCGCATTAAGTGCCGCGGCATCCTGTGCGGAGAGCTTTGACTGATCAACCGCTTTTGCATCGGGAATAATGCTGCGAATGAGCTTCTTTGTATTTCTGCCGACATTGAATTGCGGGAAATTCGGGTCGGAATAAACGGTTTCGATATCGTCGGTTGCAAGAATCTTTGTTGCAAGGCGAACGATTATATCGTTACTGCCCGTGCTCTCATGGTTCTGTCCGTCAAAATAGAAGGTCACATCGGGAAGCAGACCCGTTGAAGCATCAACAACATTATCGGGTGAAATGTGGTTATGTGTCGGATTTGAGCAATGGGTATTCTGCTGAACGTAGCCGTCGGGGAGCGTGTCTCCCGTGTTCGCCGCATATGCACCCATTGAGGTTGAATCAAGGTCGATTATTCCGTCGGAATTTTCAATGTTCCATGATTTGCCGACATTATAAAGAACCTCATCGTATTCAACCAAATTGTAAACCTTTATGCCGTAATCAAGGAGCTTGAGAATGTTTGCATCGGAATTAAGCTGAGCCTGATAATAACGCTCCGTCTGTGAACGAATCTCGTCATTTTCCGCTCCGCCGAGCCACTTTGCCGCCGCCCAACGGTAATTCTCCGAGGGGATAAGTGCCCACATGGTCGTGCAATTTTTCAATACATCCTCAATAAGAGCATCAACGGTATTGTTGAGAACGCTCATAAGAACATGGTCGGGGAAAACTCTGAGTACGTTTTCTATAAGTCTTGCTTCGTCCTCCGCCATAAGCTCCTCAAGGAAGCCGTTATAGAGGTAATCTTTATCAAGGAACGTAAGCTCCTTTGTGTAAACATCGCCGACAATGGAGCTGCCGTCAAGTGCGGGAACGATATACAAAACCTTGTTGAGGTCATTGTAAACATTCTTTCCGTCCGGGTTGCTCTCGCCGTAGTATTCAAGAAGTCCGTTTGCAAGAGTACCGCCGAGGCTTATGGGAACGATATTTACTTTATCGTGACCCGTTTCTTTTTTCACGAACTGAATGAAATCGTAAAGCTCATTGACGGTGGAAATATTGTTGCCGAATGAATTGTACGAGAAGAAGTAAAGGTGGTCCTCATTGTAGTCGCCGAGATAATCTCTCAGAGGAATACAGCCGTATATGTGTTCTTTTTCGGCGGCAGAGCATTCTGCAAGAGAATAGGGATATTTTTCAACCTCAACATTACCGATGCAAACACCGTTGCCGTCGCTCATGTTCATGGAAAAGCAAAGGTCAACCGCCTCGGCAAGAGCATCGCTCAAGCCGATATCTCTTTGGAAAAGAAGAGAAAGAAGTAACGGAACAAGTGCAATTTTTACAAGGGGCATAACGGGTGCATATGCAGGGAAGCAGTTGATTTTATCGCCGTCCTCATCAAGTGCATATGAGCCGTCGTCATTGAGAAGCCAAACATTGGACTGTCCTATGCCGGGGATTATTACCGTGGGGCAGTCATCGCAGTTTCCGCCGCACTCCGTTTTGGTCTGTGCCGCAAACGCGGATACCGCCGTGCCCGAAAGTAAAAGTGCCGCAACAAGAATTATAGAAATAATCTTTTTCATGATGTTATTTCATCCTTTGCATTCAAATTATCATGCGAAGATTCCCGCAAACACACTGCGTATGGGAGAAAGAAGCCAATCAACGAGGCTTCCTCCGCCGAGCCAATTTACAAGACCCTTGCTTGCACTCTCGGCAAGGTTACCGAAGAATTCTTCCGTGCCGGATTTCTCCTCGGGATAAGAATATTTGCCGTACTTTGCAAGTATTGCATTGAGTCTGTCCTCAGCCGCCTGAACCTTGGTCTGGTCTGCGATTGTTGCAGCAAGGATTTCCTGACCCTGTGCAATTGCCGCTTTAAGCTCTGCAACATCCTCCTGCGGCATGGTGATTTCTCCGTTTTCATAACTCTCAAGAAGAGTTATTGCATCGGGAAGTCTCCAGCGGCGGATATTCTTTGTCTTGCAACGGTAATTGAACTGCGGATATTTTTCGGGATTGCTGTGTACGTCTTCTACCTTGCCCGTAAGAAGAGCCTGTGCAAGGTTGAGAACAACGTCATTGTTGCCGACCTCATGGTGCTGTTCAAGGAATATCCATGTGTTGTCGGGAAGAACGGCGGTTGAAGCGTCAACCATTCCGTCGGGTGAAATATGATTGACATTGCAAACAGCATCATGTGTGCTCTTTGTATAGCTGATATCGGAAAGAGTCTTGTCACCGGGTGCTCCCGTTGCTCCCATGGTGGTAGAGGAAAGATTTATGATACCGTCCGAATTGTAATCGGAAGCAGATGCCACTATGTTGAAGAAAGCGTAATCCTGCTCACCGAAATCAAGGTTTGCACCGGCAATGGAGTCAACCTTTACTCCGTCGGCAACAGCGGCAAGAATGTTTGACTTGAGGTTAAGTCTTGCCTGCTGGAAGCGGTCGGTCTTTTCCTTGAGCTTCGCTTTTGCGGGGTCGTTGAGATATTTTGCCGCAAGAGCCTCATATCTGTAGGAGGGAACCATTGCCCACATTTGCGGGCAGTTTATCATCATGGTGTCAAGTATTCCGCTGATTGCTCCCGTCAGCACGGCATTCACGCCGGAGCGGGGCAGGATATGAAGAATGCAGTTTATGAGATAGCCGAGAGCCTCATCGCTTTCGCCCATAACCTTGGGGATATACTCGTGATAAAGATACTCATCGGTGAGATTCCATTTTCTCTCCATCATATCCGCAACGATGTCGGTACCGTCAAGGCAAGCGACTATGTTGACTATCTGATCGATGTCATCATGACCGTAGGCGTCAAGATATGAGGTAAGAATAGTACCGCCGAGGCTGACGGGAAGAAGCGTTACCTTATCGTGACCCGTCTGCTGTTTTACCATGTCGATATAAGCATCAAGCTCGGTTGCCGACTGCATGGGATCACCGACAAGGTTAAAAGTGTACATATAGATGTGGTCACCGCCGACTTCCTCTTCAATGCGCTGAAGCGGGATCATTCTGTAAAGCCACTGCTTGTCATCATTGTTCATCTCGGAAATGGGATGATTCCATCTCTTTGTTTGAAGATTGTTTACGTAGTTGCCGTCATTGTTGCACTCCTGAACCCAGAAAAGAGAGCTGACGGTGTTGTAAGCCGCCTTTTCAAGTCCGATGCTGTGCTGTGTAAGAAGCGTTGCAAGCAGACTGCCGACAAGACCGGGAATCGTTCCCCAGAGCTTGCTCATTTCCATGATAAGCAGGGTTCCGCCGACCTGTTTGCCGTCGCTGTCGAGATACGGCTCATCATTTTCGTCATAGAGATATGTAGGCGAATGGTTGATGCCGGGGAGAATAACAATGGGTGAATGGTCGCAATTTCCGTTGCATTCCGTCTTAGTTGCGGCGGAAGCACCGATTGCCGCGGTTGAAGCGAGCATGGCTGCACACAAAATCATACAAACCGCTTTTTTGAGGCTTTTTTTCATTTGAAAAACACTCTCCTTGTACATTTTTGACATCGGGTCAGTCAAAACCGTTAAATATATAGTTTATATTAACACATAGTTAAAATAAATTCAATAAATATTTGAAAAATAATATTGGTTAAACCGAATTTATTGTCTGTATGCTTTGCTTAACGAATGATAATTTCGTACGGTACTTGACGGCGGCGGGTTAAAAGTGCTATGATATATTGATACACGGGAGGAATATTTCATGATTAGAAACATAATTTTTGATATGGGCGGGGTTCTCATTGACTACAACCCCGAAAAAACGCTTTACGGACTGTTTGATTCCGACACCGCACAGCTTCTCTTGCATGAGATTTTCAGAAACGAACTTTGGGCGGAGAAAGACCGCGGCACGGTTTCTGCCGAAGACATAATCAAGCTGAAAGCTCCCGTTATTCCCGATTCCGTTTTTGACAAGGTTTGCGAAATGGTACGCAATTTTTATCCGTATATGCCGCCGTTCGAGAAGATGTACGATTTTATAAAGCTCCTCAAAAATAAGGGCTACGGAATATATCTGCTCTCCAATGCTTCTGCGGATTTTCATGAACGCCGCAAGGATATTCCCGCTCTTTCACTTTTTGACGGCGTGCTGATTTCCGCCGATTACAAGCTGATAAAGCCCGAAAAGGAAATATATCTTGCTCTTTATGAAAAATTTTCGTTAAAGCCCGAGGAATGCTTTTTCATTGATGATGTACAAAAAAACATTGATGCGGCAAAGGCAACGGGCATGGACGGACATTGCTATTACCACGGTGACATCGAAATTTTGAAGAAAGATATGCTTTCAAAGGGCATACTTTGATTTACGAAAGATATTGCCATGAATTGTTACGCTGAAATTGCAAAAAAAATTCCCGAATTCCTGTCGCTTGCAGGGGCTATCCGAAAGGAACGTCTCCCCTGCGGAGCAACGGGCCTTTCTCATATACACAAGGCTCATGTGATATCCTCCATGTGTGCCTGCCTTATGCGTCGTGCCTTGGTTATCGTTCCCGACGAGGCAGAGGCAACCAAAATGTGTGCCGATATGCAGAGCTTCGGAGCACGGGCTTTTGTATATCCCGCAAGAGATTTTTCGTTTCGTACCGATGAAACCGCTTCGAGAGAATATGAACACAAGAGGCTGAAAATTCTCGGCAAAATGCTTACGGGAGATTACGATGCCGTTGTTCTTTCTGCGGAGGCGGCTTTGCAATTCACCATTCCCCCTGCCGCCTTGATGAATAACACATTTTCCGTCTCCGTCGGCGAGGAGTGGGAAATATCGGAGCTGATAAACACGCTTCTTCGCTGCGGCTACACAAACAGCGAGCAGGTTGACGGTGCAGGTCAGTTTGCCGCAAGAGGCGGAATACTTGACTTCTTCCCTCCCGATTCGGAACAACCGTGCCGAATTGAATTTTGGGGCGACAGCGTTGATTCAATCGCCTTTTTCGACAATGAAACTCAACGCAGAACAGACAGTGCGGATACAATAGAAATCACGCCCGCAAGAGAGGTTCTTGTTTCGGACGAGGTTCTTTGTACCTTGATAGAAAATCATGCGGCATCCGTTCGTGCCAAGGGCACGGCACTGAAAAATCTCAACAATGATATCGACAGAATCCGAGGCGGTGTCCGTCTTTCCTCCGCAGATAAATATATACCGCTCATTTATCCCGAGCCTGCAAGCATTTTCAGCTATGCGGCGGACTGTATGCTGTTCGTTTGCGAGAGCTTCGGCGTGCGTGACAAGCTCAATGCCTGCTCTCAGCTTACCAACGAGACGGTCAAGGGACTTTTTTCGGACGGCATTCTCTGTAAAGGTCTAGACCATTACAGCCTGCAACCGTATGAAATCATAAAGCAGTACGAGGAACAGGGTGCAATTTATCTCGACCACCTCCCACGAGGCAGCTTTGATACGCCCGTAAAGGAGCTTATCAGCTTCACCGCAAACCAAATTTCACCTTGGAACGGTTCTCTCGCCGCCGTTGTTGACGACCTGAACGCCGTTCGCCGAAAGGGTCATTCCTGTGCCGTACTTGCCGGAACGGATAAATCCGCAAGAACGCTTGTTGACGACCTGAACGCCGAGGGTATTTCCGCAATTTGGTGTCCCGTTCCGCCTGCCGAATTGCCCGAAAAAACCGTTTGCATACTTACGGGCGGCTTGAGTGCGGGATTTGAATATCCGAGTGCCAAAGCCACTCTCATAACCTACAGAAGCCGTCCCACCTCCGAAAAACGCAAGAGCGTTCAAAGAAAATCAGCCAAAAACGCTTTCAACAATCTTGACGAGCTTCGCAGGGGCGAATATGTTGTTCACGCAACGCACGGAATAGGTATTTTTGAGGGAATAACGAGCCTTGAAACCTCGGGTACGGTAAAGGATTATATTAAAATTCGATATGACAAAGCAGATAATCTTTATCTACCCGTCACTCAGCTTGATCAGGTTTCAAAATATATCGGACCACACAGCGATGACAAGCCGTTGAAGCTCAGCAAGCTCGGCGGAAAGGACTGGCAAAAGACCCGAACGAGGGTAAAAAGTGCCGTCAAGGATATGGCAAAGGAGCTTATCGAGCTGTATTCAAAAAGAGTCAATGTAAAGGGGTATGCCTTTTCACCCGACATTGATATGCAGAGCGATTTTGAACGCCGTTTCGAGTATGTGGAAACCGATGATCAGCTCCGATGCATAAATGAAATCAAGCGTGACATGGAAAAACCCTATCCCATGGACAGATTATTGTGCGGAGACGTCGGCTTCGGCAAAACCGAGGTTGCTCTGCGTGCGGTGTTCAAGTGCGTTGCCGACGGTAAGCAATGTGCCATTCTCGTTCCGACAACCATTCTTGCATTACAGCATTATCAAACGATAATGCGGCGTTTTGAGGGCTTTCCGATTGAGAGTGCAATGCTTTCAAGATTCTGTTCAAAAAAAGAAAACGATGCCGTTATAACGGGGCTTCGCCGAGGCTCGGTGGATATCGTTGTCGGCACTCACCGCCTTATTTCAAAGGATGTTTCTTTCCGCGATCTTGGACTTATAATCATTGACGAGGAGCAGCGTTTCGGCGTTGCACAAAAAGAAAAGCTGAAAACTCTTTATCCGAGTGTGGACGTTCTCACTCTCACCGCAACCCCCATTCCGAGAACGCTCAACATGGCAATGACGGGTATCCGCGATATGTCGGTAATCGAGGAGGCTCCCATCGACAGAATGCCCGTGCAGACCTTTGTTATCGAGCACAACACGGGTGTTCTTGCACAGGCAATGGAGCAGGAGCTTCGCCGCGGGGGGCAAGTATATTACCTTTACAACAATGTTGAAAAAATCGAACAGAAAGCAGCCGAAATCAAAGCTCTTTTGCCCGATGCCGTTGTCGGAATAGGTCACGGAAAAATGAGTGAGGACGAATTGAGCGAGGTTTGGCGGCGACTTCTTGAGGGCGAAATAGATATCCTTGTTTGTACCACGATAATCGAAACGGGAATTGACGTTCCGAATGTCAACACGCTGATAATTGAAAACGCCGACCGCATGGGGCTTGCCCAGCTTCATCAGATAAGAGGCAGAGTCGGGCGTTCCTCCCGCCGAGCAAGCGCATATTTCACATTCACTCGCGGAAAACAGCTTTCCGAAATAGCAAGCAGGCGTCTTGATGCCATAAGAGAATTTACCGAATTCGGTTCGGGCTTCCATATTGCGATGCGTGACCTTGAGCTGAGGGGTGCCGGCAATGTTCTCGGTGCAAATCAGCACGGGCACATGGAATCCGTCGGATACGATATGTATATCAAGCTCCTTGAACAGGCGATCGGCGAAGAAAAGGGTGAGGTTACTTCACAAGTCGAAGAAAAGGACTGCCTTATCGACCTGCCCATAGACGCACATATTCCCGAAAGCTACATCGAAAGCGTACCGCAGAGGCTTCAAATATACCGCCGAATTGCCGATATCAAGACAGACGACGATGCCTCCGATGTTATTGACGAGCTTGTTGACCGTTTCGGAGACCCGCCCGCCTGCGTTGAGGGACTTATCAGAATAGCTCTTTTACGCGGCAAGGCAAGTGCAAATGACGTTTATGAAATAACGCGGCAAAACGATTCCGTATTACTCAAGCTCAGTGCAATGAACATGGAAAAGATTGCCCGTGCCGCAGGACATTTCAAAGGAAGATTTGTTGTCAAGGCGGGCAGAGACGTTCCGTATATCGAGGTTCGGCTTCTCAAGGGCGAAAAACAGCTTTCACTCATCGAGCGTATTTTTGATTATATGGACGAAACATCGGCATAACTTTTTTATCTCGAGGCGGTTGGGTCAAACGGCTCAGCCGCTTTTTGTTAAGTTCGGATTTTCGCAAAATCAAGGTAATTTGTCCGAATTTGAACAGATTTTCAAATATTCCGGCTTAAAATATTCATTTATTTTAATTTTTCTCGCTTTTTCTGTAGATTTCTTAACATTTTCATGTTACAATTAAAATAATAATTTCATGAAGGGCGGCGAATCGAGCTTGAACAAAAAACTCCTATTTAAGAATAAATCGGCACTCGGCGAAAAGGTCAGGGAGTCCGTTCGCTCGGTGTTGCCGATAATACTGATCGTTGCGTTCCTCTGTCTGAGCATTGCTCCGATTTCCTCCGATTTGCTTTTGAGCTTTTTGATAGGTGCGGTAATGGTCGTAACGGGCATGGGATTTTTCTCCCTCGGAGCGGAAATGTCCATGACCCCTATAGGCAATAAAATCGGAACACAGCTTACAAAAACAAAAAATTTACCTCTTATTCTTGCGGTCAGCTTTGCTCTCGGCTTTGCCGTAACGATAGCCGAGCCGGACCTGCAGGTTTTGGCAGAATCCGTCCCTCATATCAATAACCGCGTATTGCTGATAACGGTCGGAATCGGCGTAGGATTTTTCCTTTCGGTTTGTATGCTCCGAATGATAACGGGTATTCGTCTGCGTCGTCTGCTCATAATTTTTTATCTTATTGTATTCATTCTTGCGGCGTTCACGGATGATAACTATCTCAGCGTTGCCTTTGATTCGGGCGGTGTTACGACAGGTCCGATGACTGTGCCTTTTATCCTTGCGTTCGGCATGGGCGTTTCGTATATAAGAAGTGACCGCCGTGCGGAAGCGGACAGCTTCGGTCTCGTTTCGCTCTGCTCGATAGGTCCTATCCTTGCCGTGCTTGTACTCGGATTTTTCTATCCCGCAAAGGATACAACCATTTCCGTTGAGCGTGCTTCGTATTCCTCCACACGGGATATCGGGCTTACCTATCTTGAAGAAATCCCCAAAATTCTCGGAGAAATTGCCCTTTCGCTTTTGCCGATAGTCGTGATTTTTCTGTTGTTTCAATTCTTTTCGCTCCGTTTGAGCAAACGCAATCTCGCTAAAATAACCGTCGGAATTATCTACACCTATATCGGACTCGTTCTGTTTCTTACCGGAGTCAACGTCGGCTTTTCCTCTCTCGGAACGGTTCTCGGAGAAGAGCTTGCAGGCGGCATAAAATGGCTTTTGATTCCCCTTTCCATGCTTCTCGGCTGGTTTGTAATATCCGCCGAGCCTGCCGTTGCGGTTCTCGAAAAGCAGATAGAGGAAGTCAGTGCCGGTGCGATATCGGGCAAAACAATAAAGCTCAGCCTTTCGGTAGCAATTTCTCTTGCAATGGGATTTTCAATGCTCCGTGTGCTGACGGGTATTTCCATTCTTTGGTTCCTCGTTCCCGGCTACACCGCCGCATTGGTGCTTTCATTTTTCGTTCCCGATATCTATACAGCCATTGCCTTTGACTCGGGCGGCGTTGCCTCAGGTCCCATGACCGCAACGTTTTTGCTCCAATTTATGGTCGGTGCAAGCACGGCTCTCGGCGGTAACGTTCTGCGTGATGCGTTCGGAGTTGTTGCCATGGTCGCAATGATGCCGCTGATATCCATTCAGGCAGTGGGACTTATCAGCAAGCTCAAGGAAAAACGTCTCGGCACCGCCGAAGAAGAAAAATACGGCGATCTCGATATCGTTGAAATTTGGGAGGCAGAGAGCATATGAATTATGTCATTTCAATTTGTGACCCGAAAGCCGCTCCCAAGCTGACAGAAATATGCTCGGAGCTCGGCATGAAAATGACGGTTTCCATGCACGGACGCGGTACGGCGGTACGCAGTATGCTTGATATTCTCGGCATAGAGGACAATGAAAAGCGAATCGTACTGACCGTTGCAAGCAAGAAAAAAACAAAGGAATTTATAAGAGAACAGAAAAAGAGACTGTTTATCGGCGTTCCCGGTCACGGTATCGTCGTTGCAGTCCCGATAAAAAGCATAGGAGGCGGCAAAACAGTGGCATATCTTAACGGTGATGAACAAAACGCAAAATACACACCCGAATTCAATTATTCATATGAGCTGATAACGGTAATCGCAAACGAGGGACGAAGCGACCTTGTTATGAATGCCGCCCGCGGTGCCGGAGCAAGAGGCGGAACGGTGCTCCACGGCAAAAGCACGGGAGCAAAGGATGCTCAAAAATTCTACAATATTTCTCTTTCGGACGAAAAAGAAGTCATACTGATCGTATCGCAAGCGGCTGACAAATCCGCAATAATGCGTGCAATTTTACAGAATGCGGGACCCGACAGCGAGGCGGGTGCAATAGTGTTTTCCATGCCGGTGAGCGAGGTTGCCGGCTTCGGAATGTTCGATGAATAAACAAAACGGCAGTCGGAGGCTTGAAACTTCCGATTGCCGTTCTTTTATATATTACAATATCAAATTATATTGCGTTTTTGGATTTTGATACCTTGGGCGGTACTGCCGCCTTGACCTTTTTTCTGTTCGGGTCACGCTCCGTTATCGGCTCTGCACCGTCATTAACGCAAGCCGCCGTAATGCAAACCCTTTCAACCGTCGGGTCTGAGGGAACATCATACATTATCGGCATCAAGGTGCTTTCCATTATGGAACGCAGTCCTCTTGCACCGGTTTTCTTTTCGAGCGTTTTCTCCGCTATTGCTTCAAGTGCTCCGGTATCGAAATCAAGCTCAACGCCGTCAAAACCGAAAAGAGCTTTATACTGCTTTGTAATGGCGTTCTTCGGCTCCGTCAGTATCCTGACAAGTGCATCCCTGTCAAGGTCTTTGAGCGTTGTTATGACGGGAAGTCTGCCGACAAGCTCGGGAATAATTCCGAAGCGAACAAGGTCCTGCTGAACCGTCTTTTGAAGCAAATTCTCTCTTGAAAATTCGGATTTGCTCTTGATTTGAGCACCGAATCCGAGAGCACCGCCCGAAACACGCTTTTCGATTATTTTTTCTATGCCGTCAAACGCTCCGCCGCAGATAAAAAGAATATTTGAGGTGTCTATCTGTATAAACTCCTGCTGAGGATGCTTTCTTCCGCCCTGCGGGGGGACGTTTGCAACAGTACCCTCGATGATTTTCAGCAACGCCTGCTGTACGCCCTCGCCGCTGACATCTCTTGTTATCGACGGATTTTCGCTCTTGCGGGCAATTTTATCAATCTCATCGACATAGATAATTCCTCTTTCGGCTCGCTCTATATCGAAATTCGCCGCCTGAATTATCCGCAAAAGAATATTCTCAACGTCTTCGCCGACATATCCCGCTTCGGTGAGCGTGGTGGCATCGGCAATTGCAAACGGTACATCAAGGATTTTTGCAAGCGTCTGTGCAAGCATTGTTTTGCCGACACCGGTAGGTCCGAGCATCAGAATGTTACTCTTTTGGATTTCAACCTTCGTTGCACCGGTACTGCCGATTCGCTTGTAATGATTGTACACCGCAACACTCAACGCAATTTTTGCTTCCTCCTGCCCGATAACATATTCATCGAGCTTTGCCTTGATATCCTTTGGCTTCGGGAGAGATGCTATGTCAAGCCCCGGAACGGGACCCGACGGCTGTTCCTCCATTATGGAATAGCATAAATCAACGCATTCGTTGCATATATACACGCCGTCACCTGCAATGATTTTATCAACCTGATCCTGCGTTTTATGGCAGAACGAGCAGGAAACGCGTGTTCTTTCGTTTCTGGTATCTTCGGGCATTTTGTGCCTCCTGTTATCTCTTGTCTATGACCTTATCAACCAAGCCGTAAGCACAAGCCTCCTGTGCGGAGAGATAATTGTCTCTCTCGGTGTCTCTTGCGATCTCCTCAAGGCTCTTGCCCGTATTTTCGGCAAGGATGCGGTTGAGCTTTTCTCTTATTTTGATAATATGGTCTGCAACAATTTTGATTTCGGTTGCCTGACCCTGTGCCCCGCCGAGAGGCTGATGAATCATGATTTCGCTGTTGGGCAGTGCATATCTCTTGCCCTTTGCACCCGATGAAAGCAAAAATGCACCCATCGAAGCCGCCATGCCCATGCAAATGGTTGAAACATCGCACTTGATATACTGCATGGTATCGTATATCGCCATACCTGCGGTAACGGAGCCGCCGGGGCTGTTGATATAAAGGCTGATATCCTTTTCGGGATCCTGTCCCTCAAGATAAAGGAGCTGAGCGACGACAAGGCTTGCCGTCGTGTCGTTGACTTCATCTGAAAGCACGATTATTCTGTCGTTGAGCAAGCGTGAAAAAATATCGTAAGAACGCTCGCCTCTGTTGGTCTGTTCGATTACGTAAGGCATCGTTGCCATCAAAATCAATCCTTTCATACAGAATAAACCGGCTTGTGCAACCGGTTTATTCCAAAATTCATATTAAGTATAGTTACTTTACCGGCCGATTATTCAGCATCTTTCTTTTCGGCTGCCTTTTTTGCAGTCTTCTTTGCAGGCTTTTCTGCCTCGTCTGCGGGAGCTGCTTCCTTTTCCTTGGTCTTCTTTGCGGCAGCCTTCTTAGCGGCGGGCTTCTTTACCTTTGCATTGTCGATTACAAACTTAATTGCATCCTGCTTTGAAAGCTCAGCGGAAACTGTCTCGGCGGAGATAAGCTCTTTAATCTTATCTGCTTCCATGCCGTACATTTCAGCCATCTTTGCGTATTCAGCCTCAACAGCCTCGTCGCTTGCCTTGATGCTCTCAAGCTCGATGATCTTTTCAACGGCAAGGTCGAGCTTTACGTCGGAAACCGCACGCTCTTTCATCTGAGCCTCAAAGGTCTCTTTATCCATGCCCATATACATAAGATAGGTATCAAGGTCAATGCCCTGCTGACCTACTCTCTGTGCAAAGGAATCAATGTTTTCCTCTGCCTTGTTTTCAAACATACATTCGGGAATTTCGCCCTCAACGTTTGCGATAAGAGCATCTATAACGGCATCCTCAAAAGCGTGCTGAGCACTGTCTTGCTTTCTCTTGAGAAGATCCTCTTCAACGCCCTTCTTCAGCTCGTCAACGGTCTCATATTCGCCCATATCCTTGGCAAATTCGTCGTCAAGCTCGGGGAGCTCCTTAAACTTGATTTCGTGGAGCTTGATTTTGAATACGGCATCCTTGGAGGCAAGCTCGGGAGCGTACTCTGCGGGGAAGGTAACGTTTACGTCAAATTCGTCGTTTATGCTGTGACCGATAATCTGCTCCTCAAAGCCGGGGATAAATGAACCGGAGCCGATGGTAAGGTTATACTTTTCAGCCTTGCCGCCCTCGAACGCAACGCCGTCAACAAAGCCCTCAAAGTCGATAACTGCGATATCGCCGTCACGAACCGCTCTGTCGTCAACATCAACGATTCTTGCGCCTCTTTCGAGCATATGCTCTATCTCGTGGTCAATTTCTTCTGCGGTAACCTTGGAGTCGGATTTCTCCGCGGTGAGACCCTTATATGCTTTAAGGGTTATTTCGGGCTTAACCGTTACGTTAAATGAAAGCTCAACACCCTCATCGGTGCTCATCTTCTTGATGTCTACATCACGGGGCTGATCAACGGGATGAATGCCCGCTTCATCATATGCTGCCTGAACAGCTTCGGGGAAAACGATTTCGAGGGCATCCTCATAGAATACCTCTTTGCCGTAAAGCTTCTCAATCATCATCAAAGGAGCCTTACCCTTACGGAAGCCGGGAATCGTTATCGACTTTCTCTGCTTCATGTAAGCCTTTTGAACGGCAGCCTTGAAATCCTCTGCCGAAACGGAAAGCTCCACCGCATAGGTGTTTGTCTCGGTTTTGTTTGCTGATACTAAACTCATTTTATATTCCTCCGTTCAGCCGAAAGAGCTTCGGCTGTGTTCTTTTAACCTATTGATTATATCAAATATTTTTGAAAATTTCCATATATATTTGTATTTTCTTTATATTAGTGCATTTTTTCGTTTTTAATGCGGAAGTTTTGTTCAAAATGACATATTTTCGTAGATATGCTTGGGACAAAAGCCCAAAAAATCGCTTGAAATCAACGAAAAGCTGATGCCGTCACTCTCTCCGATAAAAGCCGTTGAATGGGAATAAGAATGAAGATGTGCATAAAAGCACCGCTTTATCCCCTCCTCGAGCAGGACATCATATATCTCATTGCATTTGTGCGACTGATTGAGCGGCGGATAGTGCAGGAAAACGACGGGTTCAAGTCCCGTTGCCTTTGCCTGCTCTATCGAAAGACGAAGTCTGCCCGCCTCTCTGAGAACGATTTTTTTATCGGCATCGCTTTCGGCATCGAAAAACCAGCCTCTCGTTCCGCAAACGGCTATATTCCCGACCGCATACGCATTGTTGAACAAGATATCGAGAGTGGAAAATCCGTGGCGTTCAAAGTATTCATCGGCTTTCTTTTTCGTTGACCACCAATAGTCGTGATTTCCTTTCATGAGCAGCTTATGCCCCGGCAAGGATTCAAGAAATTCAAAATCGGCAGTTCCCTGCTCCATATCCATGCACCACGAAACATCGCCCGCAATAACAACGGTATCATCCTCGCGAACAAGCCGCCGCCAATTGCTTTCAAGCCGTTTTTCGTAATCCGTCCACCCGTTAAAAACATTCATCGTTTTACCCGTTGAAAGCGACAGATGCGTATCACCGATAGCGAAAAGTGCCATAGACATATCCTTTCTTGAAATATTTGCGTGAGCACGGTTCATAATAACACTACGGAGCAATCCGAAAACTGAGAAAGGAAGACCGAAATGAACAACAAAAACGAAGAAATCACCTGTTTTGTAAAAAACTGTGCTTACCACAAGGGAGAAACTACCTGTTCTGCCGCCGGCATTGAGGTTGGTAATTCCTCCGCTTGCCGCTGCGGCGAAACACAATGCTCAACCTTTAAGCTGAATGACGGTGCCGCCGGTAAGAGCTGCGGCTGTGCCGATTAAACTCCGAGCATATCGAATACGGCTTTTGTCATTTCCTCTTTCGGACAGCAGGAATTGAATCTGACGGTCTTGTTTTTCAAACCCGCAAGCTGTTCGGGGCAGGACAGACCCGTGACCTCGGCAAGCCTTTCGACCATTTCAAACTCGTCAAGTCCGCAAGCATTGCCGTCAACCGCTTCAAGCACTGCGGCACTGAATTTGAACGGACTTGCCGTTGAAGCGATAACCGTTGGAGTCATATCGCCGGTATTCGCTTTGTAATCGCTGTAAACCTTAACGGCAACGGCGGTGTGAGTATCGCAGAGATAACCTTTGTTTTTGAACACGTCGGCTATTGTCGCCTTAGTCTCATCGTCGTTGCAAAAGCCTGCCGCAAAAAGAGAACGGAGCTTCGCAAGGGTGTCGGAATCCACCTCATATTTTCCGCATTCGGAAAGACTGTTCATCCACTCCTTAACCTTTTCACTGCCCGCAAGAGCATACAAAAGTCTTTCAAGATTGCTTGAAATAAGGATATCCATGGACGGAGATACGGTGGTGAAAAATTCACGGTTACGGTCATACACACCCGTGTTGAGGAAATCCGTAAGAACCGAATTGCTGTTTGAAGCACAAATCAGCTTCGCTATCGGCAAGCCCATTCTGCGTGCGTAATATGCGGCAAGGATATTGCCGAAATTTCCCGTGGGAACAACGACATTTATTTTATCGCCGTTTTTGATTTTGCCGTCCGCAATAAGATCGCAGTAAGCCGAAAAATAGTAGACTATCTGCGGAACGAGCCTGCCCCAATTTATGGAGTTTGCAGATGAAAAAGCCATGCCCTCGGCGGCAAGCCTTTCTGCTATGCTCTTATCGGTAAAAATACGCTTTACGCCGCTCTGTGCATCATCAAAATTGCCCTCAATCGCACACACGGCAACGTTTTTACCCTCCTGAGTACACATTTGGAGCTTCTGCATCGGGCTTACTCCATCCTCGGGATAGAACACAAGTATCCTTGTATTTTCTACATCTTTAAATCCCTCAAGAGCCGCTTTTCCCGTATCGCCCGAGGTCGCAACAAGTATGACTATTTCCGTTCCCGCTGCCGCTTTTCCGCCTGCGACGGTAAGAAGCCTCGGGAGAATTTGAAGTGCCATATCTTTGAAAGCACAAGTGGGACCCTTGAACAGCTCAAGAATATACGTATCGTCCCCGAGCGATGCAAGCGGTGCGACCTTTTTGCTCGAAAAGCCCGTTTCGTAAGCACCTCTGACGCAGGAATCAATTTCCTCACTTGTAAAATCGGTCAAATAGAGCGAAAGAAGCTCCTTTGCTCTGCCGATATAATCGAGCTTTGAAAGCTCCTCGATTTTTTCGGGGCTGACTGCCGGAAATTCCTCCGGTACAAACAATCCGCCGTCTGCGGAAATACCGCGTGTTATTGCCTGAGCCGACGAAACTCGGACATCGGTATCTCGTGTGCTTACATAATTCATCTTCATCATCCTTAATACAATAATTGTAGATTTATTGATTATATCATATTAGACTGCCGTTATGCAAGATTTTCAAAAAATTTAACGGCATTTTCAAAGAAAATTTTATCGAGCAGGGCATCGTCAAAGCCCTTGCGTGAAAGATAATCTCGTAAAAACGGAATTTTATCAACTCCTGCAAGCTCTTTGTTTATCTCACAGCCGTCAAAATCCGAGCCGAGGGCAAGGGCGTTTTCAGCACCGAGATAAAGTATATGGGAAGCGTGGCGGTAGACCGCCTCAAAGCCGTCATCTCCGTCGTCACCCAAAAAACTGCGGTAGAAATTCAAACCGATTAAGCCGTTTTTCTCAATGAGGAGCTTTATCTGCTCATCATCGAGACTTCTGCGACATGAAAAGAATTTCGCTTCGCTGTCTGCTCTTGTATTTTGTAAAACGGATTTACTGTTTGAATGGGAGGCAAGCAGTTTAACAGGGGTATCTGCGGCATCGTAAAAGCCCGCTTTGTTGAGGTGTGAGACATCTGCCGCAATGCCGAGCCGAGCCATTTCGGAAAGCAGGGACTTTCCGAGCGGTTTTAAGCCGTTTTTGCTGCCGCTTTGGCACCCGAAGCCGACTTCATTTTCACCGTCCCATGTCAAGGTTATCAGCTTTACACCGCAGTCAAAAGCCATCTGTATTCCGCCGTCAAAGGCGAATGGAGATGCACCCTCGCAGGCAAGAATTGCGGCACATTTACCGCTGTTAAGCGTAGGCTTAACATCTGCAATCCGTTGACACAGCTCGATTTTCTCAAAATTCAGCTCTATTTCGGATTTGAAATTTCCGAGTACGGAAAAGAAGTATTCCCTTGCCTTTTCGCCTCGCAGATTATCGGGTATCCAAATTGCAAAAACCTGAGTCCAGCTGTCAAGGTATTCGCCTTTACACAGACTTATGTGCAAGTTGTTCTCCAAAAGCGGAATTTTTCTGTTGAAGCACTCCCCCGCCGTGTCGCAATGCAAGTCAAAAAGCCTCATATACCCTCCCGTCGGCGTTACTGAAACGCATTTTCAATATAGTTTATGCTTTCAAGGGTCATATCATCATTGAGATAAACTTCGCAAACATCGAATCGTATATCACAATCAAATTTTGTCATTCTGATATAACTTATCGCCGCCGATTTTACTCTTTCCTGCTTGAGAAAATCGACCGCCTCCATGGGTCTCGTTTCCGTTGCAACGTTCCTTGTTTTGACCTCGATAAACATCAAGGTGTTTTTCTTTTGAGCAACGATATCAAGCTCGCCGAAGCGGGAAACAAAGTTAGAGGTGAGTATACGGCAACCGTGGTCACGCAGATATCTTGCGGCGTAAACCTCGCCCCAAACGCCCGATTTATTCCGTATCATTTTCTTTCTCCGTAAAAGCTCTTCAAAAATGTTTTTCGGTGATGCTCCGATGCTCCGTATTCTTCGAGCATTTCATAATGCAGTTTTGTTCCGTAGCCCTTGTGCTTTGCAAACTGATATTGCGGAAGCTCTCTGTCAAGCTCATACATATATCTGTCCCTGCTCACCTTGGCAAGAATTGATGCCGCCGCAATGCTCGGACAAAGTGCATCACCTTTTATAAGGGTCTCTCCTGCAATTTCAAGCGGGGGCATACGGTTTCCGTCAATGATGGCATAATCCGCCTTAATCTGCAAGCCTTCAACAGCTCTGCTCATTGCAAGAAAAGTCGCCTGCAAAATGTTGATTTCATCAATTTCCCGTGCAGATGCACTTGCAATACTGTATGCGACAGCCTTTTCTTTGATAATATCAAAAAGTGCCTCTCTTTTCTTTTCGCTGAGCTTCTTGGAATCGTTCAAGCCCTCGATAACACAGTCAGTCGGCAATATAACCGCCGCCGCATATACGGGACCCGCAAGCGGACCTCTCCCCGCCTCGTCAACGCCGCATACGCTCAAATATCCCTTTGCCGCCGCCGATTTTTCATATTCAAAATCCATATTTCCTCCGAATTTCAAAAAAGGCTGTGCCATAAAACACAGCCCGATTTTTTTATTTTAAGAATTGCCTGTCAATCACTTCATTCACAATATCCTTGAGATATTGCAGGCTGAAGCTCGCCGTTTTGGATTTTACGCCGTGCTTTGAAGCAAGCTCCTCGGTGTAATCGTCAAGCATATAAATGCGAATATTCGATGAGCCGTACCCGTAATGCGTGACAACGCCCGAGAATACGACGTTTTCAATCTCGATTTTTCCCGTATTGTTATTCTTGACGATATCAAAATTCAGCATACCGCCGAGCATTCTCGGACCTCGGTTCTGTGCCGAAATAAAATTGCCGAGTGAATACGCAACAAGAGTTCTTCTGCCGTCGGTATTTTCTATGTACTCAACGGGCTGAATTACGTGTGGATGCGTTCCGATTATGACATCCGCACCCCATGAAGCGAGCTTTTGTGCAAGGTCACGCTGTTCCTGTGTAGGCTCATGAGTATATTCATTGCCCCAATGAGCGTTCACGACAACGACATCTGCCGCCTGCTTTGCACGCATTATCTTTTCTTGAAGCAAAGTTTCGTCCGACGCCCTGACAAGCACAACCTCTGTATCATCGGGGAGACTCAAGCCGTTTGTTGATTCGGTGAAGCCGAGATACGCAATTTTAACGCCGTTGACCTCGTTGATTGCTATCTGAGAACGCTCCGCCTCATTGAGGTAAGCTCCCGTGGTAATCACATTTTTGCTTTTCCAGAAATTTATTGCCGAGATAAGACCCTTTTCACCGCAGTCGAGCGAATGGTTCGTTGCAATATTGAATACATCGAAGCCGATTTTCAGCATTTCTTCGCCGACCTCGACGGGAGAATTGAACATGGGATAGCTTGAAACGTTATGCTCTGTGGAAATTATGGTCTCCTGATTCAAAATCGCAATATCCGGCTCCTTGATACGGGAGGCGACATTTTCGTATGCATAGGAAAAATCGTAGCCTCCGCTCGAGCGTGCCGCCGCCTGTTCGTAAACGGTATCGTGAATCAAATTATCTCCGACCGCAACAAAGCTGACTCTTGAAAGCAATTCCTGAGTGCTTGAAACAAGGGGATCGGCTCCCGGTGTTGCATCGGTGCTTATATCAGGTCTCGATGTGTTTCTCGTAAAGAATATTATTCCGAGAGAAACGACATCCAAAGCGATTATTACGGCAAGAAAAATTGCCATTTTCTTTCTCATATCTTCCCTCCGTGCGGTATCAGTCGAGCGTTATTTTGCCGAGCTTGCCGCTTCTGTATTCGTCAAGAAGCATTACCGCCGCTCTTTCGGTATCATACTCGCCCTTTCTGAGGAGCATGCCTCTTTTTGCCGCTATCATTTCAAGCAAAACATAGGGTTCTTCGATATCCTCGATTTCCTCCAGCTTGTAGCGTTGCATAAGTCTGTCGGGATAATTTTTCTGCATGACGGAAAGCAGGCTCACGGCAAGCTCCTGAATATCGAGCGTTGTTTCTTTAATGGAGCCGATGAAAGCGAGCTTCAAGCCGACCTGCGGGTCTTCAAATTTCGGCCACAAAACGCCGGGGGTGTCGAGCAGCTCAATACCCGAGCCGATTGAAAACCACTGATTTCCTCTCGTCACGCCGGGCTTGTCCGCAACCTTGGCACGGTATTTGCCCGCAAGACGGTTTATGAAAGAGGATTTTCCCGTATTCGGTATTCCAACAACCATAACGCGAAGCGGCTTACCCGCCATACCCTTTTCGGTATTTGCTTTTATTTTATCTTTCAGTACCTCACGCACCGCAGGCTCAAAGCGTTCAAGCCCTTTTCCGCTGCGGCAGTCAACGGGCAGAGCCGTGATCCCTTTTTCGGAAAGCTCCTTGATTTTGCGTGCCGTTGCTCTCTCGTCCGCAAGGTCACATTTATTCAGCAGAACAATTCTCGGCTTTGTGCCGATTATGTCATCGAGATCCGGATTTCTGCTGCTCTCCGGAACTCTCGCATCCACAATTTCGCACACGGCATCAATAAGCGGCAGGCTCTCTTTCATCTGCCGTCTGGTTTTTGCCATATGACCGGGATACCATTGTATAACCTTTTCGTTCATATCAATTCATCTTAAATCCGTTCTCGGGAGAAACGCTGAAAACCGCCTTCCCGAGTATGTAATCCGTTCTTATCATTCCGACATAGCTGCTTCTGCTGTCCGTCGAGTTATTTCTGTTATCTCCCATGACAAACACATATCCCTCGGGGACGGTAACGGGACCGACAAAATCCTCCCTTGTGTAGGTAGGCTCGTATGTGTACGGCTCGTCAAGCGGTTCACCGTCAACATAAACAATTCCCTTGGTAAAATCAATATCCACCGTTTGACCTTCAACGGCAATAACGCGTTTTACAAGCGTTGTTGCTATCCGCTCGTTCTTTGACGGCTGACCCGTCACGACGATTTCGCCCTGTTTGGGAGCAAAATCAAAGGCGGACAAAATTATTCTGTCACCCGACAAAAGCGTTGGATACATGGAACTTCCCACAACGCCTATGGTTCGGAATGCAAAAATAAACACAAAGCACACCGTCACGATTGCGGTTGCGATTATTGAAACCATATCAAAAATGAAGCTCATTGCGGTTGTTTTTTCTTTTTTCTCTTTCATGCTCAGCCCTCGCTGTCACTGTAAATTTTCCAATCTCCCGACGGAGACATTCTGAATTCCGCCTTGCCGAATACATACCGCTCATCAACAAGACCTATCGTGCTCGACCTGCTGTCAAGGGAATCATTGCGGTTATCGCCCATAACGAACAGCTTGCCCTCATCAACAACAAGGGGGAACTTAATATCGTAGTAAAGAGAGGTGGGCTCTGCGATATATTCCTCGTTGAGCCTTTCGCCGTTGACATAGACCTCATGTGCATTGAAATCAATATACACCTCATCACCGCCGACGGCAATTACTCTTTTGATTATCGGCACATTTCTTTCCCAAGGCTGAGTTACGACAACGATATCTCCCCGCTTCGGATTCATCGTGACGCTTCTAACGGCGACCCAATCTCCGTCGTGCAGCGTTGGATACATTGAAGAGCCCTCAACGCCGACGGCACGCAGTCCGAAAACGAATATGACCAAAACAAAAATTATGGCACTTTTGGCGGCATCAACAATATCAAAGCATAACGAAACGGCACCGTTGGTTTCATCGTGCTTGACCCAATATTCTTCTGTCCGTCTCATTTATGCTCACCTGCCCGTAAAAAATGCAAAAAGGTGTAACAACCGCAAAGCTGTTACACCCCTCACTCTGTTTATCTGATCTGTTCTTTGACCTTTGCAGCCTTACCGACTCTGTCTCTGAGGTAGTAGAGCTTGCTTCTGCGAACACGGCCGTGTCTGACTGTTTCAACCTTTGCAACGTTGGGGGAATGAATGGGGAATACCCTTTCAACTCCTACGCCGTAGGAAACGCGGCGAACGGTAAAGGTTTCGGAAACGCCTGAGCCCTTGCGAGCGATAACGGTGCCTTCGAAGATCTGGATTCTTTCCTTGTCACCCTCACGAATTTTAACGTGAACCTTAACGGTATCACCGACTTCTACTGAGGGAACCTCTGCTTTGAGTGAATCCTGTGCGATAAGTTTGAGTGCGTCCATGATTATTTTCCTCCGTTTTTTTCAGATGTTCGTAACTGCCTGCGGCGGAAAGAGGAACACCCGCTTTAATGTTTTCGGCATTAAAACCCGTCTTTGAGAATCAAGACGGCACAAATGCGAGTAATATAATACCACAATATAATTAAGAATGCAAGTGTTTTTTTGAGGTTTTAAAGCGTTTTTAAAAAATTATTTTCATTCTTATTCAAACACTTCGAGATTTTCCTGCAAAAGGCGTGTTCTTGATATTGTATTTTTCTCCGGCTCGGCGGCAAACTCTGCAAAAAGAGTATTCATCAGCAGCTCTGCGTTAAGATTAACACTGCTTCCTGCCGCAAGGATTGCCTTGGTATATACCGTGTTTCCCCGTGCTTCGCAGGTAAAGCTGCGTACCATATCGCAGAGATTGACGGTCTTTATTCCCTTTTTGCTTCTCTTTTCGGCATTGAGAGTTCCCGAATTGATTATCTCCGTTGCTCCCGCAGAAAAGCCCTGTGCCTCGCCCTCACTCGAAAATTCGGTTGAAATTTCATATTCGGCGGCGGCAATTTGGTTCGATTTGCATATCGGCTCACGGGATTCGAGAATTCTAATTCCCTCGGGCATGACAGCGTTGAGCCTGTCCGTTATTTCTTCAAAGGAAAGAGAGTCGTCCTCAATTCGGATATCCAGCGGTTCACGCTTTCCCTCCTGTCCGAGAGGAAGCGGAAGAAGGAAGGTAATGTAGGGATGCGGATTGAAGCCCTCCGTATACCACAGGGGTATCTCGGCACGCCTGACCGCTCGGGTAAAGCAACGGTTCATATCAAGATGGGAGGTATAAACGGCAAGTCCGCTTTTCTCAAACCATATTCTTACGGGTTTCATTGCATACACCTCCGTTCAGTCTCGCCGCACCGCAGCCTGCACATTTTTCTCGGCAGGACGGTGTTGTTTCACCTTTGTGTGCTTTCATATTTTCTCTGATAAGAAATTCCTTTGTAACGCCGTAGTCCATGTGATCCCACGGAAGAATCTCGTCAAAATCACGCTTTCTCGCCGTATAGAAGAACGGGTCGATGCCGTTTTCTTCAAAGCTGTCCATCCACTTATCTCGGTCGAGATGTTCTTCCCAGCTGTCGAATTTACAGCCCTTTCTCCATGCCGTTTCGATAACGTCACAAAGTCTGCGGTCGCCTCTTGCAAATACGCCCTCCAAAAAGCTCGTCCACGGAACATGGCGTGAAACGCTGACCTTTCTCGTTTTGACGCAGGATATCAGAAAATTCTGCTTTTCAATAAGCGTGTCCGGTCTGTTTTGTGCTTCCCATTGGAACGGCGTAAAAGGCTTCGGGACAAGGGATGCAACGCTTATGCTGACGTTTACGCCCTTGCCTTTCGGCTTGTTTTCGTTTTTATAAAATTCATCAACAACCGCCTGTGCAAGGTCGGCTATGCCCTTTATATCCTCTGCCGTTTCGGTGGGCAAGCCTATCATAAAATAGAGCTTTACCGCCGTCCAGCCGCCCGCAAAAGCCTGTGCCGCCGTTGAAAGAACCTCCTGCTCGGTGATGTTTTTGTTTATAACGTCACGCAGCCTTTGAGTGCCCGCTTCGGGTGCAAACGTAAGTCCGCTTCGGCGTACCGCATTAAGCTGTTCCATAAGCTCTTTCGGAAAATTATCGGCTCTGAGTGAGGGCAATGCGATATTTATTTGGTTTTTGAGAGTCCACGGAAGCATATTCGTTATCAGCTTTTCAAGCCCGTGATAGTCACTTGTACTCAAGGAGCACAAGGAGATTTCGTCGTAGCCCGTTTTTTCGCATATCGAACGGCATTGTGCTTCAACGGTTTCGGGAGATTTTTCTCTGAGCGGTCTGTTGAGGAAGCCCGCCTGACAAAAGCGGCAGCCCCTTATACAGCCTCGGAAAATCTCAACCGTCGTTCTGTCGTGAACCACCTCGAGAAACGGCACGACAAACTCGGACGGAGCGAACATTTTATCCAAATCGGCAACATTTCTCTTTTCAACCTTTGCGGGAGCACCGCAGGTCGGGGTAACGGATTTAACCGTGTTATCCTCGTTATATTCGACCTCGTAAAGTGACGGAACATACACGCCCTTAATCTGTGCGGCGGCAACAAGAAATTCCTGCTTCGTTGCACCCTTGGCTTTATATTCCTTTAATAAATCTATAAGCTCGTTCGTAACCTCTTCTCCGTCACCGGGAAGAGTGATATCGAAAAACTCCGCCATCGGTTCGGCGTTGCAAACGCAGGTGCCGCCCGCAATGACTATCGGAGTAAGAGCCGTTCTGTCCTTTGACCTCACGGGAAGTCCCGCAAGGTCAAGCATATTCAGAACATTGGTATAACTCAGCTCATACTGCATGGTAAAGCCGATAAGGTCAAAATCCTTTATTGCTTCGCCGCTTTCGAGTGCATACAGCGGCACGGAATTTTCACGCATTATCTTTTCCATATCGACATCGGGAGCAAAAACACGCTCGCACCACGCATCCTCCCTTGCGTTTACAAGAGAATAGAGTATCTTCATGCCGAGATGCGACATTCCTATTTCATATGTATCGGGGAAGCAAAAGGCATAGCGGATATCAATTTCGGATTTATCCTTGACAACGCTGTTAAGCTCGCCGCCCGTATATCTGCCGGGTTTTTGAACGCTGAGCAGGAATTTTTCTATTTCTTTAGGGTACATAGCTTTTCTCTCCATTATAAACTTCTTGCTGTATTGTAACACATCTTTCGCGAAAAATCTACAGCTTAATGCTGTCATTTTCTTTTTTATTCATCAAAACGCATACCGAAAGATACAGCGAAACTCCGATGAGCGTAATATTTCCGTTCTTTATCAGCAGAATTACTCCCGCACAGCAAAGCGGGACAAGGGCGGCGGCGGATATTCCGAACGATATTTTTTCGGCTTTTTCATATTCAAGCGTTCCTCCCAAAAGAGTAAAAAGCAGATTTCCTCCGTCGAGCGGAATGCACGGAAGCATATTGAACGCACCTATTCCGAGACTTATTATTGCACATGAACGCATAAAATCATGCCTGTTTGCGAACAAAAAAAGCAATGCGGAAAAAATCAGATTTGCGGCAGGACCGCAGATATAAAGCAACGCTTCGCCGTTTCGACTCGAAAGTACGCCGCTTCTTTCGAGCTTGATGCCGTAAAATGAAAGCTCTATTAACGACGGTCTTTCTCCCATTGCGGCAAGGCATATCAAATGTCCCGCCTCATGAACAATGCAGCAAAGCAGAGCCGCCGAGCTGACTCCGCTTTCGTCAAGAATCAATGTAAGCGTTACGGCGGCGGCAAAGGAAACATTGATTTTAAGTCTTGTTTTTCCTATTTCAGCTTTCATTTTCTTCAGGGAACAGCAACGTTTCGGGATCGACTCTCACGCCGTCTATCCTAACCTCAAAATGCAGGTGCGGACCCGTTGACCAGCCCGTTGAGCCGACAAGTCCCAGAGTTTCGCCCTGTCTTATGACGCTTCCCTGCTTCACATATATTTCGGAAAGGTGGCAGTAATAGGTCTCGAACGAAGCCGAATGCCGCATTAAGACATATTTTCCCCAAACATCGTTTTCTCCCGTCTCCTCAATTTCTCCGTAAAAAGCCGCCGCAACGGGTGTGCCCTGTGCCGCCGCAAGGTCAAGTCCCGTATGGAAGCCGTAATTACCCGATATCGGGTTTGTTCTGTAGCCGAAGCGTGATGTTCTCCGTGCATTTTTCACCGGCATTACCGGTGAGGTGCTGACATAATACGGTGCAAAGGACACTCCGCTTGCCGTCTGCGATGAGCGGATATCCTCGCCGCCCGAGCCCTCTCCGATTTCGCCCACGGCAACTCTTTCGCCCGTTTCGTCACTTACCGCCTCAAAAATGTTCATCGTCACCTCGGCACTTGCCGTCACGGATGCTTCTTCGCTCGTTTTCTCCTCCGCTGCCGGCTCTGACGCCGTCCGAGTCGCAGGCTTCATTGCATACGATGCCGCATTTTTTATCTGCTCCCATACCTGACCGATGCTCATGTTTTCGGACATTATCCCCGAATAATCGTTTTTCATACGCTCATATGTATTCGGGCTGAGCTTTGAAGCGGCAAACACCGCCGCCGCAACGATAATGCACAGCACACTTTGAAGTGCAAGCAATCTCACAAGGCTGTCGGTTTTGGTTTTCGGCTTTTTACTTTTACGCCCCTCTCTTTTTTCGTCCTCATCCGTAAAGCGGAATCGGCTTGTGTATTCCTCTCTGCGTGTTCTCGGTAAAAATGTATTTTCGGTTCCGTTTTCCATATTGCTCCTCCAAAATTCTTTTCAGCGGTCATCTAATAATATGAAAAAAATCCCCGCCGCATTCCGAAGAATACGGCAAGGACGGAATTATGCTCCGATATCCTCTCCGAGATCGCAGGTATATATCCATTCAATTCGGTCGCCGTCTCTGACGGTGTAGGCACTGCTTCCGTAATTCGGGAAGCTCCCGTTGACACGGTACATCCAGCCCGAGCGTGAGCCGCAATCCTTTTCATAAAGCTGATGTATTCCCTCAACATACCAATTGCCGTACCCCGCACTGAAGCTCGCCTCGTATTGAATGCCCTGCGAACGGCAGTATACGCACCCGTCGGTGCAGACATTTTCGGCACAGGCTCTTTTCAAAACGTCAAACGCCGTTTCACCTTGTGTAAAGCTCATTTTCACCTCATGCAGAATATATCCGTCGGAGGGCAAGAACTGCTCCTTTCCGCTTTTGAGCTTATCTTTGTTTTCAAGTGCCTTAACGCAGGATACGGACACCGTACAGTATTTTACCGCCGCCTCGGTTGTTTCGGGAACGGAGGTGTATCTTTTTGTTGTTGTCGGGACACTCGTAGTTTCGCAAGCAGTGGTTTTCGGTTTTCGTGTGGTGGTCGGCTTTTTTGCAGTGGTTATTCTGCTTTGAAATTTTGAGGTCGTTTCGTTTTTCGTAAAGCGGACGGTTGTTGATTTCGTTGTCTTTTCCCGAGTGCTTTTTTCCGTGCGACGGCTCGTTTGCTTCAAAGAAGTCCCCGCTTGCGTTTCGCTCGAGGATGTTTCCTCTGCGGCAGTTTGTCTCGTCACCTCCGCCGTAACCTCTGTACTGCTCGACGTTGCCGTTTCGGTGAGGCTGTCTGCCGTATTTTCCGTACAGGAAGCACAGAAAAACAAAAATGAAAAGGTAATCAGAAGAGCAATTATTTTCTTCATTGTAAACCTCCGTACATACCGTACTTTATCTTCAATCTTTCGAGCTTTTCTATAAAGCCCTTGCCTGTCAACGCCAGCACCGCGGCGGTCGTTATCGCATAGGAGGCGGTAAACGGCACTCCCGAGGCATATATTGAAATTATCTGTTTGAGCGAAAAAGATGTTGCCATCATCAGGACGGAGGAAATATCAACTATCAGTCCGTAGAGCACGAAGCAGAGCAGTCCGCCGATGACGGAAAGAGTGAGTCGGTTGTCACGCAAACGCTTGTTTGAAAATACGATTCCCGCCGCAAAGCCCACCGCTCCGAGTCCGAGCATTTGGAACGGTGTGAATACTCCCTGTCCGAAAATAAAATTCGATGCAAACGCCGATACCGCACCCGCAACAAAGCCCGTCTGTGCTCCGAAGCAAGCCGCAGTTATTATCACTATCGCACACATGGGCTTGATTGTCGGCAGAGCAAAAAACGCCGCTCTTGAAGCTACCGCCGCCGCACACATTGCCGCAAGCACGGTAAGCTCTCTTGCAGAGGGCTTGTGCCGTTCAAACGATACAAAAAACGGAATGCACGCCGCCGCAATTATTACCGCTGCAAGGATATAGCAATATCTTGTGCCCTCAAAAAAGCCGGCCATTGCAACTGCGGCAATTATCAGCAATACGGTTAAAGCCGCCGAAACGATATTCAGTTTGACATATTTTTTCTGCACAGCTCCGTCACATCCGCATCTGTAATAGAATTTTCAAACAGACCTCTCGACATTCTGCTTGCCGCCGTGGTATAGAAATAATTTTTCGCAAAAAAGCTCCTGACATCGGAAGCCCCGACAGCCTCTCCGTCAAAAAGCATTACGCAGACATCTGAAACGGCGGCACAAAATTCAACGTCATGTGAAACCGTTATGACCGTTTTTCCTCTTGCCGTAAGCTGACCGAAAAGCTCCGCAAGGCTCTGCTTAAATTCGCAGTCCATGCCCTTGGTCGGTTCATCGAGAAGATATATTTCGGGATCGTCGATAAGCAGCTTTGCAAGTGCCGCCCTTTGCTGTTCGCCGCCGCTCAAATCGTAGGGGTGCCTGTCGAGAAGCTCCGTAAGCCCCGTGAGTCGTGCCGCTTCCTGCATTCTTTCTCCTGCAAGCTCCTTACGCAATGTATTTTCCGTAAAGAGAGTTTGCGGATTCTGCGGCATATAGCCTATTCGTATATCGGATTTTTTTCTTTCCTTGCCGAAGAATTTGATTTTTCCGCTTTGTGCCGGAAGTATGCCCGCAATCAGCTTAAGCAGCGTGGATTTTCCTGCGGCATTGCCTCCGAGAACGGAGAACACACAGCCCTCGGGGATTTTCATCGTCAGCTCATTTATGATATTCGAGCCGTTTTTTTCATATCTGAAGCAAACGCCTTTAAGCTCCGCCGCCGTTTTGTCGGAAAGCCTCGGTGCTTGATTTATTTTCGTAAATTCGGGTTCTTTTATAAGCTCATTCAGTCTTTGTGCCGCCTCACGCACGGTAAGCGGCATTTTTTCGTTCGGAGTAAGCTGTGAAAACACTCTCACGGGAGCGGGCATTGCAAGGGTAAGAAAATCGTTTTTTCTCTCCTTTTCGCAAAGCTCTCTCGGAGGTGCATCAAGCGTTATTTCTCCCTCGTCCATAAGAATTATTCTGTCCGCAAGAGCAAACGCCTCTTCAAGACGGTGCTCCGTCATAACAACGGTAACGCCCAGCTCCCTGTTGATTTTTGCAACTGCGGAAATAAAATTCTCCGCCGCAACGGGGTCGAGCTGAGACACCGGCTCATCGAGAAGCAGGATTTCGGGATGGCAGACCATAACGCTCGCAAGATTCAAAAGCTGTTTTTGTCCGCCCGAAAGCTCCTCGATTTTCTTATCAAATATATTTTGCATTCCGAAGTATGCCGCCATTTCGGCTGTTCGGAGGCGAATTTCATTTTTATCTTCTCCCGTATTTTCAAGACCGAACGCCAATTCGTGCCACACTTTATCGGTGACGATCTGCATTTCGGGGTCTTGCATGACGAAGCCGACGGTATGTGCATTCTCCGCCGCAGCCATGTCGAACACGCTCTTGCCGTTTATCAGCACCTCGCCGTCTCTCCTGCCCTCGGGAGCAAGCGGTGCTTTAAGATGCCGTAAAAGCGTGGTTTTTCCGCAGCCGCTTTTGCCGCACAGCAGAATAAACTCCCCCTTTTTTACGCCGAGAGTCACACCGCTGAGAGCCTTTTTGCCCGTCAGAGGATATGTAAATGTTAAATTTTTGAAAAGGATTTGTTCCATCTTATTTCCTCCTCGGCATCATAAATAAGCGGCGTGAAACACAGCAGGGCGTACATAACCGCCGCAATCATTCCCGCTGAGTCCGGCATTTCCACATATATTATCGGATTGTACGAAGCCTCCGGCTTTCCCGTAACCGCTCCTGCAATAAAAGCCGCACCGCATACAATAATGAAAGCAGTCAGCACACCGTCTCTTGCCGAAAAGCGAAAGCGTGAATAGCTCTTTCTTTTCCCGGCTCCGTACCCTCTGGATTTCATGGAATCGGCAGTATCAACGCTCTTTTCGAGTGCCCATGTCATAACTCCCGAAAGTGCCTTGACAGATGCTTTGAGCTTTGCCGTCCTCTTGTTTTTTGTTCCGACGCAAAGAACGGCGGCAGTTTCTGAAAGTCGGCGTGAATACAACGGAACAAATCGCAGAACCATGAGAACAAGAAGTGCCGTGTGGGGTGCGAATTTTCCGAAAACGCACATAAATTTATCTTCCGTCACAACCTCGTTCCAGCACGCGAACCACAGAAGCATCGCCGCTATTGCGGTTCCTGCGACAGCTCCGTAAACAAAGGCTTCAAGCGTTATTCTGTTTCCGCTCGAAAGCGTATAAAGCGTCGTAACGCCGTAGTGACTGAATATTCCGTTCACAAGACTTGTAAGAATCACGGGCAAAATCAGCAAAAGCACGGAGCGTTTTGCTCTGCAACCGAGCCTGACGGAATATCCGAAAGCCGCCGCAACCGATATGAAAAGTACGGCGGGGTGAGAGCTCAACGCCGCAGGTATGGCGGCAAGCACAAAAAACAATATATTTACCGCAGGGTGTCTGCGTGAAAAAGCTCCCATCCCGTCACCTCATTTCTCAGCCGAATATCCCCTCAAAAAAGAGGATAATCGCTCTTAATATGCTTTTGAATATCCCCGAAAGCCTTTCAAAAACAGAAGGCTCCTTTATCGGCTCTTCCTCAGCTTGTCCGTATTCGAGAGCAAACAGCATTCCCGAATCGTTTTTATAGTACAGCTCTCCGCCGTTTCCCGTCGCAATACCGCTTATGCAATATGCCGCCGCGTTGCCCTCGGGAATATAAAGCTCGCTTACACTCGGAGTACCGTTCACATTATCTTTTATGACCGTTATTCCTCCCGGCGGAGAATTGTAGGTTGTATAAATATATGTATTCCCCGTTTCCGCTTCATACGCCGTGCTTATAAGCATTTCGCACTGCAACAGTCTCGCTGTTTGAAAAAGTCCTTGTCTTTTTAAGAGCAAGTCCTTTCATGGGAATCGTGCTTGCCGCTATGGTCTCCTCCTTTGAACAGCCGTACCACGCAATGCTGTAGCCGGTTACCGAAAAATCAACCGTATCGCCTACGGTAACGGTCTTTTCGGAAAAATCAAAGGCGGTATAATAATCGTTCCACATACTGTCGGCATATGCAAAAAATGACACCTTGTCGCCGTTTTTAACGGGAGCGGTATCGGCGGCATAGCCGGTGTATCCGTAATATATGTCGTTGTATATTCCGTCATTCGGGCAGGCATCGTTTACCGCAAAGCCAACGCTCGTTTTTTTGAAGCCGAACAGCTTACCTATCATGCCCGTACCGTATGTAAGAAAGGTCTCGGCGGTTTCGGGAGTGAAAGCATCTCCGTAATATGCCTTGTGTGCCGCAACAAGAACGTCAAGAACGGTTATGTAATTGACCGGCTGTTTGTTATGGTCGGTTTCCGATACGGTATAGCCGTATTCCTCCGCAATGCCGTCCTTTACCTCAACGGTTCTCGGTGCGATGACGAATCTTCCGTCGTAAAAGCTCATTTCAACGCTGATACTGCCATCGCCCGCAGCAAAAGCCGTTGAAACACAGCCGAAAAGCATTGCCGCAGCCATAATTACCGAAAGAACGGCGGCTGCACTTTTTCTGAGTCTCATTTTCTTCTTCCTTTCAAAATACAAAATGCGCCCTCCGCGGTTTGCGGAAAGCGCACGGTACGGCAAAAACAGCCCCTTTTTCGGAGCTGAACCGTGACACCCTCCGTTTGCCCGAAGGTCTCACAATATTAAAGCGTTCGCAGGCATTCCGACTGTAACGGCAATGGCTGTTGCGACGGATTTTCACCGCACTTTCCCCGCATTAACGCCCAATATCCTTTAACTGAATTTTAGCACAAGAAGCCCCGTTTGTCAATTCGATTACAGAAACGGTCGCATATCCTTTCCGAGCCGTTCTTCAAGCTCGCCGATGCTCCTTGCCATATCCTTTATTTCATCGCTTGCATCCGAATACTTATTAAGGTATTTGTGAATGGATTTTATCCCCATGTCGCACCCGTCCGTCATAAGGCTTGCCGCCTGTGCCGCCGTGGGATTAAACGACATTTCGGCATTTATTTTCAGCCACGACATACCCTTTGCCATGGGACTCGGCTCTTTTGAATCGCCGTCCCTTTTGTCAAGCATTTCATCCACCGTCTGAGCAAGCTCTCGGTGCTCCTGTCTGCTGTTTTGCAGGATTTTTTCGAGCTTTTCATTCTTGATATAGGGTGAAAGCTCCTCGATTGAAGCTATCGCCGTTTTCAAGCCCGCACTACATTCACGCAGCAGCTTATAGGAATCCTCGTTTTGCATTTCAAAGCCTCCGTATCCTTCCGATATTTGCTTTTATTGTTCCTCAGAGCAAGAAAATTATACGGAGAACATTTAATTCAATCGGGCATATCGGCATACAGCTCGCCGACCTTTTCGGCAAAATATCTGCCGTTTCCGACATCGGTAAGACGGGCATTAAACGCACCGACACTCTGTTGCGGAAGAACAAACAGAACGCTTACATTTTCTTCAAAAACGGTATCCTCAACGATTCCTCCGCCCTCGGGAATGAGTGAAGCAAGCCTGCCGTAAAAATTGTAGTCACAGGTCACCTTGAGTCTGTCGCAAAGTGTACGCTTGACGATTTCTGCCGCCTGCAAAGCAATGGAGGCGGAATGAGAATAGGCACGCACAAGCCCGCCCGCTCCGAGCATGATACCGCCGAAGTAGCGTGTTACAACCACGGCACAATCGGTCACGCCGCTCTTTTCGAGAACGTCAAGTGTCGGTATTCCTGCCGTTCCCTGCGGTTCACCGTCATCGGAAAAACGTTTCACGCCGCCGTCACGCAAAATATAGGCATAGACATTATGTGTTGCATCCCAATGCTTTTTTGATATTTCGGCAATAAAGTCCGTCGCCTCGCTAACGGTGGTAACGGGTGCGGCATATCCGATAAAGCGTGATTTTTTAACAATATACTCATCGCTCGCCCGCTTTTTCACGGTTTTGTAGCAGTCCATTTTCGTTCACCCCGACAATAAAGCAAAAGCGGCGCAAAATGCACCGCTCAACCTGCTTATTTGTTGTTGTTAAGATTGAAACGCTTGTTGAAGCGATCAACACGTCCGCCGGTATCGACAAGCTTCTGCTTACCTGTAAAGAACGGATGGCATTTTGAGCAGATATCAACACGGATATTTGCCTTGGTCGAGCCGGTTTCGATAACCTCACCGCAAGCACAGCGGATAGTGGTCTGTTCGTACTTAGGATGGATTCCTTCCTTCATCAATGTCACCTCTTTCGGTCTGTCCGGAATATAACACATGGATTTTAGCATAAGAACGGCAAAAATGCAAGTGTTTTTTTATTTTTTTTCGTCCTCACCGTTAAAAATTCGTAAAATGACCGTTTTCTGAGCCGTAATTCGGGGAAATTTCAATATTCTCTTGACAAGTTAACGACCGTTTACAGCGGTTATTTTAGGAGAATTGCAATGGAATATAT